>DAIDHN010000035.1 GCA_027459665.1 Chthonomonadaceae bacterium | reverse complement strand
CCGCTCGACTTGCATTTCTTAGGCACGCCGCAAGCGTTCGTCCTGAGCCAGGATCAAACTCTCCATCAAAAAATGGATATAAAACCCTTGTCTTTGCAGACAGGGTGGTATTACTAATTTGAAACCTGAACTCCAGTACTTTCGTTTGCACAATCAATGTTTCAAAGAAACATGACGTAAGTTCGTTATTTGTCACACACGACTCTCAAGGATCAAATTACGCTCACTCCAACTTTGGGAGTTGAGCATCATCTCCCGCTTCGTCTGCGTTGCCGCTAACTCTGCGGAAGCCCGATTATTGTACACCCACTCTGCCTTAATGTCAAGGGTAAAAACCGGCTATCTTCAAAAAATGTGAAAACTGCCCCAATGCTCCCAGTTTTTCCAGGTTAGACTGCCATCATCCCGCCTGGCGGTACAGGGCAACACAAAGCAAGCCCCCCGCACAAACTCCACCCTCTTCCATATCTGCTGCACGCAAGCGCAGCAGGCAGAATAAACTTTTCCCTACCCCCGGCACACTCACAACCGCTCTCTCAGCACATAACAGCTTGACAAAACCACCGATACAAATTATACTATTAATTGACCAGTCAATCAAATGAAGAGAAACCCATGAAAAACAGCAAAACCGATACCGCAGCAGAAAAAAGGGCACAGATCATTCAGGGCGCACTGCACGTTTTCGCTCTCAAAGGATTCACAAAAGCTACCAACCGAGACATTGCAAATGCTGCAGGCATCAGATCACCGGGCCTAATCTATCACTATTTCGAAAACAAGGAAGACCTGCTGCGCGCAGTTATAGAAAACTTTGCACCTGAAATGAAACTGCTGTACCAATCGCAGACCCTGCTTGCACTCCCCCCGCGCGAGGGGCTGCAGATGATAGGGGCGGCATACCTCTCACTTGTCGATAACCCGGATGCAGCTGCCGGTTTCAGGGTAATTGTGAGCGAGGTGGTGCAGTCGCAAACCATTGCCTGTGTAGCGGCAGAGGCTGGCCCGCTGCGCATTATGGCCCTGACTGCAGGGTTTCTGCAGAAAAAAATGGATGAGAAGCTGCTTCTGGCCGCCGATCCGTTTCTGGCGGCGCGCTGCTTTCTGGGGCCGCTGATTACCTACATGTTCACACGCAACCTGCTGTTTATACAAGAGCAGCCAAAACAGGAGAACTCGGTGATTCTGCAGGAAACCATTCGAATTTTTCTGGAGGGGCTGCAGGCAAAATGAATCTTCTCTCTTTCCCGCTGCCTCATTCAGGCACAACAGCACAGAAAGACTAATACATGAAAAAAAGACTGCCCTTTTTTTTCGCGCTCTTTGCTGCATTCATTATAGGCTTGGGCGGCTGGTATATCAATCTGCAGCGCATTCGTCAGCGAAGCGCGCTTTCGGGTTTCTTTCAAACAACCCCTGCCGAGGTTTCCTCACGAACATCGGGCAGAATACGTCAAATACTCGTGCATGAAGGAGATAGTGTGCAGAAAGGTGAACCGCTGCTGCTTCTCAATGCTGCACCGCAGATAGAAGACGCAAAAGCAAGCCAGGAGCAGGCGCTGGAAGCGGCAGCGGCGCTGCAGGAAACGCTCCACGGCCCGCGGCAGCAAGACATTGAGGCACAGCAGGCTGCAGTTGCAGCGGCTGAGGCCAGCCTGCTTCAGCTGCAGCACGGCCCGCGGCCGGAAGACATCGCGCAGGCGAGGGCAAAGCTGGCACAAAGGCAGGCGGTTTACGAAGATGCCCTGCAAGGCCCCAGGCCACAGGATATTGCTGCTGCACGCGCTGCAGAGCAAAAGGCTGCTGCAGACCTGCAGCAAACGCTTAGGGGGCCTACCCAGCAGGCACGTGCAGAGGCAAGAGCACTCTACAGGGCGGCGGCTGCAGAGGCAGCACTGGCACGCCGCAATGCACAGCGCTACCGCATTCTCTACACAGAAGACGCCGTGAGCCTGCAGGAGTATGAGCAGTACAAAACCAGCAGCGACACGGCAAGCCAAAACGCTCTGCAGCTGCAGCAGGCTTACCAGCGCACCATAAAAGGTTCTACCAGGCAGCAAATTGCCATCAAGAGGGCCGAGCTGCAGCAGGCACAGGCATCATTGGCGCTTGTTCTGGCAGGCACGCGCCCGCAGCAGATTGCAGCAGACAAAGCGGCTCGCGATGAGGCAGCAGAAGCGCTGAAAGAGCTGCTGGCTGGCACACGCACCGAAACCTTGCACCAGGCACAGGATGAGCTGCAAATGCAGAAGGCCCTGCTTGCCAAACTGCTGGCAGGCAGCAGGCAGGAAGACATTGCACAGCGCAAAGCTGCCGCGATGGCGGCGCAGGCCCTGGCAAAAAGTAAACTGTTCACTGTTTCAGAAAAAGTGGTGCGCGCTCCGTTTACAGGATTCGTGCAGACTATCCCCGTTGCCGCAGGCGACCTGGTGAACCCGGGAGAAGAGCTTGTTGAGATGGAAAACCCCGCTGACGTCTGGATAAAAGTGTATGTGCCAGAAAAAAAACTGGCATCTGTTTCCATAGGGCAGACCGCCGTGCTGAGAATAGACGGCATGAAGCAAACCGTGCTGGCGAAGGTGGAAAGCATTGCAGGCATAGGCGAGTTCACCCCAACCAACCTGCAAACGCCAGATGAAAGGGGTAAGCAGGTTTTCGCTGTGAAACTGCGCACCCTGCACCCACACAAAAAGATAAAGCCCGGCATCTACGCCACTGTGCTGCGCATAGGCGGCTGGAAACCCTGAACTGCTTGAAAGAGAACATGAACGCTATAGAACTCAACGGACTTACCCGCAGATTTGGAAACTTTACTGCCGTAGACAGCCTTACGTTTCAAGTGCCAAAGGGTTCTATCTTTGGCTTTCTGGGGCCAAACGGAAGCGGCAAAACCACCTGCATACGCATGCTCTGCGGCCTGCTGGAACCGTCTGAAGGAAGCGCCTCAGTGAACGGATATGACATTGTGAAAGAGACAGAAGCCATTAAAAAGTCAATTGGCTACCTCAATCAGATTTTTAGTCTGTACCGAGACCTCACCGTAGATGAAAACCTTACGTTTTTCGGCAGCGTATATGGTCTGCGAGGAGAAAAACTGCGTCAGCGAAAAAAAGAAGTGGTCGATCTGGTGGGAATAGGAGGCTATCTGCAGCGGCGCAGCGGCCAGCTCTCTGGCGGCTGGAAACAAAGACTGGCGCTTGCCGCGGCGCTGATTCATGAACCAGAGCTGGTTTTTCTTGATGAGCCGACTGCAGGAATAGACCCGGTTGCCCGCAGGGAACTATGGGACCTTCTGTTTGAACTGGCAGCGCAGGGCAAAACGCTTTTTGTTACCACTCATTATATGGATGAGGCGGAACGCTGCAGCCAGATTGCCTACATTTACCTTTCGAAACTGATGGCGCTGGGCTCGCCTGCATATCTCAAGGCGCTGCCAGAGGTATCGCCGCCAAACACTAGGCGCATAGCCATCGCTGCCGACCAGCCCTCCATTGCGCTCAGCGCCCTCAAAAAACAGCCATGGGCAGAGGATGCCACGCTGGTGGAGGCGGAAATTCATTTGCTCATGCAAAACCATGCCGAAGACGCTGATGTGCAAAATGTGGTGCAGCAGGCGGGAGGAGAAGTGATCTCCATGAGGCCGGTAGAGCCTTCACTCGAAGATGTGTTTGTGATACTTACCAGAAAGCTGGCAGCAAAATGAATACACCCATGTTTGGTTATAGAAGCATTGTGCTGAAGGAATGGATGCACATTCGCCGAGACCCCTCTACTTTCGTTTTTGCCCTCATCATTCCCCTTGTGCAGCTGATATTGTTTGGGTACGCGCTCAATTTCAACATCAAGCATGTGCCGGCGCTGGTGGTAAATATGGATAGGTCGGCTCAAAGCCTCAACTACCTGCAGCAGCTGCAAAACACACGATACTTGCAGATCACAGGCAGCGCTGCCACACCGGGCGAAGCTGCAGATGACATTCGCAGAAATGTAACCAAGGTAGCCATCATCGTTCCCCCAGACTTTGCACAAAGATACAATACCAGCCGCCCACCTGTTGTACGCATGCTGGTAGACGGCTCAGACAGCCAGACCACCAGCGCCGTTCAGAATGCTCTCTCGCGGCCTCCTGCCGCAGGCGCCAAGGGGACTGTGGATGCCCGCTTAGACGTTCTCTTCAATCCAGATGCTCGCACCCAGGTGTTTACTATTCCTGGCCTGGTCTGCGTGCTGCTGCAGCTCACTACGGTTTCTCTCACCAGCTTCAGCCTGGTGAAAGAACGTGAGCAGGGTACGCTTGAGCAGCTAATGGTCAGCCCGGTTGGAGGGCTTGGCCTCATGCTGGGTAAACTCACTCCCTACTTCCTGCTGGGCATGGGTGAAATGTGCGTGGTTTTGTTTGCAAGCTGGCTAATTTTTCATATAAACATTGTGGGCAGCATCATTCTTCTTCTGCTGCTGGCCATGCTGTTTGTGCTGGCAGCGCTTTCACTTGGCCTGTTTATCAGCACGGTGGCGCAAAGCCAGTCTCAGGCAATGCAAATGACGCTGCTCACCACCATGCCCTCCATTTTGCTCTCAGGCTACATCGTCCCGCGCTCAACCCTGCCCGGCCCGCTCTATCTTGTCTCCGAGCTGCTGCCTGTCACCCACTTCGTAAGCATCTGCAGGGGCATAGCAGTGCGCGGAGCTGGCTTCACCGACCTGCTGCCGCAGTTCTACAGCCTGCTCATCATCACTCTGGTGCTGATTACTGCCTCAACCCGCCGATTTCACAAAAGCGTTGGGTAAGAAGGAATATTTTTCAAACAGAAGGAACATACGAAAAAGCAAACGCATTTCTGAAATGCTTTTTCAGGAGAATGAGATGAACAAGAATGTATCAGACAGCAGCCCGCTGAAAGACCTGGACGCGCTTGATGAAGAGCGCAAGCAGCGATACGAAACTCAGGCAGATGAACCGCGCAAGTTTAGAGATTACGAAACCACCGAAAAAGCGGGAGTGCGCGAGTTTTACCGTATCAATCATCAATACCAGACGCTTGAATTTGTGCTGAACAAAAAGAATGAATATCTGCCGCCCTCACATGAAACTATGGGAGTGTGGGAAGCCATGGAAACCCTCAATACTCTGGTAGACGACAGCGACCCCGATACCAGCCTCACGCAGATAGACCACCTGCTGCAAACGGCAGAGGCTATTCGCGCTGACGGGCATCCAGACTGGTTTGTGCTAACGGGGCTGATACACGACCTGGGCAAGCTGCTCTGCCTCAAGGGTGAACCGCAGTGGGCAGTGGTAGGCGACACGTTCCCGGTAGGCTGCAGATATTCCCCTGCCATTGTGTACCATGAATTTTTTGCTGCCAACCCCGACAGCCTCAACCCGCAGTATCAAACCGAATGCGGCATCTATAAGCAGCACTGCGGTCTCGATAAAGTACACTTTTCCTGGGGGCATGATGAATACCTGTACCAGGTGGTGAAAAATTATCTGCCCGAAGAAGCACTTGCCATCATACGCTACCACTCATGCTATCCCATTCACAAAGAGCATGCCTATGCACACCTTATGAACGAAAAAGACGAGAAGGTTTTTGCCTGGGTGCGCGCGTTTCAGCCCTACGATCTCTATTCAAAATCTGAAGAGGCTCCCAATACCGAGGCATTAACAGACTATTACCAAAACCTCATTGCCCGCTACTTCCCTACCCAAATTGCCTGGTAATCTGTCTGCCGGCATAATTATGCCCGCGGTGTTGAGGCAAAATACTGTAAAACGCTCAATGCCGCGGGCAGTTGGTCAACCTTGCTGCAGAAGTTTAGTTGCTGTCGTCAGAATCATCAGATGAAGAATCGTCGTCCGAATCATCTGAACTGCTGTCAGAATCATCACTCGAATCATCACTGCTATTGTCGTTTTGCGCACCAGAGTTGTTCGAACTGCTCTGACCGCCGCCAAGACCAAGCGCCCCCAAAGCGGCGGTAGCTGCTCCCTGCAGATTGCCCTGCAAGGCATCGTCTACCACGCTGCCGGCTTCATCGCCCAAACGGGATTTTACCTGCTCTTCTGCGAGGTTTTTCAAAATATCGCTCATCGTATTGTTCCTTCCTCTTTTACTTGAGTGTTCGCCAATGTTTCAAACAACTACAGCGGAATAGCGGTAGAGACTGCCGACTCTCGCACCTCTTCTGCACTCACCTCGCGCCCCAGTTTTGCAGAAAGGTAAATTCCCGCTGAGATCAGCATGGTGTTCAGAGCAATTTCAGCGGTGGGCAGCAGCTGCGCTCTTCCCTGCAAAGCCGCTATCCAGTGTACCTGCGAATTGGCATAAAGGTCATTCTCGCCATGCAGCTTGTTCCATCGGTACCTTGCAGAATGAAGGTCCGTCTCCGCATCCAGGTCGAGTTCACCCACACTGCGATGAAAACTGAAAGGAGACAGCCTGATTCCACCCTTTGTGCCCACCAGTGAAGAACCTTCCATTCCACCCAGTTGTATGGCCCATGCCTCTATAATATCAAGCGTCAGGCCAGCCTCAAAGCGCACCAGTCCCACTGCAAGCTCTTCCACGCTGTAGCCGGCTGCTCGGCGGCGCTCCTCGTTCATTGCCAGTTTTTGATAGGTAGTACCGCTAATACGGGTGATAACGGGGTTGCCCAGCAGGTAGAGCATCTGCGAAATATGGTATACACCCATATCATACAGCGCCCCGCCGCCCGAATTTTGTATCTGCACAAAGGGTGGTTTCCCGTACCCGTCTACATATGGGCGCCCTCTTCTGCGAAAGCCCGTTGACCTAGCATGGTATATATCCCCCAGCTCGCCAGCGTCTATCAGCTCGCGAGCCGCCCTTGTTTCGTCTGAATAAATCATGCCGAGTTGTATGTGAAGCATTTTTTCATGTTTTTTAGCTGCTTCCAGCATAGTAACAGCATCACGATACGAGCCTGCCATAGGCTTTTCGCAATACACAGGCAGCCCGCGCTCAAGCACTGCAAGCGTGCCCGATACGTGCAGGTTGTTGTGCAGGCAGACATCCACTGCATCCAGGTCATCTCTCTGCAGCATCTCCTGCGCAGTGTAGTACACATTGGGTATGTCAAACACAGCTGCCGTGGCGTTGGCGGCTTCGGGAAGTATGTCGGCACAGGCCACCACCTCCGCCTGCGCAATCTCACGATAGTTGCGCAGGTGCTGCTGCGCAATTTGGCCACAGCCAATAATGCCAATTCGTACTTTACGGTTTTCTACAGACATAAGCGGCGCTCCTGAATAAAATGAGGGAGTGAATACTCCCTCATTCAACTTCCACTCATCCAGAGCCAATTCCTGCACGATTGCAAATCAGACTAGATGCGCCGCCCGCACCAAAGCGCGGCATTCCGCAGAATCTGCTTCACATTCGGGTCGTAATAGGTGGGAAACGTTTCATGGCCGGGCCGAAAGTAGAATACGCGGCCTATCCCTTCTCCCTCGTTTTCCCCATTGCCGCCACCAGAGGTAAACCCTGCCTTCTTGCCCTGCCCAACAGTCCAGCACATTCCCGAAGGGAAGTACTCTCCGCCCGCCGGGAAATAAGACTGCAGCACTACGCACTGCGGGGGCGGCACATCAAAAGGCGCTCCATACATCTCCTCTTTCGGCAGAGTAAAATCTTTTATGCCTTTTGCAATGGGGTGTTTGGGTGCGCACACGCGAATTTCCTCGGTATCAGGCGGCTCGCCCTCACGCCATCCACCGCGCAGGTGCCCCGCACACGAGAGAACAGCCTGCATGGTCTTGGAATAATGTGCAGAATGGAGCGCCACAAAACCCATCCCGCGATGGTGCACGTGGTGGAAAACCCGCATCATAACATCATCTGTTACTTCACGGTGCCGTGCATGCCCCCACCAGAAAAGAACGTCTACCTCGCTCAGCGCCTCATCGCTGCATCCCTGCTCAGGACCGTCAATGTGAGAGCGATAAGCCAGAATGCTGCCTTTACCCAGTTCATTCAAACCCTCTGCAATAGCCCCATTGATGCTTTCAGGATACACATCCTTGGGGGCATGAGCGGGATTCTCGTCCCATACCATCACGCGCAGCTTTTCATCATTTGCCATCTTTATTCTCCCTGCAGAATATTTTGTATTCCGAATACAGTGTACCCTTACTGTACTTACGCAAAGACAGCCCGCCTGATGTCATTGTTTTTTCCTGCAAACGGCCTATTTCGCATTGCGGCAGGCAAAAAAACGAACGGAACGGCAATCCCCCCAGATGCCGTTCCGTTCTACTGATTCTGCTTCTGTTCCGGTCTCCCTGATAAGAACATAATGCAGTCGGTGGATGTGGGCTACTCCATACGCCCCCCGCGTTTGGTGCAGTACCCTAGTTCCAATTACATTATACACTAGTTAGTTTAATTTGACAAGTAGTCTAGTCAGATTTTTCATTTTTTTTAAAAAATTTTTTTGAAGCGCCCCAGGCAACTTGCAGCATCGTATACGGGGTATCTTTTCCTTACACACAATGCTCCCCCAAAAAGGGGAAACAGAAGGAAATATTTTCATGCTGCTCACCGACTATCTGCAACAGGGCGCACTGCTGCGTCCGCATCACCCTGCGCTTTTTTGGCAAAACCAGATCATCACATTCGCAGAGCTGCAGCAGCAGGTTCATTCACTTGCAGCAGGGCTGGCTGCGCTTGGCTTTCAGCCTGGTGAAAGGCTGGGCATTCTGCTGCCCAATGGCGCCCCCTTTGTATGGGGGTACTACGCAGCTGCCCTCCTCGGCGGAACTGTCGTGCCTGCTAACCCTGCTCTGAAACCTGCTGAGCTGGAGTATCTGTGGAAAGATGCCGGAGTGAGCTTTGCACTCGCTGCCGCTTCCACGCTGCCCGCTGCTCAAGCTGCCCGCCAAAACCTGCCTGCCTTGAGGCACATACTCACAGACATTCCCTGCAGTGAGGCAGCCTCTATTAGTGAGACGATGCATACATATAAAAATGTTCACTTGCCAAGCCCTTCTGTGACTGATGACCACTGCGCGGTTATTCTCTATACATCGGGTACTACCGGCAGACCCAAGGGGGCTATGCTCTCGCATAAAAACCTGACACGCAACGTAGAGCAAACACTGGCTCGCCTCCCCTTTACTCAAAACGATGCTATTCTCACTGTTCTGCCTCTGTTTCATGCATTTGCCGCCACAGTTTGCATGAATGTCGCACTGGCCAGCGGCATGACAAGCGTTATGCTTGAAAGCTTCTCGCCTGCGAAGGTGCTGGAAGCCATTCAAACACAAAAAATCACCGTGCTGCCGGCGGTTCCTGCTATGTTTCAGGCGCTGCTGGCTGTTTCGCCGCACAACACCGGGGTAGAAAACTCTCTCAGAATGCTCGTCTCCGGCGGCGCGCCTCTCCCGGTCAGCCTCATCAGCCTGCTGGAAGAACGCTTCAATGCGCCTGTGCTGGAAGGCGACGGCCCTACCGAGTGTTCGCCTGTCACTTCGGTCAACCCGCTGGAAGGACCTAGAAAACCCGGAACCGTTGGCCCCGCGCTGCCCGGAGTAGAGATAGAGATATGGAGTGAAGAGGGTAACCCGCTTCACAGCGGCGAAACAGGGGAAATTGTTGTGCGCGGCGACAATGTGATGCTGGGTTATCTCAATCTGCCAGAAGCAACCGCCGAGGCAATGCAGGGCGGCTGGTACCATACAGGTGATATAGGTACAAAAGATACCGACGGCTATGTTGCGATACTAGACCGCAAAAAAGATATGATCATCACCTCAGGTCTCAATGTGTATCCGCGTGAGGTGGAGGAAACGCTGCGCAGTCACCCTGCCGTGCTGGATGCGGCAGTGATTGGCCTTGCCGATGGAATGCGGGGTGAAATGGTAACTGCCGTGGTGGTGCTGCGCCAGGGAGCAGAGGCCAAAGAAAGGGAGATTGTACAGTTCTGCCGGGCACGCATGGCAGACTACAAAGCGCCCCGCAGAGTGCTGTTTCGCACTGCGCTGCCGCTGGGAGGCACAGGCAAGGTAGTGAAACGCCTGCTCAAAAAAGAACTGGAGATGGAAGGCATAGCATAAAGCAGGCAAACTGCGTTTACCCGCCTGTCAAACCTGCCTGCTGTACATGCTCTGGCTGCACGTCATCAGCCTGTACCTTCTCTTTTGCTGGTTCTGCTGCCTCTGCATAACTTCGCAGCAGTTCTCTGCCATCCTGCTCTGTCTCTGCATGGCCTGCTGCTGCACGCAGCAGTTCGCCCGCCTCATTGGAAGCACGAAGCAGGGTGGCCTGGTCTTGCGCTGCAGAAACTCTCACCTCCAGAGCATCCAGGCTTTCCCACAAAGCCCTTGCAGTTGGAGTGTGCTGCCCATATTCCAAAACTCTCAGGCTGTGCAAACGGTCGAGAGAAAGCTGCCCACCGCAGCAGCCAATGGCATGCAGCAGAGCCACTGCGTTTTTGTGCTGCAAGCTGCCAGGTAGTTTCAGCCTCCAGCGGGAAGGAAGCAGCGAAAGCAGAGTTTTTTCCTGTTCACTGCTCAACCACACTGCATTGCTTTGGGTAAGCAGTTTTGCCTGCTTTAGCACCATCTCTTTCAGCTTTGCTTTCTCAGTTTTCTTGCCCGCCGCATCACAAAGAGGAATCAGGGTAAGCGTAGCAGGCAGCAGCCTTGCGTCAACACGATTCACAGCCCGTGTCAGTGCATCCAGCGGGGTTTTGAAATTGAGCAGAAACCTGGCAGCATGCAAAAAGCTGTCGAATAAAATCAGAGAGGCTTTGTAGCAGAAGAGAGCAAGCAAAACACCGCAGACAATATTCAAATTCTGTACATTCAGCTGCAGAGCATGCGCATATGGGCTAACATAAGCAACTAGTTTTTCTTGCATATGTGCATATTCTCCTGCAGGCGGATGCTGCAGGAAATGCCTGACCGCACGCACAGCATGGTTGGAGTTTGCAAACTCCACCATGGGTATATACCAGTAAACCCACCGAGGAAACTTTTCGGGCAGCATGTTCAACAGCCTGCAGCGCAGGTGTGGAAATTCTGCTGCAGTGCGTTCAGCCAAATAATGCAGGTCTTCTGATGGCAGGCTGGCAGCACGCGAGGCAGCAGAGGTCACATCGTAGCCTGTCTCTTTTTTCAAAACCTTGTACAGTTTGTTCAGTTCGTCGGCTTTTTTCTGGTCCATCTGCATCACTCCGGCACAGCCGTGCTGCTTTCTCTACGTGAAACGGCATACATCCGTTTCAGCGTTTTAACCTCACTACTTCCAGCAGTGCAAAATCAGGCTGCTGCGGGTGAGGCTCTATTGTACAGGCATCTGCCAGCCGCTCAATCTGAGGTTCCATCTCGTTGCTGCTGCCATAAACAGAAGCTAAAGCAGCCCCCTTCTGAACGTAGTCTCCCAGCCCTACCCAAAATTTAATGCCGGCAGCATGATTCAGCGGTTCATTTTTCCTCGTTCGCCCTGCTCCCAGTTCCAGCGCAATCTTTCCAATCTCTGCTGCATCCATGCCGGTCAGATACCCTGACCGGCGGGCGGCGGCGGTTTTCTGCACATGTGCGCGGGGCAGAGTGGCACGTACCTGCGCCAGACTGTGCGGGCCGCCCTGGGCAGATATGATTGCTGCACACTTTTCTGCTGCAGCGCCGCTTGCCAGTGCATTTTCTGCAAGCTCTCTTCCATGCCGCCAGGTTTTTGCTCTGTTTGAAACCGCAAGGGCATAGCCGGCCAGCTGTATGCACAGCCGGCGAAAACGAGCGTCTAAACCAGGCTTGTTCTCCAGTACATCCAGAGCTTCCTCCAGTTCCAGTGCATTGCCTACGGTTCTGCCCAGAGGCTGATTCATGTCGGTAATCAGGGCATGCACCGAGGTTCCTGCCTCCCTGCCTAACTGCATCATCAATCTTGCCAGTGCGCGCGCCTCGGTGCGTGTGCGCATAAACGCTCCGCTGCCCGCCTTCACATCCAGCACTATGCAGTCTGCCCCGCTCGCCAGCTTCTTGCTCATAATAGAGGCTGCAATAAGGGGCATGCTGGCCACAGTGCCCGTAACATCGCGCAGGGCATATAAAATACCGTCTGCTGGCGCCAGCTCCTTCGACTGAGCCACCATTGCCGCCCCCACGGTACGTACCTGCTCTACAGCTTCGTGCAGAGCAAGCCCTGCGCGAAAGCCGGGTATCGATTCCAGCTTGTCTATGGTGCCGCCTGTAATTCCCAGCCCCCTGCCGCTCATTTTCAGCAGAGGCGCGCCACATGCAGCAAGCATGGGTACCAATGCCAGCGAGGTTTTGTCCCCCACTCCGCCTGTGCTGTGCTTATCGAGCAATGGTCCGTTTGGCAGGCCGGCTGCCTGCACCACGCTTCCCGAATCACGCATGGCCAAAGTAAGCGCGGTGGTTTCCTGCAGCGTCATGCCGCGCAAATAGACTGCCATCAGCCAGGCGGCAGTCTGGTAGTCTGGCACATTGCCGGCAGTAACCTGCTCTATCAGCGCGGTTATCTGCCTGCTGCTCAATTCCATGCCGTCCCGCTTGGCGGCAATTATCTCCAGCGGGTTCACACCTGGGTTGCTCCCAGCCGTTTTGCAAACCACTCTATGGTTTTTTGCAGCCCTTCCTCCAGCGTCACGGTCGGCTCCCAGCCCAGCAGTGTGCGCGCCAGGGTGATGTCGGGCCGGCGCTGCTTTGGGTCATCCGGGGTTTTCAATGGCTCAAACACTATTTCACTGCTGCTGTTGGTAAGCCGCTTAATCTCCTGGGCAAACTCCAGCATGGTGCGCTCGGTTGGGTTGCCAATATTGATTGGGCCTGTCTGATCGGAAAAAGCAAGCTTCAAAAAACCTTCAATCAAATCTGAGCAGTAGCAAAACGAACGTGTCTGGCTGCCGCTGCCGTACACCGTAATGGGGTCGCCGCGCAGAGCCTGCCCGATAAAGTTCGGCACTACGCGCCCATCATTCAGGCGCATGCGGGGGCCGTAGGTATTGAATATGCGTACAATTTTTACAGGTACGCTGTGCGCACGGTGATAGGCTAGTGTAATCGCCTCGGCAAAACGTTTCGACTCATCGTAAACCCCGCGCAGGCCAATGGGGTTTACATTGCCCCAGTAATCTTCTGTTTGGGGGTGAATGAGAGGGTCGCCGTAGACCTCAGACGTGGAGGTGAGAAAAAAAGTAGCGTTTTTGGCTCTTGCCAAACCCAGTGCCTTGTGCGTTCCCAGTGCATTCACCTTCATAATCTGAATAGATTTTGTGGTGAAATCTACCGGGCTTGCGGGCGATGCCAGGTGAAAGATGTAATCTACCGCTCCATCTACGTAAAGATACTCGGTAACATCATAACGTATGAAGCGAAAAAGGGGATTGTCTATAAGATGGGCAATGTTGTCTGTGCTGCCGGTAATCAGGTTATCCAGGGCAACCACTTCATGGCCTTCCGCCAGCAAACGGTCACACAGATGAGACCCCAGAAAACCTGCTCCTCCTGTTACAATGGAACGGGGCATGTACGCTTTCTCCTTTGTTGTGTACTTCTCACTTGTTATTATGGCCTACCAAATACGGTAATGCACCCATTTTAGCTGACGGTTTATTCTGGCAGACGCATGGCTGCAAGGAAAACGCACTATGGCAGTAATAGAATGCCGCGGGTTGAGAAGAGTGTACGGCGACTTTGTTGCCGTAGATGAAATCAGCCTGGCTGTAGAAGCAGGTGAATTGTTTGGGTTTCTTGGCCCAAACGGTGCGGGAAAAACCACCACCATCAAAATGCTCACGGGTTTGCTGCAGCCAACTTCAGGCGAGCGCTTTATAGATGGCAGCAGCATGAACGCTGAGCCGCTGGCGGCTCGTGCGAAACTTGGCTATGTGCCCGACAACCCGTTTCTTTACGAAAAACTGACAGGCAGGGAGTTTCTCCACTTTATGGCAGACCTCTACGGTGTTTCACGGGCAGGCAGACAGGAGAAGGTGGAAAACCTGCTCAGGTTGTTCGAGCTGCAGCAAAAAGGCGACATGATACTGCAGGGCTACTCTCGGGGCATGCGCCAGAAAGTTGCACTGGCAGGCGCACTCATACATGACCCAAAGGCTCTTTTTCTCGATGAGCCAACAGTCGGCCTCGACCCAAAGGGAGCGCGCATCATGCAGCAGATACTGCGGGAACTGTGCAGGCGCGGCACAGCCGTATTTATAACCACACACCAGATGAGCGTAGCAGAACGGCTCTGCAGCCGCATTGCTATTGTGAACAGAGGGCGTATTGCAGTAGAAGGAACTCCGTCTGAGCTGCTTCAGCAAATGCATGCCGGTGAACAGCAAACAGACCTGGAAGAACTGTTTCTCAGGCTCACATCTGACCCGGAACAGAATGACCTGCTGCAATACCTGGGCTAGCGCAGTGGTTCCTTTTCTTCTTGCACAAGATGCTCTCATGGCATGCACAGCGCTGTTTCTTATGCGCATGGCGCACATGAGCGCCGCGGAATCTGGAATGCTGCCGCCGCGTATGCGCCAGGCAGGCACCGGGTTGTTGTATGGGGCAGGTATGTTTGCCCTTGCCGCTGCAGCCCTCAAACTGCAGCAGGTAACCGCAAAGCATCTGCTGTCTGCCCATATGCTTTTCTATTTGCACAAGCAAAGCAGCAGTGTAAACCCTGCAGCGCAGATGCAGCATCTGCCTGTGTTACAGAAGGCTCTTGTTGCAGCACTGGCATGCACGCTTGCACCGCTGGCAGAAGAGCTTCTGTTTCGAGGGTGGTTGTACGGAAGTTTGCAGCGCAAATTTTCTCACAAAACCGCGCTCTTAGCAAGTGCAGCGCTTTTTGCACTGGCGCACGGCAGTTTGCTGCATGCGCTGCCGCTTTTTTTAATGGGAGCGGTACTGGCACAGGCGCGCAAGGCCGGCGGCACGCTGACAACTACTGTAACTATGCATGCCCTCAATAATGCACTTGCACTCTGGTGTCTGTACCATTGATTGCCAGAGAATGAAAGGAAACGATGTATTCTACAAAATCGCCCTGGAATATTTTAATCAGTCTCTTGCGTGTGGCTATGCTGGTAACTGCGGGATGGTTTCTTTTACTCTGGGTAGAAAACCGCAACACAGGCATTCCTACCGCATTCAAACTGGTGAAGAAAGATTTTCAGCAAAACGACACCGCAGCCGCCCAGTCGCACATCAATGGCTACCTGGCGGCACATTCTACTTCTGCCAGGGCGTTTCAGTATGCTTCTCTGCTCTGCCTGAACTACAATCACCCATGCATGGCCGCAGACTATGCCAGACAGGGCCTGAGGCAATGCAGCAATATCTCAGGTTCCAGCCGCGCACGGCTCTATCTGCTGCTCAGCCAGGCACTCTACTCACAGGGACCAGCCATGGTACAGCAGGCAGAAGCAGCGGCTCAGCAGGCCATCACACTGGCACCAAACAGCCCGGATGCTCTCAATCAGGCGGGATACATTCTGGCGGCAACAAGTACATCACCCACAGAAATTGAAGAAGGTCTCAACAATATTCGGCGTGCGCTTACTCTTGCTACCCACCCGTTCATGCTCAGTTCAGAACAAATCAGTCAGGCGCAAATTGCCTCGTACGAAGACAGTTACGGCTGGGCGCTTTACCGTCTGAGTATTTACGGCCAGCCTCAGCAGGCGGCAAATACTCTTTCACAGGCAGTGGCAGCCCTCAATCAGGCTGTCAGCGACCTGCCGGTTCACAGCCCGGATCATACAAGCACCTCTATTATGTACTACCACCTGGCGCTGGCTGCCATGCACGCAAACCACCGAGGTTTGGCCCAGTCTGCAGCACAAACTGCTCTCTTTTATAATGCATCCAGCCGCCGCGCCAGAAAACTGCTGGCTGATATTGCAAAACACAACGACTCCCCCCAGCCTCCAACCCCCGCCGCACATCTAGCAAATATGCCCCAGCCTGCCCCGGCAGGCACATTCACCCTGCTCAAACTGCCATCGCTCAAAGCTGCTGCCTTTTCTAAAGTAACTCATTCTATTTCGGCTGCAAATGCTACACCACCCTCGCCATAAAAAATAACATCTACTTTTTTCAGTACAAATTCAACTTTTTTTATTTTTCTTGACGTATTCTTCAATATGTTGTATTATAACACATAGGAGGATACGTAAAACCATGGCCAAACCACTGTCTCAGTGCCCGGTATGCCAGGGTGGTATGACTGTAGCAGAACTGCAGTGCAATCACTGTAAAACCAGCGTGCACAGCCAGTTCGATCTCTGTCGCTTTTGCCGCCTCCCGGCCGACCAGTACTCGTTTATAGAGTTGTTTCTGCGATGTGAGGGAAATCTTACAAGAGTGGGTGAAGAACTGGGCATCTCATACCCAACGGTGCGAAACCGGCTGCAAAACGCGCTCAACGCACTGCAGCTCAACGAAGAACCTTCCAGCGAGCATTCTACTGTTACATTCTCTTACAGCGTTTCTTCTGCCTCGGCGCAGCAAACCGCTGAGCCAGCAGACCATACCGCAAAACGGCGGGAAGTTCTTGATGCTCTGGCACATGGCGATATGAGCGCAGAAGAAGCCGCACAAATTCTGAAAGACCTTACCTGAATCTGAAAATGAACTGCCTTGCCCGCTCAAAGGGGCAGAAAGGAAGTAGAGACGATGGACGAAAGTGTAATGAGGGTATTGCAAATGCTGCAGGACGGCCAGATCAGCCCGCAGGAAGCTGAAATGCTGATTGCCGCACTGCGCGGCGAAGGAGCGCCAGCTGCTGCTGCCAAAACAGATGCGCCGCCTCAGGAAAAGAAAAAGGTGGATCTGCACATAGACCTGGATGACCTAGGTGAGCGAATTACCAAAGCGGTTTCAAAAGTGCAGCCCGAACGCATTCTCAAACAACTCAAAGGAGTCACCCGTTCCACTTCTCACTGGTCTACACTTATGTCTGCCAGAGTGCGCAGCTGGGCAACAATGCACGATGAACGACCGGTTAATTCAGGCAATCTGCCTGTACATGAAGAAAACCATCAGCAGGAATTTCATCTCACCGATGGCTCACAGATTCTGGTAGAGAACCCACTGGGCAACATACAAATTACAGGGATTCAAAATGGCCCCGCCTCGGTTTCTGTACATAAAGTAGCATGGGCGGCGCAGTCGCCCGAAAGCGTATGTTCGCGCATGGAGGTAGCTATACACGGCACCGATTCGAGGCTGGACATCAAGGTGAGCGCTCCCGACCCGTTTGAGGATGGAACAGTCGATCTGGAATTGTACATCCCTGTGCATGCCGACAAGCTTCATCTGCGCACCACCTTTGGCGAGGCTGTTGTAACCGGGATAGAAGCCAGTGTAGAAGCCTTTACCGCTTCAGGTTCTCTTACCCTTACGGATGTTAGGGATGTGAGAGGAGAAACAGCTTCGGGCAGCATCACCATGCAAAACATTGCCGCCGCTGCCGTGGCCACCAGTGCAAGCGGAGACATGCAAATTCACAAGGTCGGCGGCGGGCTGCTGGCGCGCAACGGCAGTGGAGACCTGAACGCCTCAGACCTGGAGGGTGGAAAAGTGGAATGCAAGGTGGTGTCTGGCGATATTCTTCTGCAGCGGGTAGGTGTTGTCTGCCCCATTGATATTGTTTGCGATTCGGTGAGCGGTGATATATCCCTGCAGAATGCCAGCGGCAGCATTGCCATGAAGTCGGTTTCAGGCGATATAAATGCTGCTTCACTCATCTCTGGCAAAACACAATCGCAAACAGTAAGCGGCGACATTCAAATTCGCTTCAGCCAACCGTATTCGGGCAGTATTCAGGTTTCCAGCGTAAGCGGAGATGTACAACTGGCGCTGGTGCAGGGCAGTGATGTAAGAGCATCTCTCTCCACTACCTCTGGCAGCCTCAGATGCGAACACGATGCAAGCAGCGTGCAAGCTGGCGAAACCCTCTGGAGCGGACAGCTTGGCAGTGGAACCGGTACTCTGAATGTGCAGACCATATCGGGGGATATACACCTGCTGCGCAATACGGAAGGAACCACAGTATGAATGAGACAGCCGAGCGCGAGCGCATTATGCAAATGCTGGCAGACGGCCTGATTCGAGCTGACGAAGCGGCCGCTCTGCTTGCAGCGCTGGCAGCCCCTGCAGCTAATGCAAAACCTGCCGATAAAGAACCCCCCGCCAAAGAAGATACGGCACGCCCGCGGCAGCAAACTGTAGAGATACAGCGCCCCGATGGTTCACACTATTCTGTAGAAGTAAACGGACTGGCGCCGGCACTGCTCAAAATGGTGGAAGTGTATGTAAAAGAGTCGGCGCGCACCGCAACCCGTGAAACTTGGGATGGCTTAAAAAACATTGTACGCAACAAATCTGCCGAGGTAACTGAGGCGGTGCGTAGCAAGGTAACGCGATCGCCCGAAAAAACAGGCACTGTGGTGAACCCACTGGATGCCCTGGAAGGGCAGAGGCTGGAAGCCCGACGTAGCATACTGCAAATGGTAACAAACGGCCGCCTCAGCGCTACAGAAGCTGAACGACTCATACGCCAGACAGATGCGGTGTACGAACTGCGCAAAAAAACAGCCTAGCCAAACATTGTTCCACCCCGCCGTTCCTATGCGGGGTGGAACGTTTTTTCACCGTACCACCAGCACCTGGCAGTGAGCATGCTGTACAATATGCACAGAAACACTGCCCATCACCATAGCCCTCCACGCATTCAACCCCCTGCTGCCCACCACCACCAGGTCGGCATTCTCATCCTGTGCAGCGCTCAGTATGCGCTCTGCCGGATGACCAAACTCCCTGCGCATCTTGAAAGCAATTTCGTTTTTCTCCAGCAGTTCCGAAGTCTGCTTCTCAACACAGTCAAACACCCTGTCGGCGTAAGAGCCGCACTCGCCTGCAGCTATCATTTCAGAATCTGATATCCCGGCAAAAGGCAGCGGAAGAGTACTCGGGTCGAATACATGCACTACGACAACATGAGCGCTGAATTTTTGAGCAATCTCTGCCGCAGTGCGCAATGCATGCAAGGCAGGCTCTGAACCGTCTGAACAAACTACTATTTTCTCAAACATGGCGTCACCTCCTGCGGCTGTTTTCAAAAAGCATTGTATCAGGTCTATACAAGTGGTACATCCGCCCTGAGGCGTATTTTTAGCCTTCCAAAACAAAAGCGGCCTGCTTACAAAAGCAGACCGCTTTGTAAAAGAACCCTATTTTACTGCGAGAGGCCAATCTGACTTGTATTCTCGCCGTTTAGATTCTGGTACCGTGAAACAACAGTCAGGTTTGCAACAGTGCCTGAACCAGCAAGATAAAATTGCACATGCCTGGTTTCTCCGGGTTTGAGCTGTATGTTTACCTGCGATGGAGATACTGCCGCAGAGGGAGATTCAATGGTACAGGAAAGCATTCCCGGCTCTGAATCAGCGGCCTTAATAGTTATTTCCCAAAGATGTTGATGCAAGGCATTTTGTTTTATGCTTGTAATAGAGGCAGGTGTAAAATGGTTGGGCTGCGATTGCACTACAGGAAAATGTATCGGCCCCAGCGTAGCCTGCTGGGTGTAATGCAGGCTGTATCCAGCCAAAAGCACAAACGCGAAGGCGGCGGCGGCGGCAAGCGCGCGCGGGCTGGGAAACATTTGGCGCAAACGGACGAGCAGACCCGGGCGCTGAACGCTTTCCCGCTCTGCATCTATCCGCTCCATAATTTCTCCATGCAGCAGTTTGGGAGGCTCAACCGTTTCCAAAACATCCAGCTTATCCCAAACCAAGCGCAGGCCATCCAGTTCGGTACGGCACGCGCTGCACATTTGTATATGGCTCTCCAGCTTCAGAGTCAAGGCTGCATCCAGGCTGCTTTCCAATGAAGCCGAAAACAATTCTCTCATTTCCTCACAAGACATACACTCACCTCTATACCATGACATGTAACATTCAATATCTGCGGCTTTTTGTACGACGACATAGGCTCTAAAATAGTTCCTGCTGATTTTGCAGTATCTGACGCAGCAGCAAACGCGCCCTGTTCAAACGAGATTTCACAGTACCTATTGGCAAAGTCAGCACTTCTGCTATCTCTTCATATGAAAGACCTTCTGTGTGATACAACACCACCATGGCGCGCTGATAATCTGGCAGCTGGGCAATGGCATGCTGAAGCGCATCTGTTCGTTCATTCTGCTCGGCAATCTGCGCAGGGGAAGGATCAGCAGATTCCAGCTGGCGGGTAACAGATGTTTCTTCCAAAGCAATGTACTCTTCCAGCGAAAGGCTGCTCCGGTTGCTCGCACGCTTTCTGCGGTCAAGATACACATTGGTCACTATGCGAAACACCCAGGTAGAAAACGAAGACTTAAACTCAAAGCGGCCAATTGCTCTAAAAATGCGCAAAAACACGTCTACTGTAACATCACCGGCCTCATCGTAGTTGTTGCATAACCGAAACGCCATGTTGTACACACGCTTCTCATACTGGCGAAAGAGAGAATCAAAAGCATCTCTCTCGCCTTTCTGACAGCGCTGTATAAGGGCCTTTTCTTCCGGCTGCATTCCAGCTGCAACACCGCTCAATGTGAAACTGCCTCCTGTATAGCTCTTTTTTCTTCGTCTGAAAGGTTGTGGCTCGCCCGGCCGTCCTGTATCGTCTTGGCATACACGCGCATTTCAGAACGGCTGTAAAGGCTGGTAAGCACCATGCCGTTTCCTTTTGAATCTAGCAGGGCAATGGCAAAACTCTGTTCTCCCCCTACATCTGCAAAGGCATTGTAGCGTACCATGCCTGCACGGCTTATGCACCGCGGCACCTGCGCCTGCAACACCCCAACTGCCTGTTCCAAAGTCTCCTGCCTTTGCACTGCACTCTCTACCTTCTGCAAATGCTGATGCAGTATCTGCTCCAGACTCTGTCCTTCATCACCTTGCATCAACACTGCCAGACGCTTTCTAAGTGCACGGGTCTGCACAAAAAGCGCTGTGTAGCATATAAAAAGCAGCAGAACAAACCCTGCCAGCACATACAAAAATAACGGCAGCATTTGGCTGTTCAAACTAATGTGGGAAAAAGCCTGAGCGTTGATGATATTCTACTCCTCAAAATAGTGTTTCTGCAGATGCAGCAGCAAGGTATACTGAACACGAATGGGCAAAATCTCTTCCAACTCGAATATGCCCAAAGGAGGGACCAATTGTCTCGTCAGGCAAGACGACAGTCTATCCTGCTCACTATATTTCTGCTGCTTGTGCTTTTTTTTGTAAGCGCTTTCCGCATGGGCATTGTACATGGCATCTCTATGATGCCAACTTTTCACAACGGGCAACTGGTGCTTATGAGAAGACGAGGGTGGTTCAACCCGCCCCTGCAACGGTTTCAGGTGGTGCTGCTCAAACAGGGACGCAATATCATCATCAAGCGCATCTTCGCACTGCCGGGTGATGTTATTCACAGCACCTTTCCCGATGTAAAAGACCAGGCTTTTCGCACTGGACTGGCAGATTACTACGAACAGAAAACCATTCAGACGCCGCATGGACCAAAAATCCAGCTTTCAGTGCCCAAAGGGTTTCTGGTAGTTTTAGGAGACAACCTGCCGGTTTCAGAAGACAGCAGGGTTTTTGGCCCTGTGCCTGAACGCGACGTGCTGGGGGTGGTTGTGGGCGCTACTCTGCCTCCCTACCTGCACCGACTTGGCAAGCCCGGCTACCTCAGCCCAAACGGATAAAAACTATTTTATTGTAGCACGTAGAATGCTCTACAGATAATTAAACGCTTTCAAGGCGCTCAAAAGAACATTCAACGCAGATTCAGGGATAGATACCTCTCTGTAAACTGAACTGTCGGCTTTCACCCATGCACTGCAAAGCCTTTATCTGAAATGCTGCGCTCTGCTTGACATTTTTCAGAAAGCTGCGGTAAAATTGTTGAGTAACCAGACCATTTTAGTCAGATTTTGAGGAGGAACATATGTCCGCCGTTTCAGAAGCACCAGCTGGTGTCTCCGCCATTGCTCCACATGGTGGCGCACTTGTCAATCGTTTTGCATCAGAGCAGGAAAGCGAGCAGCTGCGGGCAAGCGCAGATTCCCTGCCCAAACTCACACTCAATACACGCCAGATCAGCGATCTCGAACTCATTGCCACTGGCGCTGCCAGCCCGCTGAGCGGCTTTCTCAACCGTGATGATTATCAGAGCGTTGTACACAGCATGCGACTCGCCAGCGGCCTGCCCTGGTCCATTCCTGTCACCCTTTCGGCAGACAGAGATGAGGCAGCGGCGCTTACCCTGGATGGCAAGGCAGCACTGCAGGATGAGGCTGGTACTTTGCTTGCCATTCTAACCGTACAAGATTTGTTTACCCCCAATGTGCAGGAAGAAGCAGAACAGGTATACCGCACCGCAGACCCTGCCCACCCCGGTGTAGCGGCGCTGCTTGCAGAACCGCAGGTACGCGTAGGAGGCGAGGTCACTGTACTCTCTCTGCCGAAACACACCGACTTTGCAGAGTACTACCTTTCCCCGGCGCAAACAAGGGCATATTTCGCCAAACAGGGATGGCGCACTGTGGTAGGCTTTCAAACGCGCAACCCTGTGCACCGTGCTCATGAATACCTGCAGAAAGTCGCACTCGAAATGGTAGACGGCCTGCTGCTTCATCCGCTGGTAGGGCAGACAAAAGGCGACGACATTCCTGCCGATGTGCGCATGAAGTGCTACCGCGTACTGCTGGACAATTACTACCCGCTGGATAGAACGCTGCTGGCAGTGAACCCGGCGGCCATGCGCTATGCAGGCCCGCGAGAAGCAATTTTTCATGCCCTCATTCGTAAAAACTACGGCTGCACCCACTTTATTGTTGGTCGCGACCATGCAGGGGTAGGAAACTACTACGGCACCTACGATGCCCAAACTATTTTCGATTCGTTTACTCCAGATGAAATAGGCATCGTTCCGCTCAAGTTTGAGCATACATTCTGGTGTACAAAATGTGAAGGCATGGCCTCAACTAAAACCTGCCCACACACCCCGGAAACCAGAATCGCGCTCTCTGGCACCAAAGTACGCGAAATGCTGCGCGCAGGCGAAATCCCCCCCATGCAGTTTACACGTCCTGAGGTTGCACAGGTGCTGATAGAGGCTATGAAGAGCAACTAGCCGAAACAAAAGCCAAATGATGGTTTGAGGAGATTTTGATGGCAAAAATTGACATTGAGGTACTAAAAAAAGAGAAAGACGGCCTAGACGTGCTGCCCGACCTTCTGCGCTATGCAGAACTGGGATACGACGCTATCGCACCGGAAGATATGGC
Source organism: Chthonomonadaceae bacterium (assembly GCA_027459665.1). Lineage (GTDB taxonomy): Bacteria > Armatimonadota > Chthonomonadetes > Chthonomonadales > Chthonomonadaceae > DAIDHN01. The sequence goes on along the minus strand of DAIDHN010000035.1, from coordinate 17,641 downwards.
ACTGTTCCGCTGGTACGGCATATACGAGCAGCAGCCAAAAGAAGGTCACTTCATGATGCGAGTGCGCATACCGGGCGGCAGCCTCACAGTAGAACAACTGCGGGCGGTGGCCTATGTCTCCAAACAGTACGGGCGCTCAATTGCAGATATCACCACGCGTCAGAACTTTCAGTTTCACTGGCTCACCATTCAAGACTTCCCTGCCATTCTGCAACTGTTCAGCAGCGCAGGGCTTTCTACTACAGGCGCATGCGGCGACATTATGCGCAATGTCTGCGGATGCCCTGTAGCCGGCATAGACCCGGATGAGGTACTGGATGCACGACCTGTCATAGAGAAAATCACAAGCTACTTTCTGGGCAACAAGGAATACTCAGACCTGCCCCGCAAGTACAAGCTTTCTATTTCAGGCTGCACCATTCACTGCAATCAGCCCGAAATCAACGACCTTTCACTGCAGGCTGTGCGAAGAGGAGAAGAAACAGGCTTTCATGTGCGAGTAGGAGGCGGCCTCTCTACCCAGCCGCACCTGGCACAAAAGCTCGATATGTTCATCCGCCCAGAACAGGCACTGGATGTGTGCAGGGCGGTTACCGAAATATTCCGCGATGAAGGGTACCGCAAGCGCAGAAACCATTCACGCCTCAAATTCCTGGTAGCCGACTGGGGAGCAGAAAAGTTTCAGGAAGAAGTGATCAAAAGACTGGGCTGGACGCCCGAACCTGCGCTGCCCATCCCAGACCCGCAAGGGCATGTACAGCAAGACCATTTGGGTGTGCATGAACAAAAACAGGCTGGCTTGTACTGGATTGGAGTATCTATTATCACTGGCCGCGTTACTGCCGAACAGCTCTCTGCGGCAGCAGATATTGCCGAACGCTACTGCCAGGGAAACATTCGCACCACCAACCAGCAAAACTTCCTGTTTCCAAATATTGCGGCAGAAGACCTGCCTGCAGCAAAGCAGGCTATTTTGGATGCAGGCTTTCGCTGGGATGTTTCAGAATTCCACAAGGGAGCAGTCTCCTGCACTGGCAATGAATTCTGTAACCTGGCCATCACCGAAACCAAGGCAAGGCTGCGTGAAATAATAACCCATCTTGAACAGAAAATGCTCTGGGAAGAACCTGTGCGAATACATCTCAACGGATGCCCCAACTCTTGCGGCCAGCACCACATAGGAGACATAGGGCTGCAGGGATGCCTCGCACGTCTCAACAACGGTGAACAGGTAGAGGCATACGATGTCTGCCTGGGAGGAAGACTGGGAGAAGACGCCAAATTTGTGCGGGCCATCTCACGCAAGGTGCCCGCCGACAAGGTGAAATATGCGCTTGAAAACCTGCTCTGCGCCTTCCAAAATACACGGCAGACCGAGGAGACTTTTGGGCAGTGGGTAGACCGACACACTGACCACGAGCTGGGTGAACACATCGGTTTGCATCTGCTGGCGAAGGATGATCCCAACTGGACGCCGCCCCCCCCCCGTACTCATGCCCCTGCCGGAGTAGAGTAGAGTCTCTCCCCTAAAGCTCCTGCTGTGCCAGCAGGAGCTTTTTTGGTTTCAGACGCACTGTACGGGCAGATGCAAGAGTAGACGTGCAATTGCATGTGCTAAACAGTAATGTTGCAGTGCAGAACGCCGCACCCTCTGGTTTTTTAAGCGTATAATGTACATATCTGTTTGCACTCAGGAGCGGGCACATGGGGTTCGGAACAGTAGAACAGGCAGTAGAAGACCTGAAACAGGGCAAGGCAGTCATCGTTGTAGATGATGAAGACCGGGAAAATGAAGGCGATTTTATTGTGGCAGCAGAATGCTGCACGCCAGAAATCATGAATTTTCTCATCATGCACGGTAGAGGCATTCCCTGCGTGGCAACCACCGAACAAAGGCTGGAAAAGCTTCGGCTGCCCATGATGGTAACTCAGAATACGGCACGGCTGGGAACAGCTATGACTATTACAGTGGATGCTGCTCATGGCACCAGCACTGGCATATCCGCTCCAGACAGGGCGCGCACAGTGGCTGTTTTTGCAGACGACAATGCAGTGCCCGAAGACCTGATGCGCCCAGGACATGTTATCCCCCTGCGCGCCGTGGAGGGCGGAGTACTCAAGCGGGCAGGGCACACAGAAGCAACCCTCGACCTGTGCAGACTGGCAGGATTTAAAGAGGCAGGCGTACTGTGCGAGATTCTGGATGATGATGGCAATGCTGCACGCCTGGAGGCACTGCTGCGCATTGCAGACCGCTTTCAACTCACTCTCATCACCGTGGCAGACCTCATTGCCTACCGCCGTCGTACAGAGAGGCTCATCACACGAGTGGCAGAAACACGCCTGCCTACCGGTAAATATGGAGAATTTACTGTGTATGCCTACGAGGCAAGCGTTGAGCCAAACCATGTGGTTGCCCTGGTAAAAGGAGATATTCTGAACCCCGCGCTTCCTCCCCCGCTGGTGCGAGTACACTCTTCCTGTGTCACAGGAGACCTGCTCGATTCGTTACGATGTGACTGTGGCAGTCAGCTGCATCTTGCACTGCAAAACATCGCAGAAGAAGGCAGAGGCGCTCTCATCTACCTGGAACAGGAAGGAAGAGGCATTGGCCTCATCAACAAGCTGCGCGCCTACCAGCTGCAAGACAGCGGGGCAGACACTGTGCAGGCCAACGAAATGCTTGGCTTTAAGCCCGACCTGCGAGATTACGGCATAGGAGCACAGGTTATGACCGACCTGGGGCTGCAAAATATACGCTTTCTTACCAACAATCCACGCAAGGTAGCCGGGCTGGAAGGATATGGCATCACCATACAGGAGCACGTGCCCCTGCGCATAGCCCCTAATCCGCACAATGAAAATTACCTGCGTACAAAACAGGAAAAAATGGGCCATATGCTCGACGATACAGCTGCACAGAAGGGAGAAAACCTGTGAGTGCGCAGGAAAAAGAAGGAAGCATCTCTGCACAGGGTATGCGCATAGCAGTAGTGGTAAGCAGATGGAATGAACTCATCACCCGCCCGCTGCTGCAGGGTGCGCACGATGCGCTCCGACGCTGTGGAGCCGACGAGAGCGCCATTGAAGTGATACACGTGCCCGGAAGCTACGAAATTCCCATTGCGGTGCAGGCGCTTGCGCGATCGGGGCGGTTTCAGGCCATCGTTGCTCTGGGCTGCATTATACGCGGCGCAACCTCACATTACGACCTAATCGCATCTGCAGTAACCTCTGGCATCAGCAGGGTAATGCTTGACACAGGCATACCCGTTGGTTTTGGGGTGCTTACCACAGAAAATATCGAACAGGCAATGGAACGTGCAGGCAGCAAGGCCGGTAACAAAGGTGCAGAAGCCGCTCTGACTGCAGTGGAAATGGCCAGCCTGCTTGCAGGTTTGAAAGACGGCGGGTAAATGGCAAAAAAAATTCTGCCCCTGCTGCTTTTCTTCTTTGGCGTACTCGCCGGGGCGGGCATTGTACTGCATTACAAAAACCACTCAGCTTCTGCCTCGGCTGCACGCAGAAACGCGCTTGCCATTCTAGATGCTCCCCCGCCTCCGGTACCTCCAGATACCAGCCCATTTCGTACGGCAGTTAAAAGAATCGAACCCACTGTGGTGAATATAGATACCGTAGGCAAACTCTCTATGCAGGATGCAAACGGGGTCCCTTTCTTTCTCAACCAGGAAGTGCACGGCAAAGGCTCAGGCGTTATCCTGACCCCCGATGGCTACATTGTCACCAACAATCACGTAATTCAGGGCGCCAGCAGAATTCGTGTCACCCTTCCCAGCGGCAAATGGTACTACGCCCAAATCGTTGGCGCAGACCTTGCCACAGACCTGGCAGTACTGCGCATACATGCCTCGCACCTTCCCTGCGCTGTCATAGGCAATTCAAGCCAGCTGCAGGTTGGAGACTGGACTTTGGCGGTAGGCAATCCGCTTGGCCTCGGCTCTACTGTTACCGTTGGAGTATGTTCTGCACTGAACAGGCACAACTTGCAGCTTGAACAGGGACACGACCTGAAAAACGCTATTCAAACCGATGCACCAATCAACAGGGGAAATTCGGGGGGGGCGCTGGCCAATATCGCCGGGCAGCTTGTAGGCATCAATACCGCTATTCTCAGCTCAGGGCCAGATGGAGGCAGTATCGGCCTCGGCTTCGCCATACCCTCCAACACAGTGCGCAGCGTGGTGCGCCAGCTCATCGCACAAGGGCATCCTGCCGGCGGGCAAACCCCGCCCTGGATGGGTATAGAATTTGAAGCAGTTCCTCAAAATGTAGCGCAGGCGCTTAAACTGCAGCAAAATGAGGGGGTACAGATAAGCAGGGTTTACAGTGAAACCCCCGCTTCTGCCGCGGGTTTGCAGCAGGATGATATTTTGCTGCAGGTAAATGGCATTGCCATTCACAACAACGACGACCTGGCGCTTACAGTACGCAAACACCATCCCGGAGATGTGCTTTCGCTGCAGGTACTGCGCCCAGGCAGCACAAATTTGCTCACTCTGCACCTCACGCTAGCAGCAATGCCGAGCAACCCTCCCTATGCCCCGTAAGGCAGTACTACTGCATCAGACCGTTACGAGCCAGCGTATTCACCCGGTTCGGCGCGCATCTCATCCGGGTTGACTGCCATCTGCACACAGAAAGCTCTGTATGCATCGGGAGCAATTTCAGAAGGCTTTATTTCACTGCGGCCACCCCAGAAAACATTGGTGTAAAGCAGAGGTATGCCGCATTCCTGCAAGTGTGCATCCATTGCAGCCTTGTGTGCAAGCAAAACCTCCTTGTCCAGCCCGTGCGCCACCCCCATAATGTTCACATTGCGAAACTCGGGGCCGCCCTCACGCCAGTAGGCATGCGTCATAATATGAAACCTGCCCACTTCCTGCCCTGCCTCCATCTCTCTGCCTGCCGGCACTGCCCAGTGAAACAGGGCGTTGTAGCGTGTAACATGCCTTTCGCCATCTGTAGCAGGTTTTACATGTTCAAGAAATGTAGAAAATCTTCCTACTACCTTGCGCTCATTTAGCAGCTGTGCCACCCTGCAAAAAGTGTCAAAATCCACCCCAGCCTCTACTGCTCTTGCCCGCCACAAGTCGCGCTGCAATTCTTCAGGAGCAAATTCGCGTTTCAAAGGCACTAGAACCTGCCAGTCAAGCTCACTCAGCTGCACCACCTCTGTAGTCAGCGCTTCAGCGTGTGCCTCGCTCTTGCTGCCAATCTCCAGCCCCCGTCTGCGTACATGCCCTACTCCCAGGGCAAACAGGCGTTTGGCCGGCATAATCAGAAAACTTTTTGCGCCAATATGCTTCTGAAGAAACAGGCAGTGCTTGTGCAGTGAATACCCCTGCGGCACTTTCAGTGTAGTCCACAGGCGGTATTGCGCACCAGGGGTAGCGGGATCGGCAGAACGCACCACCACGTGCCCTGAAAAGGGGTCTTGCTGAAACAGAAAATCAAATGCCTCGTCCAGCTGATGTTTTTCAAGCTGCCAGGCAACCAGCGCCCCCTGTGCCAGGTTGGTAGCCAGCAGCGTCTGTCGCACGCGCCTGATCACCCCTCCCTGCAGCATGGCGCGCACTCGCTCCAGCACAGTATTCGCATCGATGCCTGTTTCTCTGGCAATCACGCCAATCGGGTCTGGCTCAAACCCCTGTATGCGGTCTTCTGAAACCGCCAGAATGGCGGCATTCACCGGGTCTTCAATATGAATAGGTATTGCTGCAACATTGCTCATAGCGTTGTTATACCATAAATAAGAAATCATTTACCCATGCTGTTGTACGCGTACCCACCGATGCCAGGTTTTTCGGTGAATTGTACCCATACACCTGTTGAGGCGGAGCAATGGAATAGCTCAACTGGCTGTTTGAGAATTGCAAGTATTCAGCCGGTTTTTGATCTGCTTCTGCTGCCTTGTACGCAGCAGAATTATCGCTGTAACATAAAACTGCAGTAAACAGAGAAACTGGTATACTGCTACAAACCCAATCGTACAGGAGGAATAATACATGCTTCACTCATCTGAACTGCTGCCGCGCTCTGCTCCTGAGGCAGAAGGAGTGAGCCGGGATGGCCTGCAGGCTTTTTTGCAAGAGGTAAGCCGCACTGTAAAAGAAATGCACAGCTTTGTTCTTGTGCGAAACGGCAGCGTGGTAGCAGAAAGCTATGCTCATCCTTACCACCCTGCCCTGCCCCACGTACTCTTTTCGCTTAGCAAAAGCTTCACCTCCACCGCAGCAGGCTTTGCTGTGCAGGAAGGGCTGCTCTCGCTAAACAGCCCTGTAATTTCCTTCTTCCCCGATGAAACACCCGCACACCCAAGTGAAAACCTGCGCAGCATGCGGCTCAGGCACCTGCTTTCGATGGCAACCGGCCATGAAACAGAGCCAGGCAGAGGCAGCCAAAACTGGGCACTGGAGTTTCTGCAGGCCCCAGTGCCCTTTGAACCAGGAACGCATTTTCTCTACAACAGCATGGCCACCTACATGGTAGCAAACATAGTGCAAAAGGTAACAGGGCAGTTTCTGCTCGACTACCTTTCATCACGACTCTTTAGGCCGCTTGGAATCGCAACCGCAAGCTGGGAAACCTGCCCCATGGGGGTGGCGGTTGGTGGCTGGGGACTGAAACTTTGCACCGAAGACATTGCAAAACTGGGCCTGCTCTACCTGCAAAATGGCAAATGGAACAATAGGCAGCTGCTTTCACCTGAATGGGTGGAAACGGCCACCAGCAGCCACATTTCTAATGGCTCAGACCCAAACAACGACTGGCATCAGGGATATGGCTTTCAGTTTTGGCGCTGCCGCCACAACGCATACCGCGGAGATGGAGCATTCGGACAGTATTGCGTAGTAATGCCCGAACAAAATGCTGTTGCTGCCATTACCTCAGGCACACAGGATATGGGAACAGTGCTCAATTTGGTATGGAAACACCTGCTGCCTGCAATGGCAGACGCCGCTGCTGGGCAGCAGGAAGGAGAGCCGCTGCGCTATCCGCTTACTATATCGGCGCCGCAGGGTGAAGCAGTATCTGAAACTGCATTAAAACTGGAAGGCAAAACCGTGCATTTTCTGCACAACCCATACGGCCTGGAAACACTGCACATTGAAAGCAGCAAAGAAAACATTCGCATTGTGATCAGCCAGAGGCAAAAACTGCACACCATAGAATGCGATTTGCAGGGTCAGTGGCTGCGCAGCGGCACTTTGTATGAGTGCAGAGAAGTGCAGCCCATTGCTGCCACAGCCGCCTGGAGCGCCCCCAATACCTTAGAGGCGAAAATTTGCTACACTCTCACCCCATTCACACGAATGCTGTGCATTCAGTTTGAAGAAGAGAAAGTGCAGTTCAAATGTGAAACAAATGCCGGGTTCGGCAACGACAGACTGCAGGAAGTAATCGGGATTATCCGCTGAAACGCGTTCGCATCCCCTTCCCCGACAGCATGCAGGGAGGGGGAACTCTTCAGGCTTCAAACAGCATCAATGCCCTACCGAATCACCCCTCATGCCATCGCGGCCGTGCCTGCCCAGTTTCAGCCCCACCAGGTAATCTGCACAAAAACCCGCCCCAGCCAGTATAAACAGATCAGCAAGTACAGCAAATGGGCCGGCTGGCGCATCACGATGAAATAGTATGTGGGCCAGCAGCAGCGCAAGCGGCATCCCAAGGGTTTTCATAAACACACGCAGGCCGCCCTGTGTCCAGGCAGCAAATGCACCCAGCACAAACCCATACAGCATCATACAAAACCACCACATGCACTATGCCTCCTTGAAATAGACCAGGGTCGCCCCATCGCCGCCCTCATTTTCATCCGCCAGTTTCCAAGTTCGCACCATTGGGTGCCCATTCAGAAACTCATGCACCACCCTGCGCAGTGCGCCTGTGCCTTTGCCATGTATAATGCGCGCCTGCTGCAGCCCTGCTGCATAGGCATCATCCAGATAGCGGTCAAGCAGCGACTGGGCTTCATCTGCTCGCAATGCTCTCAGCATTAGCTCAGGTGATATCTGCATCGCCTTGCGCATGGCCAATTGAGAGGCTCCGCTGGTTTCTGTGCGGCGGGCAGGTTTTTGCTCGGTGTCTTGATATGATGCCGCCCGCAGCGGACGAAGCTGCGCCAGAGGCAGTGTTGCCCTCATCGCTCCCATCTGCACGGTAGCATACCCTTCACGCGGGTTTTCCAGCAGCTGCCCATCCAAATTCAGCGTCAGCACCCGCACCTTGTCTCCCTTGCGGTACACATGCTCTGTGTCCGCCTCCACAACTTCTGTCAGCTGAGGGGGAGCTGGCTGAAGAGCCTCATATGTCTCGTTGCGCAGAGTATTGAGTTTCTGGCGAACCCCCATGGTTTTCCGCGTGGTTTTGTTGGCTTTTTGCAGTTCTTTCAGCAAATTCTCTGCTTTTTCAGCTGCCCTTCCAAGCGTAGCACGCGCCTCCTCCTGCGCCTGCTGGCGCACAGTGCGCTGCACCTCCGCTATCTGCTCCAGGCGTTTTTCGTACTCTCTCTGCGCCTTCTCTGCCGCCTCCCTTGCTCGCCGAGCCAGATGCTCTGCTTCCCTTGTTTTGCGGTGGCTTATTTCAATCTGTTCCAGCAACTCGCCCGTCTCCACATCCCTGCGTGACAAATAACCTTTTGCTTCCTCAATCACGCCTGCATCCAGCCCCAGGCGGGCAGCAATATAAAATGCATTCGATCCGCCGGGCGTGCCCTGCAGTATGCGGTAGGTAGGAGACAGTGTTTCCCGATCAAATTCTACAGAGGCATTTTCCACCCCCTGCTGCGAAAATGCATACTCTTTCAATTCACCGTAATGAGTGGTAGCAATCACCCGCGCACCACGCTCCAAAAGCCGCTGCAAAATGGCGCGTGCAAGCGCGGCGCCTTCCGCAGGATCGGTACCAGCCCCGGCCTCATCTAGCAGAACCAGAGAATTGCCACTCGCAGAGGAGAGAATGTGCACAATGTTTTTCATATGTGCACTAAATGTGGAAAGGCTCTGACGTATGTCCTGCTCGTCTCCAATATCAGCCCACACCTGATCAAACAGCGCAATCTCGCTGTCTGCCGAGGCAGGTATCTGCATGCCGGCCAGCGTCATCAGCGTAAACAGGCCCAGCGTTTTAAGTGCAACCGTTTTGCCGCCCGTGTTGGGGCCGGTAATCAGCAGAGTGGTAAAGCGGTCGCCCATTTCAAGGCTCACTGGCGTCACCGCCCCCGTAAGCAGCGGGTGCCGGGCATTGATCAGCCGAACAATTCCCCTTCTGTTCAGCGCAGGCTCTATACCGCTCATCTCTTCTGCCAAAAGTGCCCGGCAGTGTATCACATCCAGATGCCCTGTAATGGAAAGCATCTGCTGAAGCAAATCGTAGGAACCGGCAACCAGACCGGCAAGCTCACGCATAATGCGCCCCACTTCCTGCTCTTCCTGCACTGCAAGCTGACGCAGTTCATTTCCCAGTTCTACAGCGGCAACAGGTTCCATAAATACGGTTGCGCCCGATGCAGAGGTATCGTGTACAATGCCCCCAAAGGCACGGGCAAATTCTGCCTTTACAGGTATGCAGTAACGCCCTTCGCGCACTGTTACCACCCCGTCCTGTATAAATGTTTTGTACCGTTCTGAGGTAAGTATCGACTGCAGGCGATCGGTGAGACGTGCCTGCATAGTCTTTTGCTGGCTTCGAATACGCCCCAGTTCGGGGCTGGCACTGTCTTTTACCTCGCCACTCTCGCTCAAACAGGTTTCTATGCGCGATTCAAGCAGGGGCAGCAAGGGTAAATTAGAGGCCATTTGCGCCAGCAGGGGAGTTTTGGCAGCTCGGTTCAGCAAATGCATTCGCAGCCGGCGGGCGCTCTCAACTGTATGCCGCACCCGTACCAGCTCCATGCCTGCCAGGCGCACTCCAATTCGGGCGCTCTCCAGGGTATCGCGCAAATCGTGCAGACCACCCAGCGGAAGACCGCCCTCACTGTCGCGCAGCAGCCTCGCTTCGCGGGTCTCCTGCAGTCTGCGCAGCACTGTTTCCGGGTAAGGCAGCGGCATTAGTTCCAAAACAAATTCGCGGCCTATTGTGGTAGAGGCGTGTGCTGCCAGTCGCTCAATTACCCGATTGTATTCCAATACTTTCAGCGAATGTTCGTCCATACCTCTTCCTGCTCTTTCTCCCATCTGTTCAAAATCACATACTCCCCTACAAACATACGCCCCAAAAGGCAGTTTTGCTCAAACAGGCATTGCAGGGTATACCTGATATGTAGTTTATATTGGCTGATGTGAATGTTTATTTATTCAAAGGGGCAGATTACATGAATTTGCAGGGTTCAGAAATAGAGCATGCCGACACTGAGCAGCAAGGCAATTCGCGTCTGATCGAAGTGGTTAAACGCAACTGGGCACTTGAAATGGACGGCGTAGAGATGTACATGGCTTTGGCTGAACGTGATCTGATACCTGAACGAAAAGAAATTTTCCGCCGGCTGGCTGGCATAGAAAAGCGCCATGCAGATAAATGGGCGAAGAGGCTGCAAAGCCTGGGTGCCGAATTACCCCCAACGCACAATGGTAAAGCGCACGCTGCCCGCTACACAGATACCACAGGCGGAATGCAGGAAATTATACTTGCCATTGAAGAAGAGGAACGGCGCGATGTTTCCAGCTACCTGTACCAGATGCAAAGGTACAGGGATGATGAGACAGCCGCGATTTTGCGTGAAATAGTGCTGGATGAGTTTGCTCATGCGCACGTACTGCACCGTCTCTACTCACAGAGTTCTCCGGGGTCTGTGCTTGATTACCTTGCAAACAGGCAAAGGCAGGGCACTGGGAGCTGGATAGGCGATGCGGTGTACGGGGTGAATGATGGGCTGGGAGCCATTTTCGGTATTGTAAGCGGCGTATCGGGCGCTACGCTGGGCAACAGCCACTACGTGCTGCTGGCCGGCTTGGCAGGCATGGTGGCAAGCGCGCTTTCAATGGGGTCTGGAGCATGGCTGGCTGCAAGAAGCGAGCGGGAAATTTTTGAGGCAGAAGTGCAAAAAGAAAAAGAAGCGCTGGAAAAACAGCCCGAAGCAGCACGTGAAGAAATGACCATTTTTTACCGCCTCAAGGGGGTGCCCGAAGAAGATGCTGCTCGAATAGCAGATTTTCTTGCAGCAAATCCCGAACAGTTTTTACGTACAATGGCCTCTGAAAAGCTCAATCTCACCGAAGATGCGCTCTCCGATCCGCTGGTTTCTGCGTTATCCGGCTCTCTTTCTACTGCAGTTGGCGCATTCATTCCCATTCTTCCCTTCTTTTTTCTTAAAGGCATTCCGGCAGTTATTGCGGCTGCGGTCATTTCTCTTATTGCTCACTTTGCCGTAGGCGCTGCCAAAAGCATGGTAACAGTACGATCATGGTGGAGCAGCGGGCTGGAGATGACTATTGTAGGCGCACTGGAAGGAATTGTGACCTATATCATAGGTATTGGGCTGGGGCATTTGGGAGCCTGAGGCAGCACACAGCGTTGCCCGGCCTGCTGCCTGGAAAACCGCTTGACACCTGGGAAACCATAAAGGTACAATTTAGATAGAACAAGTAAGGATTACAGACGAGAAACCAGGCTATTTATTTCGAGGAGGAACCTTGCCAATATGAGCGACATTACATCGGCCATTACACTGCCGAGACTGAACGAACCTGCACCAGATTTTACTGCCGAATCTACACATGGCCCTATCACACTTTCAGGCATGCGCGGAAAGTGGGTGGTGCTTTTTTCGCACCCGGCCGACTTCACCCCCGTATGCACTACCGAACTTACCGAATTTGCACGCCGAAATGATGAATTTCAAGGCATCAATACTCAGCTGATGGGGCTTTCTATCGACAGCATCTATTCGCACATTGCATGGGTGCGCAGCATGGAAGAAAACTTTGGAGTAAAAATTCCATACCCCATGATTGCCGATCTCAATACGCACGTGGCTCAACTCTACGGCATGATTCACCCCGGAGCCAGCAGCACTGCTACTGTGCGCTGCGTGTTTGTAATCGATGACAAGGGCATTGTGCGCGCCATGATCTACTACCCCCTCACCACCGGACGCAATGTAGAAGAGGTGCTTCGGCTGGTGAAAGCACTGCAGACAGCAGATGCAAACAAGGTCGCTACTCCTGTCAACTGGAACCCGGGAGAGGCGGTGATAGTGCCCGCCCCTACTACGGTTGATGGAGCAGAGAAACGAAGCAGCGATTCCAGCCTCGACGTGAAAGACTGGTACTTCAGCAAGAAAACTCTTTAGGGCAGTACCAGCGAAGCCAGGGATGTGCCGGTTGCTACTTCTATATCTTCCGGCACCTTCTGCCCTGTGGTTAAATAAGAAATTGGTTTGCCGCACTGTTCGGCAACACTAAGCAGGCTGGAATGCGTGGAAGTCTCATCCAGCTTGCTGAAAATGATGCGGTCTACTCTGGCTGCAGAAAACCGCTGCACAGAATCGAGCATATCCTGCTCTTTGGTAGATGCAGAGAGCACCAGGTGAGTTTCACAGTGCAGAGGCTCTAGCATTGTTTTCAATTCCCCAACCTGCATGATGTTCTTCTGGCTTCTGCCCGCTGTATCAATCAGCAGCAAATCATAGTCATGAAACTCTTCAGTGGCAGGCAGCACTTCACTTTGGCTGTACGCTACCTTCACCGGAATGCCTATGATCTGGCTGTAAGTTTTCAGATGTTCTACGGCCGCAATGCGGTAGGTATCCATTGTCAGCAGGCCAACCCGTTTCTTCTCAACCAGTGCAAAATGGGCAGCCAGTTTTGCAATCGTGGTGGTTTTGCCAACCCCTGTAGGGCCAATGAGCGCTACCGCTTTCAGTTTGCCCGGCGTAAGTCGTATCGGGCCTGAGCAGGGAAGGTCATGCGCAAGCAAATCACGCAGCGCCGCTGTAGCAAGCGGCAAACGCGCCGGTTCAGTCCATGCGCTCATGTCGGGCAGTCTGTCTAGAAGCTCGCGTGCTGCCTCATCTGTGTACCCTGCGCTCAAAAGCCTTCTGTGCAGTTCGGGGCAGAGAATGGGAGATGTCTCGGCAGGGGAAGCGGCAGGCAGTGTCACTGCAGTAAGAGCCGAAACAGTGCGCTCATGTGCCTCTCGCTGCTCACGCTGCATTGCGTTCAGACTGTCTCGTATTTCGCGCATGGCACGCTCTACAAAAGAAAGGCGTTCGGCAGCAGCAGTCTGCGTTGCGGCTTCTCTCAAATCTGGCTTAACGCGGTTTGCGGCAATTGCAGCGCCCTGCCCCGCAGCAGTACGCGCAGCCTCATCTCTGGCCACAGACGCCATTTTTTGGGTAGATTCTGCTGTATTTGCATACAATGAGCGCACGGCAGAAGGTGAGGTTTTCGTCGCAGGTGAAGCTGCAGAAGGTTTTTGCTCACGCACAAGCTCATCGCTTTTCACAGATATTCCGGTAGCAGCTACTACATTCACCATATCTCTGCCGCCCATACCCAGTATGCCCTTTTTTCTGGTTTTGCGTGTCTCCAGAATCACTGCATCTGCCCCTAAGGCATCACGTACCAGTTGCAGACAGGCTTTCAGGTTTTCCGCTTCAAATTCCTTAACTTGCATGGGGAATTCTGCCTCCAGAATCTAGATAAATGGGGTGCCCCGTCAGCTTGAATCTGCTTCTTACGGTGGCTTTTCAAAGCAATTATCGGTTCATACACCGTAAAAATAGAGGGCTGGGGCACAATTTACCGCAGAAGTGTTTTCAGGCACGCAGGCACAGACATATACCCGGTGAAATCAGCAGAGTAGAATTGCTAACAAGGCAGCACGCACAAGGCTGTGAATGCAGGGCGGCCATACTACTGCGGTAAATACAGCCTCAATAGCAGGCATACTAACTAAATGCAAACAGGGGTAAAGCAGATGTTCAAATCACACAGCATGAAATGTTATGAAAATGGTACACTTGTACGTATTAAGTTTACCAGAGCAAGCTCTGCATCACTACAGATTGAGAGTGAAGCCCTTTGTTTGCCAGAATAAAAGAAGACATCGCCACAGCGCTCGCCCGCGACCCGGCAGCACGCAGTGTTCTTGAGGTGCTTACCTATCCGGGCTTGCATGCTGTTATTGCTCACCGAATTGCACACTGGCTGTGGCAGCACAATCTCAAACTGCCTTCTCGTATACTGTCACAAGTCAGCAGGCACTTTACAGGGATAGAAATACACCCTGGCGCTGCCATTGGCAGAAGGTTTTTTATAGACCACGGCAACGGTATTGTGATAGGAGAGACTGCGGTAGTGGGTGATGACGTACTGATGTATCATCAGGTTACGCTGGGAGGCACCACTCTTATACGTGCAAAAAGGCATCCAACTATAGGAAACAACGTAATGATTGGCATGGGCGCTGCCATACTTGGTCCCATTACCATAGGAGACAACTGCCGCATAGGGGCCAATGCCGTAGTAAATAAAGATATTCCAAAAGACTGTACCGTAGTGGGCATACCAGGCAGAATAGTTCGCAGAAACGGAGAGCCGGTCCCCCAGCAGACAGTGATGGACAATGTAATCAACTCTACAGACCCGCAGGACGCATCGATGCGAGAGATGCGGCAGAGAATTGAACTGATGGAAAGCCATATAGAAAAACTGGAAGACCTTATACTGAGGCTGGAAGAACATGAGAGACGCCCCCACGGGTGGGAGACGCTGGAGAGCTAACCCTCCAGTACAAGAAAGGTGCATCAGGCAGTGACTTCCCGAGAAACCGCTACATCTCTCGTTCGCCCCCGTTTTTCATGGAAACACCGGGGGAAATTCTTCGTCGGCATTCTGCTGATAGCTGGCACAATTGCCCTTGTCGTGACTTTGCAAAGCCTCAGCGGACCGTTTGCACCTGGCGTACAGCTCAACGGCCTCATGCTGCAGGGCATGAGCACAAATACTGCTCAGCAGGCAGTTGCAGCAATGGCAAAAGATCAGCTGCACGTACCAGTCGTACTCACTAATACCCTGCCAAACGGCACCGTGAAGCGCTGGTACACCGATGCACAGCATATGGGGCTGGGCATAGATGTAAATGCCACCATTGTCAGTGCAGAACATGCAGGCTCATCTCTGGCGGTAGCTCGTGCCGCATCCCTGGTGCAGGGCACTTCTCCGCCGCCTGTTTCGCTCATCGCACAAATAGATTCCCCGCGCCTCATGCATGAGCTGCGCCGAGCCGCTCTCACTTTCAACCGCACGCCAGTAAATGCCAAAGTTGAACTAATGAAGGGCGGCGGCCTCGGCCTGAAACACGAGGTGGCAGGCAGAGTTGTAAACATTAGCGCCTCTGCACAGGCGGTACAAACTGCATGGCAGCAGTATCTTGCCTCACTGGCACACACAGCGCCGCCTGCTCATGCAGCGCCATCTGCGCCGCCTGCTTCAACGGCAGGCAGCGCTGCCCCACAACCGTCTGCCGCACCTATCGTTGTGCCGCTGGTATTTGAGCCTGCGCAGCCTGAAATCACTTATGCCATGCTAAACAAGATCAACGGAGAACTGGGGTCGTTCACCACCTATTACATCGTAGGGCTGAGAGGCGACAACATTCACCTGGCTACCAAACACATCAGCGGCATGGTGCTGCTGCCCGGCCAGGTTTTTTCTTACAACAAAACCGTTGGCCCCCGCGATGCATCCGATGGATTCAAGCCAGCGCCAGTCATTATAGACGGCCAGCTCAAACCAGGTATGGGAGGGGGGGTGTGTCAGGTATCCAGCACGCTCTACAATGCTGTTTTGCTTTCTGGTCTCAAAGTAACCCTTCGAACTCACCACGGCTTCCCTGTTCACTATCTTTCACCTGGGCGGGATGCCACAGTTGCGTACGGAGCCATAGACTTTCAGTTTGAAAACAGTTCTGCCTACCCCATCGTTCTGGTTGGGCATGCGCGCGGAGGGGTGATGACCTTCACCATTTTTGGTCACAAAACGCCCGGCGAATCCATTTCACTGCAGCGCGGCTATATCAAATACGGCGATGTTCCTGTAGAAACCGTCCCCACCTCAAGCCTGCCGTCAGGCAAAAAAGAAGTGGAACAAAGCGGCCACCCAGATATACGCGCACTCTGGTACAGAGTGGTGAGCATGAATGGCAGGGTAATCTCCCGCGAACCGCTTTACACGCATTACCATGCCTTCCCCACTATTGTAGAAGTCGGAAAAACTGCTGCGCTGCCGCCTGCAGCAGGCACTGCGCCAGCCGCCCCGCACCCTCCCGATGAGTGACGACAGCAAAAACCAGGGGCATCTGGTTCTTGTGGCGACTCCTATTGGAAACCTGCAGGACATTACCTTGAGGGCGCTGGAAACCCTGAGAGAGGCAGATGTGGTGGCCTGTGAGGATACGCGTACCACTCGTGTACTGCTGAACAAACACGGCATACAGGCACGGGTGGTGGCTTTTCATGCACACAATGAAAACCATGCCGCATCCGGGCTGCTGGCACTGCTGAAATCTGGAAAAACCGTGGCGCTGGTGAGCGACGCCGGAACGCCTGGAATAGCCGACCCCGGTTACAGCATGGTGAAAACCGCTCTCGAAAACGGCATTCCATGCACTATGACCCCCGGTCCATCTGCTATGGTGATGGCCCTCGCACTATCTGGTCTCCCCTCGCACAGCTTTACCTTCCGCGGCTTTCCGCCGCGTAAGTCGGCTGCACGCAAACGCTTCTTCGAGCTTGACCTGCATTCAACTCACACCCTCATTTTTTATGAGAGCGTACACCGCCTGTCAGCCAGTCTGGCAGACGCGCTTGCGGTGTATGGCGACCGCAGGGCAGCTCTGGCAAAAGAACTTACAAAACGCTTTGAACATATAGAGAGAGGCACTCTCTCAGCACTGCTGCAGATGGTTGGCAGTCAAACACCCCACGGAGAGTTTGTCCTGCTCATTGAAGGTGCAGAAGCCTGCAGCAAAAGTTCAGAATTTGTCGCTGCTCCCTGTGAGATCAGCCTGCCATATTCCTCGCCCGTAGGTAGAGAGAGTGAGGAATAGATGCCCCTTGTATTTGGCAGTTCCCTCGGTGAAGCGCATATTGTATACCCAAACGTTTGGCAGCGCGCTGGTGCGAGAAGCCGGGTACCAGTTTTGCCCGCCATCCAGGGTGTAAAACAGCCCATACTGAGTGCCTACAAATATTGTATTAAGCGGGTCTAGCGGGCTGCAGCCTACGCACATGGCGTACAGATTGGGCAGGGCATGCGCGCCTGTACCGGTAATATTCCACCAGTGCGGAGTTCGCGTATCTGCACAGTACCATACATGCCTTCCTCTCGGCCCGCTGCCTGATACATAAATACTATAGGGGTTGTGCGGATTGATGGCAATTGAGATAATAGAATAAAACTTACCCTCATCTATTTCGGTAAAATGCGCTCCGGCATCTGTGGTCATATACACTTTTCCATTGTCTGAAGAGGTATACAGCACTTGCGAATTGGAGGGCGCAATACGAATGCAGCGCACTACCGCATTCCCTCCAGTTAAATTCTGACCGCCCAGATGCACCTGCCATTTCCCGGTAGAAGCAATGTAACGGTACAAAAAGTTTGTCGCCGTATAT
>DAIDHN010000034.1 GCA_027459665.1 Chthonomonadaceae bacterium | reverse complement strand
GGGGTAACCGTAAGGAGCCAGCCGCCGAAGGTGTGGGGAGCGAGAGGGACGAAGTCGTAACAAGGTAGCCGTACCGGAAGGTGCGGCTGGATCACCTCCTTTCTACGGATACACAGCAAAAAACATGAGGATATACATGCGAAAGCATGCCGCATGACATAATACGCTGATTATCCCAGGTCGGTGCCTGTTCTCAATCACTAGGCGCACTCTACGCCTCTCAGGAACAGAATCCACACAAGACGTTTACATAAACTTTTTATACTGCATACAAAAGAGACCGGCCCCATAACAGGGGCCGGTCTCTTTTGTTTTGTGAAGCCTGCCGCAGCTGACAGCAGCGGCAGAACGTGATCAAAACCTCTCCTTGATCAATTCATCCTGCACTTAGTTGAGCTTGCCAGGCTGTCTTATTTGCTCTTTTCTTTTGCAACAGAAGCCTCAATCATCTTCAGAGCAGCAGCTGCCACATTACTAAGCCACGGTGCATTGTTTTTGACGGCCAGACGCAGGGCAGGTACCGCCGATGCTGCTGGTGCGCCAATCTGCCCCAGGGCAGTTACCGCTGCCTGAGATACAAACGGGTCACTATTCTTGAGAGCTGCAATGAGGTCAGGAACCGCCGGGGCAGCAGGCACGCCAATATGTCCCAGAGCGGTAGCTGCTGACCTGAATACGAATACGTCACTGCTTTTGAGAAGCGGAATCAGGTCAGGAACCGCCGGGGCAGCTGGCGCTCCTATTTGTCCCAGTGCAGATGCGGCCGAAGCGCGAACATTGGGGCTGGCATCCTTGAGTACTGCAATCAAGGCGGGAACAGCAGGGGCGGCAGGCTTGCCAATTTGCCCCAGTGCAGAAGCGGCCGAGGAGCGAACCTCGGGGCTGGCATCACTGAGCGCTGCAATCAAGTTTGGAACAGCGGGCGCGGCAGGCTTGCCAATCTGCCCCAGGGCATAAACTGCCAAACTGCGAACATTGGGGCTGACATCCTTGAGGAGTGCAATCAAGTTTGGAACAGCAGGTGCGGCAGATACGCCTATCATGCCCAGAGCTTCTGCTACTGCCCCGCGAATTTTGGGACTGGCGTCTTTGAGGAGTGGAATGAGGGAGGGAACCGCTGGTGCGGCTGGCGCTTTCATATATCCCAGTGCAGATGCGGCCCTATTACGAATAGCTGGATTTGCGTTTTTGAGTGCTGCTATCAAGTCAGGAATCGCAGGCACACCGATATTGTCAAGTGCGATGACTGCCAGCCTGCTAACATTGGGACTGGCATCCTTGAGGAGTGCAATCAAGTTTGGAACAGCAGGTGCGGCAGGCGCACCGATCTGCCCCAAGGTTTCTGCGGCATAGGTGCGGGTATTAGAGTTTATATCTGATAGAGCCTGAGTCAGCGCAGAAACAGCAGGTTTGCCTATTTTCACAAGCTCATTTATGGCGTTATAGCGAAGCCTGTAGTCTTGATCACCGAGAAAGTGAATAAGAACAGGCATCATAGAAGCGGCAGGCATACCAATCTTGAACAGGGAAGATTCGATACTACTGCGAACAGTGGATTCGGCAAAGCTGATTGGCCCGCGAAGATCGGGTGGAGCAGTACGAAGAGTACGTATCAGGGCTGGAATAGCAGATACTGCGGGTGCGCCAATTTGTCCGAGTGCTTTGATGGCTGCCGTACGAACGTTTGAGTTTACATCTTTGAGTGCATTAATCAAGACAGGTACTGCAGAGGCTGCGGGTGTGCCAATTTGTCCAAGTGCATTGATGGCTGCCGTACGAGTGCCTGGGTCACTATTCGACAGGACAAGGATGAGAGCTGGAACAGCAGGTTTACCCATATTCCCAAGTTCAGTGGCCGCCTGATTGCGCGCGAGGGCGTTTTTACCCTTGAGATACAGTAGGAGAGTAGGCATGGTGGATGCGGCAGGCTGGCCAATCTTTACTATGGCGCCGTATGCCGCACCACAAACATTGGCATTGGCATCACTGAGGGCGCCAAACAATGCAGGAACAGCCGAAACTGCAGGCTTGCCGATTTCTCCCAGTGCCCCTGCAGCCGAACTGCGAACATTGGGGCTGGTATCTTTGAGTGCTGCAGTCAATGCCGGAACAGCGGGGGCAGCGGGCACGCCAATCTGCCCCAGTGCCTCCGCAGCCAAATTGCGCACATTGGAATCGGTATCTTTGAGCGCTGCAGTCAATGCTGGAACAGCGGGCGCTGCAGGCGCACCAATCTGACCCAGTGCCTCGAAAGCTGCTGACCACACGTAATGGTTGCTATCCTTGAGCGCTGCAATCAATGCCGGAACAGCGGGGGCGGCAGGCTTGCCAATTTGCCCTAATGCTTCGGTGGCCGAAATGCGAACAATGGAATGGTTATCCTTGAGCGCTGCAATCAAGACAGGTACTGCAGGTGCGGCAGGCTTGCCTATCTGCCCCAGTGCCCCTGCAGCCGAACTGCGAACAAGGAAACTGGCATCCTTGAGTGCTGCAATCAATGCCGGAACAGCGGGTGCGGCAGGCTTGCCTATCTGCTCCAGTGCATTGGCAGCCCAACTGCGAACCATGGAATTGGCATCCTTGAGTGCTGCAATCAAGGCGGGAACAATTGAGGCGGCAGACTTGCCTATCTGTGCCAGTGCAGCTGCTGCATTCATGCGAGTGATACTACGCTTGCTCTTCAAGGAACGGAGCAAAAACGGTATTGCGGGCACGCCTATTTTCCCAAGGGCAGTGTCGAAGTTGTTGCCAATGAAGTTGCTCTTTATGGATCGGCGAATCAATGCCGGAACTGCAGCTGCAGCAGGCGCACCGATCTGCCCCAGTGCATCGGCTGCTGCATCGCTAACAAATGGTATGTCATTGAGAGCTGCAGTCAATGCCGGAACAGCGGGTGCGGCGGGCGCACCGATCTGCCCCAGCGCCTGGGCCGCTGCTTCACGTGTATTCAAATCTGTATTCTGGAGAGCGGCGGCCAACGCCGGGACGGTAGCCGGATTGTGTCCGCCGATCACCCCCAGCGCCTGGGCCGCTTCCTTACTAACCGAGGGGATGTCATGGAGTGCTGCAATCAGGGCAGGAACAGCAGGCGCAGCGGCCGCAGCATGTCTCCACTCACCCATCATCCACAGGCTGCTGGCTGCCGTATAACGCATAGAAGCATCTTTGTCCTTGAGGGCTTGTATCAATGCTGGCACCGCACCGGGGTTGTTTATCAAAATCTGTGACAGAATATTTTCTGCATCTGTGTTTTCATGAAGGGGAGACAAGTCTACGTTAGCCAGCATCAAGGCTCTGACTGCAGGTGCGCCAATATGAATTATACTATCGAATATATCATCGTGCAGCTGTGGATTTGTCTTGATTGTCTGCAATAAGGCGTGTACTGCAGAGGCGGCAGGCGCGCCTATGTGACCCAGTGCGTAGACGGCTGATCCGCGAACACTCGGATTTACATCGTTGAGGGCCGCAATCAAATCAGGTACTGCCTGTGCAGCAGCTGCGCCTGCCTTACCCAGGAAGTAGGCGGCATTTATTCGTATATAGAAATGCGGCGAGTGAAGTTCTGCAATATATCGCTTTATCTGCTGTTGAGATACCCGGGTAGGAGTTTTCGGCGCCGCAAGCAGTGGGGAAGCATATATCATGCAGGCAAAACAGAGTGCGGCTATAACTGCTGCAACTTGACCACGCTTATGATTCAACATCAGTACACCTCTCGTTATACCAGGTAAAAATACAATTCAGGCAAACACGCGTTTGCAGCTGCAAAAAGCAGTTCCGCTTCCTGTTCTACGCGCTTTTGAGAGCAATAGCGAGCCTGCTGTTTTCGGTGAGCAGAACAGGCGAGGCGAACTGAACAACAGCCTCTTCACCTTCTCTTGTGATATGCGAGTCGATTTTTCGGTCGTTTAGCAATACAGAGTGCGCATTGGGCGGTGTCTTGATCTGCCTCAGTTCAAGCTTTCCGCTGCAGCATTCAAGCGAGAGTGTGCGGCCAGTGCGCCTTATGATGCCGTATGCGGCTGAGGTAACCCAGGGAGCATGAAAGTCGCCGGGCACTGTGGGAATAACCGCAACGCTTTGATGGGGCGCGTCTGGCTTAAAGCCCGTGGCTGCCAACAGGGTGGCCCAGCTGCTCATGGCGCGTGAGTAGTGGTTGCCGCACTCTACATGGTTCCATGGCCTGCCGGCGCGAAGATACCTGCGGTAGACAGCCTCCACTATTCGCGCGCCGTCGGCGTAATAGCCATGATCCATAAGCAGCGAGGCAAAAGCAAACTCAATGCCAGACCACACTCCGCCAGCCTGCAGATTGGAAAGGGCCAGAAGGTCGCGACCGTTTCGTTTGGGGGCTGTGGCGTTGTGCAGGCCAAACTCAGGGTTGAAGTTGTACTTTACAATGCTCTCTATTGCGCGGCCTAAATGCTGATGCGAAAGTGTTTGGGGCAGACCAATGAGAGAAGAGAACCATTCACCCGAAATCTGATCGGTCATGCATAGTTCGTCGCGCAGTGCACCGTCGGCCCAAAGGCTGTAGTATTCCCCGTTGAACAGCATAGAGTCGAACCTGGCAGATGCTTTTTGCAGCAGATCAGACCAGTGCTGCGTTTCTGTCTGCATACCCATCTCTTCGGCGAGGCGCACCGCTGCCCTCAATCCGCCTATCCACAGCGATGCTATGTATGAGGGGGTACCCCGCATACGCCACTGGTCGTAGGTTTGCAGCCCGGTGTCGTGGTCTGGCAGCGCATCGCCATTGGTGTCCAGCGATTCGGTGAATGCCATTGCCCAAACTACGTGCGGCCACATTGCAGCAAGGTATTCGCGGTCGCCGGTCCACAAAAAGTCTCGGCACACCATCATAACAAACTGCGGGTTCATATCTACCCGCATAAATCCGCTGTCAACCTGGTGCACATAGCCACTGTAGTTGTGCGGCACCTGGCCTTCATTGCTCTGATAGCCGATGATCTGTTTCATCTGTTCCAGTTTCAGTTCGGGGAAGAGAGCAATGATTGGGAAGCTGCCCTGATAGTCAACATCGGTGGTAGAGAGGCCGCAGCAGCCCAGCCCCTCCCAAATAGCGTAGCTGCCGTCTTTTGTCCACCAGGTATTGAATACCAGCGTGGAGAGCTGGCTTGACCAGCTGAACGCCAAGGGGTCGCCAAGCGATGTATGGGCAATAGTTTGTGCAAACTTGTCGGTTTCGGCCAAGTGGCGCGGATAGCTTGTACAGAGGAAGCTGTTTACTTCTGCGGCGTTGTTGTACCAGTTGCTGTACATATGCCCCATGAAGCGGCCGTCGGGGGTGAGATGATTTGGGAAGAACCAGCTGAATGTAAACCGGATATCCATGCTCTGTCCAGGCTTGAGAACTACAGTGGATGCAAGCGCTGCAGAACCCCAGCGCGAGTGCTGCGCACTGCCGCCTATGTTTTCGATTACCTCTTTCAGCAGTTCGCGGTCGGCTTGCACTCCTCCAGTCGGATTGGCGGCATGAGCATCGGCAAATATGCGGGCAAGCAGGGCATCTGCAGAAAGCCTGTGCATAAGCTGCTGTACATCGGCATTTGAAAGAGCATCTATTTCTGCTGCTGACGGAAGGCCAATGGCAGGGTCTGTGCTGCAGCTGGTGTTGGGCAGTTTTCCTGCCGCTGCCAGCTGCTCTATCACGCTGATGATCATCATGTTTACGCGCGGGGTGCGCCAGGCAGTTGCTGCAGGCCGGGCGTATTGCTGGTAAGTGCCTGTGATGTACGAATGCTCGCCGTTGGTTACCGACAGGCACATGCTGCCAATGCCAGACGGAAAATCGCTTTGCGCGGCGGTATTCATTAGTATGCGCGTCGCACCGTTTTTGTGCGTCAGCGTGTTTGTCAGCCTGCGCTCCGGCAGTGCAGAAGCCAGCGGATTATCCAGAAACCCTGCCACTGCAGCCTCAACTGTTTCTTTGCCGGTATTTTTTAGAGTGTATGCTACATGAAAACCGGGGGTGCCCGAATCGCGGGTACTGCCTGGAATGATGGGTGAAAAAATTCGTGCAGAAACCTGCAGCGGCAGTGTGCTGTCTTGATACTGCAGCCCTGTCATTGGGAATTGCGAGTAATACTTGATCGATTCAACATCTTGCAGCATCGGCAGCGAGTAGAGATCATTCTCTTCTGGCCGAAGATAGAGGCGGCGTACCTGAGGGGTATTGCTGGAAAGGGTTTTGGTGCGCAACACAAAGTGCAGGCTGGGGTTGTATGAGTTGGTGGAGCGGGCACCGGGCGCCCATGAACCTGCATTAAAAATCTCCCAGTCGTAGAAACAGCCATCTGCACGCACCTCTACAAAGCCTGTTCCGATTCCACCCAGCGGCGTGCCTGATATCATGGGCATGGCGGCCGGAATCATAACAGAGCCGCCTGCTGTGTGCGTGCCGGCGGCTGTGCCCTCTGTTCTGCCGCCGGTTTCTACCCGATAGGGGGCGGCATTGAGTTTTGAGGAGGCAAGGGCTGCTCCGCTCATGCCGGCGGCGGAGGAGATAAACTTGCGGCGTGAGAGGCTCATTGTCTGCTCCTGCTGGAAAATTGTTCGGGTATTGCTGCTTCAGGTAATCTCAAGGGTTTGTATCCTTACTGTGCTGCCCAGGCATTGCTGCGCCGGGAATGGGCAGTAGATAGTTTTGCCATATGAATGCATTACACGCATTGAGATGTTCAGTTTACTGTGCATGCAGACTGGGTTCAAAACATTGGCTCATATAAACTATTGCACTTTGTATAGCAAAGTTCCTCTATTGCACAATACTGGCGCCGGGGATGCAGTCTGGTTGAGGGCTGGGTGTGAAGAGCGCTGACTAAAAAACTAGATTGAATTGTATTTTGTGATTGAAGAAGGAAAACCTGCCGCAGATGTAAAACCTGATATTAGTTTAATGACAGGGAGAGAACGGATACAACATGACACAGCAGAACATGAAAATTTGCCCGCAGTGCAGCCGTATGTGCCCTGCAGGTGTTGCAGTGTGCCCACAGTGCGCCTACCAGTTTTCTACCATTTTTATGCAGCCGCCCCCTCAGCAAACGTTTCAGCCGCCTTCCCAGCCGCCATACCAGCCGCCTTCTCAGCCGCCATACCAGCCGCCCATGTACGGCTATCCTCCGCAGACAGCACAAAGAGAAGTAAACAAGCTTGCTGCGGGCCTGCTGGCTATTTTTCTCGGCACTCTGGGCATCCATGCGTTTTATATGGGTAATAACAGCATGGGCATAACTCTGCTTTGCGTTTCATTGCTGAGCCTCGGTATTTTGGCCCCCTTCTGCAGCGTGTTTGCAATTATACAGGGCATTGCGTACCTCTCATCCAGCGATTACGACTTTTATACGAAGTATGTGGTGCGCAAGCAGTGGATATAGCCTAAGGGCGGTGCTGTAACGTCTGCGGGCAGAATATTATGCCAGCCCGTTGCGGGCGAAGATAAAGCGTTTTGGAATATCTATGAGGGCAGTGCAGCATGCCAGAAATGCCAGCATTTCAAGTATGACGGCAAGGGGCAGGGCAGGCACAAGATAGCCGGAAATGCCCAGAGCCACGTATGCAATAGTGACCAGCGCAGCCGATACAGAAAGCGCTCTGCCTGGCTGTGAAGCCCACATGCTGCGCCGCTCGCGCACCATGAGTACATTGAGCTGACTGGTGAAAACCAGCATGAGTAGGGTAAGAGTTCGCAGCTGCTCCATGTGCAGATGCAGCACAAGTCTGCCCCATACTATGCAGAGCATGCCTTCCAGCACGGTGAGCAAGCCGGTGAAGAGAGCCGCCGTCATGATGCTGCGCACATTCCAGTTATTGGGGCTGGCAGTGTGCTTCACATTGTCGGTAGCAAGCGACATGGTAACAAAATCGTTGGCAAAAATCAGCAGCGATATGCCCAGCAGCGAGACCACCATCTGGTGCAGCCAGAAATAGCAGAGGGTAAGCAGCCCAACTACCTGAACCACTTTCATTACCTTGTTGATTACCCAGGTAAGCATGCGCTGATAGGTTTCACGGCTCAGCTCAACAGCGCGTACAATTACCTGTATGCCTGGTTCTGTAAGCACAACGCTTGCAGAAGCTTTTGCCACGTCGGTAGCATTGCTCACTGCTATGCCCATTTCCGCCTGCTTCAGGGCAGGTGCATCATTCACTCCGTCTCCTGTCATGGCGACCATGTAGCCTGCCGCCTGCAGCAGCTTCACCAGCTGGTACTTGTCTTCGGGGTAAATCTCGGCGAAGCCGTCGCTTTGGGTCACTGCCTTAACACGGTCTGATTCCTGAAGGTGTTCTATGTCTTGCAAACGGCTTATCTGGCTGCCAATGCCAACCTGCTGTGCTATTTCGCGGGCAATTGGCAGGGCATCGCCTGTAAGCACAATCGGTTTGATGCCCAGGGTTTTCATTTCTGCAATCATGGGGGCAGAGTCGGGGCGGGGCGGATCGGCCAGCGCGAGCAGCCCGGCCAGCTGCAGTTCATCCGGTTTATCTGGTTCAGAAATGGCCAGCGCCAGCGCCCGGTTGCCTTTGCGCGAAAACTCTTCCACATGCCTGTTGGCCAGGGCCAGCGTTTCATTGCTTACCTTGCTGCACATGGGTATCACTACCTGCGCTGCCCCTTTGATTACTCTGTACTGCGCGCCGTGGCAGTCAACAAGCGCCTCTGTACGTCGTATGGCAGGGTTGAAGGGGGTGAATTCATCCTGCCTATAGCCCTGCACATCCACGTTTTGCTCTGCAGCGTACTCAAGTATGGCGCTGTCTATCAGGTCCATGCCTTCGGCGCGCGAGGCCAGCGCCGCCACCCGCACCGCGTCTGCTGCAGCAAAGGGGGCAAATGCCTCCACTTCTACTACCGAAAGCTGATTGAGGGTGATGGTGCCCGTTTTGTCCATGCACAAAACGCTCACCGAAGCCGCATCTTCAATAGATTCCAGCCGGGTTACCAGCACTCCCTCACGCGAGAGCTGCAGGCCGGTGGCCGCCTGCACAATAGTAAGCACGGCAGGCAGCGCCACCGGCACTGCGCCAAGCAGAAATACCACAATAAAAGTGAGTATGGTGAGCAGAGGCTGTTTTGCCAGCGCTGCATCTGCAGATACCACCAGAGAGGCCGAAATGCCCAGGTACATCATGTACTTTACAATAGCAAGGGCAATTTCCTCCTGGTGTGATTTGGGGCGCGCCACTTTGACCAGCTCGGCGGTTTTGCCAAAAAAGGTGTTGGCGCCGGTGTTGATGACAAGGCAGCGAACTTCTCCCCGGCGGGCAACCGACCCGGAGAATATGACGTCGCCTTCCTGTTTCTCAACAGGCAGCGACTCGCCAGTGAGCGCCGACTCATCGATAGAGAGATTGCTGTGCAGTATCTTGGCATCTGCCGGCACAACGTCGCCCATTTTTATGGTGAGCACATCTCCCGGAACCACTTCTCTTGCCGCTATCTGCACCCACTGCCCATCGCGCAAGGCTCTGGCATGCAGCGCCAGCCTCTGTTTGAGCAGTTCCACCGCTTTTTGCGATCCGCGGGCATGAAAAAAACCTATGCAGGCATTTACAGTGAGCAGCAGCAGAATAATCCACGCCTCCAGCGAGCGGTTGAGTAGAATAGAAAGCACCATGGCAAGTTCCAGCAGCCAGGGCATTGGCCCCCAGTACCTGCGAAGAAAATCGAGAACGGGGTTTTTCTTTTTTTCGCTAATCTCATTGTAGCCATACTGCTGCAGGCGTTCTGCAGTCTGTGCGGCTGTAAGGCCATTGACTGATGCCTGAAAGAGGGTGAAGGTTTCATCTGCAGACTTCTCTTTGAAGTCGAGGGAGGGGAGCACTACTGTATTCATCCAGAAAGCCTTTGCTGGCTGTCCGCATGTAAGCGGGCAGTCAAGAAATCACTTGTCCTATTACGCAAATAGGTATGGTAAGTATTCCACAAAATTGTAAACAGGGCGCTTTTTTGCGGGCGGTCTGCGCTGAACTGTCTTATTTGCAGCAACGCTATCTGGTACAATGCTACCTGACAGACAGCAAATGAACCGATTGACAAAGATTGTCACGTTTTTTTTGAATGAGTGTTTTTGTATGAATAGAGTGTTTGCATGCCTTCGCGCGAGAGAGAGTGCGCTGCACTGTATTTGTACACTCAGCCTCTCAATGAAAGGAGAGTATTGGTTCAATGAAGAGACATCTGAAAAAATACGCCCTGTTACCCGTGCTTGCCGTAGGGAGTTTTCTGGCGCGCCCAGTGTGCGCTGCCCCTAACCTGCCAACAGATTTCAACACCCTTTATGGCCCGGTAGGTCTGATTACCGTGCCCACCCCTGCGGTGGCTCCGCGCAACCGCCTTCTGCTTGGGGTAGGGCTTAACCGCGAATTCAAGGGTGTTACCGCCAATTACGGCCTTACTTCGGGGATAGATGTGGGCACTGGCATTGATGATGTGAACCACAGCAATTTGAAAGTGATAGGGAATGTGAAAGTACATATTGTGCCCGGAAACTTTCACGGTTTCGATATAGGTATTGGGTTGATAGACTTTGCTGATGCCATACATCAGACGTTTTACGCTGTGGTAGGAAAAGAGATTTCGCTTTCAACTGCGCTTCATAAACAGGGTGCAAGCCTGCAGCTTACTGCCGGCTACGGGAGCGGTCTTTTCAAAAACAATGTAATCGGCGGTGCAGAGCTGGCATTTACTCGTCACTTCAGCGTGCTGGGAGAATACAACGGCAAGAACTTTAATGCGGCGGCGCGTTATGCTTACAACCGGCATTTTGGCGCTCAGCTGGGTTTTGCAGACAACGATGTAGTGTTCAACATGACTTACCGCATGCATATTTAGCCGAGAGAACAAAAGGAGGAGATATCGTGTCAATTCGAAAAATGTGTGCTGCGTTTCTGGCAGCGGCAGCTATTGCTTCCGCCGTGCCGGCGCTGGCGAACCCCGGAGACGTAGTGCAGGGGAGCGTATTTATTATGCGCATCAATGTGCCTCTGGGCAAGCTTACCGTAGAGAAGCGTGCTGAGATAGTGCAACAGCGGCTCATACCCATCATTTCTATTCCGCACCTCACATCCTCTATGGTGCATGAGAAAAAAGATGGGCACGATATTGCCATCTATGTGGGGAAACACCTGCTGATAACCTGCACGCCTGCCGATGGCAAGGCCAATGGCGTATCGGCGAAGAAGCAGGCGGATATGTGGGTGGCCTCTTTGAAGAAAACCCTGCCAGAGCTTACCCCTACCTATACTCCTCCCAGCGGAAATTAGGCATTTTCCGCTTCAGCCTGCCAGAAACAGCAAATCTGGCAGGCTGTTTTGTTGAGAACAGAATGCTGGTAAAAGATTAATCAAAATTTTTTTGCGTGCCGGGGAACCGATACAGAAGCAGGTACGTAGTATTTTTTTGCAAATCCTGCTTGCAAACCAGGCAAAACTGTGTTATACTATGCGGCTTGTGTCTGATGCAGGCAGGGAAAGGGCGAAAATGCCGAAAAAAGGCGCAGCCGCGTTTACTTTGGTAGAATTGCTTGTGGTGATAGCGATTATAGCGATACTAGCTGCAATTCTTTTCCCTGTTTTCGCACAGGCGCGGGAAAAGGCGAGGCAAACCGAATGTCTTTCTAATCAGAGGCAAATGGGGATGGCCGCTATGCTGTATACACAGGACTACGATGAACGAGTTCCGCTGGCAGCTACCGCCCCTAATCCGAGTACGTTTCTCAACTGGCATGATCTGCTCACTCCGTACACAAGGAATAAACAGATTTGGCTCTGCCCGGATGCTAATTTGCCTGTGCACAATATCTACGGCAAGCCTGTTTGTCAGTATGGCTGGAATGCATATTACCTGAACCAGGGTGTGCAGGTTCAGAATGTGTATACGCTCAACAATGCGCCCGGCGTATCGCTGGCCGCAATATCGGCGCCTGCTCACACGGTGATGATTGCAGACAATCGCGGCATCAACGGATATGCGCCGTCAGACCACCTTTCTACCTATATGCTGCCGCCCTCGCAGCCTGATGCGGATTATTGGGGAAGACCTGATCCGAGACACTCTGATGGAGTGGTGGCCGCTATGGTAGATGGTCATGTGAAATGGATGCGAATAGGACAGTTTGCCAGCGGGCAGCAGCCTCAGGATGCATGGTTCGCCTTGAATCAGCCCTGAACAAAAGCAAAACTGGCCGAAACTTTCAGGTTGTACACTCTGTCATGAGTGAATACGGGGATTAATCGTGTTTCTGCAGAAATGCAGAAGCATCTCCGATGATGTATATTTTGGGAATCTGTCTCCACTGGGGGGCAGAATGAGGTTGTTATTCAGAAGGGAGGGCGCAATGCCCGCACAGGTTACGGAGAGAAAACGTTCTACAGTGATAGAATGCTCTGAAGTGAATAAACAGGAAAAAGATACGCTGCTGAAAGAAGAATATCCTTCTCTCGACCCGCTGACCGCAATGATGGGTGCGGAGAGCGAAGAGGATGACATAGAAACTTCTGCAGATTTCGAGCCTGAAGATAAAGTACTGGTTACAGAAGACCTGGAAGAAAGCGCGCAGGCATGGCTTCGCCGGGCAGGCAAAGTCACTCTGCTGAGCCATCGCGAAGAAATCAGCCTGGCAAGACGCATAGAAAATGCCCGCGCACGCGAGGACGAGCTGGCAGAACGGCAGGCCAAAGAGACACTGGTGCTTGCAAACCTGCGCCTGGTTGCCTCGGTGGCCCGGCGCTACCTGGGGCATGGCCTGCCTATTGAAGACCTTATGCAGGAAGGCACCATTGGCCTGATGCGTGCGGTAGACCGCTTTAATTTTCGCAAGGGCTATCGCTTCAGCACATACGCTATCTGGTGGATTCGCAGGTCTATCAGCCGAGCCATTGCAGACCAGTCGCGCCTTATCCGCCTGCCTGTTCACGTTACCGATACGCTTGGGCGGGTAAACAAAACGCGCAATGTTATGCGTGACCGCCTGGGGCGCAACCCTACGCGTGCCGAACTGGCCTTTGAAATGGACATGACAGAAGAAAAAATGACCGATCTGCTTCGCGGGGCCATAGAGCCTCTCTCGCTCGAGTCTCCCATGGGGCCGGAGGGCGAAACCAGGCTGGCCGATTTGATCCCTGCAGTAGAGACTCACAACCCGGCCATTGCAGTAATGCAAAGCGCACTGCGGTCTGAACTGCTGGCAGCCATGGAGGAACTGACACCGCGCGAGCAGGATGTTATTTTGCTTCGTTACGGTCTGGATGGCGAGGAACCGCGTACGCTGGAAGAAGTAGGCAAGGCGCTGGATGTGACCCGCGAAAGAGTGCGCCAGATTGAGGCATCTGCGCTTGGAAAGCTGCGCAAACCGGAACGCAATTTCCGCATCAATGAGCTTCTCAACAGTTAGCAGGCAGTAAACCTGAACAAAGCGTCCGCACCTGCAGGTACGGACGCTTTGTTAATGCTGTGCGTCAGCTGGCCTCTGCCAGATTTTGCGGCAGAGCGAAGTGTGTAGTAAGCTGCTGCACCTGCCCGGTTTCTGCCGAGCGGTACCCCGCCTCTATGATCTCAATAACATGGCGTGCATGCTCTGCGCTGGCGAGCGACGGCTTGCCCTCCTGTATCCAGCGCACCAGCTGCATGGTGTCTTCAAATACATGGGCTTCTCCCATTTTTCGGTGTACGCCGGTAACATGAGGGGTGGTTTGCCAGGGCGCAAGCCCTTCGGCCCTGCCCTCAAAGTCAATGGGAGAGCCATTCATCTGTATTCCTGTAACAACGCCCTTCTCGCCGAAAAAGCTGGGCTGCCCGAACTCTGTGATCATGCCTGAAAATGTGCCGTGTACAAAAGCGTACAGACTGCTGCCAAAATCGAGCAAAAGCAGGGAATTGTCGTCGGCATCGCATGTATATTTCTCACCCCTAAACTCTCGCTCTGTAATTGCCGCCCCCGAAAAAGCCGTGACACGTTTTGCAGGGCCAAGTACGCCTGTAAGGGTATGCAGCCCGTACACGGTCATATCGTACAGCGGGCCGCCGCCGGGTTTGCGCCAGTACCATGAGGGATTGATGTTGCTCAGCACGTCGTTGCCGGTGCGTACGCCTTCATGCTCATGGTATGCGCCAAAAGCGGCCCCGGTGGCAGCCCACGATATTTTGCCCAGTTCGCCGTTTTGTATCAGTTCGCGAATTTTCTGGTTTACATGCCGCAGCATTTGGCCTGGCGAGGCAACCAGATGCACCCCCCGTGCCTCGGCCTCTTCAATAAGATGCGTGGCTTCTGCACTGGTTACTGTCATGGTCTTGTTGAAATGCACATGCTTACCGGCACGTATTGCCGCCAGCCCCTGCTCATAGTGCAGCCCTATAGGCGAGGCAAGCACTACCATGTCTACCTCGTCGAGCTTCAGAAGTTCATCAAGGGTAAGCAATGCGCGGGCTACCCCATATTTCTGTGCGGCGGCTTCTGCGCGTCCCGGCACCGGATCGCATACTGCTGCCAGGTGTATTCTATCTTGCACATCTTGCTGGCACAGGTGCTCTAGTGCGCCCCGTATGCCGATACTGCCTGCGCCTGCCACCCCAATGCCTATGCGTTTTGTCATGCCAGTCTCCTCTTTGCCGCGGGTTGCGTACTCTGTATCTTTTATGCAGCAGGTGCAGGTTTCCCTGCACCTGCTTTCAGCCTCCCTGCGCCCAGCGAAGCCCGATATAGCGCTTGAGTGCGTAGCAGCGTGCGAGATGAATGGTTGCAATTGGTTTGCTATAGAGCGGTTTGCGCCAGATAGGGATAGGAGCATCCCACTCTACCTTTGAGAAAAGTTTTCGAAGGTCTGGATCATTGTGCTGCCACACATCCAGAAAAATAGCGTTTTGCCCCATGTGTTTTTTCAGGTTTGCTATATGCACTGCGTACTGGGTAAGTTTCCAGTGCAGAAACAGGTCGTAGGTTTGTGGGTGACCGGGCAGGTAGAACGCCATTTCAGATGGGAATTCGTAATTGTTACCGGTGATTATAACGGGTGTGCCCTGCTGCTGCATTTGCAGCCGCACCTGTTCAACCCTGCGTGCCAGAGCGTGCCAGCCGTATGCTGTGTTGCTTACATCTGCCGAGGGAGGCAGGCGTATCCCCAGTGCCTGCCGCAGCGGGGGGGCTGTCAGCGCCAGGGTGAGAAAGAGGCTGGATGCTGCGGCGGCAATGGTGAGCGCTTTTGCGGCACGCGCCCTTTGCGTCTGCCCCAGGGCATAATCAAGCATGCCTGCCCAAAGCGCCAGGGCAGATATCCATCCAAATGGCACCCAGTTTCCCTGTACTTTTGCCTTGAGGGCCTGCAGGCAGAAAAACAGCAGTTCTGGGGCTGCCATGAGCATAAGAAACCTGCAGGGCAGTTTTTTTTGCAGCGGCAGAGATTTTCTGGGCAGCAGCGCATAAACCGCCCCCAAAAAAAGCGCCGGCCCCAGCAGCAGCGCCTGCGACCCAATGAAGTCGCCCAGCCTGCGCAGCGGCGTATGGTGAGCCTTGTGTTCCAGAAAGAGCAGGTGCCTGAATGTCCACCAGTGGTGGTGTGCATTCCAGAAAATCACCCCGCTGAAGCAGAGCAGCATGAGCAGTGAGGCAGCCCAGGGTTCTGGCCGCCGCAGCCAGAAACGGTGTTTCGGGCTGAGCAGCAGAAACAGCAGCAGAGAGGGGAGCATCATCAGCATGGTGAGTTTGCTGAGCAGGCCGAAGCCTGCCGCCAAACCTGCCAGCATCCAACTGCGGCTTTGCCCAGCTGCCGGCTTACCACCGGCAGGGAAGAGTGCGGAATGCAGCAGCAGCAGCGAAAGCGTCCAGAAAAACACCAGCGGCGGGTCGTAGGTTGCCAGCACGCTTCCCAGTTCCATCAGGGGTGTGCAGGCAATAAGCAGGGCGGCGAGAAAGCCTGCGCGCGGCGAGAAAATGCGCTCTGCCAGCAGGGCAGTGCACCAGATGGCGCCGGCGCTTAGTAAGCACACCCCAATGCGCACCCCAAATTCAGTGTTTCCAAAAACTGCAGTTGTAAGATGAATCAGATAGGCTATAAACGGCCCCTGGTCGTAATAACCCAGTGCAATGTGCCGCGACCAGGTCCAGTAGTACGCTTCATCGGGAATGAGGTCCATTCCGCTCAATTGCGCCATTCTTAACAGGGTGGTGACAGCCATAAGGCAAAGCGTGAGTTTGCGCCAGGGAATGCTTCTGCTGTTTGTGTTGTTCATACTGCCTGTGTACAGCAAACATCATTATAAACGCGTTCTACCTTGCGCGCCATGTGCTGCACTGTAAACTGGTTTTTATATCTTTGCAGCCCCGCCTGGCCCATCTGCCGGCGAAGTTCCGGGCTGCGTATAAGCTGGTTGAGTGCATTGGCCAGTGCAGGCACATCGTTTTTTTCCACCACCAGGCCGCTTATTCCATGTTCCACCAGTTCTGCATTGCCGCCAGAGTTGGTGACCACCAGCGGGCGTGCATGCGGCATTGCCTCCAGAATGGCCAGGCTGCATGCTTCTTCCCACAGCGAGGGCTGTGTGACCACATCCAGCGCCTCCAGAATGCTGTCGCTGTCTTTTCGCCATCCCAAAAACCGCACGCGCTGCTGCAGGTTTTTCTTTTTTGCCATGCGCTGAAGCAGAGGAATATCCGGCCCATCGCCTACAATGAGCAGAATTGCGTTTTCTTCTACAAAAGGCAGCGCCTCCAGTAAAAAACGCTGTCCCTTCTGGTGGTTTACTCTTGATACAATGCCTATCAGCACCGATTGCAGCGGGATGTTCAATTCTTCCCGCAGATTTGGTATGGCAGTTGTGTTCATTTGTTCCACGCCATTGTATACTGTAATCACCCTGTTAGGCGGTATTCCTCCCTGCACCATGGCATTGCTTACCGCCTGCGAAACGCCTATAATTCGCTCGTACAGTTTGAAGCCATACATCCAGCGGCGAATGTGCGGCCAGCAGTGGGGCATGTGGCGGGTAATGATATTGGCGCCTCTGCCCTCCATGCGCGAGGCAAGTGCAGGCACCAGATAATCGCGGGAAAAGTGGGTGTGTACAATATCAAAGCGCTCACTGCGCATTAGTCTACGGTATGCAGGAAGTGAGCGCAGGTCATGCTGGTTGAGCACTTTGAGATTATGCACCGGGATGTTTTCCCGTTGTGCAAAATCCCACAGCCATGAATTCACCGGGGCAGTGAGATGTACTTCATGCCCCAGTTCTTGCAAGCCGTGTGTGAGGTGAACCAGGTGCTTCGCAATTCCGCCGCCCTGCAAAAGCGAGCTACCCACCTGCAAAATTTTCATCTACGCTCTTTGTAACTTCCTGCATCAGCGTTTTGTTCATAATACCCCATATCAACGGCAGCAGCGGCATAACCTGCTTTCGGGGCAGCATGGGCGCACAACCCCCTGTTTTTTAGGTGATTTTGAAGTGAAAAAGCATTGACACAATATGGAAACACGGGTATACTTCAAAAACATAAGATAATGCGATATTGTATCGCACTGCAGGGCGAAGATGGGGTGGAGTACGCGGGCAGCGCAGCATCAGCGAGCCGGGAGGGTGGAAGCCGGCACAAGCGAACCAGCGGAAATGGCCCCGGAGCCGTGTTCGTGAAAAAAACAGTTTTACTGCTTTGAGTAAGGAACACCGGGGGACTCCCGTTACAGGGTCGGGGTGTACGCCGCACTGCGCGCCAGCACCCGCCGAGGCCGCCGCTGTGAAGCTGCGGTAAAGACAGGTGGAACCACGAAGGCAAATGCCTCTCGTCCTGTGCGCTCTCATTGAGGCGCATGGCACGAGTGGCTTTTTTCATTCTGCATGCGCGTCCTTTTATTATGACTTTGCTCGGGAGTGTACTAACAATGCCGAAAACACTGGGAATGCGCTGCCGCGAATGCGGTGAAGAATATCCACTTGGGCCAATACATGTGTGCGAACTTTGTTTTGGGCCGCTGGAAGTGATACTGAACTGGGACGAGATTTCCTCGCGCGTTACGAGGGAATCCATACAGGCTGGCCCGCCTTCCATGTGGCGGTACCATGACCTCATCCCTGTAGAAGGCCCTCCGACAGTTGGCTTTCATGTGGGCTGGACTCCTCTGCTGCACGCCAAGCGGCTGGGGCGGGAACTGGGGCTGAAAAATTTATACATCAAGAATGATGCAGTAAACCACCCCACGCTCTCTTTTAAGGATAGGGTGGTGGCTACTGCCCTTACCAAAGCGCGAGAGTTTGGGTTTGAAACCGTGGCCTGTGCCTCTACCGGCAACCTGGCAAATTCGGTGGCTGCCCACGCAGCAGAAGGCGGGTTCAAATCTTACATATTCATTCCGTGGGACCTGGAGCAGGGAAAAGTGCTGGGAACCCTGGTATACGGCACCCATGTGCTGGCGGTTGAGGGCAATTATGACGAGGTAAATCGCCTTTGCGCAGAGGCAGGCGGTAAATATGGCTGGGCATTTGTAAACATTACCCTGCGCCCGTTTTACGGCGACGGCTCTAAAACCTTTGGATACGAAATTGCCGAGCAGCTTGGCTGGCGCGCCCCCGACCATGTGGTGGTGCCCTGTGCAGGCGGATCGCTTATCAGCAAGATTTACAAGGGGCTAAACGAACTGAACCGCCTCAATCTGCTGGAAAACGGCGTACCTACCCGCATGCATGCAGCACAGGCTGCAGGCTGCTCTCCCATTACTACAGCTATACAAACAGAAGCCGAGGTGTTTCGGCCCCAAAAGCCCAACACCATAGCACGCTCTATTGCCATTGGCAACCCTGCCGACGGTTATGTGGCCATGGAGACAGTGCGCAAGTCGGGAGGATGGGCGGCAGATGTTACCGATGAGGAAATTATAGAAGGCATCAAGCTGCTGGCCCGCACAGAAGGCATATTTACAGAAACTGCCGGCGGGGTTACTGTTTCTGCGGCGCGCAAACTGGCACAGCAGGGCCGTTTCGGAGAAGACGAGGTGGTGGTAATTGCCATTACCGGCAACGGCCTGAAAACCCAGGAGGCAGTAGCAGACAAACTGGGCAGTACGGTACCCATTCAGCCCAATTTGCAGTCGCTTGCAGATGCGCTTCAAACCGACAGGCTGCTACAGGCCGTATAACTTTATCAGGAGACAATTTTATGACAGTAAATGTACTTGTACCTACGCCATTGCGTAAGTATACAGGGGAAAAAGAGACGGTGCAGGTTGCTGCAGGCACCATTGCTCTGCTTGTGGCAGATTTGGAGAATCAGTATCCGGGCATAGCCGCACGCATTACCGATGAACAGGGAGAACTGCGCCGCTTTATCAATATTTATGTGAATGAAGAGGATATTCGATTCCTGGCAGGGAAAGATACTCCAATTCAGGATGGAGACAATGTTTCTATTGTTCCGGCCATAGCCGGAGGCTAACTTACCTGAAGACAAGGACAGCAAAATGGCACTTGCAGAGATAGGTCTGGTTGCAGTGGCGCCCAATGCGCAGATACCCGTTCTATGGAGACTGGGGAGGCTGTTTTATGTGGTGCCCCATGTCAGACAGGCATGCATACGCCAGGATACTGCCTTTGTTTCACTCGAACTGGAAGGCGCGCCCGGCCAAATTGCAGAGGCATCTGCCTATCTGCAAAGGCTGGGCCTTACGCCTTCGGCAGATTCACTCAATCTGCCTGTTTCTGCAGAACCCGTACAAGAACCCGAAAAAAACATCTCGCAGGCATACTCCATTCCAGTACGCATCGATTTTGTCAGCCCCGAACAGACTCCTTTCCCCGTACTCTATCGCCTGGGCAGAGATTTTGAGATTGTTGTGAACCTGCTTGAGGCAGAATTTGACAGGGAAACAGGGGGGTACTTTTTTGTAAACCTCTCAGGGCCGCTAGGCAGAGTGCAGAGCGCTATTGCATATCTGCATACTACCGGCCTGCACATAGACCCGCGCCAGCGCAGCATTACCGATTACAGCAATCTTTGAGGCAGAGTGTATGCAGTCTCTTCCCCGTTCCATCTATTTTGTCGGCATTGCCGGCATTGGCATGAGCGCTCTGGCACAGCTTGCGCAGGCGCAGGGCTGCCTTGTGACAGGCGCCGACCCACAGGCCAACCCCCATCACAACCCGGCAGTTGCCCGTCTGCTGCAAAAGGGCGCTGCAGTGTATACCGCGCACAGTGCCGGTAATCTGCCCGCTGAGGCAGACATGGTAGTGGTTTCTGCAGCGGTGCCCCAAAACAATGCAGAATGCGAAGAGGCGCAAAAGCGGGGCATACCCATTCTTTCACGCGCCCGGTTTTTGGGGAGAATTATGCAGGCTCATACCGGCCCGCGTGTTGCCGTTGCGGGTACGCATGGCAAAACCACCACCACCTCAATGGCAGGAGTAATGCTACAGCATGCCAGTGCCGCACCAACGGTGCTGACAGGCGGCGAGGCACGGCAGCTGGGTGGTAATTTGCTGCTGGGTGACCCGCAGGGGCCTTTTGTAGCCGAAGCCTGCGAGGCATACGGCTCGTTTCTTGAGCTGCACCCCAATTTTGCTCTGCTTACCAGCGTAGAAGCAGATCATCTGGACTATTACAAAAACATGCAGGGCGTGCGCGAAGCTTTTGGGGCATTTTTGCATAACCTGGCAGAGCAGCAGGGAACCCTGGTTTACTGCGCAGACAACGCTGAAGCCGCCATGCTGGCCGCCCAGTCTAGGTGCCGCCTGCTGCCCTACAGGCTGTCGGATGCAGAAGAACTGCTCGAAGCCCCGTTTCCGAGCTTTGTCTGGCGGGGAGAGCAAGTGCGTCTGCGTATTCCGGGGCTGCACAATATTCAAAATGCCCTGGGTGTTCTTACACTGGGAGAAGCACTTGGCCTTGCTGCGAAGGAGGCGGCGCAAGGGGTGAACTCTTTTGAAGGGGTGGGGAGGCGGCTGGAGTTTCTGGGTGAAGCCGCCGTAGAGGGAGGAAAGGTGCAAGTGATTGATGACTATGCCCACCATCCCGCTGAAATAGATGCCACTTTGGCGGCCCTGCGGCTTGCCTGCCCTCACTGCCGCCTGGTGGCAGTGTTTCAACCGCATCTTTACAGCCGCACCCGCGATTTTTTGCCGCAGTTTGCCGAGTCGCTGGGCAGGGCGGATGCCGTTGTGGTGACGGGTATCTACCCGGCTCGTGAAGCGCCCATTCCTGAGGTGCGGGCATCTGATATTGTCAGCCTGCTGGCATCGCAGCAGCCATGCATACCTGCGGTTTACCTGCCGGATGCAGCAGACGTGCCCTGCCTGCTGCGCGGATTTGTAAAGGACGGAGATGCCGTGGCCTTTTTGGGGGCGGGAGACATTCGCGACCAGGCGGAAGCTTTTCTCTCTGCAGGAGGCAGCCTGTGAACCGACTGCGCGTAATGGTGCTGATGGGCGGTAAATCGAGTGAGCGCCATGTGTCGCTCTCAACCGGTAAAATGATATTGGGAGCGCTGAATCAGGACAGGTATGCGCCCTGTGCTGCAGACCTGCCTGACCTGATGAACCCAGACCTGCAGCGGCCAGAGCTGGTGTTTATCGCACTGCACGGCCCCGGCGGTGAAGATGGCACTGTGCAGGGAATGCTGGAAACCCTGGGCCTGCCTTACACCGGTTCTGGGGTGCTGGCCAGCGCGCTTGCCATGAACAAGTCGATGGCAAAGCGGTTGTTTGCCTGCGTTGGCCTGCCGGTTTTGCCCGAACTGGCGGTTATGCGGTCATCTCTGCTTAACCCGGCTCTGCTGATCAAGGCAGTGGAAAATGAGTTGGGAGGGTTCCCGGTGTTTGTGAAGCCGAATTCCGAAGGCTCTACCTTTGGCTGCAGCAGGGCAGATAGTGCATTGCAGCTGGAGCAGGCTCTTCAGCTTGCTCTGCAGTACGATTCGCTGATTCTGGTGGAACCCTGGGTCAAGGGAACAGAAATTACTGTGGGGGTGCTGGGCAATGCAGGGGGAGAATTGCAGGCGCTTCCCTCTATAGAAATTGTGCCCCGCTCTGGCTTTTATGATTATGAAAGCAAGTATGCAGAGGGCGGAAGCACGCACATCATTCCTGCCCGGCTGCCTGCGAGCCTTTTGAAACAGGCTGAAAACGCAGCGGTGTGCTGCCACAGCACGCTGGGCTGCCGGGGCATGTCGCGCACAGACTTTTTGGTCCAGGGAGAAAATCTGTACATTCTAGAAACCAACACCATACCGGGCATGACCCCCACCAGCCTGCTTCCACAGGCCGCAGCGCATGCAGGAATTGGTTTTTCAGAACTGCTTGACCGCATTATAGCCAGTGCGCTTGCACCGGAGAGCCAGCCATGACCGATGCCACCAGAGCACGAGGGCGTTCTGTGCCGCGTCCCATCAGACATCGCGTAACCCGCTGGGTGAGGATACGCAGGCGCCGGCGTATGCTTCTCATGGGTATGGGCCTGTTTCTTGTACTCGAAACGGCTGCGGCACTGCTTACCTCGCCGCGGCTGCAGCTGAAGCGGGTGGTGCTGCAGGGCACCGCTGGCCTGCAGCCTTCTGAAGTAGCCCAGGTAGAGCAGGCTGCAGCGCCCCTGCGCTGTTCCAATCTGTTTCTGGCGCCTGTAGGCAGGGTGCAGCAGAGCATTCTGGCGCTGCCCTGCATGGCACATGCAGAGGTGCAAAGGGCTTTGCCCGGCGTTGCCCGCATTCTTTTAACTCCACGCATACCTGTAGCACGGCTTCTGCAAAAAAACAGCGCCTGGGAACTGGATGCTCATGCAAACTTTATACGGCCATGTGCAGCTGACAACAGTGCGCTTACCATGGTGCAGTGGGTAAGCGGCGAGGAGGCGTATTCGGGAAATCCTGCTGTGCGCAGCGCCTTGGGCCTGCTGCAGGATTTGCCTGTTGGCTTGCAAAGCCGTATAAGAAAAATAATTATTGACCAAAACAGCAATATATGCTTAAATATGTATGATGGACTGGTGGTAAAAATGGGACAGGAAGAACAGCTTCAAAAAAAAGCGGCGCTTCTTGCGCGAATATATGACAAGGCTCCCAATGTGGCCAGGCAGCTTGCTCTGGTAGACCTTTCCTGCCCTTCCATGCCTGCCTGCATATTGCGTAAAACTGTTACTGCAGCAGTGGCAAAAACCGCTGCTGTTCTGCATCCTGTCGATTGAAGCCAGGGAAAGCCACTATTTGCAGAATTACATGGCAGGTTCCTGGTACAGCACCCGAAACGAGTAAAAATATGACGGTATTTTCCAGAGGAATTCAGCACAAGTCTTATATTTGGCAGCTTACAGCACTCTGTTTTGTGCTGGGGTTGATTCTTGCGGCAGATATTCGCACAGCGTTTCAGGTTTCCCGGGCGGGCAACGGCCCTCACCGGGAAGGCTTCTTTTTTGGCAACACCGGCAGTACCGGCACACTCTTCAATGATCTGAATAAGCAGATTCATGTTCTTCAGCAGGAAAACAGCCATTTGCGACGGCAGAATCAAGATATAAACGACCAGCTGGCGCATCGTACCGGCGCCGCAAGCGCACTGAACCAGGAATTGAAAGATGCGCAGGCTTTTTCGGGTCTGACCGAGGTTGCCGGGCCAGGCGTACAAATCACACTCACCGATGATACCCACCAAACAGTGAGTACCTCTAACCCCACCTCTCTTAACAATCTGATTCATGATACCGACATTGCCGAGGTAGTAAACGAACTGAAAATAGCCGGCGCAGAGGCGGTAGCAGTAAACGGGCAGCGCATTGTCTCCAATTCTACGATACGCTGCGTTGGGCCGGTTATTCAAATCAACGGCGTACCCGCTGCTCCGCCCTATGCAGTGCAGGCAATTGGCAGCCCCAGCGAACTGTACAGCGGTTTGAACCTGCCAGGCGGCATACTTGACCAGATTCGACACTGGGACCCCTCTATGGCCAAAATGGTGATAGAAAAGAAGCTGCTGCTGCCAGCCTACGCGGGGTCTACCGAATTTCATTATGCCCACATTGTGCCGCCCCAGCATGACCCTCTGGCTACGGGGGAACACTAAGATG
Organism: Chthonomonadaceae bacterium; assembly: GCA_027459665.1. Taxonomy (GTDB): domain Bacteria; phylum Armatimonadota; class Chthonomonadetes; order Chthonomonadales; family Chthonomonadaceae; genus DAIDHN01. The sequence goes on along the minus strand of DAIDHN010000034.1, from coordinate 17,811 downwards.
CAGGCAAGAAGAGCTGTTTTCCCGCTGCTGGGTTTGACGGCGGGTGGCGTACTGGGCAATCTTGCGTTTGCACAGTTTCACTGGCATATTCCTGCAGAATACGCCCCCTACCTTTCTGTGGCAGCCCTGGCAGCGCTGGATACGGTTTTTGGCGGCATACGGGCAGGCATGGAAGGCAGGTTTGAAAACGATATTTTTGCATCGGGCTTTGTTCTCAACACTCTGCTGGCGGCGCTGCTTGCCTGGGCCGGTGATCATATGGGCATCAACCTGGCGCTGGTAGCGGTACTGGTGCTGGGGCAGCGTATTTTTAATAACCTTTCGCTTATGAGGCGCTTCTACCTCAACAAACTGGCTCTGAAGCGAAAGAAACAGCAGGAAGAACAGGCGCAGATAAACGCGCAGACCACAGGCTCTCTGGCACAGAAGACAGAGATGGGCAGCGGAATATAACCATTTTACATACGGGAACTTCCCGCGCACTCCGCCGGAAGATGAGGTTGGAGCGTGGCCAGAACGGAAAATATAGCGGCGCTGGATATTGGAACTACCAAAGTTTGTATTCTCACTGGCAAACTGAACCCTGATGGCAGACTGACAGCAACAGCATTTGCCATGCTGCCCTCTTCAGGCATACAAAAAGGGGTGGTAGTAGATATGGATGCAGTAACCGGTGCGGTGCTGAATGCAGCTGAACAGGTGGAAAGACAGCTTGGGCAGGAACTGGGGCCAGTGTACCTGGGCGTAACAGGAGAACACATCAGCTCGCTCAACAGCCAGGGAAGGGTGACTGTGAGCGAACGTGAGATTACCAGCCAGGATGTGCAGATGGTGCTTGCCAAAGCGCGTGAAATAGTGCTGCCGCCCAATAGACAGATTTTGCATGTGATTCCGAGAGGGTTTGTGATAGATGGCCAAAACGGAGTGAAACATCCAGAAGGAATGTACGGCTCACGTCTGGAAGTACATACCCATATTGTACATGGCGCAACAACATTTTTGCAGAATGTTGAAAAATGTGTTCAGAAGGCAGGCCTGACCATAGCCGAAAGGGTGCTGGAACCAATAGCCTCTGCGCAGGCAGCATTGCTAGAGGCCGAAAAACAGCTGGGGGTGTGTCTGATAGATATTGGCGGCGGCACTACCGATGTAGCTGCCTTTGCAGAGGGAAGCATTTTCTTCTCCTGCGTTATTCCAGTGGGCGGCAGCCACGTAACCAGCGATCTGGCCTATGGGCTAACCGTAGCGGGAGAAGAAGCAGAACGGCTGAAAACCGAAAGCGGCAGCGCGCTGGCAGAAGCCGTGCCGGCAGATGAAACCGTACCGGTGCAGCAAATGGGGCGAGATGAGCCGCGTCTGCTGCGACGCAGAGCGCTTGCGCAAATTATTGAACCCAGAATGCAGGAGTTGTTTGAACTGGTGCGCGATGAACTGGAAAAAGCCGGCTGCCTCGAGCAAATACCGGCGGGTTTTGTAATTTGCGGCGGCGGAAGCAGCCTGGCAGGGTGCGCGGAAATAGCGCAGCAGGTATTTCAACTGCCGGTGCGCACGTGCAGGCTGGAACGGATGGAAGGCATGGAAGACAAACTGCACGACCCGCGCTATGCAACCGCGGTAGGGCTGCTGCAGTATGGCGCACAAAAAACTTTTATGGCTTCTGAAACCAGAAGCCGCACGGCCCAGGGGCGAAGCTGGCTCGACAGGGCAGTGCAAAAACTGTGGGAACTGTTTGGCGCAGGCAGTGAACACTAACAAGACTCGGTCTCATCTGAATTATACTTAAGAAGGAAGGGCATCCTCTATGAATAGTGTGCAGAACAATATGACGCAGGGCGACAACTCCGCCCATATTAAGGTGATTGGCGTAGGCGGGGGCGGTACCAACGCTGTGAACCGAATGATTGAGGCCGGTATTGAAGGGGTGGATTTTGTGGCCATGAACACCGATATGCAGGTGTTGAATATATCGCGTGCAGATACCAAACTGCAGCTCGGACGCGATTCTACGCGAGGCCTGGGGGCAGGGGGCGATCCTTCGGTGGGACGCGCCGCCGCCGAAGAAAGCAAAGGAGAAATCAAAAAGCTGCTCGAAGGCTCAAATATGGTGTTTATTACTGCAGGGATGGGAGGCGGAACCGGTACGGGTGCTGCGCCTGTGATTGCAGAAATCACCGCCGAACTGGGCATACTCACTGTGGCAGTAGTGACCAAGCCATTCAACTTTGAAGGTCCGCGCCGCATACGCCTGGCTGAACAGGGCGTAGAAACCCTGCGAGGCAAAGTAGATACCATTATCGTGGTGCCCAATGATAAACTGCTGGAACTCAACGATAGAAAAATGACCCTGGTAGATGCTTTCAAAGAGGCAGATGATGTGCTGCGCCATGGTGTGCAGGGCATATCAGACATCATTACCATTCCGGGGCTGGTAAACGTTGACTTTGCAGACGTGCGCACCATCATGACTCGTGCCGGCTCTGCCCTGATGGGAATAGGCGTGGGAAACGGTGACCACCGCGCAGTAGAAGCGGCTACCAACGCCATCTCTTCTCCGCTGCTTGATACCAGCCTCAATGGTGCCACACGCATGCTGATTAATGTCACCACCTCACCCGACCTGCCTCTGAGCGAGGTGCAGGAGGCTGCCAACCTGATCATCAAATACACCGATGCTCAAGATGCCAATATCATTTATGGGGTGGTGGTGAATAACAATCTCGAAGGAGAGGTGCGCATTACAGTGCTGGCCACCGGGTTCAACACCGGAGCCGCAGATGTCATAAAAGACATCGCTTCCATACCTGCGTCAACAGGCACAGCGGCAGCTGCACCACCGCCTGCTGTACCTGTTACACAAACTCAGCCGCCATCGGCCGCTGCCTCTTCGGGAGGAGGGTATGAACTGCCTACCTTCCTTCGCAAAACAAAAAACTAGTCGTATCTATATTCACGCGCATTTGGCGCTTCTGCTGACGATACTGCCGCATTTTGAAAAAATAGTGACACCGCTGTCCGGTTTCATGCGTCTATCATTATGTAAGTATTCAGAAATACGGCTGTTATCCTTCACAGGTGCCGTGTTTCACTGACGAAGACTGCAGGAGGCCACAAAATGGCAAACAATAAAACATTTCATCCGCTTTCGGAAAGGAAAAAACGCGAGTTTGAAGAGCAGATGGCCAAAACCTGGCGCATGGCATACAGCTTTGCCTACAGCAAAACCGGTAACCGGGATGATGCAAGCGATTTGATGCAGGAAGCGTATCTGAGGGCCTACCGCTCTTTTGATACCTTTGACGAACACTACCAGCAAGACCGCTACAATGCGAATGCGCCATTGCTGGATAAGGCAGACAAAACACGCAAGTTTGAAAACTGGTTTCGGCGCATTCTTTCCAATTTGTTCATCGATCTGTTGCGCAGGCGACCCAAACAGCGCCCGCTTTCACTAGATCAGCCTATGAGTGAAGAAGAAGGGGAAGAGAGTTTGCTGATGCAGTTGCGGGATGATAACAACGACCCCGAACAGAAGGTACTCAGCCATGAAATGGATGGGCGGCTGCAAAACGCCTTGACTCAACTGCCCGAACCGTTTCGGGTGGCAGTGCTGCTTTGCGATGTTGAAGGGCTGTCGTATGAAGAGATAGCGGCGCAGATGCGCTGTTCTATTGGAACCGTGCGTTCGCGCATACACCGCGGGCGTACGCAGCTGCGCAGAATGCTGGAGCAGGAGGAGTATTCAGAGCGGTTTGGTTTTGCTCATCAGCCTGCCATGCAGTCATAAAAACCATTCTGATCTGAAACCATGAAGGGGCGCACACTCTACTGTGTGCACCCCTTTACTACATATACGTGAACTGTAACTAAAATTAACCGCCAGAGCCTTCGGTGCCAGCTTCAGAAGCTTCTTTGGCAGAGCTTTCTCCTGCTTCTTCAGCAGATTTTGAGAGAGCCGCCTGTGAAAAATGTACAGAGACCGCGGGTGAAGCGGAGGATGCTGCGCCAGTTGAAGCAGCAGCGGGTGCAGAGGGTGAAGCAAGCGCGGGCGAAAGTGCAGCCAAGCTGCTAAGCCCGGTGGAGCTGATAGTCATAAAACCGTCTCCTGTGATTGGTGTTCCGAATGCCTTCTGCAAAGCATTCGACTTGATTATCGGTCCAATATAACCAGGCATTAGACCTGTATTTGCATTTATAAGTTCAAAGCAAAATCAATGGCTTCCTTATAGTTCCACTGTATGCCTGTTTGCCATGCTGCTTCAAAAACCTTAGCGCCAAGTATTTCCCTTGCCTGCGTTTTCCTTTGCTCAAGCATCTCATATTCCGCAGGTTCAAGCTCTGATTCCGCATGGCATGCGGCGCTGTAAAGCAGCACTGCATTTGCTTCCCTGCCTGCTGCCATTTCAATGTCTGCCAGCAGTCGCATTGCATAGTGGTACATACGATGAATGTCTGTTTTTAGTATAAGCGACAGGGTTTGCTTCAGAACACTCTGCGCTTCCTGGTATCTCTCCATGGCGCACAGCGCCACCCCTTCGCTGACCAGAGCCTGAATGAGACCATTCATCTGACGAAGCGACTGGTAGATTTGCACGCTCTGCACTGCAAAGCCCAGCGCCTCTTCATGTTTGCTCACTCTCATGGCGAGAAAGCTTTTTGCCAGTAAAATGCCTGCTATTCCCTCCTGGTGCCCCAGTTCCTGAAAAGTTGCCAAGCATTCTTCATAATGGCTCTGCGCTGCATCATAACACCCTTCTACCGTTTCAATATTGCCCAGGTTGCACTGCACTACTGCCGCGCCTATGCGGTCTCCCATTTGCAGCATAATTTGCAAGCTTTCTTCAAAACGCGATTTTGCTTCTGCGTAACGGCGCTGCACGTATGCCATCGATCCCATATGGTTCAATACACTGCTTATGCCAAGCAAATCATGGCGGCTTCGCAAATGCGACAGGCTTTCTTCGTAAAGATGCAGGGCTGTTTCGTAATCTTCCCGCCGCACTGCTACCCAGCCCATGTTGCGCAGCACATAAGCCATGCCCTGCACATCTGCTGTTTGCAGATAAAGTGCATGGCTTTCTTCAAAGCAGACCATTGCCTGCGTGAGGTCGCCTTCTTTCTCGCATAACATTCCCAAATGAGAAAGAGCGCGCGCCAAACCTGCCGTGTCGGCCAAAGTGCGAAAAAGCGCTGCGCCTTCTTCTAGGTGCGCACGTGCCTGCAGGTAGCTGCCCAGCATTAAGTAAAAGTTGCCTGCCGCATTCAGCGCCTGTGCGCGTGCAGCTTCTGCCTGGGCAGCTTCAGGGTGCTGCAAAGCCTTTCTGGTGTATTCCAGCCCTTCGGTCCACAGGCCATGTGCCCGCCAGAATCCGTAAAGCATACTGCACAGGCTTAACCCTTCTTCTGCCATCTGTTCGGTTTTTGCGCAGTATTCCAGGGCGGCGCGCATATTATCCAGTTCTGTCTCAATGCTCTTCATCGCTTCCTGCTGTAATGCACCCTTCAGGCCCTCTTCGGCCATCTGTGCGGCCATGCAGCACCAGAGAGCATGTCTTCTGCAAAACGGGGCGTCTTCACCTTCCTCTTTCAATATGCCCCCTGCGTACTGCCTCATGGTCTCCAGCATTCTGTAGCGGTTTCCTTCAAAGGCTACCAGGCTTTTATCTACCAGAGAAGCAAGTAAATCCAGTGCATCTTCGCGCTTCACAATATCATCGGTGCATACTGCCTCGCATGCCTCCAGCGAAAAGCTGCCGGCAAATACGCTCAGCCTGTGCAGAAGCGTTTTTTCTTCGGGCTGCAGCAAATCGTGGCTCCAGTTTATCATGTCGCGCAGAGTTTGCTGGCGGGGCTGCGCGGTGCGGCTGCTGCTGCGCAGAAGGTGAAAACGGTCGTTGAGGCGCTGGGCAACCTGTTCGAGGCTCATAGAGCGCATTCGCGCAGCTGCCAGTTCTATGGCAAATGGAATGCCGTCAAGCTGGCGGCATACTTCTGCAGCGAGCAGACAGTTTTGCTGATTTATTTCAAAAAACGGCTGCACAGCCTGCACTCTTTCCAGAAAAAGAGCAACAGATTCAGAGTTTTCAAGTTGATGCATATTCCCCTGCCTGTCGGGCAGCTGCATGGGGGGTACCGTCAAGATATGCTCGCCTGCAATTTGCAGCGGAGAACGGGAAGTAAGCAGAATTTGCAAATTTTTGCATTCGCGCAGCAGGGTGTCGCAGAGCAATGAGCATTCTGCCAGCAGGTGTTCGCAGTTATCCAGCAGCAGCAGCATGTTGCGTGATTTCAGCGAACGGCACAAAGTGTCAATCGGTGGTTTGCCCTGTTCTTCATGCAGCTTCAAAACGCGCATTATTTCTCCAGCAATCAATGTGGCATCGCTGAGGGGGGCGAGTTCTACCAGCCACACTCCTTCGGCAAATCGATTTGCTGCACTGGCTGCGGCTTGCAGAGCCAGCCGGGTTTTGCCGCAGCCGCCGCTGCCGGTGAGGGTAAGCAGCCTGGTTTGACTCAGCAGTGTTTGCGTATGCTGCAATAAGCTCTGCCTGCCTACAAAAGAGGTGAGCTGCTGGGGAAGGTTGGTGCGTTCGATTTGAAGTGAGCGCAGAGGAGGAAAGTCGGAAGGCAGGTCGGGGTGTATCAGCTGATATACGGTTTCAGGGCTGGAAAGGTCTTTGAGGCCATGCTGCCCCATTTCTTTGAGCAAGGTGTTTTGCGGCAGGCTGGCCAGCAGGTCTCGTGCAGCTGCCGAGATAATGATTTGCCCTCCATGAGCAATATCGAGCAGACGTGCGGTTCGGTTGAGTACAGGGCCAAACCAGTCGTTGTTTCTGTATTCTGCGGTTCCGCTGTGCAGCGCCATGCGCACCTTTATCTGCAGCGGTTCTGGCCAGGGTTCCTGCATCAGCGCCTTCTGTGCGGCAAGTGCAGCGCAAACTGCCTGCTCTGTGCGTTCAAAAGCAGTGCAAAATGCATCTCCTACAGTTTTGAACACATGGCCCCCTGCCTCCTGCATGCATTTGAGCAGGAGGGCATCGTGCCTTTGCAGTGCAGTATGCATAGCATCGGGATATGCTTCCCAAAGGGCGGTAGAGCCTTCCATGTCTGTAAAAAGAAATGTGATTAGCGCTGTTTGCATGGCATTCTGCCTCATTTCATATCTGTTGCAGTGTACCCTGCCAAATGCATTAAGCCAAATAATTTGATATACATTCAACTCATTTTAATGCAGCACAGTGCAGAAGCATTTGAAGGCAGTGATGAGGGGCTAAACAGGATGCGGCGCGTGATGTGAAAAAAAATGTATTTGCCAGAAGCAGCGGCTGCAGGGCGGCGGGCCTGCCGCTTCTGGCAGAGGGGTTAGTGTTCGGGGCGCATAAGCGGGAAGAAGATAACATCGCGCAGGGTTTCTGCACCTGTGAAAAGCAGAGCCAGCCTGTCGAGGCCGATGCCCAGCCCGCCGGCGGGTGGCATGCCATACTCAAGCGCCAGCAGAAAATCCTCATCCATGGGGTGGGCTTCCTCATCTCCTGCAGCGCGCTGCCGCATCTGTTCTTCAAACCGTGCGCGCTGATCCAGCGGGTCGTTTAGTTCAGAGAAAGCGTTGCCCAGTTCCTGGGTGGCAGCGTACGCTTCAAACCTGCGGGTAAGAGCCGGGTTGTGCGGGTGTTTTTTTGCCAGCGGAGACGTTTCAATGGGAAAATCTGTGATAAAAACGGGTTGAATCAGGTTGGGCTGCGTGTATATTTCGTGCAGTTTCTCAATCAGGCCGCCCAGCAGCGTTTCCCGTTCTATGTCAAAGGGTACGCCAATGCGGCGGCAGGCTGCATGTGCGCTTTCCAGGCTGGCCAGCTCTTCAGGTTCAATGCCTGCATAGGTGCGTATGCCTTCCAGCATGGGCAAACGCTGCCAGGGCTTTCCAAATTCTATGGTGTGTTCACCCCATGTCAGCGCCTCTGTTCCATTCAGTTTCTGGCAGAGGGCTGCAAACATCTCTTCCACCAGCGCCATAATATCTTCCAGGTTTGCGTAAGCCTGGTAAAGTTCCATCAGGGTAAATTCGGGGCTGTGCCGGGTAGAAATACCTTCGTTGCGAAACACCCTGCCTATTTCGTATACCTTTTCCAGGCCGCCTACCAGCAGTTTCTTCAGGTAAAGCTCCAGGCTGATGCGCAGCTTGAAATCGAAATTCAAGGCATTGTGGTGCGTTAAAAACGGTCGTGCCGCAGCACCGCCTGCCACATGCTGCAGCATGGGGGTTTCGACTTCAAGAAAGCCCTTTTCATCAAGAAAACGCCGCATGGCAGAAACCATTTGGCTTCGCTTTACCAGCGCCTCGCGCGAGTCTGAATTGGCGAGCATGTCAAGGTAGCGGTAGCGGTATCGTCTTTCTTTATCGGTAAGCCCGCTGTGCACCACTCCTTCTTCATCCTTCTTGCCTATCGGCGCCGATCGCAGTGCTTTTGCCATAAGGGTATGCGTGCGCACATGCAGGGTAGGCTCGCCCGTGCGGGTATGAAACGGGTAGCCGTTTACAGACAGTATATCGCCCAGATCAAGCTGCAGAAATTGTTCAAACTTCTCTTCTCCCACATCATCCCGCCGTACATACACCTGCACCCGGCCGGTTTCGTCGGTTATATCGGCAAAAACCACTTTTCCTTTTGACCGGTGTGCCGTGAGGCGTCCAGCAGCAACGCACTGCATGGCGGCGCGTTCTTCTTCTGAGAGCAGCCAGTGCGGCGCAGAGGGAGAAGTAAGCTGTGAGGCAGTATGAGTGCGCTCACAGCGTTCCTCTCGAAATGGGTCTATTCCTTCGGCCTGCAGTATTTCCAGTTTGTGCAGGCGCTGTTGTCTTTGTTCATTTTCTGGCAGGGGCAGACTGTGTTCTGCTGTGTTCTGCTCGTTCACTCTGGCTCAAAACCTCCTGAAATAAAACTACTTGCCAATGCTTTTTATGCTGTACCTCAGTATGCCATCTGGGGCATGTATCTCAACAATGTCGTTCACCTTTTTATCCAGCACTGCTTCTCCTGCCGGCGATTCATCTGAGATCATGTCCTGATTTGGGTCTGCTTCTATAGAACTTACCAGTGTAAGTTCCCATTCATCGCTGCCATCCTCGCTGACCAGAGTCACTTTTGACCCCAGCCCCACATGGTCCACAGGTATGCTGCTGGGGTCTAGTGGGTGTGCAACCAGCAGTATCTGTTCCAGTTCCAGAATCTGGCTCTCCACCAAAGCCTGTTCCTGCTTGGCATCTTCGTATTCGGCGTTTTCTGTGATGTCGCCGAACTGCTTGGATTCACGCAGGCGCTCCGCTACCAGCGGGCGCTGCACATTGCGCAGCATATCCAGACGCTGCTTGAGTTTCTCATAGCCGCTGGTAGTGAGCACAATCTCTACATCTTCCGACATGCTCGTTCTCCTGAAAGGTTGCGTTGTACCGCTAGTAGCAGCGGGCAGAGATAGGGCATGCCCCTGCACTGCTCAAAACAAATACGAATGATCTGGCTGTTTCTGCACCCTGCACAGTGAAGCAGAAGAAATGAGTATACCATGAAAGAAAGGAATGCAGGAGTTAGAGGGGAAAATGAAGAAAGAAAAAGAAAAATGCTGAAAAGCATAGAAAACAGGAGAATTGTTATGCCCGAAGAAAATCGAATAGGAACAGCAATGCTTTCTTTTGCACATGTGCATGCCTGGGACTATTATAGACAGATGAGTGAGATAGAAGACCTTGAACTCACTGCGATATGGGATGAAGACGTGCAGCGCGGGCAGGAAGCGGCTGCCAAATGCGGCGTGCCGTTTTATGCCGACCTTGCAGAGCTGCTGGCTCTTAAAAGCGTGCAGGCTGTTATTTGCGATGCGCCCACCTCAATGCACCGCGAGGTGCTGGTGAAGGCAGCACAGGCAGGCAAGCATATATTCACCGAGAAGGCGCTGGCAATTACATCAGAAGATGCCACTGAGATTATGCGTGCGGTAGAAGATGCCGGCATAAAATTCATGATTTCGCTGCCTTCGCGCGTGCGCTCTGAAACGTTGTTTGCAAAGCAGATTCTAAACGAGGGGCTTTTGGGGCAGATCACCCTCATGCGTGCACGCATTGCCCACATGGCCGCGCTAGACAGCTGGTTTCATGGCGGCAGCGCATGGTTTGCAGATGAGAGCAAGGCAGGAGGAGGAGCATTTTTCGACCTGGGCTGCCACCGGGTAGATGTAATGCGCTGGTTTCTGGGCGAGCCTGAAAGCGTTTGCGCCCAAAAGGTAAATCTTACAGAAGTATACGACATAGATGACAACATGGTGGCTACGGTAAAGTTTCGCAATGGTGCACTGGGTATTCTGGATGTTGGCTGGGTGCATCGACACGGCCCCAACCCGCTGGAAATTTATGGCACCGAGGGGTACCTGGGCATAGATGCAGCACCAAACGGGCCGCGCATACAGCTGATTAGCAACAGGGTGAATGCAGGGCATCTGGAAGGCTATATTGTGCCTACTTCGCTGCCAAAAGCCCTGCCCATGCCCATGAAGCAGTGGGTATCTGCCATCAAGGACAATACCTCCTGCACCATCAATATCTATGACGGCTGGGCGCTTACGCAGCTGCTGGAAGCCTGCTACACTTCAGCACGTGAAGGGCGCACCGTGCAGCTGTAACCATGGCTACCCCAGTTGAAACCCATTTTGAGGCGGTGTACGCACTTGTGCGCCAGGTACCGAAAGGCAGGGTGATTACCTACGGGCATATCGCCGAAATACTGGCTCTGCCGGGCCTGTCTGCACGCGGGGTGGGGCAGGCCATGTACTTTGCTCCTTCCGACGTGCCATGGCACCGCGTGATAGGGGCAGGCGGCATGCTGCCGGTAGGAAAACGCTCGCCTGAGATGCGCCTGGAGCAGCTGCGCCTGCTGCAGCAGGAGAATACGCCGTTTACAGCAACAAACCCCGAACGCATTGATATGAGTCGCGCAGGCTGGCCGCCCGGCGAACCGGGGTTGTTTGATGAAGAAATCGCGACTGAAGAAAGGACCTGAAACTAAAGCACATGTCTGAAACACCCCTGGTAGAGATTGCCATCAATGGCGCATTTATTACACGCAGATGGGAGCAGCCAGAGAACTGGATGCGCCTCACCCGCGAATGCGGATACACAGTTCACTCATTTTGCGGAGACGTACTCGACCCGTTTTTTTCTGGAGACCTTTCGTTTCAGAAAGAGCAGGCGGCAGCCACTCGGGAAGCTGCACGCAAGTACGGCGTTACCATCTGTGACTTTTATACAGGCATGGCAACGCATCGCTTTCACGGCCTTTCTCACAGCGATCCGCGCCCCAGAAAAAAAATGGCAGAATGGATAGAAGCATCCGCGCAGCTTGCCGTGGAAATGGGAACCACACTGCTGGGCGGGCACTGGGATGCTTTTTCGTGTGAAACCCTGCAAAACCCGCAGGCCACCAAAGAAGCAATGCTGCGACTGGTGGGTACATTTCGGGAACTCGCCGATTCGCTTAAAAACAGCGGGCTAACCGGCATTATGCAGGAGCAAATGTATATCCCAAGCGAAAAACCCTGGACGCTGGAAGAATGTGAGTGGTTTGCAGTTGAGGTAAACAAAAACCGGGGAGACGCACTGCCCGTTACCGTTACGCTGGATGTGGGGCACCAGGCGGGGGAGCATTACGGGCTGACCGGAAAAGACCTGGACTACACAGAATGGATTCGCCAGTACGGGGCAGCTGCAGAGGTGATTCATTTGCAGCAAACAACCCCGGATGCCTCGCACCACTGGCCGTTTACGCAGCAGTACAACCAGCGGGGGCACGTTTCGATAGAAAAAACGCTGGAGGCACTGCGCGAGAGCCACAAAAACTACGCTTCCTCTGCTCTGGCTGCTGTTCTGCCTGCTGCCAAAAAGCAGTGGCTGGTTGCCGAGATTATTCCAGGAAGTACAAAAACCGAAGAGGTTCTGCTGCAGGAACTTACCGAATCGGCCAGATACTTGCGGCAGTACATTCCTGAGGGCGGGTTGAGGCTCTAGAAACAGCAATGAGGAGGCAGTTAGTGCGTATGAGCGCTTTCTTCTTCCTCATCCGGCTCTTCAATGGGGGTAAGCAGCATCCATCCGCCAATAGGGAACAATGAAAAACCGGTCAGAATAGTAATGTTTTGCAGGTAGGGAGCTACCATGATAAAGTAGGGACTGTAGCTGGCCAGCACCAGCGGACCGCTGAGAAGAATGCAAAGTATGCCCAGTACGCGCACAGAAGTTTTGCTCATCAGAATTCTCCGGTAATACTGCCCACTCGTCTGTACATTAGAACGAAAGGCTGTTCTGTTAGTATACCGCAAATTATCGGTGAATAAGAGGAATGTGCATATGTTTGATACAATACTGCGCAGTTGTACCGTAATAGACGGCACAGGCAGCCCCGCGTTTGAGGCGGATATTGCCATTGCAGGAGATAAAATTGCCGCTGTAGAAACGCTGCCGGAGTATGTGTGCGCAGAGCATGTAGTAGACTGTGCAGGCATGGCGGCAGCGCCCGGTTTTATTGATATTCATACGCACGCCGATATTGCACTGCTGGCAGAGCCACAGCATCTGCCCAAAGTAATGCAGGGGGTAACTACCGAGGTGTTTACCAACTGCGGGCTTGGTTTCGCCCCTGTTACCGCCAGTGGCCTGGCGCTGCAGAAAAGCGCGCTGCAGGGGCTTTTTGGCGACAGCAGCAAGGTACGCTGGGACTGGCTTACCACGGCAGATTTGCTGGCCGCCTATGAAAAAAGCGGCGCTGCCTGCAATGTAGTCTATCTGGCGCCCCATGGCGCCATGCGCGCCTCTGCCATGGGCATGGAAAACCGCCCGGCGCTGGCCGATGAAAGAAGCCGCATGGTGCGCATGATGCAGCAGGCGTGTGAAGAAGGAGCCTGGGGGCTGTCTACCGGTCTCTGGTACTCCCCCATGCGTTCGGCAGACAGGCTGGAAATAGATGCACTATGCAAAGCGGCAGGGTTTTTTGCCATACATCAGCGTGATTATGGAGAAAAGCTGTTTGAAGCGACCCGTGAAACCCTCGATATTGCACGTGCAGCAGGCGTGCCTGTACAGATTTCACATTTGCAGCTCAATGGCCCCGGCAACGCTGATCGCGCCTCCGAACTGATTGAGCTTCTGGAGGAAGCGCTGGCAGAAGGCATTGATGTAAGCTGCGATGTGTACCCGTACACGGCAGGCTCTACCCTGATGCAGGCTCTGCTGCCAGAGCGGTACCTGGAAGGAGGGCCAGATGCCCTGATGGAGAAACTGGCCGACTCGGGGATATGCCGTGAAATAGCTGACAGCCTGGAAGACGGTCGTGACTGGAGCGTATATGTTTTATCTGGGGCGCGCTCTGCCGGGTTTCTGCCCCAGGAAGGCATGCCCTTTTCAGCAGCAGCCCGCATGAAAGGCATGGGCATAGGAGAGTGGATATGCCGGGCGCTTGAGGCAGAAGAGCTGCGCGCATGTTTTGTACACCACGCCCAGCATGAAAACAACGTGCGCACCATGCTGCAGTGGAACAGAACGATGATTGGCAGCGATGGGCTTCATATAGCGGGTAAGCGGCACCCCAGACTATGCGGCACGTTTCCACGCGTGCTGGGCAGGTATGTGCGTGAAACAGGCACACTGGAGCTGGAAGAGGCGGTGCATAAAATGACAGGGGCTTCTGCTGCCCGGCTGGGGCTTGCCGGCAGGGGTACGCTGAAGCAGGGGGCATTTGCAGATATTGTGGTCTTCTCGGCGCAGAATGTATGCGATGAGGCCACTTTTGAGCAGCCCGACCTGTTTCCGAAAGGCATTCACCATGTATGGTGCAACGGGGTACAGGTGAAGAAAGACGGAATGCCCCTGTATGCACTGCCCGGCAGAATATTGCGGCCATAAGAAGGGGAGAGTGCGTTTGCTGAACAGTGGACGAAAAATCCATTCAAAATATCACAGGGAGGCGGGAGGAAGAGTATGCAAAAAGGATGGAGGTACCTGGCTCTTGATCTGGGGGCGGAGAGCGGCAGGGCGATGGCGGGCACATTTGACGGCGAGCGCATTGAACTGGAGGAGGCGCATCGTTTTGCTACCGGCGGCACTCAAGTGCTGAATGCTATGTACTGGGATGTGCTTCGGCTGTATGCCGAATGCTGCAGCGGCATAGCCCGCGCCGCGGCACTGCCGGGCGAACCTCTCTGCGGCATTGGCATAGATACCTGGGGAGTGGATTTTGGGCTGCTGGGGAGTGGAGATGTGCTGCTGGGCAACCCCCGTCATTATCGCGACCATGCCAACGACGGCATGGTGGAGCGCGCTTTTGAACGAATGCCCCGCCGACAGCTTTTTGCCCGCACTGGCCTGCAAATGCTGCAAATAAACACCCTGTACCAATTGCTGGGTATGCAAAACCAGAACTCGCCGCTGCTTGATATGGCAGAAACCCTGCTGTTTATGCCCGACCTGCTTCGGTTCTGGCTTACGGGCGAAAAAAACGTGGAGTATACCATTGCCTCTACCAGCCAGATGCTGAATGCAAATACACGGCAGTGGGACTATGAACTGATGCAGCAGATGCAGCTGCCCAGCCGAATGCTGGGCGCAGTGATTGGGCCGGGGCAGCGGGTGGGAGCATTGCGTGCAGATGTCGCTGCTGAAACCGGATGCCCTGCCACACCGTTTTACTCTGTAGGAGAACACGATACCGCCTCTGCAGTGGCTGCAGTGCCTGCACAGGGCGGGGGCTGGGCATTTCTGAGCAGCGGAACCTGGTCGCTGATGGGCATGGAACTGTCTGCGCCTGTACTAACTGATGAGGCAGCAGAAGCAGACTTTACCAATGAAGGCGGCGTGTGCGGCACCACCCGCTTTCTGAAAAACATTATGGGGCTGTGGCTGGTGCAGGAGTGCAGAAGAAGGTACGCTCACGAAGGACACAATTATTCGTATAGCCAACTGACAGCAATGGCAGAGGCAGCGCCTGCATTTGGCACTATGTTTGACCCGGATGAAACCTGCTTTATGGCGCCACACAATATGGTACAAGCCATTGCACTGTATTGCAATAACAAGGGGCGCAAGGCACCGCAGGGGGTGGGCGAAACCGTGCGCAGCTGTTTGGAAAGCCTGGCGCTGAAATACCGCTGGACTGCACGCAAACTGCAGAGCCTTACCCAAAAGCCTTTGCATACCCTGCACATTGTAGGGGGAGGCTCGCAAAACCGCCTGCTGTGCCAGCTTGCAGCAGATGCTACCGGCCTGCGGGTGGTGGCCGGACCGGTGGAGGCAACCGCCCTGGGCAGCATTCTGCTGCAAACCATGGGCGCGGGTAAAGTGGATACACTGGCGCAGGCAAGGCAGATTGCGGCAGCCTCTGCTACCCTCGAAATCTTTGCTCCCTCTGGTTCACAAGAGAGATGGGCGGAGGCGGAAGCACAAATTTATGGAAATGGATAACGATTGTATGAAGAGACTGAGGAGAAGCCCGTTTGCAGCATGCCTTCTGCTGCTTTGCATGTTTTGCAAGTCGGCGCAGGCGAATACGCCTGAGTGGTCTATTCCTTTCAGCCTGAGCGATGTTGGTCATGTGCTGATACGAGCAAGGGTCAATGGAGCAGGGCCGTTTACCTTCATTATGGATACCGGCGCGCCCACCCTGTTTCTTTCGCCTGAAGCTGCCAAAAAGGCAGAGGTCACCGCCAATGCCCAACATATGGCCGTGGTGCAGCGCGTTCACCTTGAGAATGGGCCAACACTGCAAAACCAGATGGCAAGAGTGGTTTCTCTGGCACAGCTTGCCGGTATGAACAACCTGAACCTGAGCGGTGAGCACCTCGATGGGGTGATGGGCTTTACTTTGCTTTCACAGTTTCAGATAACCCTCGATTTGAGCCACAGGCATATGCTGTGGAAACAGGTGCAGTACCACCCAATGCTTCAGATACCCGGCGGCACAGGGCGTGAACTGATGCTGCAGAAACAGGAAGACCAAACCCAGAAGCAGATGCGAGGCATGATCAAAATGGCGGTTTCCATGCTTGGCGGGGGCAAAAGCCAGCCTGCAGCCCGCCGACCGCTGTATGGTTTTTTGCTGGCAGGCGAGGGCAAAACCGTGGTGGTGAAAAGAGTGCTCTCCGGCGGGCCAGCCAGCCTGTGTGGAATAGAGCCGGGCGACCGCCTGATTCGCCTGGTAATGCCGGGCAGACGCTTCACCAACGTACACAGCCTGCCGCAGGCGCTGAAAGACCTGAACAGCGCAGCCAGCAGCGCAGGGGTGGTACTGGTATTTATGCGGGGCGCAAAACGGATAAAAACCACCCTGACGCCGCAAACGGGAGGGATGTAAAATGCGCAGACTGATTTGCTTTCTTATGCTGATTTGCTTCGCACGTCTCTCTGCTTCTGCACAAACCAGTGCCGCCGTGCCACTGCAGGTGCTGCCAAGCGGACACATTGCAGTGGAAGCGTACATCAACGGGCATGGCCCCTACCGATTGATTTTGGATACCGGTTCGCCTATCACCCTGGTAGATACCAGGGTGGCAGCCCTGGCGGGTCTGCAGGCCGGCAGCCAGTCTGCCGCCCCCTCCCTGTTTCCTGCTGCATTTCTCAAGGTGAAAACCTTTGCCCTGGGCAATGCTGCTCTCAACAACCTGAATGTGGTTGTGATGAATCATCCGGTGGTATCTATACTCAATCAGGTGGAAGGCCCAATAGATGGAATTGTGGGCCTCTCTTTCTGGGGGCATTTTCACCTTACCCTCAACTATGCCAGCGGCACGCTGCTGCTTCGGCAGGGCAGCTACAGCCCGCCCAATATTGTAAACAGCGTACTGGCACGCTTTTCTGTGCAGGGAGTGCGCATGCTAAAACCCGCAGGGGAATGGGGGATGGTGGTGCATGCGCGCAAAAAAGGCGGCAGAGGGGTGCGCATTGCCCGGGTATATTCGGGCAGCCGTGCCGCCCAGGGGGGAATTTTGCCAGACGATGTGCTGCTTTCGATAGACGGCAGATGGACAGACACTCTGGAAGACTGCTACAGAGCCGCTGAAATGGTGCAGCCCGGCAAAACCGTGCCTGTGAAAGTAGAACGCGCAGGCAAAAAACTGGTGCTGCAAATCACCCCCAGCAGGGGAATGTGAAGGGAGACTGCAGAATGGAATACATTTTTGATCACGCCGCCATGGTGGTGGAAAACATTGAAGAGGCAGTTGATTTTTATCTGAAACTGCTGCCTGGGGCAAAAGCGCTGTACCAGGATGAAAGCTGGGCTTTTGTAGAAGCCTGCGGTGCCAAACTGGCTTTTGTAAAGCAGGATCAGCATCCTCAGCACCTGGCATGGCGGGTAAGCAGCCATGAACTGGAGAAGCTGGCGGCACAGTATGGAAAAGAGATAAAAGTTCATCGCGACAATACGCGCAGCTTTTACCTGGAAGGCCCTGGCGGCCAATGGGTGGAAATGATCTGCATGGAAGGTTCGCGCTGGCTGTAAGCCGCGGCATTGCAATAGTCTGACCTGCAAATTTGATTCGTACAAGCTGGCACACCTGGCTGCACTGGCCTGTGTGATGCTGCCTTGCTTCTTGCTGCTCACCGCATGGAACACCTTATACATACAGATGCCCCCCAACAAAAAAAGGGAGTGCCTAACTAAGTGGGTACAGGCAGTCACACAGTGCTGGTACATGTTTAATGTGTTTTTGGTGTTTCAGCAGCTGCCTTCGATTGTAGGCACTACTTATGAGCCTGACTGCGCATCTGAGCGCCTCAGCGCT
>DAIDHN010000033.1 GCA_027459665.1 Chthonomonadaceae bacterium | reverse complement strand
AACGGGCAGCAGCCATTTCTATTGCCAGTGGAATTCCATTGAGCATGCTGCAAAGCCGTTTAATCTGCAGCTGCACTTCTTCCTGTTCAGGCAGTTTCACCCCTGCCATCAAGGCCCGTTCTCTAAATAGCTGCTCGGCAGGCCCCGATTTTCCTGCAGCACTCTCCTGCTCGCCAGAAAACTTCAATGAGGGCACCTGCCACACCATTTCGCCGGCGCAGTGCAGAGGGCGGCGGCTGGTAGCTACTATCTGCACTGCCGGGCATTGGGTAAGCGCCTTCTCTGCTATCCTGCGGCATTCCTCCAGCAGATGCTCGCAGTTGTCCAGTAATACAACAGTTCGGCTCTGCTCCAGCCACTGGTACGCCTCTGCCTCTGTATGCACGCCGCAGCCGGCAAGAAATGCAGCGTCTGCCTGATTCTTATCATGAGCAGATGCCAGCTCAACAAGCACCACCCGAGTCCCTGCTGTTTCTAGCATTCTGCCCAGTTCAAGCGCCAGAGTAGTTTTTCCTATGCCTCCTTCTCCTGCCAGTGTAAGTAAACGGCGCCTGGTCAGCACCTGCAGCAGTTCGGACAGCACAGCTTCCCTGCCAATCACAGATACCAGCGAAGCAGGCAGTCTTTTTAGCTGCGGCACAAATTCGGTGTAACGGGAAGTATCAGGCTGAACAGGCAGCCTGTGTTCAGGGTTTTCACGCAGGCGCTCGTAGAGTGCATTACAGTGCAGAGAAGGCTCGGTTTGCAGTTCTTGCAAAATGCGCGCCCGGTACGTACGGTACAACGAAAGCGCATCTGCCCGTCGGCCAATCTCTGCCAGCAGTTCCATTCTCTGGCACAAAATTTCTTCCTGCAGCGGGTTATGCCTTGCTGCCTGCTGCAGCCACTCCAGTGCATTGTGGTTCCTTCCTTCTGCCCTCTCAATTGCCGCCATGCTTTGCAAAGCATGCTGCAGCATTTCCTGGCGCTGTTCTGCCTCCTCGCGCATTATCATCGTATCGGCATCAGCAAAAAGGTCTCCTCTGTACAATGCAATCGCCTCACGCAAATGCTCTTCTCCGCCCTGATTGACAGCATGATCAAATTCCAGCACATCTACCCATATATGAGCAAGATTGAGACGCACGCGTTTATTTCCATCCGTTTCCAGCAGCGAGAAACCTGTTTGCAGCAGCCGGCGCATTATGCTCAGTTCAGAACGCAGATTGGCAAGCGCACGGTGCTCCGGGCTGTCAGGCCAGAGCCAGCCAGCCAGCCAGCTTCGCTCTACCCACTCGCCCCTCCGCAGAGCAAGCAGCGCAATGATATACCGCGCATTGCGAGAGCGCCAGTCTAGCACCACTTTGCCATGTATTGTGAGTTCCAGCTCCCCAAACAACCGCAATTCTATTTCTTTGGCATGCGTTCTCATAAAGTGAGCTGCCTTTCTTTAACACAAAGCATCTGAAACACAGTACTACATTGTAACACTTTAGGAGAGTGAATATTTACAAACAGCAGAGGCAGGGGAGAAGTGTTTTAGCACAATCAATACAACAAGCCGCAAACGGAGGCAGGCAGGGCATGCTGCAGACAGAATTTTATTGATCTTAATTCTATTTGCCCGCAGCGCACTCATTCTGCCAAAACCCACTCAGCCCACAATGGTAAATGATCAGAAGCAGTACAGCCTCCCATTGTAACCTCATCTGCCAGCCGCCAGTGCTGTGTAGCCATGCAGTAGTCTATTCGGTGAGAAGGGGCTGCCGAGGGAAATGTGCTGCACTGCCTTTTCGCTCCGGCATCCTGCATTCCCGCCGATTCAAGCAACATATCTATGCATGGCTGCCCGGGCGCATCATTCAAATCGCCACAAAACAGGGCAGGCAGAGAACTTGAATGCAGCTGCTGACACACCAACTCTGCCTGCCTTGCTCTTTCATCGCGTTTCAAGCCCCAGTGAGTGCAAAACACTCTGGCGCGCACTGCATGCCGAACCTGCACTTCTATCCAGAGCAAGCCGCGCCGCTCTCTTACAGAGGGCAAAAATATGCTGCCGCTCTGCAGCACTGGCAGAATCGAACCTATCCAGATACCTTCCCCGCCAATGCCATAGTTGAGGCATCGCAAAAACCTCGCATCCATTGCAAGCAGCTGCTGCAACATGCCCGGCTGATTTTGCATACCGCCCCACAAGGTACGCTGGTGTACTTCCTGCAAGCAGACAATATGTGGATGAACCTGAAGGATAACCTCTGCAATGCGCTTTATGCTGCGCCTGCCATCCACTCCCTTTCCCCCATGAATGTTCCAGGTAAGGATACGCAGAGTTGTCACAGACGCTTCCTTCTCTAATGCTGCATTGCAAACAGTCAGGCAGAACCTGACAGGCGTACCCCGCCTGAACCCGTTTCTCAGGCAAGAAGGCGGGAATACACGGCCTCTACCGCATCTGCAGTTTTATCTATTGTAAACTTTGCCAGCACTCTCTCTCTGGCTTTCTTTCCCATTTCGACCGACGCTTCAGCATTTTGCACAATTTTCAGCATGGCATCTGCCAAAGCCTGGGCGTCTCCCATTGGAGTAAGTATGCCATTTATGCCATCCTGAATTATTTCCAGCGCCCCGCCGCCTTGCGAAGCAATCACTGGCCGTTCTGCCGCCATCCCCTCCACAATCACCTGTCCAAAAGGTTCTCCAATAATAGAGCAGTGTACCAGCATATCCAGATCAGCCACCTGCTGGGGTATATCATTCCGAAAGCCAGTGTACTCCAGTTTGTCTTCAAGGCCGGCTTCCTTTGCCTGCTGTTTTAACCGCAGCGCATAATCATCCTCGCCAAACAGCGGCGCTCCAATCAGTCTGAAACGCAAGCCTGGTGCTTTCTTTACCGCCAGGGAAGCTGCCTCCAGAAACACATGCTGCCCCTTCCAGGGTGCAAATCGGCCGACCATCCCTATCACAGGAGCATCAAAAACCGGGGGACGCCCTATAACAGCCTCATCCAGGGGCAGACCGGGATACACCACCGCAGCCGGCTTGCGGCGGGGAAGTTGCAGCGTACGCAGTGTGCACACAGAATTAGCAATCACTGTATCTGGCAGCCAGCGAGCCGTTTTGCGCAGCAGGGCAACCATGGGGCGCGGCAGGTAATCTGGTGCAATGCGGTCATGCATATGCCATACCAGCGGCAAACCTAATCTGCGAGCAGCCAGCCCCCCTGGCAGATGCGCTTTCAGCGTATTGGTGTGCACCAAAGCAATCTGCCTGGAAAGCATTACTCCCTGCAAAGCCCCGATCAGGGCCGAAATCTGCCCGGCTGTAGAAAGGTTCAGCAGGGAAATCCCTTTCATATTCTCCTTCTTCTGCCTGGAAAGAGAGCCAAAACCCTGTAACACCTCGGCACTGATGCCGCGGCAGCGAAGCAGTTCCAAGAGAGGTCCCTCTTCAAAAAGAGTTACATGAGTATGATATAGATTTTTGTCCAGTGCTGCTATCTGTCGAAGCAGGGCAATATCACCTCCTGCTAGCGTTCCACTATGATGTACATATAGTATGTTAGCTAGTTTCATATATTAATGCTTATTGTTCCTGCATGGTCGGCAGAGCTGCCGGAATGTTCTTTCTATATCTTAACTCTCTGGTTGCGCACATTATTAGTAACGCAATCAGTAATTTTGTTGCATTGCACCTAACTCTGTCAATAAAAAGTCATCCCCTTTGAAACGAATTCAACCAAACTTCAGAATACCAATTATCCATTTTTAATACTTCAACAGCAATGTATTATTGCCTGTTTTACCATACTGCAATACCATTGTCCAGAGTAAATACGTTCAATTGCATGCCTGCAGGCAGCTTTACAACAGCTTTGCCGCTGCGCGCTGCATGCTGGCATGAGCAAATAATATAGTTTATGCCAAATCAAGATTGTTATTTTATATTTATAATGCATTACTGACCGATGTTGTTTCACCAATACTCTTAACCATGCTGCATATAAAAAAGTTCCTCTTCTGCACGCAAGGAACCAAAGCTGCGGTATTTGCGTATAGTTCTATATTGCAATATAACTATTTTGAAAAAGAGGACGCAATGAAAACCGAACATACGCTCATCGATATGGAAACACTGGAACGCATTGCCCCGGTGATACGCCATACTGCACACCCCATACGCCTGCGCATTCTGGATTTTCTTGCAAACGAGCAAATGCCCTGCAATGTGACACACATTGTAGAGGCATGCCAGCAATCTCAGGCCATTGTGAGCCAGCAGCTTCGCATACTGAAAGACCAGGGGGTGCTGGAAGCAAAACGGCACGGCAACCAGGTTTACTATCAGGTAGTAAACCACAACGTACTGCTTTTGCTCGACTGCATACGCAGGCACTAGCGAACATGCAGCAGACGCATTCGGCAAATAAGCGCTACGAACGCTTCATGCTGCTCTTGGCAGCACTCTGCATAGCCTGGCTGGCAGCATACCAAATCGGGTTGGTAACAGACCAAAACAGCATACTCATCCCTGCTGCCAAACGCTCCAGTCTGCCTCAAATGGCGGCGAGTACGCTGCAGGGTGCTGCCTGGCAGACAGACGATCTCAAAGGCCATGTGGCCCTCATCAATTTCTGGGCCACCTGGTGCCCGCCCTGCCGGGAAGAGCTGCCGGGACTGATTCATTTAAGCCGCCGGTTCAAAGCAGAAGGAGTGAAAATAATCGGCATTGAGGCCGGAGGTGAAAATGCAGGGCAGGTGCGCAGCTTTGCGGCAAAAGAACACATTCCCTACCCCATCCTGCTGGCAGATACCGGCCGGCCCGACCCTCTCGATCGGGGCATACTGCCCACTACCCTGCTCATAGACAGAAATGGCAAAGTTGCAAAAACCTGGCAGGGAGCTGTGTCTGAGACCACTTTTCGTTCTGCGCTGCAGCAGGCGCTGAAAGAACGGTAGCCTGCGCTAGAAACGGTTTTCTATCAGCCAGCCGACAATGCTGGAGCGGCATTTGGCCGGCGCTTCCATATGCGTAGTATCTGCCAGTAAAAAATCAGCCTTTGCGGTAAGGCGGCGGCGCAGGTCTTCCACCTGCTGGGGCGTTACCAGTACATCGTGTCTGCCTGCTATAAACAGAGCCGGCAGCTGGGGCGGCAGGGGCGGCAGGTGTTCTACCATTGCATTCAGCTGCTCAAGCAGCGCATATAAATTTGCTCCTGCCACATAGTCGCCGCGCTGCTGCAGCATCGCCTTTCCCACAGCGCCCGAAAATCCGCGCAGAGGTTCAGTGCCCGCTGTAATGCACACCACTGCATCTGCATACCTTGCGGCAGCCGCCAGAGAGCAAAGCCCTCCCAGCGAATGCCCGGCAAGCACCAGTTTCTGCATCTGCAGCGTCTCCTTCATGTACTGCGCGGCTGCTTCCACATTTTCAACTGCCTGGCGAATGTAATGCATTTCGCCCCCGGTAGCGCCCAGTTTATGCCCAGCCAGATCGTAGGCAAGAGCAGGGTAGCCCTTCAGCGCCAGTGCAGAGGCAAGCGCATCCATTCCATATTTGCCTGCTGTCAAACCATGAGTCAACACTACTGCCGAGGCACGCACTTCGCAATCCGGCAAATAAAGCAGGCCATTGAGAAAACCTTCCTGCCAGGCAATCTCAACACGCTGCAGCTTCATTTGCGTTTCCAGGCAGATGCCTGCCAGGGCTTAACCAGCCAGAAAGATACCAGAAAGCAAAGCAGCACAAACCAGTCACCCAGGCGCGTATAGAGTGTTTCTCCCTTCAGGCACTGCACCACAGCCACAATCGCCCCTGTATCATCCAGAGGAAGGCGTTTTACCACCCTGCCCTCGGCATCTATAATGCAGGTAATGCCTGTGGTGGTAGACCGCACAACCTCCCTGCGGTTTTCTACAGCCCTCAGCACTACCGCCGAAAGGTGCTGTTCTCTGGCCGCGGCGCTGCGAAACCAGCTGTCGTTGCTCTGCGTAACAAGCAGGTTAGCGCCCTCTGCAGTCATTTCACGCGGCAAACACGGATACATCGATTCGTAGCAGATAAACGGACCAAGCGCCAGCGGAGTCCCCTCCACGCTGCCGCGCAGCACATGGGGCGCTGTGCCGGGCGTCATGTCATCGGGCGGCAGGCTGAACGCGTGCCCAATCAATGGTCCAACCAGAGCGCGAAAAGGGATGAATTCGCCAAACGGAACCAGCTGCTGCTTGTCGTAACGGTCTGGTCGAGCCTGATCGGGCGTGAAGAGAAGCGTGGAATTGGTTTCAGAGTTGGTGCGCTGACCATAAATTACTGTGCCGGTATCTACCGCAGCATGATTATTGCGCGCCATGTCACGAAAAAACCTGGTGCTTCTAAAGTTGTGCAGCGCATCCTGGGGGGCGGCGGTTTCGGGCCATACGTACAGCTGCGGG
The DNA here is from genome assembly GCA_027459665.1 of Chthonomonadaceae bacterium. Classification (GTDB taxonomy): domain Bacteria; phylum Armatimonadota; class Chthonomonadetes; order Chthonomonadales; family Chthonomonadaceae; genus DAIDHN01. The sequence continues at coordinate 35,550 of DAIDHN010000033.1, read as the reverse complement.
GCCGGCCTATGGCTGGCGGCTTTCTGCACCAGACTTTGCATCGAAGCGTACATCTCTCCAGAAGAGGGCACATTGAAGCTGGATATACCCGTCTGCATATCGGCCACTACCAGCGGCGTTCCCCTGTCGTGCTGCTGCATGCGTGCGGTGCCATACAAACAAACCATTACAGCCAACATGCCTGCCATCCAGAGCGGGTCTTTGCCTCCATCTTCCCGGCCATATTCCCAAAAGTGCGCGGCTGCAGCGCTCACAAGAATCAGCAGAAAGCTTACCCCGTACGCCCCTGTGATGTCGGCAATCTGTACCACAGGCAGAAAGTGATACTGTGTATAGCTCAGCTGCGCCCAGGGCATTGAGACTGGCCCCAGCGTACGCGCCCATTCCATCACCACCCAGAGCGCAGCAATGCCGAACATGCGCGTTTTGCCCTCAGTGCGCCGCGAAAGAAACCATGCTGCAGCGGCAAAAATTGCATAAAACAGCGCCAGCACCAGAGTGAGGCCAAACCAGGCCAGCCAGCCGATAGGCGATGAAGTCCAGCCAACAATAGTAAAGCCCACCCAGTACCAGACCGGGCCAAGATACGCCCAGCCAAACAGATAGCCTCTCCATGCTGCCTGGCGGGCATGTTTGGCTCTCCAAATGCTCACTATGAGCGGCGCCAGCGCTACCCATGCCAGCGGCCAGATGCCTACAGGCGGCCCAGAGAGCCAGAAGAGGATGCCGGCTAGCAAAGCGAGGCGCAGGCCCTGCTTTTTTTTAAGCTCCGGGCCTGCTTCCGATGAATCCGAACGGGGTGTTTCTGCAACAGTCACTCATTATTGCCTTTGGTGGAGCTGTGCTTGAACACTATGCCAAAGAGGGTACAAAGTACTGCTCCAGATATTTTTTGCCAACGAGAAAGCCTTCTTCCCGTTCCATGGCACCGTCTTCATGCTCTATAGAGATCACGCCGCTGTATCCATTGCGGCGCAGTGCAGAGATATATTCTCCCCAGGGAACCCTACCCAGCCCCGGGATAACGTACCTCCACCAGCCGCTTCCCTGGTTGCCCACCCTTCGCAGCGTCTTTTCATTGATTTCTGTGTCTTTGCCGTGCGAGTGAAATATTCTCTTGCCAAACTCATCTACGGCCGCAATCACATCTATGCCCTGCCAGTAGAGATGCGACGGGTCGAAATTGAGGCCGAAATTGTCATGCGGCAGGGTCTCAAACATTTTCTGCCAGTGCGCCAGGTTCTGAATGTTGGTGGCAGTCCAGTTTTCCAGGGCCAGCTTCACATTTTTTTCTGCGGCAAAGTCGAGCAGCGGAGGAAACACCGCCTTGCAGTCTTCCTCAATGGTCTTCATGCGGTCTTTGCCCTGCGGCGGCAGGCCAGCCAGCGTACACACTACTTCCACCCCCAAATCGTGTGCGATTTGTATGGCAGTATGCACCGTGCGCACATTCATTTCACGGCGGGCAGGGTCTGGGTGAGTCAGATCGGTATAGGCCGCCAGCCCAGAGATCATCAGGTTGCGCTTCTCCATCAAAGCGCGCACCTCATCTGCCCGTGCAGCAGTATACGAAGAGGTGTCAAGATGCCTGCTGCCCGGTCCCGTCACCACTTCCAGCCCGCCAAAGCCATATTCCGAGGCAAAGGCAGCTACGTTTTCCAGAGGGGCGTCGGCAAAAGGGCCGGTAAGAATACCTACGTACATAGTTACAGATTCCTCCGTACAGTGATTGCTCAGGCAGTGAGAGATTCGTGTTTTTCCACCACTGCCAGCGGTTCCATGTCAGGCTGCTGCCTTCCCATCATATCTCTTGCAGCGGCGGCAAAATCATGTGCTGTCAGCATGCACAGCCGGTGCAGAATGGGAATGGCGCCATGCTCTATAAAGCGGTTGGGCACCCCAAACAAACGGGTTTGCACCTGCGGCAGAGAGGCTTCTGAAAGTACTTCCAGCACAGCAGAGCCAACTCCCCCCTGCACCACGCCCTCTTCCATCACAATCACCCGCCCGGTCAGGCGCGCAGCTTCTATCACCGCCTCCCTGTCGAGAGGCTTGGCCCAGCGCAGATTCACCAGATGCACGCTGATCCCTTCCTGCTGCAGGGTATTCGCGGCCTCCAGAGCCGGGGCCACCATGCTGCCGTATGCCAGAAAAGCAATGTCGCTGCCATTTTGCAGCACTTCCGCCTTTCCATACTCCAACGGCGCCGAGGGCTGCGGCCACTCTACCTGTGGAGCATTGCCGCGCGGATAGCGAATCGCTATAGGGCCGGCATTCGGCCCGGTTACATGTTTTTCAAGCATATAGTGAAGCATGTCGTCCATCTCTTCCCCGTCTTTGGGTGCAAGCAGAGCCATGTTGGGGATGTGGCGCAGGTAGGCAATATCAAAAACGCCGTGGTGCGTCGGGCCGTCATCTCCCACCAGGCCCGCACGGTCGAGGCAGAACGGTACGGGCAGGTTCTGAATGGCTACATCATGCAGCACAATGTCGTATGCCCGCTGCAGAAAGGTGGAATAAATCGCGGTGACTGGCTTCATGCCCTCGGCTGCCATACCGGCAGCAAAACAGACCGCATGCTGTTCGGCAATGGCGGTGTCAAAATAGCGGTCAGGAAACTTCTGGCTGAATGCAGTAAGGCCAGTGCCGTCTGGCATGGCGGCAGTGATGGCCGCAATCTTGCTGTCTTTTGCGGCCATCTCCAACATAGCAGCGCTAAAAATGGAGGTCCAGGTACGCACTCCGCCCTTGCTGCCCGGTGCACCGCTAAACATGGGGGGCGTAACAGCATGCCATTTGCGCGCATCGCCCTCCGCTTCCTCGTAGCCCTTGCCCTTCACTGTGAGCAGATGCACAAATACAGGGCCGTTCAGGTGCCTGATGGCGCTGAAGAGGTCTATCAGTAAGTTGAGGTCATGGCCGTCTACCGGTCCGATATACTGGTACCCCAACTGCTCGAAAAGCACGCCAGAATGAGGTGTGGAAACCATGTGCGTCAGGTTGTGTTTCAATACGCTGCTGGCGGCGCGGGTTACCAGCTGACCTGGCAGCCCCGGCACATTTTTGAGCAGGTCGCGGGTGCGGCTTTCCATGGTCTGGTATACCGGCGAAACCCGCAGTTTGGCCAGGTAGGTGGCTAAAGCGCCCACGCTCTCGGCAATAGACATATCGTTGTCGTTCAAGATAACCACAAAATTTCGATTACTGTGCCCGGCATTGTGCAGACCTTCCAGCGCAAGCCCCGCTGTCATGGCAGCATCGCCAATTACTGCCAGCACATGCTCATCGGCAGTGCGGCCGGCCATATCTCTCGCCACTGCAAAACCGTAGGCGGCAGAAATGGAAGTGCCTGCATGCCCTGCGCCAAACAGATCGTATTCACTCTCTTCACGGCGCAAAAATCCGCTGATGCCGCCGTACTGGCGCAGGGTGCTGAAGCGATCCAGGCGGCCGGTAAGCATTTTGTGCGCGTAACACTGGTGCCCTGTGTCCCAGATAATTTTGTCGGATGGCACATTGTACACAGCATGCAGGGCCGTGATCAGTTCTACAGTGCCCAGATCGGAGGCAAAGTGCCCCCCGGTTTTAGAAAGATTGTCCACAATAGCCTGCCGCAGTTCCACTGTGATTTGCTTCAATTCATCGCGCGTCAGTGATTTTAAATCGGATGGCTGGTGGATGCGGGAGAGCAGTTCATACATGGCAGTCAATTTCCCCTTATAAATAAAGAAAGAAGGCATCGTGTGCCTTAGTATTCCCCTTAAACAGCATTGTCTCAACTGTGCTGGAATATCTTAACTTTCTTTTGGCCGTTTTGGGTTACATTTCGGTGCGCAAATTGTACCACTTACCAGAAGGCGTGTCAATTGCAACATACTTCATCACCATACCTGTTTTCTGCAAAAAATACATCCCGCGGCCTCAAGGCAGGCATTACTTGGGCAGCGTGAATGCAAATTCGCTCCTTATTTTGGCACGTCTGCCTGCCGCTCTGGTACAATACCCCCATGGAATACAAAACGCCTGCTTACCTGGACTGTGCTGCCTCTACCCCCTGCGCCCCCGAAGTAACGCAGGCAATGCTTCCCTGGCTCAGCGGGCTGGCATCTGCCGGCAACCCTTCCAGCATTCATCAAATCGGCCGCGCCGCACGTGCCGCCCTGGATGAAGCCAGAGACAAGACAGCGCGGCTCATACATGCCGACTACAGCGAAATCACCTTTACCTCCAGCGGTACCGAGGCAGACAACCTGGCAATTTTTGGGGTAATGCGTGCTGCCGGGCCAACCAGGCGCCACCTTGTTACTACTGCCATCGAACACCATGCCGTGCTTCACTGCGCTCATCAGCTGCAGCGGGAAGGGTATGAAGTAACGCTGATTCAGCCGGACAGCCAGGGCCGCATTGCCCCCGAAGCCGTGGCAGAAGCTGTGACTTCTCACACAGCCCTGGTTTCTGTTATGCACGCAAACAATGAAATCGGCACGCTGCAAGAGATAGAGGAGATCGCGCGCATTGCACATGGCAGCGGCGCCCTGTTTCATACAGATGCGGTGCAGACAGCCCCGGTGCTGCCGCTGAATGTACGCACGCTGCAGTGCGATCTGCTCAGTTTTTGCTCTCACAAAATGTACGGCCCGCGCGGTGCTGCAGCACTCTACGCACGACCGGGCACCGCCATTGCCCCCCAGTTGGTAGGCGGCGCGCAGGAGCGCGAACGGCGTGCAGGCACAGAAAACGTGGCGGCGCTGGCAGGTTTTGGCTGTGCTGCAGAGCTTGCTGCGCAGCGACAGGCATCTGATGCCGCTTTCATTGCTGCTTTGAGAGATGCGCTGCATGCCCGCCTGGCACAGGCTGTACCCATCCTGTCGCTCAACGGCCACCCTCAGTTTCGCCTGCCCGGCATACTCAACGTATACGTACCCGAGCGGGAGGGCGCTACCCTGCTTATGCGGCTCGACAGACTGGGGGTATGCGCATCCAGCGGTTCAGCGTGCAGTTCGGGGTCGCTGGAACCTTCTCATGTGCTGCAGGCCATTGGCCAGCCGCCCGAAAGGGCGCGTTCGGGTATACGATTTTCACTGGGAAGATACACCACCATAGAAGAGGTTGAGTATGCGGCAGATAAATTTGCAGAAGCGGTGAGTGCAATGCAGGGGAAATAGGCTGCCTCTGCCCCGAATATTCACACAGGTTTCAAAAAGCGTTCGGCGCCCTGCGGGGCACAGCATACAGCCTTTACGCAGCATTGCAGCATGATGAGAACTGACTTGCTGCATAAAAAGCAGACAGTCTGAATGGCAGCTGTCTTCGATACAGCCTGCACTGGCAGCAGACTATTCTGAAGCGTATACTTTGCCAGCTTCAGTAAGCGACCCGTCGCGGTTGAACAGGGATGAGCTGCGCAGCTGCGGCTGGAGGCTGCTGAACCATGCATACCTCTCAACATAACTCATGTGATTGAGGGCGGGAAGCACTACTCGCAAAAACTGAGCTACATCATGTGCAGTGAATTTACTGGAAGCCTTGCCTCGCGTGCTCCAGTCTACATTTGCAAATTCCGTAATCCACACAGGTTTGCCATACAGCTCATGAATGTGGCGCACATACGCCAGAAACCCCTGTGCATTGGGCATGCCATACCAGTGAATTGGCACAAAATTGACAGGATAGTGATGCGCCTTCGCACCCGACATAAACCGCATCATCCACTTATCGTCTGCATGAACGCCAGCAGGCGCACCAAGAGGAAGGTTGGCAGCCATTAAAACCGGCCAGGCCGCCAACGCCTTCGCCACCGGCAGATTGGACTGGCTGGCATTGTCTGGTTCGTTGAAACCAAGCAGATATTTGGCGTGCAGTTTGGCTTTTAGGCCCGCAACAGTCTGAGTCACTCTTCCAGATTTATCGCCGTACCACCCCCATACCATTGGCACAAATTCTACACCCTGCTGTACAGAACTCTGCGGCGCCAGACCCCAGTCGTAGTACCACGACAAATGAAGCTTCTGGTCTGCGTGCAGAAGAGCCATTGCCCTGCCTAGTCCCAGCCCCTTCTTTGGGTTGACAGGCTCTGTATTGAGTGTGTCAGACTGGCTGCCCTGCAGGTACACGAGAGCAGGCGTACGCCCACTCTCTGCCGTTGACTGCACAGAATGCACAATACAAAATACGCCGCACAAACCTACTGCCAACATGCACATTCGTTTCATACTGCCTCCGGTTCAAGCTTGAATACAACCTCATACCCGGTTGTAATAAAGAACTATTCGCACCAGAAGCCCGTTTCTCCTGCTTTGCAGGCTGCTGCGGCCGCGCCAGCCTGGGTTCTCTAGCACAGTGCAAGCGAAGCCAGCAACTTGCGAACGCCTGTGTAGGGCTTGCGGCCGTGCATCACCGCAAAGTTGTCGAGCAGAGCCACATCGCCCTGCTGCCACTGCAGGTTAACTGCAAGCTGATCTGCGAGCATAACAGCTCTCTGCACCGCCTCAGCATCCAGCGGCGATCCGTCGCCATGTGTAATAGACCTGGAGGGGTCATTTCTGGCATCCTTCCAGCCACAGCAGGCCGCGATAAGCTGATTAAAAAACGATTTGCGCCCGCCTCCCAGGTCGCGAACCGCCTGCAGGCGCGGGGTAGTTACGCGCAGGCTGCCATCCGCCAGCCACTGCCAGGCATAGCCCAGTGCGGCAAGCCGCCGCTCTGCGCCCTCAGGGTCTGCAGCGCCCAGCGTATCGCGCCAGCTTCTGCCCATGCCAGAGGCAGCATCTGCCTCATTTGGCATGGTGTGCGTATACTTCAGGCCCTTTACCTCGCAGTCATAAGCAAACGCCGGGCTGCACTGTGCCAGCTGCTCCCACAGCAGATACGAGGGGCAGAGAGGTGTTGCACCGCCCGTTTCGGCGGGCTGTTCGCAAAAGAAAAAGAGCCTGGCCGGATACACAGGCGTTTGAGCCATCTCATGATGAAGGTAGATAGTTACGGCAGGCGGAGCCTCGTTGGCGGTAAACACCCGAGGCGTGCGGTTTATCCGCACCGCATTTGAGAGCGATTCACTGTACGGAAAATTCTTCCAGCCAAATGCACCGACAAAGGCATCAAAATCTTCTGCGGTGCGCAGCGGAAAACCGCGAAAAAGCGCTGCCCCCACTGCTGCCAAACCCATTTCAACTTCGAGCCTGTGCATTTCAATCCACTCATTGATCTGTGCGGCTGACTGCAGCTCGTAATGATTATTGAAGATGATGGGTAAGCCGCTGCCGGCAGCGCTTTTTCCCTGTAGGTTTAGAAACATCAGATTTCTCCTGTGAGTGCAGCATCCTTATCGCTTTGCCTGATTTATTATTGAATAGTGCAGTGCAGCTGCCCGTGCGTTGGCTTAATGTGCGCCGAGCCAGACAAATCAGTCTTCTTCGCAGCAGGCAGAAACAGCATCCATGCCATTCTACAGGCATCAGCAGCCTAATGCAGAGATAACTTTCCCCTTGTAGCCGGGGGACGCATGTTTACCAAACTATACCGGGTTTAGACTAGAAATCGACAATTTTTAGAAAATAATCGGCAGGCAGTCTCTTCCTGCTCTATCGCATTGTTGCCTTGCGTGTGGTTTGTTTTGAATAGCAGCCTGCTGCATCCTGCTGCGCCAGCCGCCTTCAGCTTGAATGGCAGGCTTGAGATACGCGCCGAATAATAAAAAGTGACAAAGAATTCATACAAAAGCAGGGCGCCCCTTCAACCAGGACGCACGATAACACGATAACATGCCGATAAAATCGCAAAATATCGGCATGTTTTTAGGATATGCCGATATCGTCGGCATATCCTTCCTTCCGTTTATCCTGGATATTACGTAGACACTTACGGATGAGCGGCTTGGTACGTCTGCCCGTTCTCGATTAACGAACAGCACTTTGATGGCAGCGACAGAAAAGCCGTGCGGCGAGATGCTGCCAGGATGCGTAGAATTAATGTGCGCATCATGGTAAAGCTGGTCTGTGCCTCGTAGCACCAGCTTTGCTATTTGGTTGTGTACCGCCGCGATCCGTTCCGGCAGGCGATGAAAACGAGGCAACAAAAAGCTTGAAGGAAATCATTGATCTGCCGGGTTCGTGGCCCCTGTGTACTGAATAAACGGGTACCATGTTGAGAACCTGCGGACACAGATTTAGCGTGTTTCCGCTCTGCCCATGTTCTTGCCAATTCGTAAAAATGAGAGGAGACCGCCATTTTAACGGCAGCAATTTACTATATTGACTTAAATGTGCCTCTTATGTTAGAATGCAAACTATCACGTGATAGTTGGAAGATTGCGCTCTTTCGCGAATGTGAAAGGTGCTAAGAAGATGTTAAGGCGTCATGAAGAGGATGCTCCGCAACTGTCACGTTCCGGGCCGGTAACTGCTGCGATGGTGGCTGCCAAGGCTGGTTTGTCGAGAGCCACAGTGACCCATGTGTTGAACGGCAGGGCGGTGGAGATGCAGATTCGCCCTGAGACGCAGCAGCGTGTACTGGATGCTGCGCGCGAACTGGGCTACAGAGCCAATGCGCTTGCCCGATCTGTGCGAACCGGCAAATCTGGCATGATTGGCTATCTAGTTGACGATGTACACTATGAGCCGTATTGGCATACGCTTGTGGGTGCAATGGCAGCTGCTGAGCACGAAGGTTTTACGCTCAAGGTTCTGTCGGCCACTGCTGAGACTTTTAACGAGCGCGTACGCCAGTGCATGGAGCTGCGATTGGAAGGTCTCATGCTGCGTGTGGTACTCGACAAGAGACCGCTCTATGAGGAAGTCATTCGCGCGGGGATGGCTGTAGCAACAGTGGATGAGTGGGTGCCGCAGCCCTACGGTATTCGAGTATCGGCCGACGACGCGGTGGGTTGTCATGAGGCAGTCTCTCATCTTGCTGCTCTGGGTCACACGCGAATCGCATTCATCTCTAGCGGCTTTGAATCGCAGCCAACGGAGGGAATGCTCAACCGAGAGGGACTGTTTCTTCGCGAAATGGCACTGCAAGGCCTGGAGGTTCGGGAAGGGTACATTGCTCGTGAACGAATGCCGGTATACGGCCGCGGCGCTTCCGTAAAGCATGACTCTGAATCGGGTTTGACTGCTGCAGGCAACCTGTTGGATCATCCTGCCGGCCGCCCGACTGCCATCTTTTGCTGGCGCGATGAAGCTGCCCTTGTGGCGATACAGGCCTGCCAGCGCCGTGGCCTGAGAGTTCCTCGAGACATTTCGATCGTCGGGTTTTCAGATCTAAGCGCAGCCTGGCTGAGCAGTCCACCGCTCACAACATGCGTTTCGCCTTGGGAAGAGATGGGGCAGACCGCTATGCGGGAGCTGGTGAACAGCCTTAAGACCGGCTTCGACCCGGCACCTCGGGAGATTGCCGTCCCCTCGGGGCTCATTGTACGTGGGTCAACTGGCTCCGTACCTTATTAAAATGGTGTGCCGATGGCGGTAGACCTGCACGATTGCTGTTCATGCGGCAGAATTGCTACTACTGCTTTCTTATATGAGGGCAATTCAACAAGGAGTACAAGGCTTCCTATGTTTTGCAGTATCAACTTCCATCTTACCAGGCGTGGTGCCCTTGTTGGCCTGTCTACAGCGCTCTGCTCACTGTTGGGAATGATCCTCCCGCCGCTCATGGCGGCGGCGCAATCTGCTCCGCCGTCTCCTGCGGCCACGGTACGCAGTCTTTCAGCAGACAACGGAAACGGAACTTTCACCAATCCGGTACTCTATGGCGACTATCCCGATCCCGACATAATTCGTGTTGGCAAAGACTTTTACCTCGTTACAACCACCTTTGTGAGTGTGCCAGGGCTGGAAATCCTCCACTCACGTGATCTCGTTCATTGGAACATTGCAGGCTACGCCGCCAACAGGCTGCCTTTTGGTGCAAAATACAGCTTGAGAGGCGGCAGTGAGTACGCACAGGGAGTGTGGGCGCCAAGCTTGCGTTACCACAATGGCACCTTTTACATTGTAGACAATATTCAGAACGCCGGTACCGTGGTCTTTCGCGCACCCCGCCCTGCCGGACCTTGGAAGATGAACCGCCTGAATGGCTATCTGTTTGACCCGGGCCTCATGTTCGACGATGATGGCACCCCCCTGGTCTACAATGGAACCGGCGGCAGAATTTCTGTTGCCGTGTTGAATAAAGACCTCACGCGAGTTCTCTCTAATACCCCCGCCTTTACGCTGCCGCACCACGACGGAGAAGGCTCGCACGCCTATAAAATCCACGGCACCTATTACATCTTCAATGCGGTCTACTCTATGAACGCGACCATTGCCTGCTCGCGCTCTCAACACCGTGATGGCCCGTTCATCAGCACTACTGTATGTGCAAACCATATGCCGTGGCATGCGCCGCACCAAGGCGGTATTGTGCAGCTCCCCAACGGTCATTGGTGGGGCTTTTCGCTTGCCGATACTGGGCCAGTGGGCAGAACAATGTGGCTTGGCCCGATAACCTGGAGCAACGGCTGGCCCTATTTTGGCAATCCTAATGCACCAGCTTTCCCCGTGACCAGCAAAAAACCCGCACTTGGGCCGACTGTAATTACCTTGCCTCCTTCATCCGATGACTTTTCAGGCACGACCCTGGCACTGCAGTGGCAGTGGAATCACAACCCAGACGATTCAAAGTGGTCACTCACTGCTCGTCCGGGTTACCTGCGGCTCTACACACAGACCGCTCCTAATCTTACAAATGCACGCAACACCCTAACGCAGCGTACAGTTGGCCCGGCATGCACTGGCGTCATCAAAATCGATGTCAGCCGCCTTCAGCCAGGCGATCGTGCGGGCCTTTGCCTGCTGGAGCAGTATTTTGGCTACATTGGTGTGTACCGCGGAGCGAAAGGCATGAAGATTGTGCGGGTAGTAAATAACAACGGTAACCTGCTGGCTCCTTCGGAGGATGTTACAGACACCGTAGCCCATGTGCATGCTGATACGATTTGGCTTGCTGTTCACTGCGACTTCCAAACCAATTTGGCCCAGTTCAGTTACAGTCTGAACGGCCAAAAGTTCCAGAAGCTTGGAAAGCTGTTCCCAATGCATTTTACATTAGCGACTTTTCAGGGTGAACGCTTTGGCATCTTCGATTATAACCCCGTGGGCAGCCGTGGCTGGCTCGACGTGGACTACTTTCACGAAAGCGGTTCGCTGTCGCTGGCCGCGCTCTCTGGCGGACACTAGCCCTGCGGATATTTATCTCGTAGCTGCCGGCTGGCGGCGTGTTCATGCAATGGGTGGTTTTGAGGTTTAACCATAATCACCTGGTGACACGAGAATCGCTCTGTTCGGTGGTATGATACCGCCATGCGATTTAGCGTAACGGGATTGACGTTCGTGGGCTGCCATGGCGGAAAATTGTACCAGACGGCTGGTACGAGCCGATTGGCTGCAGCTGGCTCTGGAGTTGGAACCATGTTACCTGCGATGACCGTGCTTGGCTAATCGCTCTGCACACGGAAAAGCAGCATAGTCGGTGGGGCACTTTAGTAACCCGTCGCGCTCCCCTGCCACTCTTATGGGAAGCGCGCCAGACGGGGGGAACCCCCAACCGCTCTGCTCGTGAAAGAGAAACGATGACAAACAACGAAGAAAACGACGCTACCTCTGATGAACGACCACCGCTTACAAGGCGGCAGCTATTAAAAACCGTGGGCATCGGCGCCCTAGGGCTGGGTATTCCACTTCCAACAAATGCGAGCACAACTATGAATAGTAATGATACGAACTCATCACCCCCTATTCCTTACTCCGACGTTCAGTTTATCGCACACGGAGACTCAGAATCGGTGATTATTGAGAAAGCCGCAAGGGTACTCCCCAGGCCGAATCAAACCGCCTGGATGAGACTTGAGCGCGAATTCTTCATCCATTTCGGTCCCAATACGTTCAATGGTGTGGAGTGGGGAAGCGGGCATGAAAGCCCCTCGATATACAATCCTACCGAACTGAATGCAGATCAATGGGTGCGCACCATCAAGGAGGGCGGTGGGCGCATGGTCATATTGGTGTGTAAGCACCATGACGGCTTCTGTGTGTGGCCAAGCCGATACACTGCCCATACCGTGGCTTCGAGTCCCTGGCGCGACGGCAAAGGGGATGAAGTTCGGGAGGTTGCAGAGGCAGCTCACCGACATGGCATCAAAATGGGCGTCTACCTCTCACCTGCAGACCTTTTCCAGCTCCGCACAAATCCCACTAACCCGTCCGGCTATTACGGTAATGGCAGTGAGGCCGTAAAGTCTGTGATACCAACCGAGCCAGCTGAGTTCACAAAACAGCCCTCGAAAGGGCGCACCCCCCCGCATGGCTTCAAAAGCTACGAGTACGTGGTGAATGACTACAACCGCTACTTTCTCAACCAGCTCTATGAGCTTCTCACTCAGTACGGCCCCATAGAAGAGGTGTGGTTTGATGGTGCCAACCCAGACCCAAGCGTCCATGAGACATACAGCTATGAAGCATGGTACGACCTGATACGTCATTTGCAGCCAGAGGCTGTTATCTTTGGCAAAGGCCCAGATGCACGCTGGGTTGGCAACGAGGATGGTATCGGCCGTACGACCGAATGGAGCGTAGTACCTCTTCCAGAACCTCCGCAGGACTGCACCTGGCCCGACATGACTGCAGAAGACCTGGGCAGCAATGCAAAATTAGTACCTGGTTCCTACCTTTGGTGGTACCCTGCAGAAGCGGACATGCCGATTCTCTATGGGTGGTTTTGGGCCGCAGGCAAACCGTGCCGCACGGCTGCTGATCTTATCAACAACTACTACGCCTCAGTAGGCCGTAATTGCAACTGGCTCCTCAACCTGTCGCCAGATACGCGGGGCCTTATTCCAGACATTCAGGTAACCGCCGTGCGGCAGATGGCACAGGTAATCGCCGCGACCTTCAGTAGAAATCTTGCCGCAGGAGGCAGGCTCACCGCAGACACTTCAGACCAGGCGCATCAGCCGTCCCATGCAATGGATGCAAGCCTGGATAGCTGGTGGGAGGCTGCACATGGCCACAATTCGGGCCTGCTCACGCTTCAACTGGCGCAACCCGCCACCTTCGACGTTGTATGCCTGCAGGAAGCGGTCGACCACCGTGGCCAGCGTATCGAGCAGTTCAGCGTAGAGGTTTGGACCAATGGGCAATGGACAACGGTAGAGCAACAGACTACGGTTGGGCATAAGCGGCTGCTGCGGCTGCACTCCCCAATAACCACCGACCGTGTGCGAATTAGCATCGCTCGCTCGCGCCAGGAACCGACGCTTGCAGTATTGGCCCTCTACAAACAGGCAGAACTCGTAGCGCCGCCTACGCTGTCTGACCGAGACGCCGAAGGCGCTGTTGCCATGCGCAATGCGGATAATCTCACCATGGTTTACACCGTGAACGGCGAAATGCCAACGGTTCATTCCACAGTGTACCGGTCGCCTATTTTGCTTCCGCAGGGCGGAACTGTGTACGCTGCATGTATCACTGCAAACGGTGATCTTGGCATGGTTGCCGAAAAATCGTACCCAGGTTACATTCCTCTGGGCTGGAAGGTTGTTAGTGTCGACACCCATTCAAATAACAATTGGGGCAGTGCCAAACATGCCATTGACGGCAACCCTGCGACGTTATGGGCGGTTAGTGGTCCAATGCCTCACCACATCACCGTAGATATGCAGCGGACAATAAAAATCGCTGGATTTGTTTACGTCCCAAGACAGGATGGTCAATCGACCGGGACTGTGAATACGTACCGCTTTGAAACAAGCGTTGATGGAGAAAGGTGGACTACTGAGATTGAACATGGACGGTTCGACAATGTGAAGAACAATCCAACTGCTCAGGAAGTCTATTTCAAACCTGTAGATGCCCGGTATTTCCGCTTTACGGCGCTCTCTAATGTGGATGGAACAGATGCAGCGAGCGCTGCCGAACTTACTGTTTTGCCATAGCACAAATTTACCGCACAGGTTTATCCACTGTGAGGGCACTTTGTATCTGCAGGCAGGTAATGAATGCGGTAAAAATCAAAGGAGCTAAAAAGAGATGGCTTGTCATTTGGCATATGTGTGGCAGTTAGCCACAACCGTTTTACCTCTGGCAGCAGCCATCGGAATCTCCCGGCAGACTGGTTCTTCCGGCGGTTCAGACAGCTCTCCAGGCTTTGTACTGCCCACATCCAATGTCGGTAGTTCAGAATACCCGCGAATACTACCCGATTTACGCGTAGTTTTTCGAATCAAAGCCCCGGATGCACACAAGGTAGAGTTTGATCTGGGTAAACACTACCTGGCAGAATTGGATGCCGAAGGCTTTTGGACAGCCACCACAGAACCGCAGGTGCCAGGGTTTCACTATTACTTTCTTAAAATCGACGGCGTTGCCGTAAACGACCCGTGCAGCGAGTCGTTTTATGGGTGTGGGCGGCAAACCAGTGGTATCGAGATACCTGAGGCAGACGTCGACTACTATCTTCCGCGCGAAGTAGAGCAGGGCGAAATACGAGAACGGCGCTACTTCTCAAAAACCACCGGGACATGGAGAAGGGTGTTCATCTACACTCCCCCAGGATATGATGCACATCCAGAAGTTCGCTATCCGGTACTCTATCTTCAGCACGGCGGCGGAGAGGACGAGCGAGGGTGGGTGAACCAGGGCAGAGTTGGCATCATTCTCGATAATCTTATTGCTGAGGGCAGTGCAGAGCCTATGCTCGTGGTGATGGAGAACGGATACGCACAGCGTGTGGGAGAGGTTCGCCTGCCCATCGGCCCGGGTTCCAGCCGTCAGGATTTTCAGAAGATGTTTGCCGCGCTTGACGACCTGTTCCTCCAAGACCTCATCCCGATGATCGATACGCATTACCGTACAATTCCTAACCGCGACAACCGGGCAGTTGCCGGCCTCTCAATGGGAGGGTTACAGGCTTTTACCATCGGGCTGGGTCACCCTGACATATTTGCCTCTATCGGTGGGTTTAGTGGTGCAGGAGGCGGCTTTGGCGGGCCAGTAGATTTTAATACTGATTACGGCGGCATTATGGCAGATGCCGATGCCTTCAACAACCGTATGCATCTTCTATGGATCGGTATCGGTACTGCAGAAGGGGATCGTTTCTACAACGGCATACACGGCTATCATCAGCTTTTGGAGTCGGCTGGCATTGCACATACCTATTACGAGTCGCCTGGCACCGCGCATGAGTGGCTCACGTGGAGGCGCTGCCTTCACCAGTTTGCGCCGCTGCTGTTTCGAACGAAGAAACCCGTAAACCACGCAGTGGCAGTTACCCAGGTAGAAAACTGCAAAGGTGCAGCAACCGGGGAGCGGCAGCAGCCAGGCTCTGTTGCGTACCCTGCGCCGCCAGAAGGCATTGATGCTTATCATGCAGACGTACCGCACGGCACTCTGGAGACAATTGCCTATGAATCCAAGACTGTTGGGACGCGCCGCAACATGCTCGTTTACACGCCGCCTGGTTACTCTACAACTACACGGTATCCTGTGATCTACCTGCTGCACGGCATTGGCGGCGATGAAACTGAATGGGAGCGCTTTGCAAAACCCAGCCTCATGCTAGACAATCTGCTGGCAGAGAAAAAAGCCATGCCTATGATCATTGTGATGCCCAATGGGCGCGCACAGAAGGACGATAGACCTGTAGGAGATGTATTTGCTTCGGCTCCTGCTTTTGCCGTTTTCGAGGCGGATCTGCTGCAGGATGTCATACCAGCAATTGAGGAGCGCTATTCTGTTCAGGCAGATCGCGGGCATAGAGCGCTCGCCGGCCTTTCTATGGGCGGGGGGCAGGCACTCAATTTCGGCTTGTCCCACTTAGAACTCTTTGCATGGGTCGGGGGGTTCTCGCCCGCACCAAACACGTTTACTCCCTCACAGCTCATGCCAAATCATGAAAAAACGAAGCTTAACCTGCTCTGGCTTTCATGCGGCACAGAGGATGAGCTGTTTTACATTAGCGACCGGCTTCACCAGTACCTCATGCAGTACGATTTTGCGCACGTGTGGAACATGAGCACGCGGGGCCACGATGCAGCAGAGTGGCGCAACAATCTGTATCACTTTCTTCAAAGGGTGTTTCGGTAGAGCAGCTTCGCTTAAGCGAAGCATACAACCTCAATACGGAAGGCGGAATGTATGAAAACAGGTTTACTCACAATCGTCTTTATGCTCTTGCTGAATGCATCAGCAGTAGCACAAAACAAAAACTTCTACATCTTCCTGGCATTTGGGCAGTCAAACATGGAAGGGTTTCCCGGTGTGGAGGCAAAGGATATGGGTCCCATTGATCCACGCTTTGAAATGATGGCCGCGGTCGACTTTCCCGACATGCATCGAAAAATGGGATACTGGTACACTGCGGTACCGCCGCTTGCACGCCCGGGCAACGGTATTAACCCCTGTGATTACTTTGGTCGTACGCTTGTGGCCCACCTTCCTAAAAACATCAGGGTAGGCATCATCGATGTCGCAGTAGCGGGCTGCAAGATAGAAATGTTTGAGAAGAATCATTACAAGGAATATTCAGAAACCGCCCCCTCCTGGATGAAGGGGATTATCGCTGCCTATGGCGGCAACCCATACCAGCGTTTAGTAGACATGGCAAGGATTGCGCAGAAAGCAGGCGTGATCAAAGGCATACTGCTGCACCAGGGTGAATCTAACACAGGAGATATGGCCTGGCCCGGCAAAGTCAAATCTGTATACGATGATCTCATCAAAGACCTGCACCTGAATCCTGCGCAGGTACCCCTGCTGGCAGGCGAAGTAGTCAACCAGGACGAAAACGGCGTGTGCGCCAGTATGAACACCATCATCGATACGCTTCCGCAAACAATTCCCAACTGCTATGTTATCTCATCTGCCGGCTGCCCATGCCGGCCAGATCACCTGCACTTCACTCCCGCCGGCTACCGCGAATTTGGCACACGCTACGCAGACAAAATGCTGGCTCTGCTCGGCTACCCAGTAAAACCGGCGAAATAGCAGCTCAGTCCCCCCTTGCAGTAGAAACGGGCAGGGGGGGGCTTAAGCTGTCTGGGCTGTGCAGCCAGTGCAGAAATCGGTGACAGGCCTCTGACAAAAACAGCCTTGTCATACTGCCTGCCATACCCGGTTAGACACAGCCCCCCGCATTCATTTGGGAACCAGGCGCAGTGAACGCAAATTCATTACCGCGCCGTTCGGCATGGAGGTGGGCTTGATGATCACCTTGACCATGCCAGGTTGATTTATGGCAATCGAGCCGATATTTATGGTCTTGTACATACTCCATCCGCCGGTAGAATTGGCTGTGCCGCTGCATTTGCTGCCATTCACTATCACATCAAAGGTGCTGCCTGCAGAAGCCGGGTCTACTGCCAGGGTGATCTCTGCCTTGTAAAGCCCCGGCCTGATCACTTTCACTTTCCAGCTTATGTAGTCGTTCTCGTTGGTCCAATAGCCAACGTTGGCAGGGGTATGTTCCTTTTCTGCGCTGTTTCCTGTAATGGTGCAGCGGTCTGCAGTAAGGTCAATCACTCCATCGGCATTCTGAACCAGAGGCGGCGGAGGCAGAACGCGAACCGAACCATGCGGGTTCACTACGATCACCGTTGCTGCCGAGTCGGGCACTGAGGCAGGCACATCAATAGTGGCTCCCTGCGCGCCTGCAGTTACGGCAAGCTTTGTGTGCGGCGCTGCCAAAAGATGAGCATCTACATGGGGGTTTACAATAGGCAGCTGAAGTTTTCCATTCTGCGGCCAGTCAAATACGCTCAGATAGAGCAGACCTTTCTTCTGTGTGCATCTTCCCCAGGGCAGTTGATACGGAAACGGGCTGGCAGTAGTGCCGTATATTGCCGCCCCGTTCACCTTCAGCCAGGCACCCATTTTCAGCAGGCGCGATACCTCGCCGGCAGGTATTTCGCCCAATGCGTTCGGGCCTACATTCAGCAGATAGTTGCCGCCCTTGCTTACAATATCAATGAGGTTGCGTATAAGCGTTTTGCTGCTCTTGAAATTGTGGTCGCCCCTTATGTATCCCCAGGTATCGTTGATGGTCATGCAGGTCTCCCAGTCGCGTCCCAAACCGTTGGAGGGAATGGTCTGCTCAGGGGTATCGTAATCGCCTGCAAAGCCGCCAAGCCGGTTGTCGCTGATAATCCAGGGCTGGTATTTTTTGATCAGCCTGACAAACGGAGCTGCGCGTTCTGGGGTCATATCCACCGGGGTATCCCACCAGATCACGGCAAGGCGGCCGTATTGCGTAAACAGTTCTTTTACCTGCGGCAGCGCTACATTTTTCAGGTAGGTATCAAAACTGCCTTTCTGGGCAGGGTCCCAGTGGCCGCCAATAGCCCTTCCACCCGGATGATGCCAGTCTTGCGCCTGCGAATAGTAGACGCCCAGAGGCATGTGATCTTTGTGAGCTGCATTCGCCAGCATTTTCAGAGGGTCTTTGTGGTAAGGCGTTCTATCGTAGATGTTGTAGGTGCCCACGTGGCTGTGAAACATGGCAAAGCCATCGTGGTGCTTGGCAGTAATCACCATGTACTTCATGCCTGCCGCCCTGGCAATGTGCACCCAGGTTTGTGCATTGAACTTTACCGGGTCGAATTTAGCGGCAAGCGCTGCATACTGATCCACGGGTATCTTTGCATTGTTCATAATCCACTCGCCAATGCCAGGCACGCGTTTACCGTTCCACCAGCCTGCCGGCACAGCATACAACCCCCAGTGAATAAACATGCCAAAGCGGGCATTGTGCCACCATTTCATGCGCGCATTGTGCTGTGAAGGCGTTTCTGGGCGAAGTTTGGAGGGCGCTGCACTGGCAGAATTTACCGCACACAGCCCGGTAACGGCTGCGCACAGCAAAGCTGTCGAAAGAAAATTTCTGGTCACTTATTACTCCCGCGGCAACACAGGTTGCGCAAAATTTACGCTACTATTCTCAGCAGTTCAACTGCATTCCTGCATAATTTTGCCCCCTGCCAAAATGCATACGCAAAACAGAGGCTGCCGCCGGTACGCACATTGACCAGATGCCGCGCTCTCACCCTTGCTGCATCGGAAACTGGGTCAGCGTCTGCCGATGCTGGCCGAAGCTGGCGGCTCCTCCACTGTCGTTGATGATATGCCTTATTTCACTCCTGTGCCGGCCGTTGAGCCAGATTGTTGTAAGATGATGAAATTTCACGCCGGGCGCTGCAGGGGCTTCAATTGCGCTGTTGGCCGTTACCGAGGCATCTCGAAAATAACAGTACACCCCTACACCCCATGCCTCATGGCTGATCACGTTGTCTGCAACTTTGTACGAGGCAAAGCCATCGGTATGACCGCTCATCCACTCTGATTGACCTGGAACATCGTACGGCATTTCAGACTGGTACATATACACGCGGCCCCCATTGCCTTTCCACAGTGTCTGGTACTTTTCGTGGTGTTCATTAAACAACCCGTAAATGGTTACATGGCTGCCGTTCACAATAAGCCCAGTCTGGGTGGGATTGACGGTCCAGCCAACCCCTTCTCCATGATCTGCACGCCATATCCAAATATTGTCAGCTACAACGTGGCTGCTGTTAATAACAACTCCCGTATCGTTTCTGCCTGCCATCGGGCCGCCGGTTCTAGCAGTTAGGTCATAAAGAAACACAGGGTTGGCAGCATGATCTGACTTGCTGCCGGCAGGACCAACCTCTAGCAAAACTGGCGATTTTTTCTGCCCGGCATCAATAATCATGCCGCTTATAGTTACACCGTCTACATCGGCAACAGCAATGGCAGCCTGACCAGAAACAGGCATGAGCGATGGTATTCCCAAACCAAATACAATGGTGTTGGGATGCGTAATGCGCAGTGTCTCGTTCAGCTTGTATATGCCAGGGGTAAACAGAAGATGTTTGCCGGCAGCCAGAGCCGCATTAAGTTTCGCAGCATCTGTTGAAGATGGGTGAGCAATATAAAACTTGTCGAGCGAAACCGAGGCGCCGGGCGTATGGCCATTTGCCCATGTTGCTCCCTGGACGTTGCTTTGCAAGGCGGGTACAAACACAGCATATTTACCAGAATTGTCGATGTGTAGATAGGGCTTTTCACGAATCACCGGCGTCTGGCTCACTACTGTGTACGGTGGATTGGGGAATGTATTGCCAGGGGTATTCTCACATCCCACAAAGACCATGTTCCACACTGCATTCTGCCAGCCTCCCCATGTGCTGTTGCGTGACAGCCACTGCTGCTGTGATGCTGGAACCACTTTGCCGTCTACAATAGAGTCGGCCAGAAATCCGCCGCTGGCATACCCCGCACCTGCAGTATGAGTCCAGTCAAAAAGCTGCAAGTCGCCCTTCACATGCAGACGCCGCAAAGGTGCGCCCTGAGAAATGGCAATGCGGGTAATACCCTGAATGGTTTGGTAAGGTATGCTGGAAGAAGGAATAATCGTAAAGTTTTCCAGCGTGCGCCAAAAGTTATCTAGCGCCGAGCCATCAGACCAGTGCGCATTGACATTCACTCCCCCATTGATCTGTACGTCATGCGGGCTTATTCCCAAACCAGCCACGTGGGTGTAGAAGCCAACGCTAAAGGCGACATCGTACTTTCCGGGTTTGAACAGCAAAGCATAGCGTTCGCTGCCGAACTGATTGGCTTCCATTTTTTTATAAATGCCTGTCACTGTTTTCTGAATGTCTGCCGCCGACATGCCAGGGTCGAACACGAAAACATTCGGCCCCAAAACGGTAGAGTTTGCCGCAGCTGCCGCTACTGAACCAGAAGCGCCGCCAGAAAAACATGAGCCGAGCATTGATGCCAAACCGCCAATAAGCAGATCCTTGCGAGACAGCCAGCCGGCCGGCCTGCTTTCAGAGCATTGTATGCTCTCTTTTTCGGAATGAGCTTGCAAATCGTTGTTCATTTATAACCTCACTTTGCTTTTCGCAGCCGTATTGCAATGGCTTTCCCGTTGTACACCACAACGCGGTCAGCCGCCTGAGTAACAGCCAAACCTGTCCCCTTGTCCTGCCCCACCATCACAACCCGAAAAGTACGCCTGCGCAGCATCCCCGGAAATGTTCCCCTGCGCCTGCCAATAGTCAGCACCCCGGTTTTGTTGTTCCAGAAAATTGGTATGGTAGCGTAAACGCCTTTCTCGTAGTCGTAATTGTCTCCCTCATCCTCATACAGCGTAAACTTTCCACTTGCCCCCTGATATATCCGCAGTTCGATTGGGTCGGCGGGCTTTTGGGAGGCATATTGCAAAAATGGCCCCATTGGCACAATGCTCCCTGCCCGAACATACAAAGGCATGGTCTCAATAGGAGCGGAGGCTGATATGGTTTGACCTCCCTGGTAAGCCAGTCCGCTCCAAAAATCGACCCAGGCACTGCCCTTTGGCAGATACACCGACCTCGATACTGCTCCCTCATGCGTAACCGGGCAGACCAGAAAAGCGGGGCCAAACAGAAACTCACTGCGGCTTTCTCTTGCCTTTACATCAGAAGGAAAGTTCATCACCAGCGCACGCATAATCGTCCCTGCATGAGCTGTCACCTGCCAGGCAAGCGAATAGATGTACGGCATCAGCCGATAGCGAAGATTGTCGTACCTTACCAGTATCTTTTCGTATCGCGATCCAAAGCGCCAAAGCTCTTTGGGCGTATCCATGCCGTGAACGCGAAAAATTGGGCAAAAAGCCCCCCACTCAAACCAGCGGGTAAACAGTTCTCTGTACTGCGGATTTTTTGAGCCGCCAGGGTAATTTTCAAAAAAACCGCCAATGTCGGTAGTCCAGTAAGGAATGCCCGACAGGCAGAAGTCAAGCCCTGCCGGAATCTGGCGACCAAATGTATCCCAGTCTCCTGTGATGTCGCCAGACCACGTGGCGGCGCCGTTGCGCTGCTGCCCCGCAAATGCAGAACGGCTGAGAATAAACACACGCTTTTTTGGGTCTGCGGCACGCTGCCCACGGTAGACCCCGGTAGTGTGCATTAGAGGCCAGGCATTCAGCACAGTAGCACCCAAACCGGCTGCAGTCTGCACCTGGCGAAACGCCCACATGTCTCCCTCCGGCTCATCCGCATCCAGCCACCATGCGTCAACTCCCTTTGAGAAGAGCTGATCGCGCAAAAAGCTCCAGTACAGCGCCCTGGCCGCTGGGTTGAATGCATCGTAGTAGCGAGCGCCGTCTGGCTGGGGCGGATAGAGATACCCGTGTTGATTCATCACATCATAGTTCTGATCTATATTGCCTGTGCTGCCTGGATAGAACTTGCCCCACACCGAAATCATGAAGTGCAGGTGATATTGGTTGTGCAGCTGGGCAATAGCTGCAGCAGGATCAGGATAGAGGGTGGTATTGAACTTGTTGGAACCCCATGGATAAGGCTCCCAGTAGAGAAAATCCTGCACAATGGCATCAATCGGATCGCGGCGGGCACGATACTTGCTGGCAATATCCAGCCATTCCTGCTGCGAACGATACCGCTCTTTTGACTGCCAGAAACCAAGCGCCCATTTGGGAGGCATCGGCGCCTGCCCGGTTAGCCCCCTGTAACCGGCCATCACAGTGTCGAGCGCAGGGCCGTAGATGAAGTAGTAATCGATGCAGTTTGCCGCTTCAGAATTCCATGTCGTGTACTGGGGCAGGTTGTGCCGCCAGGCCAGGTGCGCAATGGCGTCGCGCGTATCCTGAAAGTATTCCATGCGAATTTTATGCATACTGTGCGGGGCAAAATAAACGGTTGCCTGATCGTCTTGTGCTGCGTGGTTGCTCCAGTCATCAATAACTTGTCTGCCATCCACCCAGAGCCGTACGCCATCGTCGCTGGTGGTAACAAATGTATAGTCGCCGCCCCCCCGCGCCAGCACAGAACCAGTCCAGCGCACGCTGAAATAATTGTGGCTCACCCCTTTCACAGGTGCCCCCTTCCAGTCAAAATCCACCTGAGGGTCAACCTGCGTTGCTGCCAGTGTTTCAAAATCGTGGCCATTATAGTAGCGGGCGGTTAACCCACCCGGTTTTCCATCTTCTGTGAACAATTGACTGGATGGAACCGTTGTGGCGCTGCCTGTTCCTACCGACACATCGGTATGCGATGCATTGTCCCAAAACAGGCCATATCCTCGGCTGGAAGTGAGAAATGGAATGGCAACCTCGCGGTTGGCCTGCTCCAGAGAGACTGCCATTCCGCGGTAGCTCATGTTCCCCTGGCTTGTGGGCAGCCTGTGCTGCCCCAAACCGTAAATATCTTCGCCAGCAGGCAGTACAAAGCTCTGCATGGCACGGTATGAAGGCTGCGGCTGCTGCCCAGCAAGGGTTTCGGCAGTAAGACTTCTGCCCCCTGGCGTTTCGCTTAGAACCGGCTTTCCTTGCGCATTCAGAAAACGGACTGCACTTGTGCGCCGATTTACCTGCACCTGCACCTGGCCTGTCAAAATAGATACATGGCGAGTAGTAACTACCAAATGCCATGCAACATGCTGCGGCGAAGAAACCACACTCAGGCTTTTGTGAACCGGAACCAGCGGGCCAGGGCCGTATAAAATTCGGATGACTCGAGGCGACCACACCTGCACTTTCAAAACGCCCGTCTGCAGATGAAACGTTACGCCATCTGCCTGTTTTTGCCATGAAACAACCGATGCAGGAGATGCTTTCGCAGGCTGAATCGCACATACCGGCCAGAGCAGCATCATGGCTGCGGCAAGCCGGCAAAATACCAGATTTATGCGACCAGAAACAGGCAGATTCATGGCAGCAGAATTTCTCTTCATTGTGTTTTTATTCCGATCGTGACTAATGCAATGCAGACGCTGCATTCTCATGCTGCAGCAGATACCGCTCATTGCCATGATAATGCCTCACTGTTTTTCAATAAAACCTTTGGTTTCATATTCCCCCTGCTCTGCCTCAGGCTGTGCTGCCACACACAAGCTCTACTGGCAGTATGGTTTCGGTGGGCACTTCTCTGCCTTCAAGCAGGTCGACCAGATAGGCCACCGCGGTGGAGGCAACTTGCGCCCACGGTGCATACACGGTAGTCAGGCGCATATCCGGCTCAATCGGAGACTCTATGCCATCAAACCCGGTGATCGCCACTCCCTCCGGCACAGCAATCCCGCCTCGTCTACAATAGGAGAGCGCCTGATAGGCCGCCATGTCGTTCCAGCAGGCAATCGCTGTGGGGCGCAGGCCGGAATTATGTGCAGGCGCCAGCGTCTGCTGCCAGGTCTCCCATGCGGGATCAACCTTGATCTGGAATTCCATACCCATCTGCACTGCCGCCTCCCGAATGCCAGCCAGACGCCGCATACGTGATTTGGAAGGAGCATTGAGCGTAAGGTACACAACAGAGCGATGACCACGTTCAAACAGGTATTTCCCCATCTCGTAAGAGCCTGTATACTCGGCGACGCCTACCGAGGGAAAGGGGGGTATTGTCTCTACAACGCTCACTACCGGCAGCTGGTTGTCGCGCAGAAGTGCTACCAGAGGGTCATCGTCTGGCGCCCACACCACAAGCCCGTCAATCTTCCCGCCCAGCATCTCATCGTACAGGCTATTGATATCCTGCCCGCGAAAGAGGGTATGAAGCAGCAGGTCTCGCTTGCAGCGAGCGCACTCTTCCAGCAAGCCGGCAGTCAGCTCGGCAACAAATGGGTTGCGCGCGTCGAAATAGTCGAAACCACTGTAAAAGCCAAAAATATGTGTTGAGCGCCGAGCCAGAGACCTGGCCAAAGCGTTGGGCCGATAGTTGAGTTCCCTGGCGATATCAAGTATCTGCTGGCGGGTAGCCTGCGAGACCCTGGTACCAGAGCGCGAGCCGTTCAATACTACAGAAACAGCCATGCGAGATACTCCTGCACGTTCTGCAATATCATTCAGAGTCGCCGATTTTTGTGCGATATGTTTATGAGTTTCCATGTGCCCTTCAATAAAGAAGTGTGTTTGCGCAGCTCACGCTATACATTGAACTACCGATAGTTCAATGTCTCAATCAGTTTATCATGATTTGTACACATTGTCAAGCGGCTGGATAAACAGATGGCTGGTGAAGAATGGAGATACAGACGCAGCATGCCTTGCAGAACTGAGTCATACAATATAAACGCTGCTGCTTTCACGCTATGCAGCGAAGGCAGCGCTATGTCACAGAGGCTCTGCAGACTGCACAAAATTTGCCCCTATTATTCGCAGCTGCAATGCTGCTTCAACAATCATGCCTTTCCACTGCCAGGTCTGTTTTCGGCAGCGAATTGTTTCACCTCGTCGATAGGCACTGTAAAGAATGCTCATCGCTTGCAGCAGCCGCAGTGTACTCCTCTACGGCGCACATGCCGTCGTAAAGGTAGTATACCGTGCCCGCGCTACTTTGCTTCCAACCACGAAGGCTGTCGCCGCGGTAAACCGCCTTCAGTGCTCAAGCCTGGCTTTCAAACGGTCAATGCAAACGCTCAGGTCATCTTCAGAAAGCAACGAACCAGCCCCTTTCTGTTTGCAGACTGCCTGAAGCTTGAGCAGCTCACGCAGGGTTTGATTATCCCCTGCAACAGGCAGCAAAGGAAGCAAATCATTGACGATAGGGTTGAACCTGCCAGTTCTCAAAATTCTGTTGACCTGACGCAATACCCTTTTGCTGAAAGAAACAGGCCCAAGATGAGCCACCATGTACTCCAGTATAATCCTCTCAATCTGATGAGCAGTGGTGTACCTCTGACTCCAGACCAAAAGCAAGCCAAGATCCTCCCAATCGCTTCCAAGTTGAGGAACAATCCATTGAAGTGCAGTAGTCAGAACTATAACGCAAACCATTACTATAGTAGGCGATGTCATAAACAGTACAGGCACTATCCAATTTGTGTCAGTGAGCATAATGGGATAACATAGCGCAAAACATAGCGCATAAGTTAGCAGCATAATCAGTCCGGTGTCTGGAGACGTCAAAAATACTTCCAGAATGAAATATGTCCTTCTGGCAGAATCTGACAGAGAACTGGCGCTGTACTTCGCTTCATAACTTTCTCTCAAAACCGTCTCCGTAAACTCCAGATACTCAGAACATGCTGTATTGTCTGGCCGCCATCGAAGCAGCTTGCCTCCTCCAAGTATCAGAACATACTCGCCATTCCTGCCCATCCCTGCCCACACTATCTGGCTTACTCTAAGAGAAACACTGCGGGGATACAGGTAGCGAAGCGGGGATACAGGTAGCGAACATGAATATACTCATGACTCCATTGGAGAAAAACAGGACAGGGAATGACAATCGCCAGAAAAGGAACAAACCAACACACCATGCCTGCAGCTAATGCTAATCCATCTGGTGTAGAGACAAGGCTATTTAAAGCTTGATAAAAACCATAGGAACCGCCGCAGATGATAATGCCAGCCAAACCCATCACTAATAAACTAACGAATAAACTTAAAAATGCCTGCCAATGCATGGAACAGGACGAAATCTTTTTCATATTTTAAATGCCTGCCCTAAGAGCCATACATACAGTTGTTATCTACTGCTGCGGCTCCAGGTCCAGCTAGACCTATACCGAGTGATCCACTGATCCAGTTGCCTACCGTACTTCCCAATTCCCCTCCAATCTTTTCTGCCTCGCTCGAACCGAGTAATCCCCCCAGACGTCCTGCTACAAATCCTGCGAAGCCTCCTGCAATTCTGCAAAGAAAGCTCTCACGAGGACAATAGGGACAGTTGAAAAGATCACATAGGTACCCAAAGATTTCCGAGAGCCCAGAATTAATCGCCGCTGATACACATCCGGAAAGCGCAATATCAGCAGGATTGAAGTCTAGCCCAGCAGTAATCAAGGCAGCCAGAATAGAAGCGAGACATTGGGTACCCCACGTACACAGGCTAGGGCCTAATCCAACGCTTGCGCCAATC
Source organism: Chthonomonadaceae bacterium (assembly GCA_027459665.1). GTDB lineage: Bacteria > Armatimonadota > Chthonomonadetes > Chthonomonadales > Chthonomonadaceae > DAIDHN01. The sequence continues at coordinate 8,627 of DAIDHN010000033.1, read as the reverse complement.
CAGTCTGTGATACCTGAAAACAGACACGATACTCCACCCCCAATCCACGCCGGCAGCCCCCACATCCCGCTTGCGTCGCTGGCTCCCAGTGCCCCGCTGCCGCAGTAGCCGTAGAGGTTCATGCCCCCGTGTACGAAATGGGGTCGCGGTTCAGCCACCTCCCAACCCCACTCATCGAAGACATAGCTGGCAACTACCGCAATATTCATGATAAAACAAATTGTTTCCTGCTCTCCTGCACCTCTTTAAGGAATGCATACTCCAACTTTGCCAGCAGCTTGGCTAGCTCGACAAGCCATTTTTACATTCCTTAATCGCTTGCAGCGTGATACCATGCGTGCATGAGTGGAACACAATAGAACCATACTAAAAAAGCATATGCGAAAAGAAGCAGATAGTGGCTAATCGGCAGCAAGACAGCATACAGTATCTCCCAGCCGAAATGATCAACAGAAAGCAAAAATTGAATAATCGCATTCAGTCTTCTCCCTGTTTCACAAGCTCGGCAGAAATCAACAATATTCTTCTTTGTTACTCTTTTCTATCTATACAAAATTGTCAAAATTTGCCAAAAATAACATTTTTATTGTACACTTATGTACAATAATGACTGAAATGTGAGGACAACCTTATGGCCCTATCTCAAAAGGCGCTAGGTCAGCGATTGCAGAACGCTCGTAAAAGCGTCTCATTAACGCAACAAGAGGCGGCAGATCATGTTAAAATCACTCGAGAAGCCCTTGCCTTGATTGAGTCGGGGGCAAGAAACATCACGTCACTCGAAATATCGCGGCTGGCGCACCTCTATGGACGCTCGCTCTCTTCCCTTTTGCTGGAAGCAGAGAATGTAGAGGAAGATGCTCTGACTGCGCTCTTTCGTATGCAGGATGTGCTCGCGGAAACGCCTGCTCTCCGCGAAAGGCTTGTCTGGTTCTCCAATGTATTTCAGGAGGCGAAAATCATCGAGCGCATGCTCGGCGATGAAGCGTATCTGCTTCTGCCCGACTATGGGCTGCGTGATCCGCGTAGCAATGCAGAGGCTTACATGCAGGGGCAGGAACTCGCCAGTCAGGAGCGGCAGCGCTTGGGATTGGGCTGGGGAACGTTGCCAAATGTGGCCGAAGTGATCTCACAGCAGGGAGTGTGGGCGGTTTCGGCGCAGATGCCCGATAACGTCTCAGGTATCTGTCTTTCTCATCAGCAGATCGGCGCGGCAGTGATTATTAACCAGAACCATAACCGAAATCGCAGGCGTTTCTCTTACGCACACGAGTACGCTCATGTACTTGCCGACCGCAAGAACCGTGCCGCATCGATCAGTAGTTCCGACAACGCCAAAGAGCTGATAGAGCGCCGCGCCAACAGTTTCGCCAGCGAGTTTCTAATGCCCGCAAGAGGGGTGCAGGAGTTACTCACGCGCATCGACAAAGGTGGAGCCAGCCGCGAAACCATGTGGTTTTTTGACCCCACGACCGAAGAGGGAGAATCGGCGGAGAAGCGCAACGCGCCTGGCTCACAAGAGATTGGCTTCCATGATGTCGCCTTCCTCGCAGACAGGTTCCAGGTAAGTTATGACGCCGCCGTATATCGTTTGAGCGATCTGGGCAAGGTCAACCGCGAACGACTGCAGGAGTTACTGAACCAACGCGATGAAGGAAGGAAGCGCATGGAGAACCGGGATGAGGAGCAGCCGTTACTAGGGAGTTACTTGCGGTGGCTCGTGCGGGAAGCCTATCGACGCGAGGTTATCTCCGGGGGGCGTTTCCGGGACTTTTGTACACTCGCCAAGCTCGATGTGGAAGAGGAGTACGCTCAAGTAAAGGAGCGCTTTGATTGATGGAACCTTCGCTCCTCATCGCCGATGCTTCGACGCTCCTCAATTTCCTGAAAGTCCGGCGTTTCGATTTGGTACAAGGGCTTGGTTACAAAGTGCGTGTTGTCGATGCAGTCTATGCGGAGGCGGAATCGGAGCGTGAGCAATTGGAGGCTCTCATCAATGAAGAAGCGCTCTGTGTTATTACTCTGGAAGGGGAGGTGCTGACGGGAACCGTGGCGCGACTGCTCTCACTTGGTTTGGGGCAGGGGGAAGCCTTCTCATTTGCCGCCGCTATCGAATTTGAAGGCGCGATTGCGATAGATGACCGCCGCGCCATCAAACGAGCACAGACACTGGCGTCGAGGATAAGAATTATTACATCGCCCGATATAGTCATTGCAGGGATTCATGCCAACCGGATAACCATCGCGGAGGCAGATGCTCTCAAAGAAGAGTGGGCTGAGAAATATCGATTCCGTCTGAGATTCAGCTCTTTTAGTACACAAATAGTAGAGCAGAAATAAGAAATTCTGTTCGCAGAACAACCTCTCAGGGAATTCTCGTGACAGACTGCAGCAGTTCTTGGGTTTCTCTGTGTCTGTGCGAAAAGATGCATATCAGTTTCTATCAGATTCACCTTGCCGTTACAGGCAAAAAAGATACTGCAAAAGTCAGATAATACTGCAACAGACACACCGCACATCGCTCCAGCAAAACACGATACTCCAAGACAAGTTGCGCCTTCTACTGCTGATACTGCTCCATTCGGCCATGTACAGAGAGCGCTGGCATCGCAGACCGCACAGCTGCAAAATAGAAAGCTTTCAGCGCAGCGCTTCACTCTGCTCTTCGGGCAGGTGAACAAGGTTTTGTATGCCGTAGTCAGCCACGCGAACCAGAGTGGTATTGTCATGTGCCCTGCATTCTGCCAGCAAAGCAGATGCCGAAGTACATATCTCTCTGCTGCATCGATCAGTTTGCTTCAGTGCCGCCAGCTTTTGAAGCACATGCATTCCTCTCGGGTCAGAAACACAGCATACTGCCTTCATTGCCACTCGGTACACTGCCATCTGCTTTGTGGTTATTACTACTCTCTGTTTCTCTTGCAGCCGCTTCAACAGCAGCGACAAATGGCAGGCAAGACTCTGAATTGCTTTCTCACTTATCGTATTCAGACCGGAACTGTTTGCTGCACCCTCCAGGCAGAATACCCTGGCAATACAGAGAGAAATATACATCTGGTTCTCCATATCCAGCCGGCATAGAGGAGGGGTGCCAATACCAGTCTTTTGAAAATAACTGGCAGGAATGCCGGCCAGCAAGCTCTCAGGAGAATTTTGCACTCTCGAAACTCTCTGCAATGCCTGTGCAAAAGCGCTTTCCAGATCGCTGTCAGTCACCCTGCTGCACAAAGAGGGCAAAGCGTAGCGCCATATGCATACCATACCCAGTGCAAAAAGATCACAACACACTATCAGCAGCAAGGGAGGCAGGGTAATACCATAGGCTAGAGGCGGCAGCATGGGTATTTGTATTGCTATCACCGCTAATAGACGCAGAATTACATTCCCAAGCCTTATCATCACCTCCGCACCCTTCTGCCACATCACCGCACCAAAGCGCCCCTGCCCATATTTTGCTGTATCCGGCTGAATGCGGTGCAGCAACCGAGTATTTTCTTTGCCGCTCTGGGCACAATAGACAGCTGCTGCAGACCATGCTTCCCTATTGAGTGCGCTTTGCAGCAGTATGCGGCTGAATGCAAGAGCCACAGGATTATTGTATTGCTGTAGCATTTCAAGCATGTCGATTCGTTTTTTTTCTCCAACACACAGAAAAGTCGCAAGCATTCTGCCTTCAAAGCTACCCAGCGATATTGCCATCGCTCTCCGCTCATCCATACTGCCTTCCAGCATTAAATCATATACAAACCTCTGCAGATGTTTGCTCCATCGAGCGCAGGATATTGTTATTCCAACCAGCCTCTGGTTGCTCGCTTTCAGCATTTCAAATGTGAGCACTGCTCTGGCCTCAAGACGCCGCAATATGATCGCAGTACTTACAATCACCATCAAAAGCGCGCCATTGATCACAACAAGAGACGTTATTTGTGACCAAATAAATAGATGTTCACATAACAGTTGGGCACTAATAAACCACAGCCCAGTCACGGTCTTCTGTGTGAACGCCCAGTTTCGCAGCAACCGGCAGACTGTCGCCATTTCAGATGAATTTGGGCAGGAATCAGTTTGCGTTTTTCTGTTAAAACCAGTGACCGGTTTTTTCATGGTTTGCACATACCTCGCCGGCAGTTATACCGCCTGCAGAGCCAATCGCACTTGTCAGTCAGTCTTCAAACTCGTTCAGAATACTCGAATCCAGCCAGCCGCCGAAACATCCAGCCAATGTTGAAAACAGAGCCTGCATTACATAGCAGCCAAAAGACTTTACGTTACATGGGCTTAAATACGTGTTACATATGTAGTCGGCAATACCGTGTATTATTCCAGCTATCAAACCTGCCACGCATCCAAGCCACCCAGGTGCACCAATTAAACCAGGCAAGCTGCCCAAACAGGCAGCCACAGAACTACATAATGGACCGCAGTCGATGCTTCCTGCAGTGTCAGAAGCAAGTTTTTCTATTGCCGCCAGCAGAACAATTGCTGACAGACAAGAGCCAAACACATCCCCCCAGCCAAACATCCCGCTTGCGTCGCTGGCTCCCAGTGCCCCATTGCCGCAGTAGCCGTAGAGGTTCATGCCCCCCGTGTACGAGATGGGGTCGCGGTTCAGCCACCTGCCCGCCGCGCTGTCGTAGTAACGCAGGCCGCAAAGCTGCAGCCCTGTCTCAGGGTCGGTGTAGTACCCGTGCATGCCGCCATACCCCGCATACGGGTCGAGCGCTGCTGTCGGGTCGCTGGTCGCCACACTGCGCCCGCCCCACGCATCGAAGGCGTAGCTGGCGACTACCGCACCAGTTGCCGCATCCAGCTGCTGGCTCACGTTACCGCTCGCATCCGGCGTGTAGAGCAGCGTGCGACCGCCGCTCGTGCGGGCCAGAGGGCCGCCAGGGCCGAATGTAGTCACCGCCAGGGCTGTGCCAGAAGCAGTGTGCTCCTCCACGGCGCACAGGCCGTCGTAAAGGTAGTATACCGTGCCCGCGCTGCTTTGCAGAAAGAGTGTCTGCCTGTCAGCTTTTTTCCGGCTTTTACATACAAAAAGCGCTAAGTAAGGGCGGCATCTGTACAACCTCAATTACATACGGAGGTATTTGCACTCGCATAAGGAATAAATTGGCATTGAAGAAGCGATATGATATATGATATAATTAAAATTATACAAATTGTTTCTACTGTCACACAAGAACCAAAAGCGAAAAACTAACCATGAAACTGCCGGAAGCCAGTAAACAAGTGCGGCCGATTGACCTTGCATCTCTGGGCACGGGAATACTGCGCAGCCGTGAACTGGAAGCACGCGGCCTCACGCGCAAACGCATCATGCAAATGAGAGAACGGGGTGAGCTTGAGCACTTGGGTCGAGGTCTGTATCAGCTGCCCAAAGCTCCCATTACCCATAATCACACGCTCGCTCAGGTTGCTGTGCGCGTTCCTCACGGGGTTATCTGTCTCCTTTCGGCGCTTCAGTTTCATCACCTCACTACGCAGGACCCCTGGCAGGTGTGGCTCCTTCTGGAAAAAGGGGCACGCACTCCGATGGTGGACTACCCGCCTCTGAGAACTTTTCGGGCCAGCGGAGAAGCGTTCACCGCCGGGGTTGAAGAGTACATTACAGAGGGGGTACGCCTGCGCGTGACCTGTGTCGCCAAGACAGTGGTCGATTGCTTCAAGTATCGCAGCAAAGTGGGGATGGCCGTCGCACTAGAGGCACTGCGTGAGTGCTTATACGAGAAACGTGCAGATCGGGCAGCGCTGCGCCATTACGCCCGCATCTGCCGGATGGAGCATGTTATGGCTCCTTACATAGAAGCGCTTTCGGCATGAACCTGCCTGCCTCTGTCAGACAGCAGCTCTACAACCTCTCCCGTGAAAAAGGGGACGATTTTCAACGCCTGCTCACCCAGTTCGTTCTGGAGCGGCTGCTGTTCCGGCTGAGCTGCTCTGCGTACGCCGAAAGCTTTATTCTCAAGGGAGCACTGGTCTTTCTGTGCTGGATGGATGAACCGCACCGCCGCACACGCGATATTGACCTGCTCGGATCGGGGAACCCGTCTGCCGAGCAGCTTGCAGCGCTCTTTCGCGACCTGTGCGACATGGATGTAGTGGCGGATGGGCTGCGATTCGATTCAGAAAGCGTTTCTGCCCGAACGATACGCGAAGACAGTTTCTATGGCGGCATCCGCATTACACTGGTTGCCTATCTGGATAAGGCACGGATTCATGTGCAGGTAGATGTCGGCTTTGGAGACGCGGTAACGCCAGAACCGCTGCAGATAGAGTTTCCTACGCTTCTCAACTTCCCTGCACCGCAGCTGCGCGCCTACTCCCAGGAAACTGTGATTGCGGAGAAACTGTACGCTATGGTGGCACTTGACATGGGAAACAGCCGAATGAAGGACTTTTTTGATGTGTGGATGCTCTCAAGGAAGTTTACATTCGATGGACAGACGCTTGCAGAAGCCATTGCCGCCACATTCATGCGGCGCGGCCTTCCGATCCCTGCCACCCCCCCGGCAGCGCTGAGCGCCGACTTCTGGGCCAGCGCCTCCAAACAGTCGCAGTGGAAGGCATTCGTAACTCAGAGCATTTCAGAGGCGAACCTGCAACTGACCCTGCAGTCTGTGGTAATGCAAACCGGTAGCTTTCTCCTGCCCATCCTCAATGCGCTGCACAAAGAAAACCCCTTTCCGCATCGCTGGGATTCGGGCGGACCCTGGAAGTAGCAGCGGCGTTCAAAACGCCGCCTAACACGATTTTCGATTCTTTCACTGGCCAATTCTTGACGATTCCGGGAATACCGATTACTGCCGTCCCGCTTGCGTCGCTGGCTCCCACTGCCCCGTTGCCGCAGTAGCCATACTTGAAAACGTTGTGCTTGCTGCTTTCTGATTGCAAACAGACTGCAAGCTTAAAATGCATGATATTTCTATTACACAGCTGGCCTGGAAGAAACAGAAATATGCATCTTTTTGAGTATTTGCATTCCTTCTTTAGATATGTCACCGCCTGCCTGCTCAAGCAAAGAACCAAGAGCCTTTGCAAGACAGACTTCCCATCGTCCACAACGGCACAGTATGGAATTCATCACTCTGATCCAGTAAGCGCCTGTCAGGCTTTGCTGCTCTGCATAGGATAACCCTGAAAGATTCATCAGAAAAATCCGACTGGAATACCAGGAAAGCCAATGCAGGCTTCCCAACCGGCTGCGGCAGACAGCCCCAATAATCAAACAATACCGCACTGCAGCCAGCCTGCTGCCGGCATGCATGCTTTTATAAACGGCACGAAACAAAACTAGATTGCAGCAAAAGCCCAGTAAAAAACCTGTCATGCCTATGTTGCGCACAGACTCAAGCGGCAGAAAAAACGAACTTATTGCATATGCAGTCTGTACAAAACACAGACGCAGATAGATGCTGCCCAGGTATGCCGCACGCCAGGGTGATATTACCGCAGCATCTTGTTGAAACGGCCAATGAGTATCACCATACATAAGGCCTGAAAAAATACATTCGGCCGGAACTGCATGCAGCAAATGCTCTTTCAATGCTTGATAATCCACAGCACTGCCATCTGGCAAAATCGCTGTATCCTGCTCCCATACCTGCAACATCTGCTTTCTTGTCTGCAAAACTATGTGCTCCTGCCCATTCTTCCCCTCGCGCCTGCAGATATGAACGCAAAGTACATGCTGCATGCACACCGCGTTATTTTGTTTATCTACTGTACCTACGCTTTGTTTTTCCCTGTTATAAACAAAGCGCCTGCTCAGGTAGCCATCAGGCATTGTGTATCGATAAGGAAGGCTGGCCATACTGAATACATAAAAAAGAAGAACTGCCATCCAGCCAGGAGGGAGGATAAACATTGGGTCGGGTCTATAATCATTAAAAAGATGCCAGCCGCATACCTTCCACAAAACAATGCAGAGTAGTGGGCAAAACCATGTATAAACATCTATTATCCAGAAGCCGGTCATAATAATCAGAAGGGCGAACAAAACATGAAGAGATAGTATGGCCGTGCCCAGCAGACGCAGTATTCTCATTCATCAACCTCCTAAAATACTACAGGGTCATGTTCTGCTGCATCATCACAGCTCAGACCGAGTAACGAACCTATAGCGTCTCCCAGGATATACCCGATACTCTTTGGTCGCATAATTTTTATCCACCTCAATGCCGCCCCCATCATTCCACCAGTTAAACAGCTGGCTCCCATATCCAGCGCGCCACAAAGTGCGTCGTTAAGCAAGTTCCCATTTGAACAAGGGATTAGACGATCGCAAAGCTCATCAAATAAAGACGTAAGTCCACTACATATTGCTGCAGCCAAACAGTTAGAGAGAAAAACTCCAAGCCCGGCAGTTGCATCCGCTACTGCTGCTGCAAGTATCAATTGGCAAAGAGAACCACCTAAACAATCTACCACAAAGTGACATATGCTTCCAGCCACACAATTAGAATGCGTTAAATTGTGTACCAGGTTATACAGCGCAGTTACACAGGAGGCAATCACAGCTATCGAGCCTCCGTTCTTGAATCCTGCCATCCCGCTTGCGTCGCTGGCTCCCAGCGCCCCGTTGCCGCAGTAGCCGTAGAGGTTCATGCCCCCCGTGTACGAAATGG
>DAIDHN010000032.1 GCA_027459665.1 Chthonomonadaceae bacterium | reverse complement strand
CAGCGTATTGAGGCGATGACAAATGTAGGGCAGCTGGAAGCTCTGATAGACCGTGTGCTGGAGGCAGAGGGCTGGAACGATCTGATGGGCTAAATGGTGAAATGCTACAGAAGCTGTGAAAGTTGATTGAATTGCCAACCGTGAATGTTTTGCAGCTATAGCATTTCGCTTATACCGCAGGCGAAAACAGTCTTTTTATCGTACTTACGTATGTTTTAAAGTTTATCAGCGGCAGTTTCATACCTGTGAAACTGCCGCTGATTTGGTATCTGTTTTTGTGATCTGGTTAGATGCAAAGGCATGATTTTATGCATATGCTTCTGCATGCAAGAGAAAAACATAAGAGCATACTGCAGGTTAGGCACACCCTAATACCTGCGACTGGTCTCCCAGTTCCAGGCTGTTTGTGCTATCTCTTCCAGATTTTCAAAGCGGGGCTGCCAGCCAAGTTCCTTTTTTGCTCTTGAGGCCGATGCGACCAGCCTTGGCGGGTCGCCTGCGCGACGAGGCAGTTCCTGCACGGCGATTTTGCGACCGCATACTTTTTCGCACACGCTTACTACCTCGCGCACCGAATAGCCCTGTTCTGTTCCCAGATTGTAGAAAGCGCTTTCGCCTCCGGAGCGCAATCGTTTCAGGGCCAAATCATGCGCCTGTGCCAGGTCTAGAATATGAATGTAGTCGCGAATGCAGGTGCCATCGGGAGTATCGTAGTCTGTACCAAAAATGCCAATGTGCTGGCGCTTTCCCTGTGCCGTTTGCATTATGAGTGGAATAAGGTGTGTTTCGGGGTCATGGCTTTCTCCAATGCGGCCTTTTGGGTCGGCGCCTGCTGCATTGAAGTAGCGCAGAGAAACAAACTGAAACCCGTAGGCATGGTGATAGGCACGCAAAATTTGTTCTACAAAATACTTCGACTGGCCGTAAGGATTGATGGGGCTTTGTGGATGTTCTTCATCCATTGGCACGCGTACCGGGTTGCCGAAAGTAGCACAGGTAGAAGAAAATACAAAACGATTTACCTTATGCCGCCGCATGGCATCCAGCACATTGAGTGTGGCCACAGTGTTGTTATTGTAGTACTTGCATGGGTCTGTCACCGATTCTCCAACATAGGCGTAGGCCGCGAAATGAACTACTGCATCAATATTGTGCTCGGTGAAAATTTTGTTCATTAAGTCAGTATCGCCCATGTCACCTGTTATCAGTTCTACTCCTTCAGGAACTGCCTCGCGATGCCCAAACACCAGATTATCCAGTACGACTACCTGTTCACCTTGTTCCAGGGCATACTGCACATAATGGCTGCCAATGTAACCTGCTCCGCCGGTTACCAGTATCATAGTTTGCTCCTTGCCAGTATCGCGCTTTTGCGCGTCGTTAGAATTGCTACAGATAACACAAAAGCCAGTGCTTGCAATTTCTTCCTGTCAGAGTACCCGCAAACAGAAGAATTTGTCTCTGCTGCCGCCTCTACAGGAAAAAAGAGTATTCATAAAGATTGTGCCACAATGATGTTGTGAAAATCCTAATTCTGGGCGGCACAATTTTTATTGGCAGGCATATAGTCGAAGCATTTCTGGCAGCAGGGCATGAGGTAAGCGTGTTTACCAGAGGACAGTCTCCTGATCCGCTGCAGCCCGAGGTAGAACGTCTTTATGGCAACCGTGATCATGGTCCTACCGGCCTGCATGCGCTGTTGGGAAGAGAATGGGATGCATGCATTGATGTGAGCGGGTACAACGCCCAGCAGGTGCGCTGCAGTACGCAGGCGCTGGGCAGCCGGGTGAATCGCTATTTGTTTGTCAGTTCGGTTGCCGTGTACAGCGATTGTGATCCGGTTCCAATTACAGAAGATCATCTGCGCAAGGAACCTGCTGCCGAAGAAGTGACTGAACTGGACAATGTTACCTATGGTAAGGTAAAGGTGACCTGTGAAAATATTGTGCAGGAGGCCTGTAAAGACCGAGCGATTCTGCTGCGCCCACAGGGTGTTACCGGCCCGTTTGACCCGAGCCAGAGGTATCCATGGTGGATATGGCGAGCCGCTTTGGGTGGCGAAATGCTGGCGCCCGGTGAAGGCGACGACTATTTGCAGGTAGCAGATGTGCGTGATCTGGCTCACTTTACGGTAACGGCTTTGGAGCAGAATCTGACAGGGGCTTTCAACATTGCCGGCCCAAGAATTACCTGGGCGGAATTTATGGGCGTGCTTGGCGTGGAAAATCCGATTTGGGTATCTGCTGTAATTTTGCAGAAGGCGAAACTCAATTTTATGCAGCTTCCCCTTTACCGGCCTGCGGGGCATGCACAGCGCAGACACATGCACCTGTGCAGCCAGCATGCCATGCAGGCTGGCTATACTATGCGCACGCCTGTTGAAACAGTGCGTGACACACGCGAATGGGCGCTGGGTCAGCAGTATCCTGAGGCAATTACGCGTGAACAGGAAGCAGAACTGATAGCCCAGATGCGCCAGGGGTGAACCGGTATTTATTCATTTCTGTTTCATCTCTTGCTGGTATAGTGCACATAAACCAGGGAAGCAGGAGGACAGACGATGCGCATACTGTATGTGGAAGACGAGCCGGCCATTGCGCGGGCTGTGCAGCGCGGACTGGAAAAAGCAGGCTTTGAGGTAACGCTGGCCAGCGATGGCCTAGAAGGACTGCGGCAGGCTCTTACTGGCGAGTATGCACTGACTGTGCTTGATTTGATGCTGCCTGGCATGGATGGCATGCAGATATGCCGCACATTGCGTGAGAAGCGCTGCAGCATGCCCATACTCATGCTTACGGCAAAAAGTGCAGTGCCCGAAAGAGTAGAGGGGCTTGAGGCTGGAGCAGATGATTATCTGCCCAAACCATTTGCTTTTCCAGAACTGCTTGCCCGCGTACAGGCCCTGCTGCGACGTGAGCAGGTACATCGCTCCCGTCTGATTCGCATTCATGATCTGGAAGTAGATACCATACTGCACCGGGTAAGCAGGGCTGGCAGAGATATTGCTCTGAGTGCCCGCGAATACGTTTTGCTTGAGGCGCTTGCCGCCAACGAAGGCCGTGTGCTATCACGCGATACGATACAGGAACGCTTTTGGCAGGATGAAGACAATTTCTCAAATGTAGTAGATGTATACATAGGTCTGCTGCGCAAAAAAATAGATGCAGATTTTCCCGATAAGCTCATTCATACAGTGCGTGGGCTGGGGTACACTCTGCGCCGGCCTGAAAGTGAGGAACATGAGCAAAGCCGGTCATGATTTTCCCCTCTTGCACAGTGTACGGGCAAGACTGCTAGCCTGGAATATTGCAGTGCTTGCCCTTTTGTTTGTTTTACTGGGCGCTGTACTGCATTTTGTAGTAGAAAGCAATTTGCTGCGCGCAGCCGATCAGGAACTGGCAGCAAGGGCCTCTCATTTGCAGCATATGCCGCCTGCTCCACCCCGCAATGGGGGGCCAGGTTTTGGCGGCATGCCGGGTGGCCCGCCTGGCCCCGGATTTGACGGCATGATGGGCAGCCCGCCCGGCGGCCCTCCCAGGTTTGGCGGTATGCCTGGCGCACCGCCAGGCGGTCAGCCTGGTTTTGCCCTCAGAAGACCAGAAGGCAGACGTTTTCATCGGCCTGGCCCTGGCGGACCTGCAGGAGGGATGCCGCACTTTTTTGATGTATACGGCAATCCGCTGCCGTTTAACCCGCCGTCTCCGCTGTTGAGTAAACCTTTATTGCAGCGCGCTCTGCATGGAGAGGCATATGGCACAGTGCAGCAGGGCAGCAGTATTGTGCGTGTACTTATGGGAACACTAAAAGGCGGCGGCGGCACTGTGGTGTATCAATTCAGCGTTTCGCTGGCAGGGATGCAGCATACTCTTGAGAATGTAGACCGCGCCCTGCTGACCCTCTTCCCCTTTGCCGTTCTGCTCTCTGCCCTGGGAGGAGCAGCGCTCACCGGCAGCGCCCTGCAGCCAGTACGCCAGATAAGCCGCTCACTGCAGCACATGAGCGCAGACCACCTGTCTGAAAGGCTGCCCGCAGCTGGCGCAGATGAGTTTGCGCAGCTGGCAGCTACTTGCAACGGTATGCTGGAAAGACTGGAAGGAGCTTTTGCAGAAAGGGAGGCGCTGGTGAAGCAGCTGCAGGAACTGGTGGAGCTGCAGAAGCGCTTTACTGCGGATGCATCGCATGAACTGAAAACACCGCTTACTGTGATCAAAGCCAATACCAGTCTGCTGTTGGAAGAAACAGGGCTGAGTGAGGAAACAAGGGAAGCCGTAGCTGATATGGATGGCGCAGCCGACCAGATGCGTAAACTGGTGCAAGACCTGCTTTTGCTGGCGCTGCTGGACAGCGGAGTGCGTCCGTTGCATGTGGAACTGGTGGCAGTGCGAGATTTGCTGGAGCATTGTATAAAATCTACTGCACGCCCGCATTCACCTGCTGTAAGTTTGGTTATAGAGCCTGAAAACCTGGCCGCGGCAGGCAATGCTGAACAACTGGCCAGGCTGGTTACCAACCTGCTTGACAATGCACTGCGCTACACTCCTGAACAAGGTAAGGTAGCAGTGCGCGCCCGCCAGCAAACAGTAAGAATGCTTTTGCTGGAAGTAGAAGACACAGGAGAAGGCATTGCGGCAGTGCATCTGCCTCATCTTGGAGAGAGGTTTTACCGTGCTGATGCCTCTCGAACGCGTGCGCAGGGCGGTACAGGTTTGGGGCTGGCTATTTGCAGGGAGATTGTGCTTGCACACCAGGGCAGCATTGAATGGATGAGCCAGATCGGCAAGGGAACACTGGTGCGTGTACAGCTGCCTTTGTATGAAACCATACCTCCTTGCAGGTAAGAGAAGGTTTTGCAGCGCAGCGCTATGCTGTACAGGAGAAATACTAAAATGAGACCATATACCAGGCGTGAGATACTGATGGCAGCGCTGTGTGCCGGTGTTGAGAGAACTGCCAATGCTTCCCCTACGCCCGCACGCACTATTCGCATTACCAATTGCTATGGCGTTGGCATTGGTCCTCATATGAGCCGGCAGGAACTGGAGTATGCAGCCCGATGCAGCCTCTGTTTGGGCGGGATTGATGTAGATTACAGTGATGCTGAGCAGATCAGAAAAACCAACGCCAATCTCAGGCAGATAAGACAAATCAATCCCCAGTTCAGGCTGCTGGAGTACACTGGCGCGCCCGATGCGCCGCTGAATACGCCCAACATGCCCAAAGATGCCTGGCTGCGCTACACCGACGGCTCTATTGTGAAAGGCTGGCCAGGGAGCGCCATGCTGAATCTTGGCCAGCCTGAGGTAGTAGAGTGGCTTGCCAAACGCTGTTTGCGACATAGTAGTCAACTAGACCTGGATGGTGTGTTTCTAGACAGCATGAGTCCCTGGTTTGACAGTTGGGAGTGCAATCTGTTTAAGAATCATACGCTTCATTTTCAATCGAATGGCACAGGCAGATACAGCGATTTGAACTGGCTGAACAGTACATGGAGACAGGCAAAAACCACGCTTGCCGCCCGCGTGCGTGAACTGGTTGGAAAAAGCTGTGTGGTAATGGCAAACCAGGCAGGACGTGAAGCTGCACCATGGCTGAATGGGGTTCTGCTGGAAGATTATGTAAATTCGGTGATAAAAGGGAAGCGTACCTGGCAGGAGGCGGCCGACATCTGTTTGTGGTGGCTTACTCATGCACAGCAGCCTGTGCTTACCACGCTTTCGTGCGGCAGCGGCGTGCAATGCCCTTACAATGCCTGGAAACTGCCACAGCAACAGCAAACCGCTCTGCTGCAGCATGGTTTTTCGCAGCATAAGCGCATGGTATTCGGGCTGGCAACCGCTCTTCTGCTTGGCGCATACTACTCATATGACCTCAGTACCAGATGGAGAGGCCAACACTGGTGGTACCCGGAATACGATGTTGATCTGGGAAAACCTGTTGGCGACTCGGCACAGCAGACGGATGGCAGCTGGCAGCGACGGTTTTCGCGCGGGCTGGCGGCCGTGAACCCCGGCAAAGCAGCTGTAACCATTCGAACTCAACACACGATGAAAGATGTTTCTTCGGGGCACAGAAGCAACACATTTATGCTGGCAGGGCTGCAGGGAATCGTTCTTGTAAACTGACTTTGCCTTTTGCTGCATGCTCTGCACAATCGTTTGTAAAACGCAGGTTTATCCGGTTTCGCCTGCTTGCTCAGGTGTTTTCTGCAGCAGGCATGTTATAATATCCCTATTACAGAATATTGCCCGGGATGAGTTTGTGAAAGGAAGATAAATGCTTACTCGTATTCAAATAGATGACATGCTGGAGGAAATTCTGCCTCAGGTAGCGCGCCCAGCCCGCTACACCGGGGGCGAGTTGAATTCTATTGTGAAAGATCACAGCAGTGTAGATGTACGGTATGTCATTGCATTTCCCGATGCCTATGAGATAGGCATGTCTAATTTGGCATGCAGCATTTTGTACCATCTTATCAATTTGCGCAGTGACTGCCTGGCAGAACGCAGCTACGCCCCGTGGCCTGATATGGAGCAGGCTATGCGCAGCAGCGGCATGCCGCTTTTTTCTCTCGAAACCCGCACCCCGCTGGCTCAATTTGATCTGATTGGCTTTGCGCTCTCTTTTGAGCTTTCGTACACCAATGTGCTCAATATGCTAGATCTGAGCGGTATTCCCATTCATTCGCTTGAGAGAGATATGCCGCCAGCAGATGGAGGGCGCTGGCCCATCATATTTGCAGGCGGGCATGCAACGTTCAATCCTGAGCCAATGGCGCCTTTTATAGATGTGTTTGTGATAGGGGAAGCCGAAGCGGTGATGGATCAAATTACCAGCACATATCAGCAATACCGAGAGCTTTCAAGAGAAGAACTGCTCTTTCAGATAGCACAGATAGAAGGGTGCTATGTGCCTCGTTTCTATGAAGCAGGTTACGAAACCCCGCAGCAGAGATTGGAGCGTCTGCATGCTGCTGGCCGCACTGAAGCGGAGGCATCGCTGATTTTTGATACCATGCCGCACTTTTTGGGGCTGAAACCCATGCGGGAAGGCATTCGCCCTGCCGTGGAGCGGCAGTGGGTAAAAGATGTGGATGCGCTTGATTACCCAACACGGCCAATTATTCCCTTTATTGAAGTTGTGCACGATCGCATCTCACTCGAAGTAATGCGCGGCTGCACCCGTGGCTGCCGATTCTGCCAGGCAGGTATGATTACCCGGCCAGTGCGCGAGAAAACTCCTGAAAAACTGGCGCAGCTGGCAGAAGAACTGGTGAAAAACACCGGGCATGAAGACATATCACTGGTATCGCTTTCTACCGCAGATTACAGCCGGGTAAATGATGTAGTGCATGATTTGATAGACCGGTATGCAGACAGCAAGGTAGGGGTTTCACTGCCTTCACTGCGCGCCGACCGCGACTGCGTTCACCTTGTGCAGGAGATAAACAAGGTACGCAAGACGGGGCTTACATTTGCACCTGAGGCAGGTTCGCAGCGTATGCGGGATGTGGTGAACAAGGGAGTAACTGAAGAGAATTTGTTTCTTGCCTGTGAAACCGCATTCCAGAACGGCTGGCAGCGCCTCAAGCTTTATTATATGATTTCGCTGCCCACTGAAACCGATGAAGATGTGCTGGCAATAGGGCAGCTGGCTCAGAAGTGTGCCGCTGTTGCACGCCGGTGCGGGGTGAAAAACCCCAACATCACGATAGGGGTTTCTGCGTTTGTGCCCAAACCGTTCACGCCGTTTCAGTGGCATGGCCAGGACAGCAGGGGAGAGATAGATAGAAAACAGCAAATGCTCAAACGCTCGCTCAAAGACCGTGCAGTATCTTATCGCCCCAATGACGCCGATGCCACTCACCTGGAGGCGGTACTTTCACTGGGAGACCGCAGGGTAGCGGATGCAGTGGAGCAGGCATGGAAATCTGGTCAGGTATTTGATGCCTGGGACGAATATCTGAGCCTGGAAAGATGGCAGAAGGCACTGGCAGAAGCTGAAATAGACCCTGCCTTTTTTGCCAACAGACAGAAAGACCTCAGCGAACCACTGCCCTGGGACCATATACTGTGCGGTGTGAGCAAAGCCTATTTGCGTGCAGAGTACAAAAGAGCTTGTGAAGCGAGGCCCACCAATGACTGCCACACAGACCCCTGCACGTTTTGCAACGCCTGTGACAGGGCTTATACTGAAAGCGGTAAAGCGAGGCGTGAAAACATTGCATTTGTACCCAACGCGCTTCCGCTGCTTTCTGCAAGCCGGAGGTAAGCATGTCTGACTGTATCTTTTGCAAAATAGCTTCAGGGGCCATTGCGGTCTCGCCGGTTTATGAAGACGACGATTTTATCGCGTTTCCAGACATACAGCCACAGGCGCCTGTGCATATACTGGTAATTCCTCGCAGGCACTACAATTCGCTGGTAGAGGTGGAAGATGCGGGAGTACTGGGGCAGGCGCTGCAGGCTGTACAAAAAACAGCCCTCGCACTGCATCTGCACAGCGAGGGGTTTCGAACTGTGATCAATACCGGAGACAACGGGGGGCAGACGGTGCATCACCTACATTTTCACGTGCTGGGCGGACGTTTTATGACCTGGCCCCCCGGCTAGACAATGCACAAGCAGGCAGCGACTGTATTCAAGCCTTTGCTGCCCCCGCTAAAGCAGTATGAACAGATGTTCGTATTATTGTTTGCTACCTTCCAGCGCCGGTAGGCATGGGGTGGCTCCATGTGGCCCTGTTGCGCCCCGTTCTATCTACAGCGGTACGGTTTGTTACGGTAGCAGGAGGGGGGGAGGCAGGTGTTTGATGACAACCGGCCAGCGCTATGCCTGCCGCTGCTGCCAGCAAAACCGGGAATAAAAGTTTGCGCATTTTTCTCCTCTGCCTCCTCCTGCCTAGTGCAGGAGGAGGCTTTTGAACAGTAATCAGCCGTTGCATGTGTTGGGGTCTGGAGGAGGAATCGGGGCGCCGCCGCGTCCGTCATGCGTCAGCCAGATGTTTTGCAGGTCTGTTTGAATGTTGTAGCCCTGTTTGGAAGGCGGCATGGCTTTTACATGCCCATCGTTGAACAGGTAGTTGTTCACCGAACTGTGCCAGGGGGTGGTTGCAGGCTGAACAGGGTAACCCCAGTAGTTGTTGGCCAGTGTTTGCGTAGACCAGAAACCGCGGGTGCTCATAAAGTCTCCATCGCGGGGAGAGAGGCCCACATACGGGTCTGTGCTTGCATTGCCGTCTTCTACAAATCCTTCAAACAGCAGGTCGGTGTTGGCTGGCTCTACTATGGCAGAATCGGTGATTCCCTGAGGGGGATAGTTGTTGTAATCCAGGTTAGACTCAGCAGAATAGTTGGGGCCGTTCCAGCCTACAGAAGTTTGCAGCGAGGGCGGGGTATAGCAGGTATCTGTGTCTGGAATGCCTCCTACCGAAGAGGGGCTGAGAAACACGTTCATTGTATAGGTGCATAGAAACTGCCCAAAACTGTTTTTTCCCTGGTAGTACGTGCCCAGATCTGGGCACACCCACACAGTACCCCTGCTCATGGCAGGATGATTTTTGATGTACGGTTCCAGCAGCGACTGACCGTTGAATTGGCCTGTTGAAGGGTCTTGGTAAATAAAGTGAAAGTAGGTTGCCGCCGGCAGGGTTTCATCGTAGTCCTGCTCATACATCAGAAATGCCAGACCGAGTTGTTTCAGGTTGCTGACACAGGATGCCTGTCGCGCTTTTTCACGCGCCTGTGCAAACACAGGGAACAGAATGGCAGCCAGAATGGCAATAATGGCAATAACTACAAGTAATTCGATGAGTGTGAACCCATTTTTGAGGGTACGCTTGATGTTCATAGTATTCTCCGTTGGCATCAATGATGCAGGGCTGTTGGCCCATTTTTTCTACTGTGCGGCTTAGCCGCCGTACTGCCCGGTCAAATATACGCTTGTCGATAAAAATTATAGCGTGTAAAAGATTAAATTTATGTTAAGGAATTTGCGCAATTCTGATTTGACAATGCCCCTGCTCTCATGCTAAAATAATTATTGCTATGGCGACTGTAGCTCAGTTGGTTAGAGTGCCAGGTTGTGGCCCTGGAGGTCGTCGGTTCAAGTCCGATCAGTCGCCCCATTGTCTTTTTTGGTAACAATTCCCTCACATTTGTCGTCTTACAGAGATAGGCATTTCTCTGCTTTTATATAAAGAATTGCAGGAAGATGCCTTTTATCTATAGAACATTTGATTCGACGGCTGTATAACGCAGGGAGGTTTTGTAATGAGGTGTATACGCTGCTCCGCTGAAGTGCCTGCAAACTCTCGCTTTTGTCTGCAGTGTGGCGCGCCAATTGCTGCCGGCACCGCTGCGCCACATCAGGCAACAGGCTCTTACCGCCCTCAGCAGCCAGTGCCTGTGCAGCAGAATATACAGCCTTCACCAGTGTTTTCCCAGCCTCGTGCCTCTTCTAATAAATGGGCAGTACCTCTGGTAATTCTTTTGCTGGCTCTGTTGGGTGCAGCAGGATTTACTGCCTCCCGTCTGCTTCAAAAACCGGCTTCACCCATACAGCCTGCTCCGCTGGTTCAGGCGCCTGCTTCCGGCTTCAGCGCCCCGCTGGTTCAGGCGCCATCGGCTCCTGCGGCGGCACCTTTGGTTCAGCAGCCCGCTGCAGTTCAGCAGCCGCCCGATACCAGCGCTATCTCAGACTACCTTGCCTTTCTTGAGCAGGTGGAACTTACCAAACAAAAGCTGATAGGAGAAGAACTTGGGCAGGCGCTTTCTACCTATGGCAACATTACACCAGACCAAATAAAAGCAGCCAGCAGCTCTGCTGCAGCCAAAACATTTCTTCCCAAAATCAATCAAGACAGCAGCAGCATACGTAACCAGTGGCTGCAATTGACACAGACTTTTGAAAATCATCCCCACCCTCAGGCTTGCGAAGCGTTGTTTGAAGCGTATTATCAGCATCTCAATACCTGTCTGGGTATGTTTCAGAGCATTCATAACGCTCTGAAGGATGCACAGAGCAACCCCAATGAAGCTCTGAGCGAGCTGTCTGGAATGCTTGGCAACTCGTCCTCTTCCGCAGATCAGTCGGCTGCAACTGCAGACCAGGCATTGGGTGATGTGTGCAGCAAGTACAACCTGACGAAAAATTTTTCTATTACAACTGGTGCTGATACCTCCAGCCTGTTGCGCTGAATCTACTGGAAAACATGCTGCTGTCACAGCGATTCTACCGCCTGCGTTTACTAAAGGCAGTTTTGCCTGCCGCTTTCCCAGCTTTGTGCGTGCTGCAGCGTCACAATACCGGCAATATTGCCTGTTATTGCTTTACAACAGGTAGACTATTTCCGATAATAGTTAAAGACTGCCTCCCGCAGATTGAGTACAGGACATAGGGGAAAGCAGTTGCAAATAATGAGAAAGCGGGAGTTATCATGGCATCCTCCAGCAGTAAAAATAGATTGGCGCTTCTAATCTGCATATTTCTTGCGCTCGCTGGCCAAATCAGTCTGGCAGAAAACCTGCAGAATGTTCAGGTGCGCATTGGAGGCAGCCTGCTGGCAGGACCGGTGCATTCGCTTGCCAGTGCAAATGAAGTTTTTGTGCCCCTGAAAGCACTTGACATGGTTGGATTGCAGGGTAAGCCCGGCCAGAGAGACGAGACGCTGCAAATTTTTAGACAGGGTAAGCCGCTTCATGCTGAACTAGCGCTTTTGCAGCTGAATGGGCACAGAATGCTGGCTCTTTCTGATCTGGCCAGACTGGTGAACGGTCAGGTAGAACGCAGCCCTGTGAAGAAATCTGGCGTGCCTGTTGTTTACCTGCTGGCTCATGTAACGTCTGTTTCTGTGCAGCAAGGCTTTCTTCATATCACAACCAGTTTTCCGGTACCTTCATCCAGGTGGATGCTGAAAGACAGTGCGTCGAGCAAGGGGATTGTAGACTGCTATGGAGCGGTAGCGGCGGAGGGAGTGCAGCCTCAGCCGGTTCCACCCGGCACGCCCGATGTAATCGGGGTGCGAATTGGGCAGTTTAGTCTTTCTACAGCACGGGTTGTGCTGCTGCTGGCTCCCGGCGCTTCCATTCGCACCACAGACAGCCCTGCTCCCACCCTGCCGCTTATTACGGTGAGCATTCACTCAGTTCATTCCGGTCCGACTCGCATAGTGGTAAATGTACCCGCTGTACAGTCGGCTAATGCACTGCATGGCCCTTCTGCCAAAGCTTCACAGGGTGCTGCCGCTTCTGTGAACACGCAGCAGTCTGCCAGTCTGTCTGGCGGCAGGGGCACGTCTCAAACAGTAACGCCTCCTGTTCAAACCAATGGCGCAGGCAAAACAGTCCTCTCTGGTTCTGGGCAAACCACTGCAGCCTCTGGCACAGCCGCAGCTGGCTCTGCTGCCAGCAGCGCCACACAGCAGGCCACAACCGTACAGCCTGCGGGGCAAACAGGAGCGGCTAACAATGGGCAGCCTGGGGCAGAGGCGCAGCTTCCTTCGCGCGGCGACCTGGTGCGTACCCCTCTGGTGACTGCAGTGCAGTATACGCCGCTGGATGCCATAGAGGCGCACCTGGTGATTCAAACAGGCGCCAGAGTGATGCCGCTGGTACATTATCTGCCGGATGGCAGCCTTCAAATTTTGCTGCCTGGGGTAGGCCTGCAGCTTGCACAGCCTTCAGATGTCCAGATAACCCCCAATACCAGCCTGGTGCAAAGCATAGAAACCATAGTGCAGCCTCTGCACCCCAATGCAGCAGTATCTCCGCCAGAGACCAGCATCACGGTGAAATCCAGCCGCTACCTGGGGTTTACAATCGAAAATGATCCCGATCACCTTGACTTCGATTTGCGCATTCCGCGCAATGCCGAAGGGGTACTGGCAGGCAAAACCATTGTGGTAGACCCGGGGCATGGCGGGGTGGCTACCGGCGCTGTTTATGGGGGCTATGATGAGAAAAACATTGTGCTGCAAATCGCTCTTAAGCTGCGCCGCGACCTGGAGGCTGCCGGGGTGAGGGTGGTAATGACCCGCGACCGCGATGTAAACGTGCCTCTGGCAGATCGGCCTGCACTTGCCAATCAGATTCATGCCGACTTTTTTGTTTCCATTCACAACGATGACTGCTCTGTGCCCAATGCCGCTTCTGGCACAACTACTTATTATCATATGCAAGACCCTAGCAGCAGGGCGCTTGCCACCAGCGTAGAGCGGTCTATTCTTGCAGTAAGCGGCTTGCCTGCCCGTGGCGCACGCTCCGACACCATGTTGTATCAGCATGGGCTTGAGGTGCTGCGCGAAAGTACAATGCCTGCCATTTTGATTGAGGTGGCCTATCTCAACAACACTGTAGACCGCCGCAAGCTGATAGACCCCGATTTTCAGGCGCGTATTGCAAAGGCAATTGTACGCGGCCTGCGCACCTATGTAGAGGGTACTTCACAAACTGCCTCGCTTGTACCGACACTGCCGGGGATTTTGAGATAAGGAGCAACCGTGCGACGATATATATTGTTTGTTTTGCCTCTGGCTCTGCTGCTGGGCGGCTGTCATTCTTCTTCGCCGGCCGGAAATCATGTTCAACCTGCCCAGCCGCACGTGCCTCCTGTTGCCAGTGCACCCGCATCGCATACTGTGGGCCGGGCAGAGCAGGTAACGCAGGCAGTGAATGCATTGCTTTTGCGGCAGTCACGTAACTTTCACCCCATACTTCCCAAGGGAACCCGTTTGCTTGAAGTAGAGATAAACCGCCGTGTGGCAGTACTCAACTTTAGTCATCAGTTCAACAAACTGGCCGATATGGGAGACACAACAGAGGCGGAAGCACAGGCCGCGCTGCGCAAGGCGGTAGGCACTGTTGCCGGCGTAAAGCAGATGAGCGTGCAGGTAGAAGGCAAGCCTTTTGACAGCCAGATGACCGACTGGACAACCCCTTTTGATGTAGATTACCATACTCAGACTGCGGGGAAGCTAGATGGAAACAGTACGCCGTGACCTCTTTGCGCAATGCTCCGATAGGCATATTTGATTCTGGGCTGGGGGGGCTTACCGTGCTGCGTGCCCTGCAAAAACAGATGCCTTGCGAAAGCACTCTGTTTGTAGCAGATCAGGCACATGTTCCATACGGGGGCAGGCCGCTTGCTGAGGTGCAGGGCTTTGCAGAGGCTATCAGCAGCGCCCTCTTTGCAAAAGGCTGCAAAGCAGTGGTTATGGCGTGCAATATTTCATCTGCTACCGCACTGAGCCAGGTACAAAGCAGTTTTCCCGGCAAAATAGCGATGGGTACTATTGCACAGGGAGCATTGGAAGCAGCCAGCGTAACCTGCAATGGGCATGTAGGAGTTCTTGCCACCGAGGGCACTGTAAAAAGCAGGGCTTTTACTGCCGCATTGAACTCCATTCGAGCCGGGCTTGAGGTAACAGAGGTCGCCTGTCCGCGTTTCGTACCTATTGTGGAGGAAGGCAGGGCGAATACTGAGGAAGCCTTTCATGCCGCCGAAGAGTACATAGCGCGTTTGCGTGCAAATGAGGTAGATACCGTGGTGCTCGGGTGTACTCATTACCCGTTTTTGCTGCCAGCGCTGCAAAAGGCAGCACCCTTTGTGCAATGGGTAGACCCTGCACAGCCTCTTGCAGAAAAGCTGCAGAGGGAACTGAATGTGGCAGGATTAGCAGCAGAACAGAAAACGGAGAGCAGAAATGTGTACTACACAACTGCAGATCCTGATCGATTGCGGCAGCAGTCTGCCCTGTTTCTCAATTGCGATGCTGCTTCTCTTTGCGTACGCTCAGCCTATTGGCAGGAGGGAGTGCTGCACCTGCCCTGATATGCGCAACAGGTGCATGCACTTATTTTGCTTTTAAACCGGCACGAGGGGCGTTTTGTATGATACGAATTTGCGCTGGCGATGAAACCAGTATTTCAGGGTGCCTGCGCTCGTAAAGAATGAACCTGCCAGTCACCAGCACTCTGCGATGCAGCAGCTGATGCACATTGGGAAATTTGCCATATGCACTTGCAGGTATATCTGCACTGATGCTTTTGCTCCAGGGGGTGGAAAAGTTGATATAGATCATTCTGCAGGTTTTCTGACAGAGATCAACTTCTGTTACCACCCCCAAAAATGCGCCAGGCTTGCCAGTCAGTTTTTTCGCTTCGGTAATTGCGCTGGCAGGCAGTGCGCGTGCCACGGCAGAACTGGAAGACGAAATAGTGCCGTAAACTGCCTTTTTTTTCAGTTGGCTTCGCGGGGCAGCCGAGGCAGCTGAAACAACAGCAGTAAGTATCAGCCAGACAGCTGTTTTACCATGCATTGCAAGCTCCTTATGCAGCCAGATATTCAAACAGAGGTATTTGTACAAAATAAAGTACAGCAGCATACTCTGTTTTTATGCATTCTGAAGCGATTTATGCTACTCATAAAGGCACACACCATCAGGCATCTACTGCGTTGCTGGGCAGCCCCATCGGCAGCGGAGCAGGCCGGCGGCACTGGTTTTTCATGGCATAGTGCTTTTCCTCACGAGCTGCAATGTGAAAACCATGCATTGCTTCAAGCACGTGCAGGGTCAAATCACCTGAAGCACGGTGCAGGCGGCCAGACACCAGACCGGCAGCCATGTCTGCCACGCCTACGCCTCTTTCGTTCTCGGCAAAACCATGTGTAAGCGGAATCACGCTCCAGTCTGATGCGCCTGCACGTCGAATCATTACCTGCCCCCCAAATCCGTTGGGGTCTGGCACGCGCATACTGCCTTCTGTGCCATAAATCTCAATGCAGGGCATACTATGCGACCATACATCAAAACTGGTTACCAGGGTGCCTATTGCACCGCATTCGAAGTCGATTACCCCTGCAATGTGGGTGGGGGTATCTACTGAGATGACTGTTCCATATTTGGGTTTGCTGGTAATAGTTCGTTCGGGAAAGGTAACGCGTGTAGAGCCGGTTACCCGTTTTATGGGGCCAAGCAGGTTTACCAGCGCTGTCAGGTAGTACGGCCCCATATCAAACATAGGACCGCCGCCCTTTTTGTAGTAGAACTCAGGGTCTGGATGCCACGACTCATGTCCGTGCCCCATCATAAATGCAGCAGCGGCAACCGGTTCGCCAATCCATCCCTCATCCAGCAGTTTTCTGCAGGTTTGTATTCCACCGCCCAGAAAGGTATCTGGCGCCCCCCCTACGCGCAGACCGCGTGCTGCAGCAGCATTCTGAAGTTCTTCTCCCTGTTCCAGGTCTACCGAGAGGGGTTTTTCTACATAGGCATTTTTCCCTGCCTGCAATGCCTGCATGCATACAGAGTAGTGTGCGTTTGGTATGGTAAGATTCACTACGATGCTGATATCGGGGTTTTTCATCAGTTCTTCAGGAGTGCAGGCATGCTGTACGCCAAATTCTTCTGCCCTGGCTTTAGCGCGCTCCAGGTCGAGATCGGCACAGGCAAGTACTGTGGTGTTGCGAAAACGCTGATGCAGATTGCGAAAATAGATGCTGCTGATGTTGCCGCAGCCTACAATGCCAATGCCGGCGGGCTGCTTGGGCAGAGAAAGAGCTGTCACAGGTTAATATTCCTTTCTGGCCAGTAAAGAGCAGAAGTTTGCAGTGATATTCGAAGAGTTATTCTTCTGCTGCGCCTGCGTTTCCTGCTTTCTGTGTGCTGTGAAGTCTGCTGCGCAGAAAACGTACTGCTGCGGCAACACGGTCGAGCCGCACGCCGGTTTCAAAGCCCTCTTCTTTCAGAAGAGTGAGCAGGTTTTCTGTGGCCAGATTGCCAGGTGCTCCGGGTGCATATGGACATCCGCCAGTGCCTCCGCAGGAACTGTCGAATACTCGTATGCCGCAGCGAAGTGCAGTACGCACGTTTTCGAGGGCGCCGCCCTGGGTGTCATGAAAGTGGCAGGCAGTCTGCGCTGCAGGAATGTGCTGCGCCATGTGCTGCAGAAGCGCTGCAACCTGATGCGGCTGCGCGTGACCAATGGTATCTGAGGGCACAACCTCTTCCGCCCCTGCCTCATACAGGGCTAATGCAGTACCGGCGCTCTGTTCAACAGAGATTTCTCCTTCAAACGGGCATGCCCATGCAGTAGAGATGTAGGCGCGCACCCGCATTTCACGGTGCAGTGCTTCGGGAATCAGTTTACTGTACAGTTTGAGCGAATCGGCGAGGCTCATGCCTGTGTTGCGCCTGGAAAAGGTGTCTGATGCGCTGGCAAAAAATGCAACCGAATTTGCTCCCGCCTTTGTAGCTTCGTCCAGCCCTTTCAGGTTGGGTGTCAGAACCGTATAGCGCACACCTGGCCGCTGAG
Organism: Chthonomonadaceae bacterium; assembly: GCA_027459665.1. Lineage (GTDB taxonomy): Bacteria > Armatimonadota > Chthonomonadetes > Chthonomonadales > Chthonomonadaceae > DAIDHN01. The sequence continues at coordinate 26,305 of DAIDHN010000032.1, read as the reverse complement.
GCAGCAGAGAAAGCACCGAATCGGTATGCGCCATCTGCGGTACGCGATCGGGGCGGACAAAAGCTCCCACCTCTATTTCAGAAAGACCTGCCTGGGCCAGCATGCCTACCAGTGCCACGCGTGCTGCTACCGAAAGCGTGGTTTTTTCGTTTTGCAGCCCGTCACGCGGTCCAACCTCAACCACACGTACTGATTCAAGTTTACCCGCCGTCATTTTCCGCCTCCATTTCCACCAGCAAACACCCCTGCTGCACCTGCTCTCCCTGTTTCACCATAATGCTGCGAATAACGCCTGTGAAGGGCGCTTCAATGGGAGCTACCACCTTCATTGCTTCCAGGGTAAGCAGGGCATCTCCACGCTGGGCAGTACTTCCTTCTGCAGCCAGTATTTGAGAAACCACCCCTGTCATGGGGGCGGTGAGGCTGCCCGATACCGTCTCCGGTTTTTTTGAACCCTGTTCCAGTTCAAACAGATAGTTTCTGCCTTCAAAACAGATTTGCACTGTTCCACCGGCGCATTTCATTGCAGCAGCAGAAGCGTGGCGCACAATGCCGTCTTCATTGTGCCATTCCAGCAGATACATACCCTGGCCGCGGCTGTGTAACTGAACAGTAAAAGTTTTTTCTTCTGCAAGGGTTATCTGAATGCCCTGGGGCAGGGTGAGGGCAGAAAGTGAAAACAGTTCTTCATTGCACCGAAAAGTTGCTTTCATGTTTCAGTTTATCCTCACATTGCACCAGTTTTCAGAATACAACCATGGGTTTTGCTGCTGTTCTGCCGGCTGTGCTGCACCCGGTACGGCACTGTGTTTCTGCAAAACAGCAGCCAGTGCAAGAAGCGCACCCTCCGGCGGAACTGCTGCTGCGCTCCAACGGGGGAAATGGTCGTTGAGAAAGTGAATGGAAAGATTTCCTGCTTCAAACTCAGGGTGAGCGAGCAGGTCGAGCAGAAAAGCCTGATTGGTAGCCACCCCTGCAACCTGCGTCTCACACAGTGCCTGGAGCATGCGGCGTACTGCCAGCGAACGGTTTGGAGCGTATGCAATGATTTTTGCCATTTGGGGGTCGTACCAGGGCGATATTTCCGAGCCGGCTGCTACCCCGCTGTCTATCCTGATGCCAGGGGAGACTGGCATATGACAGCATTCAAGTTTTCCTACAGAAGGCAGAAATGCATGTTCCGGGTCTTCTGCATACAAGCGCACCTCCAGGGCGTGGCCATTAGGCACAAAACAGTCGGGCAAATGTGCGGGCAGGCTTGCTCCTTCTGCTATATCCAACTGCAAATGCACCAGGTCTAGCCCTGTTACCAGCTCGGTTACCGGGTGTTCTACCTGCAGGCGTGTGTTTACTTCAAGAAAGTAGTAGGCGGGTTCTGTACCGGGTTTGCATTCAAGCAAGAATTCTACTGTGCCGGCATTCTGGTATTGTGCGGCACGGCCGATAAGACAGGCTGTTTCACTCATTTTTTGCCGCAGTTCGGGTGATACTGCAGGGGAGGGGCTTTCTTCCACAATTTTCTGGTGCCTGCGCTGCAGCGAACATTCCCTTTCTCCGAGGGCGATAACGCGTCCTGCTGCATCGCCAAAAATTTGTATCTCAATATGGCGCGGGCGCTGCAGAAAGCGTTCCAGCAATACCCTGTCGTCTCCAAAGGCGGCTTTAGCTTCTGTTTTGGCATTGTGCAGTGCTTCTTCCAGGTCTTTAAGGTCTGTTACTACGCGCATGCCGCGTCCGCCCCCGCCTGCAGCTGCCTTGATGAGCAGCGGCGCACCCAGGTTTTCTGCTGCCTTTTGCAGCTCTTCGAGGCTCGGATTTTCTTCAGCAAAGCCAGGAGGGACCGGCACTCCCAGGGGAGCAAGCATTTTGCGCGCTCTAGCCTTGTCTCCCAGCTGCTCCATCGTTTCCGGCGATGGCCCAATCCATGTCAGCCCTGCCTCCTGGCATAATCGGGCAAAGTGCGAGTTTTCAGAAAGAAAACCGTATCCCGGATGCACAGCATCTGCGTTCATTTGTTTTGCAGCATTGAGCAGGGCAGCAGCATTCAGGTAGCTTTCAGCCGCAGGCGCACCTCCTATGCAGCAGGCTGTTTCCGCCTGCTGTACATGCAGCGCATTTCGATCTGCTTCTGAAAAAACATGCAGCGGAACAACTGCTCTTTCTCTGCATGCTTTTGCAATGCGAACAGCAATTTCTCCTCTGTTTGCAATCAGAACGCGCCGTATGCGGGTAGTCACGGTGTTTCCTCTCTGAAATAGGAAGGAGAGCGGCCTTGAAGAAAAGCGCGCACTCCCTCAAGCCCCTCTTCTGAAGCGCGTGCCCTCGCAATGGCTTGCGCGGTTGCTTCTGCTGTTTCTTCGGCAGAAAAAGAGGGCAGCATACGCATCAGCTCTTTTACGGCTTTTACCGCCTGCGGGCTGACTTTGAGAGCGTTTTTAACTTCATCATCCAGTGCGGAATCCAGATTTTGCGCAATATGCTGTATCAGGCCCATGCGCAGCGCTGCGTCTGCCTGAAAGCGTTTGCCAGTAACAAAAAGCGTTCTGGCTGTACCCATCCCGATTTTGCGTACTACGTAGGGCGATATGACTGCAGGAAGAAGACCCAGGCGCACCTCGCTGAAGGCGAAGAAGGTTTCGGGCGATGCAATGGCAACATCGCATGCCGCCAGCAGGCCGGCCCCTCCGCCTATTGCAGCTCCCTGCGCCAGCGCCACAGTAATACAGGGAAGTGTGTCGAGAGCATAAAACAGCTGCTGCAGTTTTCGGGCATCCTGCAGGTTTTCCTCCAGCGGGGCATCTGCCGCACGCGCCATTGCAGCCAAGTCTGCCCCGGCACAGAAAGTACTGCCTATTCCCCTCAGCGCTACAATGCGTACTTCGGGCATGGCTGCTGCCTGGTGCAGTGCATTAGTGAGCGCCTCTATAAGCGTTTCATCCAGCGCATTTCTGCGTTCGGGGCGGTTGAGTGCAATAGTACACAGGCTGCCCTGTAATTGTACAAGCAGAGCATCACTGCTCATGAGCGCTCTCCTTTACTAAAAAGCAGATCGGTAAATCAGGGTGTCGTGCCTCTCGCTCTCTACAGATTTCGGGTAGTCGAGCGTATAATGCAGCCCTCGGCTCTCCTTCCTCATCAGTGCGCTTTGCAGCACAAGCGAGGCGACCTGAATGGCGTTCACAGCCTCTACAGCCTCCATGTGCGCCACAGTCGGGCAGATGCTTTCGCGAATGCTTTCTATTTTGCCGAGAGCATTCTGCATTTCTGCGCTGGTGCGCACTATGCCTGCATTGCGCTGCATGAGTGAGCGCACCTGTTTCCACAGGGAGGCAAGCTGGGCCGAGTCGGTTTCGGGAGAAGTTTTTTGCAGCGGCACAGGCTGCTCAGATGAATAGGTAGGGGCATGCTGCAGTGCATGAAGAGCTGCACGCCTGCCAAACACCATTGCTTCGAGCAGAGAGTTTGATGCGAGGCGGTTGGCGCCGTGTACGCCTGTACAGGCTACCTCGCCTGCCGCGTAAAGCCGGGGTATTGAGGTAACGCCGTGGAGATCGGTTACCACGCCGCCGCACTGGTAATGCTGAGCAGGAACAATGGGGATGGGCTGCCGGGTAATGTCGATTCCTACCGAGAGGCAGCGCTCGGTGACTGTAGGAAAGTGGCTGTGCAGCAGGTCGGAAGGCAGGTGGGATACGTTGAGGTAAAGGCATTCTGCGCTGGTTCGCTTCATCTCTTGAACAATGGCTCTTGCCACTACATCGCGCGGCGCCAGCTCTTTGAGGGGGTGGTATTTCTCCATAAACTGCTCACCGCTGTCATGCTGCAATATGCCGCCTTCGCCGCGCAGCGCTTCTGTGATGAGAAACGCCCGTGCATCGGGATGATAGAGCGTGGTAGGGTGAAACTGCACAAATTCCATATTAGCCAGCAGCGCGCCTGCCCGCCAGGCCATGGCTGCGCCGTCGCCAGTGGCAACCTGAGGGTTTGTGGTGTGCTGATAAACCTGCCCGCTACCGCCTGTTGCCAGCAGGGTTGCCTTTGCTCGAAACAGGCTTTGCTCCCCAGTTTCTGCGTTTACCACCCATGCTCCCAGGCATTCAGGGCTGCCTTGCGGGCCGCCAACGGCCAGATCGGTAACGAAAAAATGTTCGTACACTTCAATTTCAGGTGTATTGCGCACTGCCTCCAGCAGTGTGCGTTCACACTCCCAGCCTGTATAGTCTGCTGTGTGTACAATGCGGTTTCTGCTGTGGCCTCCCTCTCGCCCCAGCTGCAGCACTGTGTTGCCTGCTTCATCTATTTCAGTGTTGAAGCCCGCTCCCATTTCCATTAGTTCGCGTATGCGCTCCGGGCCTTCCTGCACAAGCGTCTCCACCGCATCTGTATTGCACAGACCTGCTCCTGCCACCAGGGTATCCTGCAGATGCAGTGCAAATGAATCGTCGTCGCCCAGTGCGCCGGCGATGCCTCCCTGCGCCCAGCTTGAGCTGGCATCAGAGCGAGAGCGCTTGGTGAGCAGGGCAACGCGTCCGGCAGCTGAGGCATTGAGGGCAAATGTAAGCCCTGCCAGCCCGCTGCCAATCACCAGGTAGTCTACTTCTCTCTTCATAGGGTTGTTTCCGATCATCCTTCCAACAGGGCTGCAGCGCCCTGTTCAAGCAGTCTTTCCGCTGCCTGTTTTCCCAGCGCTGCCGCTTGGTGTGCAGATGCACTGAGTTCTATTTTGAGTATTCGGTTTCCATCGGGGCTGGCCGCAGCGCACTGCAGGCGCAGCTCTGTGCCGGTACAGCGTGCCAAAGCAGCGGCAGGTACCGTGCAGCCTGCTCCCAGGGCAGCAAGAAAGGCCCGTTCTGCATCGGTTTCCCATGCTGTTTCCATATGGTGCAGGGGCATAAGAATTGCTCGCACCTGCTGATTTGCGCTGCATATTTCCAGCGCCAGCGCACCCTGTGCAGGGGCTGGCAGGCAGACTTCGGGTTCGATGGCGCAGGCAAATTCGAGGCCCAGCTTTAGTCTGTTCAAACCTGCAGAGGCCAGAAGGATGGCATCAAACCTGCCCTCCTGCAGCCTTTGCAGGCGGGTATCGAGGTTGCCGCGCAGGTCATTCCAGCACAAGTCTGGCCGCAGGGCTGACAGCAGTGCTTTTCTGCGGGGGCTGCTGGTTCCCATTCTCGCGCCCTGGGGCAGTTGCTGCAGCGTAAGCTTTTTGAGAGTGAGCAGGGCATCGCGGGGGTCTTCGCGCACGGGCACGCAGGCAATTTCGAGGCCGGGGGGCATTTGGGCAGGCATATCTTTCATGCTGTGTACCCCCATGTCTATTCTGCCCTGCAGCAGCGCCTCTTCTATTTCCTTCACAAACATTCCTTTTGCGCCTACCTGGGCAAGGGGCGTGCTGCGCCGTTCGTCACCTGTTGTATGAATGGGAACCAACTCGGTGATTAGCCCCGGATGCATGCTGCGCAGCTGCTGTGCCACCCACTCTGTCTGCGTGCGTGCCAGCAGGCTTGCTCTGGTTCCGATCAGAATTTTCTGCACGTTCAGTCTCCTTGCCCTTTTTACGCTTTCGGCTTGTGGAAAATTGCCTGGGGTGCGGCTGCAAAATGGCACCGCACCTGCCTTTCGCTGCCATGCTGGGTAAGTTCCGGCTCTACCTGCCGGCATGGTGTTTGCTGTGCAAGCGGGCATCGCGGGGCAAATGCACATCCGGCAGGCAGTTTGCCGGGCGCCGGCGGCTGGCCGGGCAGTGAGCTGAGTTTGCGCTCCGGCCCTGGCAGTCTCGGCGGCAGTGAGGCTAGCAAAGCCTGGGTATAGGGGTGCTGAGGATGCGTTAGAACCTCTCTTACAGGGCCGCTTTCTACTATCTGGCCTGCATACATTACCAGTATTCGGCTGCATACTGCTGCCACAACGCCCAAATCGTGAGTAATCAGAAGAATGGCTGTGTTTATTCTCTGCTGCATTTGCAAAAGCAGCTGCAGCACCTGTGCCTGCACGGTAACGTCTAGCGCAGTGGTCGGCTCATCGGCTATCAGCAGCTCAGGGTCACAGGCAAAAGCCATGGCAGTGAGCACCCGCTGGCGCTGACCTCCGCTTGCCTGATGCGGATACTGTCGCATTTTTAGTTCGGGATTTGGCAGATTGACCTGGCGAAAAAGTTCCTGTGTGCGTTCCTGCGCCTGCCGGCGGTTCATTCCCTGATGCAGACGCAGCGCTTCTGCCACCTGTTCACCAAGCGTAAGAGTTGGGTTGAGGGAGGAAAAAGGGTCTTGAAAAACCATGGCTATTCGTTTTCCACGTATTTGCTGCCAGTCTTTTTCTGGGAGAGCAGGCAGACTTTGGCCATTCAGCAAAATATCTCCTGCAGTGATGCGCGCTCCCCGCGGCAGCAGGCCCATGACTGAGAGAGCGGTAATGCTTTTGCCAGAGCCAGATTCGCCTACCAGACCAACTGTTTCTCCGCGCTGCATCGTAAAAGACACACTGCGCACCACAGATATGGTGTTGCTGGTACGGCCAAAGCCTGTACTCAACCCTTCTACTTCCAGCAGTGCGCTCATATTGGGTCTCCAAAGTTTTCGTTTGCCGGTTCACGTAAAAACTCGGCATAGCGCGCCTCCAGCCAGCCTGTCTCCATGTACCCCATGTAGGCAAGAATGCGATAACGCAGGGTAAGAGGTGTACGTAGTTCCCCAGGCATGCCAGCCCAAAGCAGGGGAGCAGGGGAGAGCCTTCCATCGCTGGTAAAGTTCCAGTCGGTGGGATAAAACGGGTTTTGCGGGTGATCCAGCCAGGCAAGCCCTATGGTTTCCTCCTGCACCACTCCTGCAGCGGCCAGCCAGGGAGAGCTTTTGCGGTGTACATCGCCTGAACTATCTCCATGCCGGTTTCTAACCTGGCCCAGCTCAGGATGAACAAGGGCATGCGCCAGCTGAAGCTGCAGAATGTCGTGGGGGTTTGATCCAAATACCACCGTTTTGCCCTGAGGCGGTATCAGCCTGAGGGTAACATCAAGCACTGCCCCCTCGCAATTTCCTGCTGCAACGCGAAACCTTCTTAAATCTCTGAGCAGGGTTTCGCCCGCAGGGCTTATCCATGCGCATTCCTGCAGAATTCCCACAGAGTATATTCCTCTTCTTGCTTCGGTGCGCAGCGCGGCTATGGTTCCATTTGCACCGGGCATGCCGCTGCAGTTTACCCCGTTTACATCCGGGTGGCCAATCCAGAAGGCAAGGCCGTTTGGGGCAGGCGAGGTGAGGCTTCTTTCATCCTGCAGTGTAAATGCGCTGAAACCATTGTGCATGCCAGGCTGGTGGCGCCAGGAGGCAAAACGCTCGCCGCGAACCAGAAAATCTACTCTTCCCGGTACAGTTTGAAGCAATACCTGCCGTTGTCGTATTGGTGGAGGTTTCATGTAGACAGAAGGTCAGTTTGTGTGTCAGCGAGAAGCGCTGTTTCTGCTTCTCTGCAGGAGAGATGCGACATAGGTTGAATTTTTTGTGCGTTTTGGGCAGTGCAAACGGCAGCGTTGCATTTGCAAAACAGCATTCGCACGTTTCTCTCCTTTAATTACCTGAACAATGGGCATTTGGGTGTACACATTATACAATAACGCATCTGATAACAGAGTTTGACACATCATTTTCAGCAGCAGCGCCTTTGTACCTAAAAACAGGCAGTGAGGCTTTTTTGAAACCATGTGCCTGTATGCTTCGTCAGTTTACCAGCCAAATCAGATCTATTTACCTGCTTCGTGATGGGAGAGGGAAGGATTGTCGTACCTGTATCAGGAATAGTGCAGGAAAGACTGTGCATTCTCGTCGACATGAAAATGGGAGGAATTGAATGTCTCTACCAAACAGCCTGACAAGGGCTGCCTGCCTGCTTTCACTTGGAATCGCCTGTGCTATGCCCACTGCAGCCGCGGCGCTTTCTCGAAATATACCAGTTGGTGATGTGAATTCTCTTGAAAGCAGCATCAACGCTGCCAAAAGCAGGGTGTACCCTGCCCTGGTGAATATTTTTGTAGTATTTCGCTATTACGACGGCGGAAGGGTACACCGGGACCTGGCTGGGGGAAGCGGGGTGATTATCAGCCCCGACGGATATGTGATTACCAATTACCACGTTGCCGGCCACACCACCCATATCACCTGTACTCTTGCAGACCACCAGTCATTTGATGCCCGTGATGTATACGACGACCCCATGACCGACATATCGGTGCTGAAGCTGAATCTGCCCCAAAAAAACGGCCATGTCATTCGCGTGCCCTATGCCGTTTTGGGCAATTCGAACCTGTTGCATGCAGGGCAGTTTGTGATGGCCATGGGCAACCCGCTTATGCTTTCATCATCGCTTACACTGGGAGTTGTTTCAAACAAATCACGCGTGTTTACAAATTTTACAGGCACCCGAATAGAAGACCAGACGCTGGATGACGGGCAGGTTACCGGGCTGCTCACCCGCTGGATACAGCATGATGCGCTGATACTGCCCGGAAATTCGGGCGGGCCGCTGGTGAACATGCAGGGGCAGGTAGTGGGCATCAACGAACTGGGTGGAAACGGTGTGGGTTTTGCCATTCCTTCCAACCTGGTGCTTCAGGTATACCACTCTGTGCTGCGTTATGGCAGGGTAGTGCGGGGTTCACTTGGCTTTTCGCCTATGCCGGTGCAAAAAATGGGGCGAACTACCGGCACCCTGGTTTCTTCTGTGCTGCCCGGTTCAAGTGCGGCGAAAGCAGGCTTGAAAGCAGGCGATGTGCTTTTGGATATAAATGGAAAGCCGACAAACACTCTTTACTTTGAGCAGATACCGCTGCTGTATCAGATGGTGGCTTCGCTTAAGCCAGGTACTACAGCGCATTTGCGTGTTGCCCGTGAAGGCAGTGTGCTGAATCTGCCTGTAGTGGTAAGCCCCATGCAGCCGGCGATGGGACATGAGAGCGAGGTGCCCGCACTTGGCATTTCTGTACGGCGCATCACTCCCATGATGGCCCTGCGGCATCATCTTCCCGATACCAGTGGGGCAATGATTCGCGGCATACTTCCCGGTATGCCTGTTGATGGCGCGCAGCCGAAACTATCAGACAATGATGTGATACGGGCTGTAGACGGAAAAGAGGTAGGCAGCCCTGCCGATTTGAGAAAAATGCTGAAGGAACTGGGCAAGAAAGATACCCTGGTACTCACCTGCCTGCACAAGGGAGAGAAACTGCTTACTGTGCTGAACATGAAGCAGCAGCAAAACAGCGATGACAACACAGACCTGCCGCATGCATGGCTGGGCGTTAAAACCCAGGTGCTTATACCAGAAATAGCTGCCACGCTGCACCTGCAAAAAAAGCAGGGTTTTCTGATTACCCAGGTGCTGCCCTATACCCAGGCAGCTGCGGCCGGCTTAAAAACTGGAGATGTAATTACCGAACTGAATGGTTCGCCGCTGCAGGCAAGCCGCCTGCAGGATGCAGATGTACTGAAGCAGGAGATAGAGAATCTGAGCGTAGACAGTAAAGCCGCGTTCACCATTTTGCGCAACGGGAAGGCATTGCAAGTGCCTGTTACTCTGCAGGCTGAACCGGCTTCTGTGCAGCAGGCAGTTACATACCGTGACCATTTGCTGGAGTGTACAGTGCGCAATGTAACCCTGTTTGACCGGATAGAGCAGCACTGGAGCGCCTCGCAGAAAGGGGTAATTGTTTCTGATATTACCGAAGGAGGATGGGCCAATGTTGGCGGCTTGAATCTGAAAGACCTTATCCTTTCGGTGAATGGCATTCATGTAACAGATACGCTTTCGTATAAGAAGGCAATGCGTACGCTGCGTGCAAAGCATCCGCATGTAATCACCCTGTTTGTACGCCGCGGGCCGCTTACCGATTTTGTGTTTATTGAGCCGGAGTGGAAACAGCCCTCACACTAAGTGAAGAAGGAGAATACTGAATTTATGAAGCATTTGCTTACTATTGGTGCAGCATTCTGTGCAATCTGCATTGTGTCTTCTGCTCTGGCACAGGGGGCATTACCCATACAAAAACTGCTGCAGAACGATTCACCAAAAATCGTAACAGTAAAAATCATCACCCGCACCATGATGGGCGAAGGGAGCAATACACAAAACACCGAAGGCAACACCTACGCAGAGGGCGTAGTGGTAAGCCCATCTGGTCTGGTGATGCTCTCTACATCCGCCTACTCTACCGACGTGTTTCAGCAGCTTCTCGGCAGCCTTGCCGGCAGCGGGTTTGAAATGAAAACAGTGCCAACCGGTTTCAAGATCACGATTGGCGACGAGAGTAAGGAGTACAACGGTTTTCTGGCCGCTACCGACAGCATTCTGGGGCTGAGTTTTGTGCAGATTGAGGGCCTGGATGGGCGCGCTCTGACTGCCGAGGATATGAACTCAAGCGCGCAGGCGAGTTTGGGAGAAGAGGTATACTGCATTACCCGCTTGCAAAAAGGGTACAACTATGCGCCTTATCTGCATACAGCGCGCATTGGCGGCAGCATTGTTCTGCCCCGCCCGGCGTTTCTTCTTACCGAAACCGCAATGCCTCTGGGCCTGCCTGTGTACAATGCAGCAGGGCAGGTGCTGGGTGTAATGACGCTTCTCAAACCTACCGTTACCCCTACCGAAAGCGGCAGCAATCCGTTTGGCATGCTGGGCAGCATACTGGGCGGGGGCGGTTCACCGCTGCAGTTCTTTCTGGTGCCTTCTTCTGCGGTAAATGCGGTGGTGCTGCAGGCTGAAACGCGGGCAAAGGCGCTGCTGGCAAAGAGAGAAGCCGCGGCTGTGCCAGTGAAAAAAACCGGCAAGTAAACTTTATCAGAATATCTGTCTGGCTCACCAGGGCATGGGCAGGGTGCGCCAGACAAGAGGAGGCAGTAATATGTCTGTTATGACTGGTCTTTCGGGCAATGAAATATACTGCCTGCAGCTTAAAAATATGAAGCCAGGCGATCTGGTGATTGGAAACAGCGTCTACTCGATGGGTGTGCTGGGCAGCCTGGGCAGCGGTTTGAAGACGCTGATGGGCGGTGAGGTAACACAGGTGACCAGCCTGATTCATGAAGGCCGGGTGCAGGGTTTTCAGCGGATGATTCAGGAGGCGCAGAAGCGTGGTGCATGCGGCATAACCGGGGTGAGCAGCGATTTGGTGCAACAGGCAGGCAACATAGAGTTTTTGTCTATAGGTTCCTGCCTGCACAGCGAGGAAGGTGCTTTCTTCTCTTCTTCGGCAGATGGCCAGGAACTTTACTGCCAGATAGATGCCGGTTTTCATCCGCTTCACTTTGTATTTGGCAACGTTGCCTATTCTATTGGTGTTGGCGGCGGCGTGATGGGTACCATGCGCGGGCTTGGACGGGGCGAGGTGAAAGAATTTTCAGAGATTTTTAATAAAACGCGGCACCTTGCGCTTCAGCGTATTGCCAATGAGGCACAACAGGCGGGCGGCAATGCCGTGGTGGGCATCAATACCTCTATTCTACCGTTTCAGGGCATGCAGGAGATGGTGATGATTGGCACTGCGTCTCATCACCCCATGCTGCCTCCTACCAGTGCCAGCATGCCTGTTACCAGCGACCTGACCAATGAGGAAATGTGGAATCTCATTCACCTGGGATACATGCCGCAGCGCCTTTTGCTTGGGGTTTCGGTTTATTCGCTGGGAGTAGTGGGCGGTATCTCGGCACTGGTCAAAAGCCTGGTGCGCGGAGAAATAAGCGAACTTACCACCCTGATTTATGAGGCGAGAGAGAATGCTATTGCACGCATTGCGGGCGAGGCCAGCGCGATAGGGGCAGATGATGTGGTTGGGATTAAAACCTATGTGTACAATTTGGGAGGCGGTATGATAGAGTTTATGGCTATTGGCACCGCCGTGAAAAAGATGGAGGGGCTTACCACAGTATCTCCCTCCCTGCCTGCACAGGCTATTATCCGTGACAAAAATACCTTTGTAAACGCAGTGGAAACCGCAGTGGGCGTGTCGCTGAACAGCGCCCAGAAACGGTGAAAACAGCACACCGCTGCAGCTGCTTTGTACAGTAGAAGCGGCTGCAGCGGTTTTAGCTGCGGGTAAATGTATTTGCGGGAAACATTCGGTGCCAGCTTGTGCGCTGCTGGTACTGCATGCCAAGAGAGAGCAGGAGATGCTCGCTCCAGGCAGGTCCAATCAATTCCAGCCCCATAGGCAGCCCCTCTGCATCGAAGCCCATGGGAAGCGAAAGCGAGGGCCAGCCTGCCAGATTGCCTGGTCCGCCATTTCCACCCCAGGGGTTATTCTGTTCTCGAAACGGAATTTCGGCAGAAAGTGCGCCTGTGAGCAGGGTAGGGGCTATCAGCAAGTCGCACTGATCCCATATTTTGTTTAGCTCTTGCACCACAATGGTGCGAATGCGCTGCGCACGCATCAGATCTGAGGCAGTAATCGCCAGCCCCGCAAGCAGACCAGCCTGCTGATCCCGGTCGGCCAGCAAGCCGAGGCGTTCGCTGCGTATCAGGTTTTCAAATGCTGTAGAGCCTTCTGCCATGACTATCAGCGAGGCGGCCTGGTTGACGGGCAGGTCATCTGGAAGCTTAACAGGCCGTGCTGTGTGGCCTGCCTGCTGAAGCGCCTGCAGTGCGTTTTGAAACAGTGTCTGGGCCTGCGGGGCATGGGTGTAGTCATGTTCGAGAATGCCCAGCCGCAGCGGAGCGCATTTCTTTTTTGGCTGAAAACGGAATGGACGTGCTGCACACCCTGCATCACGCGGGTCGGGGCCGGCAATGGCTGCCAGAATGTGCCCGCAGTCTTCTGCGGTACGCGCCATTGGCCCAATTTTATCAAGTGACCAGCAGAGTGCCATAGCCCCTGTGCGTGATACTCTTCCAAAGGTTGGCCTCAGCCCGGTAATGCCGCAGAACGCTGCAGGCACTGTGATGCTGCCCCAGGTTTCGGTTCCCAGTGCGAAACCGGTTATTCCAGCTGCCGCTGCCGCCCCCGACCCTGAGGAAGAACCGCCTGCCCACCGGCTGGTGTTCCAGGGGTTGAGGCATGGCCCGGTTGCACTTGCTCCCGCCGACGAGTAGCTGCCGCCACCAGCCAGCTCTATCATGGCAAGTTTGCAGATGAGTACTGCTCCTGCGCTTCGCAGCCGTGCGATTACCGCTGCATCACTGTCTGGCACCTGCTCGCTGTGGGCAGGCGACCCCCACCGCACCGGGTATCCCGATACTGCCAGCAGGTCTTTTGCCCCGTAGGGCACACCGTGCAGCGGGCCGCATACTGCGCCTGAGACAAGCTCTTCATCAGCCCGTTTGGCTTGCTGCAGTGCAAGCTCCTCTGTTACTTCACTTATTGCATTGAGCTGCCTGCCTTCGTTTTTTGCTCTTTCGAGAAAAATTTGCGTAAGTTCTACAGAGCTGATCTGTTTTTTGCGAATAAGCGCACCTAGTTCTGTTGCAGACTGGTAGTACAGTGGTGCTTCGGTCACAGTACATCTCTTTCTTTTGCCTGAAAGAGCAGTGCTGGTTCTGAGGCTCCATCTTCCAGCGGAAAATCACGCAGAGCCTGTATAGTCTCATCCAGCTGCTGCAGGCTTTTTTTCAGCAATTCCCGCATTTTGTCATCTATCTGCAGGGCTGTTTGCTGTTCCAGCCAGGCAAGGCGGGTTTCAAGAGAAAGGGAAGAGTTATTCATGGCATCATTTGTTGTTTCATAAACTGTGCACTGGTTTTAAGGCCCTGCATTTTGTCTGTATTGGGGTTGCCGCATTCCAGAGACATGTAGCCAGTGTAGCCGATGTTTTTAAGGGCGTTGAAACCACTTTTGAAATCTGTGTGCCCCAAGCCGGGCAAGAGCCGGTTGCTGTCTGCCAGATGCACATGAGCAATATGTTTTGCTGCCTTTTCAATTGCATGAGGCATAGAAGCTTCCTCGATAGACATGTGGAAGAAATCTGCGATGATTTTGATGTGCGGACTGCCGATTTTTTCGCAGATGCCTGCCGCATCCTGCAGGGTTTTGAGCAGGTGTGTTTCGTAGCGGTTGAGCGGTTCGAGCAGCACTGCCGTTCCTGCTTTTTCAGCAGCGTGCGCCCAGTCTTCGCATAGTTTCAGCAGGAGGTCCATTTCCAGCTGCACTGCCGAGGCCAGGGGAGATAGATCGGGAATGCGAGGGCTGCCGAAAACGGGCACTACTATGAGGCCGGCCATATTCAACTCTCCTGCCAGTTCAAGCAGGCGGCATATGTCTGCTGAAGCCTTGTCGCGTTCCCGCTTGTCTGCATCCAGCGGGCAGCCCTGAAACCCAGCGCAAATAGCCGCCGGCTGTACCGGGTGGTCTTTGCATGCCCTGCGAATCTCATCTGTTCGTTCTGCCAGGCCGCCTCCCCAAAACTCTATGCCTTCATATCCCGCTTCTGCGAGGGCGTCCAGTTTCTCTTGCAGGGTATTTCCTGCAGCCAGACCTTCCTGACTAGCAAGTTTCATTGCTCACTCCTTCACAGGCTTTTGTTAAGCCCAGTTTACACAGTTTTTGCCGCTTCTTTTGGCGCTGTACAGAGCCTTGTCTGCCCATTGCAGCAGCTCTGGTGCATTCAGTGCATCTTCCGGGCAGGCTGCAACCCCTATGCTTACCGTGCGGTGTATTTTTTGCTGCCCAGTGATTACGTAGCCTCTTTCTTCAACTGCCTTCCGTATGCGTTCGCCCAGCTGGCATGCTGCATCTTTGGTGGTTTCTGGCAGAATCACCAGAAATTCCTCTCCTCCAAACCTGCCTACGTGGTCTACATTGCGCACGCTGGCCTGAAGAACATGCCCTATGGTACAGAGCATCTGGTCGCCTGCCGGGTGGCCGTAGCTGTCGTTAAAAGATTTGAAGCTGTCTACATCCAGCATAAGCAGAGCCATGGGGCGGTGGTAGCGTATGCTGCGCTTTACCTCTTCTTTCAGCCGATGGTGCATGGTTCTCTGATTCCAGAGACCTGTAAGCCCATCGGTTTCTGCCATGCGAAGCAGCTGTGCACGTATAGATATGTTTTCGAGTGCAATAGAAGCCTGCGGCGCCAGGGCGTCGAGGCGCGCGATGTCTTCGGGGGTAAACGGCTGTGTTTCCTTGCGAGTCCACTGCGCTACCCCCATCACCATGCCATGCACCACAATAGGGTACAGCAGCCATGCTCCGCTTGCAGCCTCGCGCTGTGCGCGATATGGGTCGGCGGCGGCGTCTGGTATCAGCCTGGGCTTTATGCGCGCTGCTGCGTGCCCAATCAGCCCTTCTCCAAACCGTGCAATTTTTTGTTCAAACGGTCCTGCTTCCGGCAGTGCTACCGAGGGGCTAAGTTCCCCCGATTCGTTGTTGAGCATCCAGATAAGCGATCTTTCTGCCGGCACCAGCTCTGCCGCCAGTGTAAGAAAATGCTGCAGAAGAGCAGTGGGATTTGCTTTTTCGGCCTGTGTCACGCTTGCGCGCCCCATGGCTTCTGCTGCAAGCAGCTGCCTGTGCAGACTTCTTACCTCGGCAGACTGTGCTGCCAGTCTTGCAGCCAGCAGCAGCAGCAGAGCCAAAGGCAGCAGAGTTGCGATGCCAATGCGGTTTTCCAGCGGCGTTAGCAAAACCACAGCTGGCAGGCCGAAGCAGAGCGCAGGCAGCCAGAGACGAACCATGCGTGCAAAGCGGTATGCGCCCTGTACAGGCGGATTGAGCATTTCCAGTGCGAAAGAGGCTGCACCAAATACAGCAGCAGCAATAAGAGCAGACAATGCAGAAGTAAGCGGGTGCAGTACTGCAAGCAGGGGGGGCATGAGCAGTGCGGCAAGACCAAGCCGAATTCCCTGGTAGCGCAGACGCATGGCAGCCGGAGCTGGCGCAATCAGGTAGAGCAGCAGGCCCGAAGCGAGTGCCGCCAGCGCTGCCGTAGAACCAGACACCCAAATGGCCAGGGCGAAAGTAAGCGATATGGGAAAGGTGGGGTTGATGAGCGAGCGTGAGCGTACAGGGTAGCTTTGCCATACCAGAAGGGCGCAAAGCAGCAAGTTTGCCCATGCATGGTGAGAACGCCAGCCATATTTCTGCACTTCAAGCACTGCCAGCAGCAGGGCGAGCCAGAGCAGAGGGGGTTGCAGCATGCGCATTGCAGATTTGCCCTGAGAGGCGCCGTGAGGCGTTTTTGCAGCCGTGAGCGTTTCTTTATTCTGTACAGTCGAATACCCACCGCTCATTATCGGCTTTTTCCCTTTCTGTGCAAAAATGAAGTCAGTATGCAGTAGTTTTCTGTTTAGTCAACAGCTCATTCGTAACAAATACAATTATTGTGCAAACAGGTATTAGAATCCTTCTGTTGAACGGAAGCGGCATGATTCAAAAACCTTGCTGCGCTGCCTGTGCGCCGGTGATGGCTGAAATCGGTATAAGACACTGCCTTACACAAGTATTACTGCTGATAAAGCATGAAAGTGTCGGTATTGTGCGCAGAGTTTCACTACTGCGGCAGGCATCTAGCCGGGTGAACCGACAGTGCTTGCGGCACACTATATAGAAATCGAATGCAGTAACACAAAATGATGCTGCAGGGTATATACTTTTGATAGGCGGATCAATTCGGTGCGCTTTAATTGCGTGTATGGCAGAGCGGCACATTCACCTTGACGCAAGACGGCGTTCTGTGCTATATTAAACCATACTCGGTGCGCTTTCTGCCGCCGAGTATAAGTTTGTGTGACAGTTTTTGCGGGGAGATACCCGAGTGGCCAAAGGGGACTGACTGTAAATCAGTTGCGGAATGCTTCCGAGGTTCGAATCCTCGTCTCCCCACCACCCCGCCCACATAGCTCAGAGGCAGAGCACTTCTTTGGTAAAGAAGAGGTCCTGGGTCCGATTCCCAGTGTGGGCTGGTCTTACATTCAATTATTCTGACTGCATTCAGGTGCAGAAGCACGTTGCGCAGAGAACAAGGCAATTTCTGCGCGGAGGAGAAGACCCGAAATGGGCAAGCAGAAATTTGAGCGAACGAAGCCTCATGTAAACATAGGCACCATTGGTCACGTAGACCACGGCAAGACTTCGTTGACGAGCGCCATTACTCGCGTACTTGCTGAGGCAACCGGCAGCAAGGCATTGAAGTACGATGAGATCGACAGCGCTCCTGAAGAGCGTGCCCGCGGGGTCACGATCAACGTTTACCATGCCGAGTACGAGACCGACAAGCGCCACTATGCGCACGTAGACTGCCCCGGTCACGCTGACTACATAAAGAACATGATCACCGGTGCCGCGCAGATGGATGGCGCGATTTTGGTGGTATCTGCAGCAGACGGCCCTATGCCCCAGACCCGCGAGCACATCCTTCTTGCTCGTCAGGTAGGGGTACCTTATGTTGTGGTGTTTTTGAACAAGTGCGACATGGTAGACGACGAGGAGCTTTTGGACCTTGTTGAGCTTGAGGTTCGGGAGTTGTTGTCTAAGTACGAGTTTCCCGGCGACGATGTGCCTGTGATCCGTGGTTCAGCCACGGAGGCTCTTTTGAGCGAAGACACGAGCCGCGGTGACAAGGCGAATGCGAAGATATGGGCTTTGATGGATGCGGTAGACTCCTCTATCCCCACGCCTGAGCGGGATGTTGAGAAGCCGTTTTTGATGCCTATTGAAGACGTGTTCACCATTACCGGGCGCGGCACTGTAGTGACTGGCCGCGTAGAGCGCGGCACCCTGAAGGTGAACGAGCCTGTTGAGGTGGTGGGACTTCGTCCTACCCGCTCAACCATCGCGACCTCTCTTGAACAGTTCCACAAGATATGCGACACGATCTTTGGCGGGGACAATGCGGGCATACTGCTTCGGGGTGTGAACCGCACCGACGTAGAGCGCGGACAGGTGGTGTCTAAACCCGGCAGCATCAAGCCGCATACCAAGTTCCAGGGTGAAATATACATTCTGACCAAGGAAGAGGGAGGGCGCCACAAGCCGTTTGTAGACGGCTACCGCCCCCAGTTCTACTTCCGTACCACCGACGTGACCGGCGAAATGCACCTGCCGGAAGGCGTAGAGATGGTGATGCCCGGAGACAATGTGCGCATTACTGCTGAACTGATACAGCCAATCGCTATGGAAGAAGGACTGCGCTTCGCAGTGCGAGAAGGCGGACACACAGTAGGGGCAGGCGTAGTTACCAAAATCTTCGAGTAAAAAGAAATGGGCTGCTGTTTCGGGAACGGAACAGCAGCCTGGAAACGGATAGAATACTATGGCGGCAAAAGAGACGCGTGTGGTGGTTGTGATGGCCTGCACAGAGTGCAAGTCTCGCAATTACACCACCTCAAAAAATCGTATTAAACATAATCAGCGCCTGGAACTGAAAAAATACTGCCCGCGGCCCGCCTGCCGCAAGCATACCATGCATCGTGAGGCGAAATAGGGTAGTGCAGTTTCTGCAGCACAGGGGTATAGCTCAGCTGGTAGAGCAGCGGTCTCCAAAACCGCAGGTCGGGAGTTCGAGCCTCTCTGCCCCTGCCTTTCTAAAATGCTGGTACATCAGGCAACTTGCACCTGCGTGCAAAGTGTCCGAATAGAGGGTACATTCATGGCGATCCAACGCCCTGCAAATCGTGAAAAACAAAGCCCGGCAAATCGTGTAAACACCGATCCTAAAGCCGCGCTGGATGATCGCAAGAATTTCTTGCAGGCGGTTGTTCTGGAAATGAAGAAAACCACCTGGCCTACCCGCCCGGAGGTGATACGACTCACCTATGTGGTGATTGGTATTCTGATCAGTGTTGGGCTGTACATGTTTGTTTTGGACAATGTGTTGACCTGGCTGTTTAGCAGGCTGTGAGTTTTTGCGTTCACAAACGCGACAAGGGATAATCAGACCACAATGCAACGCAACTGGTACGCTGTACATACCTTTTCTGGCCACGAAAATAAAGTGGCGGCCAATATACTGCGCCGGGCAGAAACCATGAATCTGCGCGACAAGCTGCTACGCGTACTGATCCCCACCGAAGCGGAAACCAGAACCCGCAACGGAAAAAAAATGGAGGTTCAGCGCAAAATTTACCCAGGCTATGTACTGGTGGAAATGGAACTGAACGAGGCAACCTGGTTTCTGGTGAAATCTACTACCGGGGTAACAGGCTTTATTCCCCCTGGTCCGCACCCAATTCCTCTCAAGGATTACGAAGTGCGCGAGATTCTGCAGGCAATGGAAACACGCACTCCTGTAATTGTTGCACGCTTTGAAAAAGACGAAGTGGTGCGCGTAACTTCTGGCCCATTTGCCGAATTTACCGGAAGAATTGAAAGCGTAAATCCCGAAAAAGAGAAACTGAAGGTACTCATCTCTATATTCGGCAGAGATACCAAGGTAGAGCTGGACTTCCAGCAGGTGGAAAAAGTCATCTAGGCAGGCTTCTGCCGCAACAGAGGAGGAAAGGAGAGTGAAGCGGAAACGCTTTCTCTCTGCAGAATTTTATGGCAAAAAAAATTACAGCGGTTGTAAAACTGCAGCTGTCGGCAGGCAAGGCTACCCCTGCACCTCCCGTAGGTTCTACGCTGGGGCCTTACGGAATCAATATGATGGAGTTTATCAAGGGATACAATGAGAAAACCGCTGCGCAGGTGGGTACAGTTATCCCGGTTGAAATCACCATTTTTGAAGACAGATCGTTTACATTCATCACCAAAACCCCGCCGGCAGGAGAACTTCTGAAGAAGGCCGCCGGAGCAGACAAAGGTTCGGGACGCCCTAACAAGGAAAAAAAGGGACGTATTACCACCGAACAACTGCGACAGGTGGCTGAAATGAAAATGCCCGACCTGAATGCCAATGACATAGAAGCGGCCATGCGCATTCTGGCAGGCACCGCACGCTCTATGGGAATAGATATAGTACAGTAGGGGTGTTCGGGGGCAAAAGGAGGGCGTTTCATGGTACTCTCACCCATGACTGTTACCATCCTGATAATGAGTGTGCTGGGGGCAGGATGGCTCGCTGTACGCGAGCGTGTTGCACGCCTCGATCTGCAGCAGGTTTATCATGTTGCCTCTTATGAGCAGGATCAGCGCAAGGCACGCTTCTACTTTCGCACCGTGTGGGCAGGTCTGTTTGCAGGTGCAGTAAGCGTGGTGGCGCTCAATCTATTTGCCTCTCTGCCGTTTCACCCGTCACAAACGCACAATGTACTCATTGGAGCAAGTTACGGCCTCGGCCTTTGGGGGCTGCTGGTGATAGGGCTTGTGTGGACGCAGGTGGGCAAAAGAGTTTCGCAGCCCAATTCTGACGGGCGCAGCCCACTGCGGCAGAGCGAGGAAAAGAAGCAGGGCGATGGACGCAGCAGGTAGTCACTGCTGTACAAAGTGGGAGAAGCAGAAGCTTCACTGACCACTGAAAGGATAGAAAAATGGCAGATACCGAAATTACAGAAGCAGCACAGTCCGCCTCTGAAGCAGCAGGCGGTGGAGAGCGCAAAGGGCTTTCTACTGCAGCCCGCAGAAAAGCGAAAGCACATCGCGCAAGGCACAGCAAACGCTATCAGACACTGGCAAAAGGATTGCAAAAAGAGAATCTGCTCGATATAGCAGATGCACTTACTCTGGTGAAACAGAACGCTACCGCAAAATTTGATGAGACCATAGAAGTCGCAGTGAATCTGGGGGTAGACCCCCGCCATGGAGACCAAATGGTAAGAGGCGCTGCAAGCCTGCCCTATGGTACCGGCAAAAGCCGTGTGGTATGGGTTTTTGCACGAGGGGCACAGGCCGATGCGGCACGCGCTGCCGGCGCTGACCTGGTAGGTGCAGAAGAATTGGTAGAGCGCATTCAGAAAGAAGGCCAGGCAGACTGCGATATTATTGTTGCTACGCCAGACATGATGCCCCTGGTAGGACGCGTGGGCGCTATTCTGAAGCAGAAAACACCCAACCCGCGTGCAGGCACTGTTTCGCCCAATGTTACCGCTGTAGTGGAAGAAATCAAAAAAGCGACCCGTGCTGAGTACAGGGTGGATAAAAACGGCATTATACACGGCCCAATCGGCAAGGCATCTTATCCGGCTGAACATTTGCAGGCAAACCTGCTGGCGCTTATCAATGCTCTGGTGAAAGCCAAACCCCAGGCTGCCAAGGGCAAGTACCTTCTGAAAGCAACTGTTTCTTCTACCATGGGGCCTGGCCTGGGGCTGGATATACCAAAACTGCAGCTGCTGCTGGAACACGTATAACAGCACTGCACAGGCATTGGCTCATACTGCAAATATGAAACCTTAAGAAAGGCTTTTACTGCTGAACAGAGCGCTTGCTGCGCTTATGGCAGAAAAAGCCTTTCTCTGCTGCAGTTATATGCAGGGGCAGTGCAGTGTTATTCGCCGGGGGGTGAATACCGCCATCTGCCGCGTTGTTCGTAACGGGCAGAGTAGAAATCGTCGTTGAAAGGCGTTGCCACTACCCCTTCACCACCCACAGCATGAATGTAATGTGTTTGACCAAGCGCCAGGGCGACATGGCTTATGTTTCTCTTGTGCGGGTTGTTTTGGCCGCAGAAAAAAATCAGGTCGCCTGCCTGCATTTCAGTTTGATCAGGCAGAAGCGTTCCCAAAGGGCAGAGCGCCTGATCGCATGCATCGCGGGGAAGCATAACATTCATCAGGCGGTAGATGCGCTGTACAAAGCCGCTGCAGTCAAAACCAAAGGGGGTCACCCCTCCCCACAGGTAAGGAACTCCCTGTACTTCTTTTGCAAGGCGTGCTGCTGTTTCTGTATGAAAAGAAATGCAGGTTTTGCCCAGCGGGGCGGCCAGCATGTCTGAGGCGCGCACCCAGCCTGCGGTCAGTTCTCCTGCCTGCTCCATTCTCAAGGGGCTTTCTACCGCTCGCCATTCAGCGTATTGGGGCTGGTTTTCAGAAACTTGCAGCATGGCCCCCATGGGAAGAAGAGCAAGCATTTCTCCTTCGGGCTGTTTGCGAAGGGCTGTGAAGGGGGCAGCTACAGTGTGCAGCGAGGCGGGCGCAGTCCAGAGCGTCTGGCTTGCAGGAAGAATGCAAAGATGCCTGCGCGCTATCCATCCCTGGTAGCCGTCGGGGGTATGGGCAAGGGCATACTCTCCTTTTTCTTCTGAGACCTGCACTATTTCGCCAATGACCGCCTGGCTTACCTGTTCACTGCCGCTCTGCGGCTCGGCCCGCATCGCAGAGACGCTGCGGGTGACTGCTGCTGCATAATTCATGAGGGCAGTGTATACTGCCAGACAGACAAAAGTCAATAGAACGACCAGTCACTGTGCGGATGTTTTTGCACTTTATTGCGTATTGCTGTGCCTACGATGTTTTGAACTGAATAAGGAGTGAATAGAATGAAACATATCAGCGTGGCAGGGGGCGGTTTTGCAGGCGTGGAAGCGGCATGGGCAGCGGCGGAGCGGGGATGTATGGTGACGCTGTATGAAATGCGGCCCGTGAGAAAAACCCCTGTGCACACAACAGCAGACCTGGCTGAACTGGTCTGTTCCAATTCATTCAAATCCAATTTACTTACCAATGCAAGCGGTGTGCTGAAAGAGGAAATGCGCAGGCTGGGATCACTTATTTTGCCCATTGCAGCCCGCTGCAGCGTGCCTGCCGGTGAAGCGCTTGCAGTAGACAGGGAACAGTTTGCAAAAGAGGTCACACATGCTGTAGAGCAGCATCCTCGCATTCGCCTGGAGCGAACGGAGCTTACAGACATTCCTTCAGACCGCCCGCTCATCATTGCAACAGGGCCTCTTACTTCTGATGCACTGGCAGAGAAGCTGGCTGAACTTACGGGTGAAGAAGCGCTGTCGTTTTACGATGCTGTTGCGCCAGTGGTTACTTTGGAGAGCCTGAACATGAACCGCATTTTTCGTGCTTCAAGGCGGGGCAGGGGAGGTGGACAGCCGGAAGCTGCAGAGGAAAGTGCGGCCGGATGCGCAGGCGTGCCTGTAGAAAACGCAGATTACCTGAACTGCCCGTTTGAAAAAGAAGAGTACCTTGCTTTTCATGCTGCGCTGTGCGAGGCTGAACTGGCGCCGCTGCACGAGTTTGAGGTTGAGCAGGCAGAAAAAACCAGGTTTTTTGAGATGTGCGTCCCCATAGAAGAGCTTGCCGGCAGGGGGCCGCGCACACTGGCATTTGGCCCCATGAAACCAGTAGGGCTTACCGACCCGCATACGGGGCGCAGACCGTGGGCAGTGGTGCAGCTGCGCCAGGAAAACCGGGCAGGCACCCTGTGGGGACTGGTTGGGTTTCAAACACGTTTGAAGTGGGGGGAGCAGAAGAGGATACTGCGCATGATACCAGGGCTGGAAAACGCTGATATTGTGCGCTATGGGGTGATGCATCGCAATACGTATGTAAATTCGCCGCGTTTGCTTGACTTATGCTGCCAAATGCGGCGAGTGCCAGGGATATACTTGGCTGGTCAGATCACCGGGGTGGAAGGGTACCTGGAGTCTGCGGCTGTTGGCCTGGCTGCCGGCATACATGCCGCCAGGCAGGCTTGGGGTTTGCCAGCCATGCCGCTGCCTGCCGAAACGGTGCTGGGTTCTCTGTGCCGCTATCTTGTTGAAAGCGACCCGGCGCATTTTGCCCCTATGAACTCAAACTGGGCGGTTGTGCCCGAGCTGGAAGGTACACCTGTGCGCGACAAGCGAGAGAGAGGGCGGCTCAAGGGCGAAAGGGCGCTTGCAGCGCTTGCCGGCTATCTTGATGTTACAGCAGCAGAGGCCCGTACATGAGCCTGCCGGCTGTTTGCCGAATGCATGTGCTGGGCATGCCCGGAAGCGGGAAAACCTGGCTGGCCAGAAAAACAGCCTCGTTGATGCAAATACCCTGCTATGAACTGGATAAAACCGCCTATGAACACGGCTGCGGCCAGAGGAGGGAAGACGCCATGCGCAGGGAGGATATTGAGAAGATAGTGTGCCAAGCAGGCTGGGTAACAGAGGGGGTGTATCTTACCTGGACAGGCGCACTGCTGGATGCCGCCGACATAATTGTATGGCTGGATATGCCCCCCGCGCTTTGCTGGCGGCGTATTGTATTTCGCCATATTCTTGCAGACCTGAAAAGAGACCAGGCATTTCCAGGAGTGCTCAACATGCTGAAATTTGCTGCAGGCGTTTGGCCATGGTATTATGGTGAACTGCCTGCCGAGCTGCCCGGCTGGGAGAGTGACCAGAGCAGCAGGGCTTTGGCAGAACATTATCTGGCTTGCAGACAGGATAAACTGCTGCGGCTGAGCAGGCCGCGAGAAGTGAAACAACTGCTGCATCACCTGCAGTCTGCACATTTGCCTGCATGAAGCCTGGCCAGCCCATTACTGAGTCATTGCAGTTTGCTGCGGTGCGGCAGCAGGCGCTGCTGCCAGCTCACCTGTGATCTGTGCAGCCCTGTCTGGCCCCAAACCAGCCAGTACGTGCGCTACTTTGCGGCCAGACATTTGCCGCAGCAGGGCAACTTCTTCGGCATCTGGCATTTTGCTGAAAATCTTGATGATGGTTGCCGAGTCCATTTTGCCATAGATATCTGCCAGCCGTGCAATCTGCTGCGGATCGATGGCAGGAGCGGGGGGAGCCGCGGGGTGCTGCAGTGCCTGCTCTTCCTGCTGCTTCTGTGCCTGCCAGTCTGACTGCTCTTTGGCAAGTGCCTGCTGCTCTGCCTGCAGCGCCTGTTTCTCGGCCGCCAGCGGATCGGTGGAGGGGGCGGGCGCCCTGCCTGATTTTTTGACCAGGGCAGGCCGTATCCCCATCAGTTTCATTGCGATGCCCAGCGGCCCATGCTGAGCCGCCCATTTATGGCCGGGCAGCACGTTTTTTTTGACCAGCCCAACAAACACGCCGCCTGCCAGTACAAGGGGAAGCAGAAGGAGTGCGAGTATTTTTACTGCTTTTGGCATAGTAGTCCTTTCAGGGAGTGGTATGAGCACCCATCATTCCCAGTATTCGTTTTACATAATGTTCTGTTTCTGGGTAGGGTGGTATTCCGTTGTATTTCTGCACTGCGCCCGGCCCCGCATTGTACGCTGCCAAAGTGAGCGGTACATCGCCGTTGTAGCGTTTCATCAAACCTGCCAGCAGGCGTGTGCCTGCTGCAATGTTTTGTTCGGGGTCAAAGGGATTGCTCACCCCCAGGCTTCGGGCTTCCTGGGGCATTATCTGCATGAGGCCCATTGCTCCCTTGCTTGAAACCTCCTGTGCGTTGCCATCCGACTCCTGTGCGATTACCGCCCTCACCAGGTTGGGAGAAAGCCCGTACTGGCTGGAATATCGCGAAATCAGCCCCTCAATGTAGGGGGAATACTGTTTGGATGCCGCAGGTGGAAACGCCTGCTGCAGCACACTGGCAAAGCTGCCTGTAGAAGCTGCTGGCAATGCAGACGCAGGCGGAGCAGCGCCTGCGGCAGCGCTGGCAGGTGTAAGTACAGACTGAAGCCTGCTCTCTATTGCTTCTATGCGTGATATTGCAGCAGAATAATCTGATAGCATTATGCTGCCTCCTTCTGGCTGGCTGGGGTATTTCTACCGTGACGCAGCGCTCCGGCTTCATCCAGAGCATCCTGCTCTTGTTTGCGTGTTTCTATTTCATACAGAGAAAGGTCTCTTTGTTTCAATGTGCTTACCGCTTCGCGTGCCTGCCTTGCGGTTACCAGCACTCTGCGCTTTTCTTCGGCATTGGCCTGCGCCGCCTCCAGCACGCGCATCTGCTCCTCCTGCATTGTCTGCAGCACAGAGAGATAGCGCTCTCTGTCTCGAATAGAAGGGGCATCAAAGCGTTCACCTGGCAGCACCCCCGGCCTGCCAGAAAGCGTGTGCTGAAAGCTTTGCTGCAGCTGCTGCATGTGGTTCACTGCTATTTGCACTACTCCGAGCGCTGCCTGGTATTCCTGCTCACGCTGTTTTTCAAGCGCTTCTCTCACTTGCAAAACGCTTTCCAGGCGAAAACGAAATCTACGCATTTGCTGTTCCTGCCCATGTAAGCAGCGTACGCATGGTTTCTGCATAACTGCATGCTTCCTGCGCCGGCTGCTGCAAAAATTGTTCTATGGCGGCAAAATGCTTGCGTGCCTTGTCTATGCGAGGGTCGCTGCCGTCTACATAGGCGCCAATGCGAATCAGGTCTTCGGCATTGCGGTAAGAGGCAATCAGGCTGCGCATCAGGTTGGCGGCCTGCACCTGTTCGGGGGGGGAGATGTGGGTCATAACGCGGCTCACCGACTGCAGCAGGTCGATGGCAGGGTAATGCCCCTGTTCCGCAAGACGGCGCGACAACACGATATGGCCGTCGAGAATCGCGCGCGCGCTATCCGCGATGGGGT
>DAIDHN010000031.1 GCA_027459665.1 Chthonomonadaceae bacterium | reverse complement strand
GGGCCGCGTGCTTTTTGAAATGGCAGGCGTGCCTGAAGAGAAAGCGCGGGAAGCCATGCGCCTCGCCTCTCACAAACTTCCCATTGATGTGAAATTCATCAAAAGAAGCGAAGCTCCCGTTTCTGCTGAAGACACCAGCAGCGCTGAGGTGGAAGAGATAGTAGAGGAGGGAGAAGATGGCTGAAGTAAAGCTGAAAGAGATTCGGCGCCAGATGCGCCAGATGACTGATGCAGAACTGCACCAGGAAATAGCGGCCAGCCGTGCAGCGCTGTACGACTATCGCAGGCAGAACGCCATGCGTCAGCTCACAGATACTGCGGCCATAAGGCGGGCGCGCCGCCAGGTGGCGCGGGCGCTCACCATTCTGCGTGAGAGAGAGCTGCAGGCGGCTAGAGAGGCGAAACAATGATGTCAGATGAAATACTGAACAATACCGCAGAAGAAACCCCGGTGGAAAATACCGTGGAAGAGACTGCTGCAGAAGCGGAAACGACTACAGCCGCAGCGCCGGCGGCAGAAACTGCTGCTGAAACAACAGAGACGGCGGCAGAACCTGCTGCAGAAGCAGCTGCAGAAGCGCCGGCAGAACCGGTACAGGCGGTAAAAAAAGCTGCCAAGCCCGCCGCAGAGATCACCGCACCAACAGAGAAAACAGTAGACGTACTGCATTTTTCTGGCGCTGCCGCAAAAGAAGGCAGAACACGCCGCAAAGTGCGACAGGGCAGGGTAGACAGCAATAAAATGCAGAAAACTGTGGTGGTGGTGGTCGAAACACGAGTACGCCATCCGCTGTACGGCAAGTTTATGCGGCGCAGCGCACGCTTCAAGGCGCATGACGAAAACAACGAGTGCGGCATTGGCGACCTGGTGGAAATTATGGAGACCAGACCGCTCTCCAAAGAGAAAACCTGGCGCGTAGTGCGCATCATTGAAAAGGCGAGGTAATCATGATCCAGATTTACACACGCCTCCGCTGCGCAGACAATTCGGGTGCCAGAGAAATACTCTGCATGAGAGTTCTCAAAGGCTCCAACGCCCGGTATGCGCATGTAGGAGACATCATTGTGGGAGTAGTGAAGTCTGCTACCCCAAACCAGCAGGTGAAACGAAGCGACGTAGTAAAGTGCGTGGTGGTACGCACCAAACAGCCTATTCGCCGCAAGGATGGGTCTGTACTTCGCTTCGATGACAACGCGGCTGTGGTGATACAAAACAATCTTGAACCGCGCGGTACACGCATTTTCGGGCCGGTTGCCCGTGAACTGCGGGAACGCGACTTCATGAAGATTGTCTCCCTGGCGCCGGAGGTGCTTTGATGAAACGCAAAAAACCATCGCTGCCCGAAGAACCCGTTAAACTGCGCATTCATAAAGGCGACACGGTAGAAGTAATATCGGGCAAGGACAAGGGCAAAAGAGGGGTAGTGCTGAAAGCGCTTCCCAAAACCAACCGGCTGGAGGTAGAAGGGGTAAACGTTGCTATACGGCATACCAAGCAGCGCACCGCCCGCCTGCCAGACAGCGACGGCCAGCCCCGCATGATTCCGGGCGGACGCATTGAAATGAACAATGCTCTCCATGCCTCCAAAGTCATGCTCGTGTGCCCGCACTGCAGCAAGCCTACACGCGTTGGGTACGCATTTCGTGAGGGCGAAGAAAAAGCCTCGCGCCGCAAATACA
Organism: Chthonomonadaceae bacterium; assembly: GCA_027459665.1. Taxonomy (GTDB): domain Bacteria; phylum Armatimonadota; class Chthonomonadetes; order Chthonomonadales; family Chthonomonadaceae; genus DAIDHN01. Next base: position 44,398 of record DAIDHN010000031.1, on the reverse strand, counting down.
GGGTATGCAAGCACCCCGAATGCGGCAAGAACATGGACCAGAAGTAAATGATTTGCAGCGCCGCAGAAAAACCTTTTGCTGCGGCGCTGCGCAAAGCCCTGCTGCCGGTCGGAAATCGGCAAGCATATAGAAGGGAATTTTTTGTATGACACGTATGAAAGAGCGCTACGAAAAAGAAATCGTGCCAGCGCTGCAACAGAAGTTTCAGTATGAAAATGTGATGCAGATGCCCAAACTGGAAAAAATTGTGGTGAACATGGGGGTGGGGCGCGCTGGGCAGACGGGCGGCGACGCCAAGGAACTGGATGGCGCCGTGCGCGATATGACCCTGATCACAGGGCAGAAACCTGTGGTTACACTGGCCAGAAAGTCTATCTCCAACTTCAAGCTGCGAGCCGGCTCAAGAGTAGGCTGCAAGGTTACTCTGCGCGGCGAACGCATGTATGAATTTCTAGACCGGCTGGTAAGCGTGGTGCTGCCCCGCATCCGTGACTTCCAGGGCATCTCACCCTCCTCTTTTGATGGAAGAGGCAACTACAGCCTGGGCATGAAAGAACAGCTTACCTTTCCTGAAATAGATTATGATAAGATAGACAGAGTGCGGGGCATGGATATTACCATTTGCACATCAGCACCTACCGATGAGGAAGCCCGCGAGCTTTTGCGCGGGTTTGGAATGCCTTTCCAAAAGAAATAGGGGCAATATTGCCTCAATCCGTAATGCGGGGGAAGGAATCCTCTTCCCCATGCAGAATCAGGCCGTATACCTGCAAGGGTACGGTGGAACGCACACTGAAAATAGAATACTGCTCCCACACATCCTTCGCCGCCGGCAGAGCCAATGCCAGCTCTGTACGACGACACTGCGGGAACCCATGGGAACACTGCCGCCCCTGCCTGAAAAACAGGGCGACGTGTCAGAAACAATGGCGAGGAGAGTGAGTTATGAACACAAAAGGCATTGAGGCCATACGCAATGTGGGCTTGTTTGGGCACCAGGGCTGCGGCAAAACCTCTCTGGCAGAGGCTTTGCTTTACGTTACTGGCGCCCTTGATAGACTGGGACGAACCGATGAGGGCACCGCTGCCACCGATTTCGACCCCGAAGAGCAAAAAAGACGCATCAGCATCAATACGGCGCTGGCGCCATGCAGCTGGCATGGAGTGCGCATCAATGTGCTGGATACGCCCGGCTACCTCGACTTTACCGGAGAAGTACACTCGGTAATGCAGGTGGTAGAAGCCGCCATTTTGGTAACCTCTGCACAGGGCGAGCCGGAAGTGGGGTTTGAAATTGCCTGGAAAATGGCGGTAGAACGCAATTTGCCCCGCGCAGTTTTTGTGAACAGAATGGACCGTGAAAACGCCAGCTTTGAAACAGTGCTGCAAAGCCTGCGCACGCGCTATGGAAACTGCATAGCGCCCATGCAGCTGCCGGTTGGAAATGCAGAAACATTTCGCGGCGTAATAGACCTGGTGGAAATGAAAGCTTATTTGGGAACAGGCAAGGATGTGCAGTGCACAGAAATCCCCGCCGATATGAAAGATGAGGCAGACCGCTACCGAGCGCTGCTGGTAGAATCTGCGGCAGAAGGGGAAGACGAACTGATTGAAAAGTTTCTCAACGGAGAAGAGCTTTCGCATGATGAGGTGGTAAGAGGTCTGCACGAAGGAATAGACGATGGACGCGTAGTACCGCTTCTGTGCGGGTCTGCCTTGCGTGATATTGGGATGACAGACCTGCTGGACATCATCGTGCACGAGTTTCCAAATCCGCTGGAATATGGCACCATACATGGCGTGCATCCGCAAACCAAAGCCGAAATCAGGCGGCAGCCAGACACCGATGCACCCGTGGCGGCGCTGGTGTTTAAAACCATTGCCGACCCTTTTCTGGGTACGCTGAGCTACTTTAGAGTGCTTTCGGGCTGCCTTAGGCAGGGAGCAGTGCTGCTGAATGCAAACCAGATGCGCGAAGAAAGACTGGGGCAGATTTATCATGTGCGCGGCAAAAATCAGGAATCTGTTGCAGAACTGCTGGCTGGAGATATAGGGGCTACAGCGCGGCTGGCCGATACGCATACCGGCGACACCTTGTGCGATGCGGCCTCACCCATTCTGCTGGACCACATTGCCTACCCAGAACCTGCATTTGAGCTGGCCGTGCTGGCGCATACCAAGGTAGATGAAGACAAGATGGGGCCGGCGCTGCAGAGAATAGCAGCATCTGACCCGTCCTTCCGTTTTTACAGGGATGCAGAAACAGGTCAGACCATACTGGCAGGGGCAGGTGAAACCCACCTGAATATTGTGGTTGAAAGAATGCGAAAATTTGGCGCAAACGTAGATGTGATAGAGCGCAAGGTGCCTTACCGCGAAACCTTGAAGGGCAGGGCGGAAGGGCAGGGGCGGCATAAGAAGCAGACAGGCGGCCGCGGTCAGTTTGGAGACTGCTGGGTGAGGCTGGAACCCAACCCCGGCGGCGGCGTAGAGTTTGTAGATGCCATTGTAGGCGGGGCGATACCCAGGCAGTATATACCTGCCGTAGAAAAGGGCATTCGCCAGGCAGCAGCCATGGGCATACTGGCGGGCTATCCGGTAACGGATTTTCGGGCAGTGTGCTACGATGGCTCATATCATGATGTAGACTCTTCTGAGGCAGCATTCATCATGGCAGGGATGGCAGGGTTTCACAACATGGCGCCCAAAGCCGGCCCTGCACTGCTTGAACCAATACTGGAAGTGCAAATCACGGTGCCCGATGCCTATCTGGGAGAAGTGATGAGCGACCTTTCAGGCAAGCGGGGGCGTATAATGGGTACAGAAGCCACCGAAGAAGGCAAAACGCTGCTGCGTGCAACAGTGCCTCAGGCAGAAATGCTGCGGTACGCTATAGACCTGCGTTCTATAACGCGGGGCAGAGGCAGCTTTACCGCGAAACTGCTGCAGTATGAAGAAACGCCGCCTCATATTGCGGCGCAAATTGTGGAGAACCACAAAAAGGAGCATGGCGCAGCATGAGCGCTGCGTGCAGTCTGTTCGCGAACCGCAAGAAGGAGCGCGAGGCAGCCCTGCTCCGGGCTGCATGATTCTTGGCATGGCGCCGGCCTATCGACCGGCGCCATGACAGGGGCGAAAGCCCCGAACAACATAAGAGGAGACCATTCTTGGCAAAACAGTGTTTGGTTGAAAAATCGAGACGCAAGCCCAAGTTCGCCGTGCGTGCCTATACGCGGTGCAACGTATGCGGGCGCTCTCACGCAGTGCTGCGCCGCTTTGGGCTGTGCCGCATCTGCTTCCGCGAAATGGCCCACAAGGGTCTTATCCCCGGCGTCACCAAGTCGAGCTGGTAGAGAGGAAAAAACATTGGCTTATACTACCGATCCTGTAGCCGACCTGCTGACCCGCATTCGGAACGCAAACCGAGCTAACCATGATTCGCTGGAAATATCCTGCTCTGGCCTCAAGCTGGAAGTGGTGAAGATACTGCATGCTGAAGGCTTTTTGAAAAGCTATGAAGTGATCAAGCAGGTGCCGCAGGACAAAATCAAGATAAATCTGAAATACGGGCAGAAGCGTGAAAAGGTGATCACCAACCTGGTGCGCGTCAGCAAGCCAGGGCTTCGCCGCTACTGCGGCAAGGAAGACATTCCCCGCGTAATGCGCGGCCTCGGCATCGCCATTCTGTCTACATCGCAAGGCGTCATGACCGACCGGGAGGCCCGCAAGAGGGGCATCGGCGGCGAGATACTTTGCCACGTCTACTGAAAGGCTGAACCATGTCACGAATAGGAAAACGCCCCATACCGCTTCCGGCAGGCGTTACAATCACCTCTGAGAGTAATGGAACGGTTACTGTAAAAGGCCCCAAAGGGAGCCTTGTGCGCCAGTTTCATCCTGAAATGCTGCTGCACCAGGAAAACGGCGCTCTGGTGGTAGAACGCCCTACCGACAGTCAGCAGCACCGCGCCCTGCATGGTCTTACCCGCACACTCATGGCCAACATGATTGAAGGGGTAACCAACGGCTACTCGAAGCAGCTGGAAATACAGGGCACCGGCTATCGCGCCGCAGTGCAGAACAATGTACTGCAGCTCAATGTGGGCTACTCTCACTCTATTGAGGTGTGGGCGCGGGACGGCATCACCTTCACGGTGGCAAACGACCCTGTTTCCCGTAACCCGGTAGTAACAATAGCCGGCATCGACAAGGAACGCGTGGGCCAGACCGCTGCCGAAATTCGCAAGCTGCGCAAGCCGGAACCCTACAAGGGCAAAGGCATTCGCTACAAAGGCGAGGTAGTGCGCCGCAAGCAGGGTAAAACCGGCGGCAAGGGCGGCAAAGGCAAGAAATAGCCCGTTGTGGTATAATATCGCGGCATGGTTTCGACTGTGCCGCATTGTCATCTGAGCGCCGGGTCGGAAATTCGGCGCCGTAGGAGACCAAAACAGAGATGAAACCTCAGGAAAAAGAACGCCTGCGCATACGCAGGCACAAACGGGTACGCTCCAAAGTGAGCGGTACTCCAGAGCGGCCCCGCCTCAGCGTGTCGCGTAGCATTAATAATATTTATGCACAGATCATAGACGACGAGCGCGGAGTCACGCTGGCATCCGCAGGCACACTAGATAAAACACTGCGCACCTCGCTTGCATCGGGCGGCAGCGTAGAAGCCGCCAGGGAAGTTGGCAGGCTGGTTGCCAGCCGCGCACTGGAGGCAGGCATCACTGCCGTGGTGTACGATCGTGGTGGAAACCTGTATCATGGCCGCGTGAAGGCGCTGGCCGAAGGCGCCCGTGAAGGGGGCCTCTCACTCTAGCAACTGTGCAGAGCGGCAGAGACCAGTTACGCCGCAAGGAGCAAGCATTGGCAAAAATCAATCCTGATACGCTGAATTTGGAAGAGCGGGTAGTGCGCACCAACAAATGCCAGAAAACTACCAAGGGCGGCAGAACCATGAGCTGGAGCGCTCTGGTGATAGTAGGCGACGGCAACGGCTATGTAGGCGCCGGCCTGGGCAAGGCGCGCGCCATCCCCGATGCCATTCGCAAAGGCGTTGAGGCAGCAAAGAAAAATATCATTCATATTCCTATTGTCAATGGCACACTGCCGCACGAAATCAGCCAGAGCCATGGCGCAGCAGAAATCCTGCTCAAGCCGGCCTCGCAGGGTACTGGCGTAGTGGCCGGAAGCAGCATGCGAATAGTGCTGGAACTGGCAGGCGTGCACAATGTGCTGGGCAAATCGCTTGGATCTAGCAACGCGGTGAATATTTGCTGGGCAACCATGGAGGCTCTGGCGCGCTTGAAGAGCGCTGAAGATGTAGCCGCCATGCGGGGCACCACCGCACTGGCGCTGCAGCCCTGGCTGAACAAGGAGGAGGCAGCGCATGCCGAACATGCTTAAAATTACACTGCGGCGCAGCCCAATTGGGCTGGAAAAATCGCAGGGTACCACAGTGCGCATTCTGGGGCTGCGAAAAATGCAGCAGACCGTTATTCAAAACGACACTCCCGTCATTCGGGGAATGGTACATAAAGTCCGCCACCTGGTGGAAGTGGAAACCATTTCGGAAGAGTAATTAAAGGATAAAATTCTGATGGCAATTGGATTACATAACCTAAAACCTGCAGAAGGCAGCACCCATACCCGCAAGCGGATTGGCCGCGGCATTGGGTCGGGACATGGCAAAACTTCTACCCGCGGGCACAAGGGAAACAAGGCAAGGGGACAGATTAACCCGAACTTTGAAGGCGGCCAGACCCCGCTGCACCGAAGACTGCCTCAGTTGAGAGGCTTTAAGCCGGTAAACAAAAAAGTGTACGCGCTGGTAAATGTGGGGCGGCTGCAGGCTGAGTTTGCAGATGGCGCTTCTATTACCCCCGACTTGCTGATAGAAGCAGGCATTCTGCGCGATCTGCACGACGGCCTGAAAGTGCTGGGCGGCGGCGAGGTGACAAGCAAGTTCACCGTGCATACCAATTTCATCAGCGAAAGCGCAAAGCAAAAACTGGAAGCAGCCGGCGGTACCGTGGAGATACTGGGGAGGTCTTGATAAATGCTGGAAAAGGTAATAATCGCATGGAAAATACCGGAAGTTCAAAAGCGCATTAAATTTGTGCTGATGATGTTTGCGGTGTTTGCACTTGGCGCACATATCCCAGTGCCTGGTATAGACGTAAGCAAGCTGCAAAGCCTGATGTCTAACCCGAACAGCAATAACCTGTTCGGCCTGATCAATGCCTTTTCCGGTGGCGCTCTGCGCCGATTCTCAATGTTTGCCATGGGCATAGCCCCCTACATCAATGCCTCTATTGTAATGCAAATGGCGGGCCTTGCTTTCCCTGCGCTCGATGCAATGCAAAAGGAAGGCGAAGCTGGCCGCAAGCGCATTGCGGGCATTACACGCTACCTTACCATTGTGCTTTCTATCATGCAGGCGCTTGGTATAATCATCCTCTTTCGCCAGAGCAGTTTTGGCATCAACTTTGCAGAAGGCATTGTGGCAGTAGTTACTCTGACTGCCAGCTCAATGTTTCTGCTCTGGCTGGGCGAGCAGGTTACAGAATATGGCGTGGGCAACGGGGTTTCGCTGGTAATTTTTGCCGGCATCATGCTCTACCTGCCAAGCCTGCTCGGCGGCGTGGCCACGCAGGTCTCACAGGTAGGCTTCATCAACCTGCTTATTCTCATCGCTTCTTTTATCGCAATGGTGGTGTTTATCATCTACATCACACAGGGCGCACGCCGCATACCGGTGCTGCACTTCAAACGCGTAATTGGGCGCGGGCAAACGCAGGGTGGCAGCTCTTATCTGCCCGTCAAGGTAAATGCAGCAGGGGTTATGCCCATCATATTCGCAATATCGCTGCTGTTGCTGCCCGCCACCATTCTCAACATTTTCTCGGTGCCTGCCAACGCAGCGGGGCCAATTGGCTGGCTGAAGGGGCATATCGTGCTGCTTCAGCCAGGGCAAACCTGGTACGCCACACTGCTTTACGCAGCAATGGTAATGATATTCACCTTCTTCTATACAGCCATCATCATGAACGTACAGGAGATAGCAGACAACCTGAATAAATACGGCAGCCTTATTCAGGGCATTCGCCCTGGCAAGCCAACCTTCGATTACCTGGAAGGGGTGGTTTCAAGAGTGACCTTTGCCGGAGCGCTGTTTCTCGCACTCATAGCTATTGCTCAGTATGTAGTGCCCAGCCTAACGGGCTTTACGGGCTTTACACTGGTAGGAGGCACTTCGCTGCTGATTGTAGTAGGGGTGGCCATTGAGACTATGCAGGCGATAGAAGCGCAGCTGCTGATGCGCAATTACGAAGGCTTTATCCGTTAGACACCAGGCCGCAGCAGCGGCAGGCAGAATGGCATGAAAAATACTTTCCAACCGTTCTGCCAGATTACAAACAGGCGCTGCAATGGGGCAGACGCGATATGATACTGGTATTGCTGGGACCGCCAGGGGTGGGCAAGGGCACGCAGGGAACACGCGTTGCTGTACACTATGATGTGCCTACCATCTCTACAGGCGCCATATTTCGCGAGGCGGTGGCGCGCGGCACAGAGTTTGGAAGACAGATACAGCGCTACCGCATCGATCGGGGAGAGTTTGTGCCCGATGAGGTGGTGGTGGGCACTGTGCGCGCTCGCATATCTGAAGCAGACTGCATAGGGGGCTTCGTGCTAGACGGCTTTCCGCGCACCGCACCGCAGGCGGATGCCCTGCAGCATATTCTGGACGAACAGAAACGCAGCCTCACAGCATGCCTCGATTTTGAAGCAGATACCGAACTGCTGGTAAATCGTTTCAGCGGAAGACGGGTATGCCCGCGAGATGGCTCTACCTACCATGTAGAAATGCAGCCGCCCCGCCAGGCAGGGTTGTGCGACCTGTGCCATGCACAGCTGGAGATGAGGCCAGACGATGCGCCTGAGATAGTGCGCAGACGCCTGGAAGTGTACGCAGAAAAAACCCGCCCCCTCATAGACTACTATAGCGCTCTGGGGCTGCTCTACACAATAGATGCATCGCCTGAACCTGAAACAGTGTTCAGCCAGGTTATTGCACTGCTTACCGAAGTGCGCAGAAAACAGGTCTGACTTATAAGTGGAGAGAGACAGGTATGTTGAACCGGCGTAAAAATTCAGCAGGAAAAGTAGAACGTACTGCGCTGAAGACCCCGGAAGAAATTGAAAAAATATACGCCGCCGGCAGAGTGGCGCGTAAAGTAATAGCGCTGGCACAAGAAATAGTGCAGCCGGGCATGACTACCGGCGAACTGGAAGACCGGGCCGCTCAGCTTATTCTTGAACATGGCGGCACATCGCCCTGCCTGGGATATGCACCAAGCGGCTATCCGCCGTATCCCGCCTGGACATGCATCTCGGTGAATGAAGAGATTGTGCATGGCATTCCTGGCGGCAGGGTGTTTCGGGATGGAGACCTGGTTACTATGGATTGCTGTGTCAGGCTGGATGGGTACGTGGCCGATACGGCATTTACGTTTGGGGTAGGAGAAATTTCACCCCTGGCTGCCAATTTGCTGCAAGTGACCAGCGAAGCGCTGTATATTGGCATTGGCTGCGCCCGCCCGGGTAATACCACCGGCGATATTGGCGCTGCCATTCAAAAATTTGTAGAGGCAAACCACTATTCGGTGGTTCGAGAGCTGCACGGGCACGGGGTTGGCCGGGAAATGCACGAAAACGCCATAGACCTACCCAATTACGGCAGGCCGGAAACAGGCCTGCTGCTCGAACCCGGCATGACTTTTGCGATAGAACCAATGGTGAATGCAGGGCGCAAAGAGATAAAATCCTTGCGCGATGGTTGGACGATTGTTACCGCAGACGGAAGCCTGTCTGCCCATTTTGAACACACGGTCGCCATAACAGAAGGCGGCGTCCGTATTCTCACCGGTCCGTAGCATGCTGCAGATCGGCGAAGGAGGATGAACAACACTTTATGCCAGCACCCAGAAAGCCCGGTGGAAAGCCGGGCGGAAATGTGCGCCGAGGGCCGGTAACGCCCCGCCCCGTGCGCCCGCCTGTAGAGCAGACGGAAAAGGAAGAGGGAATTCAGATTGAGGGAGTTGTAACCGACCTGCTTCCTAATGCCATGTTTCGCGTAGAGATACCTGTAGGCGAACAAAAACGCACTGTGCTGGCTCATATAGCCGGCAAGATGCGCCAGAACTATATACGCATTCTGATGGGCGACCGTGTGCTTGTAGAACTCTCCCCTTACGATTTGGAACGCGGGCGCATAATCTACCGCTTCAAATAAGGCGCTAAATTCTACCCGTTTTTGAGTAAAATAGGGTATACTAGAGTGTTTTCCGTCCGAATGCAAGGAGGGTGCCACCATGAAAGTGCGTGCATCAGTAAAAAAAATGTGCGATAAGTGCAAGGTAATACGCCGTGAAGGCGTGGTGCGCGTAATCTGCGTAAATCCCAAGCACAAACAGCGCCAGGGCTAATAAGTTGAGGTTGCAGGGAGCATCTGCACCGAAGGAGGAGATTTGGCACGTATTGCTGGCGTGGATTTGCCACGCGATAAGCGAATAGAATACGCTCTCACCTACATCTACGGGATCGGCCTGACCAGTGCGCGTCAAATTGTGTCGCGCGCAGGTATAGATGCCGCCACCCGGGTGCGTGATCTTACCGAGGCTGAGGCTGCACGTGTGCGCGAACTGCTAGAGCGCGATTACCGCGTAGAAGGCGATTTGCGCCGCGAGTTTCAGCTAAGTATCCGCCGCCTCATGGAGATTGGCTGCTACCGTGGCATTCGCCACCGCCGCGGTCTTCCGGTGCGCGGTCAGCGAACCAAAACGAATGCCCGTTTCCGCAAGGGGCCGCGGCGCGCAGTTGCCGGTAAGAAGAAAGCGAAGAAGTAGGAGAGCAGCATGGCGAATAAACAGACTACGCGGGCAGCGCAGGCAAGAGCGCGCGCTCGTGAAAAAAAGAATGTGGTGCAGGGCATTGCACACGTTCAGTCCACTTTTAATAACACACTCATCACCATGACCGACATGCAGGGCAATACCCTTTCCTGGGCAAGTGCTGGCGTTGGCGGCACCTTCAAGGGTACTCGCAAGGGCACGCCGTTTGCCGCTCAGGTTGCTTCAGAGCGCGCCGCGCGCGCCGCCATGGAGCATGGTCTGCGAAGAGTGGAGGTGTTTGTAAAAGGCCCTGGCTCTGGCCGGGAAACCGCTATACGCGCTCTGCAGAGCGTTGGTCTGGAGGTTATACTTATCAAAGATGTAACCCCTATACCGCACAATGGCTGCAGGCCGCCCAAGCGCCGCCGCATCTAGTTTTTGCCCGCATAAACCGGGCGCATGGGTGGAAGAAGCAGGACAAGCAGTCTTGTGTAAACACCCTGCAGCGTAATAAAGCCGCTGCAGTTATCTGATGGCAACAAATTACTGCCCACAGGGAGCATTAAACACAACTTATGGCAAATAATCATGATCCGCGCTGCCGCCAATGCAGAAGAGAGGGAGTGAAACTCTACCTCAAAGGCGACAAGTGCTACTCAAAATGTACGCTGGATAAAAGCAAGGACGGCAAGGTTCACTGGCGAGACAAGCCCCCCGGGTGGGGCAGTGGTGCAGGGCAGCAGAACAGCACCATGCAGAAAAAAATTACAGAGTACGGACAGCAGCTGCGTGAAAAACAGAAACTGCGCAGAATTTACCGCGTTCTTGAAAAACCATTTCACAATTATCTCGAAGAAGCGCTCCGGCTGCCCGGCGTTACTGGCGAAAACTTGCTCAGACTGCTTGAACTGAGGCTGGACAATGTGATTTACCGCATGGGTATCGCAGCTTCAAGGGCGCAGGCAAGGCAAATGGTTACTCACAGGCATTTTACCGTGAATGGTCATCGCGTAAATATCCCTTCCTATATCGTGAAAGCTGGCGATGTAATAGGCGTTCACGAAAGCATGGCTCAAAACGGAGGCATTAGGGAAGCCAGAGTGAGAAGCCGCCGCAGCGTGCCCTCGTGGATGGAGTTCAACGCAAATGCAATGCAGGGGCGCATTCTTGCCGAGCCAACCCGCGATCAAATTGACACCAACGTGCGTGAACAGCTCATCATCGAGTTCTACTCGCGCTGAAAGCCAGCTAGCTACCGCCTGGCAGCGTGCTTTGCATTGATAAGGAGAGTGATGTATGGAAAATACCTCTGTTATCCAGATGCGCGATGAGGAAGACCGACCTGAAATCAAGGCGCTCACACTCGATAAAACGTATGGCTACTTTGCCGTGCGCCCGCTGGATAGAGGATATGGGGTTACGCTGGGAAACTCGCTTAGAAGAGTGCTGCTCTCTTCAATTAGAGGAGCTGCCGTCGCCTATGTCAAGATAGACAAGGTGCTGCACGAGTTTTCCACAATACCCGGCGTGAAAGAAGATACCACAGAACTACTGTTGAACCTCAAGGAACTCGCAGTAAAGGTGTATCCTGATGGCAGCAGAAGAGACCGATATGAGGGAATTACCATTACCCTGGATAAACATGGTGCGGGCAAAGTGACTGCAGCAGACGTAAACTGCCCCTCTAATGTGGAAATCATGAACCCTGAACTTTATCTGGCTACTATCTCAGATGAAGACGCAAACCTGACTATTGAAATGACTGTGCTGGAAGACCAGGGATACGTTCTGCCAGACAGACTGCCTGGCAGAGACCGTGTGCCGATTGGCACCATTCCGGTAGGAGCTGCCTTTACACCAGTGCGCAAAGTGAACTATGCAGTAGAAGCCACACGCGTGAAGGGCGACACAAACCATGAGCGGCTGGTAATGGAGATATGGACCAATGGCTCTATCGCTCCCGATGAAGCGCTCAGGCAGGCAGCAACACAACTGCGCAATGAACTGGCGCTCTTTACAGACTTCAGCGGCACTATGCCGCTGACGCTCACTTCCAGTGATGAAGACAGTTTTGAACCGGTGGAACTGCCGGCCAATGTGCGAAATATGCGCATAGAAGAACTGGATTTTTCTGTGAGAACGTACAACTGCCTCAAAAAGGCGAGCATTCTCACCATTTCAGACCTGGTAAACTACACAGAAACAGAACTGATGCAGATACGCAATTTTGGCAGAAAGTCTCTTGCAGAAGTGCGCGAGAAACTCAATATTCATCAGCTGACATTGCGCGGGGGTGCTACTATCGACCTGAGCGGCGAAGAGTCCGAATCGGATCAGGAAAACGACTGAAAGGATAAGAAATGCGTCATCGCAGGGCACAGAGAAAATTTGGACTGCCGAGCGACCAGCGCCGCGCGCTGCTGAAAAGCCTTACACGCAATATGATTCTCAACGGAAGCATTCGTACCACGGAAACCCGTGCCAAGGAAGTACAGCCCATTGTTGAGAAACTGGTTACTATTGCTAAAAAGGGAGGCGCAGACGCCACTGTAGAAATGCAGCTGCATACGCGCCGGCTGGTGCGCCGCTATATCGATTCGAATATCGATGAGTTTGTGCGCGACCCTGAAAAACGCGGGCCAAAGGGAGGCGCAAAAATTGCGCGCAACCCATACTACGCAGTACCGCGCCTGTTTGAAGAAATTGCCCCCGGCTTTCAAAACCGCAATGGCGGATATACCCGCATTGTGCGCATAGGCTTTCGGCGGGGAGATGCAGCGCCTATGGTGCTGCTGGAATTTGTAGAAGGCGACGAGGTTGCAGCCACCGAGGCCAATGTGGCTTTGCCTACCACACAGGGAAGGCGCGGCCTGTTTGGGCTGGGCCGCAAGCGCGGCTAGGCGTATGATGTGAATGCCGTGACTGCCCCGGAAACTAACTATAGGGCGGTGGTGGAATACGACGGCGCAGATTACAGCGGGTTTCAGTGGCAGCACAATACCCGCACCATTCAGGGTGAACTTGAACGGGCGCTGCAGACTAGAATGGGACAGCCGCTGCGAATAGCAGGGGCCGGACGCACGGATGCAGGAGTGCATGCACTGGGGCAGGTGATCAGCTTTAGATGCTGTTCAAGAATACCGCTGGAAAATATGGTGCATGCACTCAACAGTGCCCTTCCGCATGATATGGCAATACGTAGCGTGCAACAGGCACCAGAAGGGTTTCATGCCCGCTTCTCTGCATCGTCAAGAGTGTATGTGTATCTGATACTCAACAGTGCCGTACGATCTGCACTGCTGAGGCGCTACAGCACACTGGCAGTAAAGACACTGGATGTATCGGCTATGCAGGATGCTGCACTGCACCTGCTGGGAGAGCGAAACTTCGCCTCCTTTGCCAATGAACTGGAACCGGGGCAAACACCCTGGAGAGAGATGATGCGGCTGAATGTGCGGGCTTTTGGACCGCTGATTTTGGTGCGCATTGAAGCAAACGCCTTTCTGAAAGGCATGGTGCGCTGCATCGCAGGCACCCTGATGGAAGTGGGGAACGGCAAGCGAACCCCGGCGTCTATACAGGATGTGCTGAATGCTGAAGACCGAAGACTGGCCGGGCCAACGGCACCCGCACAGGGGCTGTGCCTGGTAAAAGTACGCTATGGCGAGCGCAGGCAGCGAACGGCGCACAAAATAAAAACCGGCGGGTAACAAAACAACGAATTGCACGGAAATCGCCGTGTGGCTGTCGGCCCCCAATGGCCGCTTCTATTGAGGAGAAACCGATGAAAACAACCGTGTCTGCACGGCAAGAAGATATGGAGGCACAGCGCGTCTGGTACGTTATGGACGCTGCCCAAAGACCGCTGGGTAGACTGGCAGTAGATGCTGCCAAAATTCTACGCGGCAAACACAAAGCTATTTTTACACCGCATGTAGATACAGGCGACTGCGTTATCATCATCAATGCGGAACAGGTTGTGCTTACTGGCAAGGCAAAGCCGTCTGAAGAAGTGTATCATCACACCGGATGGCCGGGCGCACTGAAATCTGTTCAACGCAACAAAGAGCTGGAGCGCGACCCTGAGGAAGCTATTCGCAGAGTTGTGCGGGGCATGGTGCCGCACAACAAACTGGGCGACCAGATCATTAAGAAGCTGAAAGTATACCGCGGGCCAACACATCCTCATGCAGCGCAAAAACCGGTTCCCTACATGGGAGCTGCCAGAAAAGGAGAAGAATAAATGTCTCCTTCTATCAGATACTATGGTACGGGCAAACGCAAAAATGCAGTGGCGCGTGTCTGGCTGATGCCGGGTTCGGGCACTGTTACCATCAACGACCGCCCAGCTGAAAAATATCTTGGCCGTGAAGTGCTCTCGTACATGCTAAGCCAGCCGTTTCGACTTACCGAAACCGAAGGGCAGTTTGATGTTGTGGCGCATTGTCACGGCGGTGGTTTGAGCGGGCAGGCAGGAGCTGTGCGCCATGGCATTGCCAAAGCGCTGCTGGAAGTAAACCCCGAACTGCGCCCCAGCTTGCGCCGAACTGGTATGCTTACCCGCGACCCGCGTGTAAAAGAACGCAAGAAATACGGAAGAAAGCGCGCAAGGCGCGGCTTCCAGTTCAGCAAACGCTGATTTTCTTCAGGAGGCAGCATATTGAAGGGCACGCTGCTTAACCTCAAAGTTATCTGCCGCCAGCAGGCTCCTGCATGGAGTCTGCTGGCTTTGTGCGCTTTGTCTCTTTTTACTGCCAATGCATCAGCCGACAGCACCATTACCCTCACCCTCCCTCCCTCACGTGCGGCGCGCAGGCTTGCGGCACAGCAAAAACGCCAGCAGCAGGAACAGCAAAAAGAGAAGAATGCCTCCCGGCGTCCGCCTCCTTCAAGGGGCAGTGTAATACGGCAGGATATTGTGGGCAGTTTGGGGCGTATTCTGACCAGCACCGTAATTCACAAGGCTCCCTACTGGAATTCACGCACTATGTGCCATGTGGAGGGGGGAACCTACGTGGCAGTGAGGGAGGAAAAAAACGGTTGGGACGGTATTTTGATGGAAGACGGCCGGCTGGGCTGGATGCCGCAGGAAGCCGTGCAGAATATGAATTCTGATGCAGTGCTCAACTCAGATGCGGTCTCCTCGCTGGCAGACGACCCTGAACGCAGGCATACCTTTCCGCATGGCGATGCCCCGCTGTTTCAGGGCGATACACAAAAACTGATGAATGTTGCCTACAGTTTTTTAGGGGTGCCATATGAATGGGGAGGCAATACTCACAAGGGAATTGACTGCTCGGGGTTTGTAAAACGAGTTTTTGCTGCAATGGGGTACAACCTGCCCCGCACGGCAAACGAACAGGCAGCAGTGGGAGTGCCTGTGCCTGTCGATCAGCTTCAGTGCGGAGACCGACTCTATTTCGAGCTGAGCAGCGATGGAAGCCGAATAAAACACACAGGCATTTATCTGGGAAACGGTTATTTTATTCACTCTTCGGTAACACATCACGGGGTGGCAATCAGCATACTCACTCACCCCGAATGGCGGCATATTTTTGTGTGCGCCCGCCGTTAAACCGCCCTGGCAGCTGCAGCAACCAGCACCCGCTTCGCGCCAGCATCCATGAGCGCCCCGGCAGCCTCGCGCACGGTGGCAGTGGTGGTAATTACATCATCAATCAGCAGAATGGTTTTGCCCTCCACCCTGCTAATGCAGCGCACCATAAACAGCCCCTGTATGTTTTTGCGCCTCTGTTCAATTCCAAACTTCGTCTGGCTTGGGCCTCTGCCGCTTCTAACAAGGCTGCCGGTACATAAGGGCAGGCCGCTCTGTTTGCAAAAAGCAAGGGCAAGTAGCTCTGCCTGGTTAAAGCCCCGCTGCGCGCGCCTGGCGGCAGAAAGCGGCAGAGGCACCACCATGTCTGTATTCTGCTCTGCAAGGGGGCTGTGTACTGCCGCATCGTAGATGGCCCTGCCCAGCGGTGCGGCCAGGGCGGTTTTGCGGCGGTACTTCAAACAGTGTATGCTCTGTCTGAGCGCGCCTTCATATACCCCGGCAGCAACAGACCAGTGAAAAGGGGGCGCGCCTGTTTGCCGGCAGTGCCTGCAAAGTATATCACTGGAAGGGCAGGGTGAACCGCACCAGCTGCAAAGCGGATTGGGAACGGGACGGAATGTATTAATGCACTGCTGGCATAAACAGCCGGCTTGCAGCCATGCACTGCATACCAGGCAGGCCGGGGGGTAGAGAATATCCAGCACTCCGGCTGCTGACTGCTGTACGCAATTTTCAAAAACCTGCTGAATAGTTGAAACCGATTTGTTTGCACGTTGCGGCAGCTTCACGCTGGATAGCCCCTTCGCATGTCTGTACGAATGCATGCAGCACTACTATGGTTACAGAGCATACCACCAACAGGCATCGGTTTTGTGCGCCTGCCGTTTATTTGAAGCAGCAGAGAAATTTGACTGGTTTGTACTGTGCATTATAGGCAAATGGCAGGCCGCGGCATATGTTGAAACAGTGCATTTTGCAGCAGTGCATACAGCTTTCTTATCTGAAAGAGGCAAACAGTTCTGCTTCCAGATCGGTTTGCGTAACAGCAAAAGGAGCCATCTGCGCATTCCAGCAGGCAAGCCGGTAGCACACTGCAGAGCGGGCAGGCAGCAGCACTGCACCGGGGGCGGGGCGCATGGGGGGCGTTTCACCTGAAACCAGGCAGCTTGTGCCGCGGCAGGCTGCCTGATGAGCAATATGATTGAGCAGCAGGCTGGTTGCTACATCGGCAAGTTCGGGGCGGGCAAGCATCAAATGTGCATAGTGATGACCATACAGGGTGATGGCAGCTTGCAGGCAGACGTTGTTCTGCGTGCTGCGCACGGTGGTAATGGTCATCTCACTGCCCATTTCCCAAAGCAGCGAGTTGAGAAAGTCGGTGTTTGGCTCTGAAATCGAAGAGTACTGGTTGCGCATCTGGCTCAGTCGAATATAACTTTGCAGAGACTCTGAAAGCAGCGGCAGGTTTTCTACGGTTAGGCCGCTTCTTGCCATTGGCTCAGACAGGTCGGCAGTCTGCATAATGTTTATGGGCAGCAGTGAGTGTACCGCCCAGTGAGGAGAGGAAGGTGCAAAACTTTCTTCAGGCAAAAGAAAGAGTGTAGCAGATACAATGTTCTGTACTCTCCATCTGTTTTCGAGCGCCTCCATGGCTCGCCGCTGAAAACCGGGGGAGGGGTTTTTCCAGAGCGGCCCGCCAAAGCTGTATACCTGCTGGCCATATGCCTGAACAGCCCCTGAAAGCAGCGGCAGAAGCATGGCCTGGTCGTTGTGTGTAATGTGAACACAAGAGGCTTTGCCCATTCCACCTGCTTCGCATGCTGCCAGGTAGCAGGGGCGCTGGGTAATGTCTGCCTCCATTTGAAACGGGGCGAGGGCCTCTTCCCATGCCTCAAGCGTATCCAGATCATACACCTCAAACTGCAGTTGGTTTTGTTCTGCCTGATAATGGGGAAAGGCGAAATCCATGTACTCTACCTCATATTGGTTCACTGTAGTGTGAAGCTGTTTGTAAAGAATTATCTGGTTTTTCAGGTTCTGTTGCTCAGGGGTTTTTTGAAAACCAGAGCAAATGAGAAGAAAGAAAGGAAAAAACGATAAAATACGAAAATATAAGAAAAGGAGGAAAAGTAAAAATATGTGCGAATTGTAAATTGTAGATTATTAGGTCAATGTTTACAGGGAGGGAGCAAAAGATGTCTGAAGTGCTTGAGAAGTACACTCATGCTGCTGCGCCTCTGCCGCGTACCATGCTGCGCTGGCATCTGTATGGGGCAGGGCTGGAAAATATGGGGCGGATGGGAGCGCCGGAGGTAGTTGAGGTGCCTCGCTGCGGTAACAATGAACTGCTGGTGCGGCAGGATGCCTGCGGCCTCTGTTTCTCTGACACAAAAGTGATTGGTCTGGGAGAAAAACACCCGCGTCTCACCGGCCGGCAGCTGGCAGTAGACCCTGTTACGCTTGGCCACGAGGTTTCTTGCACTGTGGTAGAAGTGGGTGAAGAGCTGGCAGGCAGGTATCACGCAGGTGATCGCTTTATTATTCAGGCAGATGTGTTTTACAAGGGGCAGAGCATGGCGTACGGGTATGCCATGCCTGGCGGTTTGGCGCAGTACAGTGTGATAGGCGTGCCCATACTTGAAGGGGATGAGGGGTGTTACCTGCTGCCTCTGAAAGAAAGCACTGGCTATGTAGAGTCGGCGCTGGTAGAACCCTGGGCCTGTGTGGTTTCGGCTTATGCACAGCAGCACCGCAAAGGATGCCGTGCAGGGGGCGCCATGCTGGTCATTATGGGTTTGCAGGCAGAAGAGGCTTTACCTCAGCTGCAGGCACTGCTTGAGAATGCGCTTCCTGCTGTGGGCTGCCTGGTGTCTCTTGCAGCAGCAGAACACAATGCGGCATATGCGTTGGCTGGCATGTCGCAAGCCGCACTTCCGTCTGATTGGAAAGAGTTTCAGCAAAACAACGCCCCCGGCGGATTTGACGACATACTTGTGCTTGGCAGCGTACCGCCTGAGGTAGTAGAAGGGGCAGCTCAAACTCTGGCAGACCACGGCATTTGCAACCTTGCTGCGGCGCATCCGTTTGGCCGCGCGCTGCAGCTGGATATAGGGCGCATTCACTACAACTGGCATCACTACCTGGGGGCGGCCAGCAAACAGCTGAAAGATGCCTATGCTGCAGATGGCGCAGAATTACAGCAGGGGGGCGCTGCCTGGTTTATAGGGGCTGGCGGCCCTATGGGGCAGATGCATGTGCAGAGGGCTGTGCAGCTGCAGAAGGCGCCGCGCCTTATTGTGGCAACAGATGTAGATGCAGTGCGGCTGCAAAGCGTGGTAGACCGGTTTGGAGCCACCGCCCGCAGCAGGGGCATAGAACTGGTGGCAATCAATCCCGCTGCTATGACGCCGCAGGAATTTGATGCGCAGTTGAACCGGCTTTCTGAAGGGCGCGGATTCGATGACATTGTGTCGCTGGTGCCAGTCGCCTCGCTGATAGAACATGCAGCGCATTACCTGGCGAAAAACGGCAAGTTCAATATATTTGCCGGGGTAGCCCGCGGAACCATGGCGGGGCTGCCTGTAGACGGCATTTTGCAAAACGGACACCGTTATCTGGGCAGCAGCGGCTCTTCGCTGGCAGATATGCAGGAGACGCTGCGCCGCGTGGAAAGCGGAGAGCTTTCTACCAATGCCTCGTTGGCGGCTATTGGGGGCATGGATGCTGCAAAAGAAGGTCTGGCAGCAGTGAAAGAGGGGCGTTTTACAGGCAAAACGCTCATTTTTCCGCAAATACCAGACTTGCCGCTGCTTACCCTTGCTCAGCTGAGTGAGGCATACCCTACCGTGTATGCAAAACTGCGCGATGGCATGTTTTGGACACAGGAGGCTGAAAAAGAGCTGCTGAGCCTGAAACTGGGCGAGGAAGAAGCCGTATGATGCTGCAGAACAAAACAGCGCTGATTACAGGCGGCGCGCAGGGTTTGGGCGAGGCCATTGCTCTGAGGATGGCGCGAGAGGGCTGCCGCGGAATAGTAGTGGCCGACAGAAACGGGGAGAAAGCAGCAGAAACAGCGCAAAAAATAGCGAAAGAAACTGGTGTGCGCACCCTGCCCTGCGCTGCCAATGTATGCGATGAGCAAGATGTTGAGGCGATGGCAGACCTGGTGGTGCGCGAGTACGGCGCCCTGGATATTCTGGTAGCCAACGCCGGTATTTTGAAAGCGTACGACATTTGCGAATTTCCGCCCGATGCATGGCGCGCAGTGCTTGATGTAAACCTGGTGGGGTATTTTCTCTGCCTGCAGGCGGCTGCCCGTGTGATGGCCCCGCGAAAGCAGGGGGCTATTGTGCAGATAAACAGCAAGTCGGGAAAAAAGGGGAGCTTTCGCAACAGCGCATATGCCGCCAGCAAATTCGGTGGAATAGGTCTTACACAGTCTGCAGCGTTAGACCTTGCCCCTCACAACATTCGTGTAAATGCCGTATGCCCAGGCAATTTGCTTGATGGCACGCTCTGGCAGGAAAGCTTGTTTGAGCAGTATTCGCGCACACAAAATATCAGCCCCGAAGAGGTACGCAAAAAATATGAATCTCAGGTACCATTGGGGAGAGGATGTACGTATGAAGATGTATGTAACGTTGTGGTTTTTCTGTCGTCTGATTATGCAGGGTATATGACCGGGCAGGCGATCAACGTTACGGGCGGACAGGAAATGCGTTAAGCGCCGCAGCACTATTGAAACAGGTAAAAACAATGACCGGCCAGAGCAAAAATGGAAAAGCGTGGTTGCTAGCCAGTCGCAAGTGGCTGCTTTCTGGCATGGCGCTTGGTCTGGTTGCGCAGGCGCTTTCGGGCATATGGAGTTTTAGTTCCTGGCAGTGTGCGCTTGCGCTTGGTTTAGCCGTGCTTTTTCTCTTCATTGCTTTCTATCCCCGCGGTAGCGTGCAGGCGGCAGGTTTGCCTACGCTTCCTCGTGTGCGGCGTGCATGGCTTTCACCCCGCACCCTGGCAACCGTGACCGCGTGGCGGACTATTGCTGCCATGTTCGGCGTGCTGACGCTTATGGCAACTGGGCTGCACGCTCTGCACGAAGTGCTTCTCTGGCGGCATGGCCGCCTTGTAGAGGCTCAGGTAATCAACAATGAGCGTGGTTCGCAGGTACCCATAGGCGGCGGAGCCATAGAGTATGCCTACCGAATTGGCAAGGTAGCCTATACCGGCACCGTAGAAGTAGACCAGAGCAGGTACCACGCGCTTCGCATGGGGGCATTTCTGCCTGTGACTTATCTGCCTGGCAACCCTCATATACACCGTGTTGGAGTGGTGCGCGGCATTGAGGTAGCATGGAACCTTCTTAATACCATGCTTCTAATTTCACTGGCGTTTCTCGTTCTGTACGATGTGCTGCTGGCATACGAGCGCATTGCTCGCTCTCAGCTGAGGCTGGTTCGCACCGGGGTAGAATGCATTGGGGTGATTTCACACTGCAAGGCTGTTCGCCGCCATGACGAGGTGGTGGCATACCAGGTGCATTATTCTGTAAAACTGCCGGGTGGCATCAGCAGCGGCACCGCAGTGGTTCTGCCTGTGACTGGTGAGCCTACCATGGTGGGCTTTCCGGTGCGATTATTCTGCGACCCCAACAAACTTCACAACCATCTGCCTATTGCGGCAGTGCGCATGGCGCACTTTGAACTGCCGCCGCTTACTCCTGCCCCAGACGGGGCATCGCTTTCAAGAAACCGGGTAGAGTAGCTTTTTTTTGACGGCATGTTTCGCCTGTTTTCATGGCATGCAGGCCAGCGCTGCTTTACTGTTTGCTCTCTGTTTCTGTACTGCACTGCACAACAGCAGCGGGGCTGCCGCATTCACAGCAGAGGCGAAGATGTACCGGTGCTGCCGCAATGTGCGGCCCCAGTAAATCGGCAAGCTTTTCTTCCACTACTCGTTCCCAGTCTCTGGGGTGAGAAGCAAGGCGTCTGCATTCCAGCATCCATTCCAGAAAGCTGCTGTCCCATTCCAGTTGAATGGCGTGCAGCGTACAGCGTGCAGCAAGATCGGCAAGCAGGTTTTTGCAGTCAGAATCCACATCACTGCCGGTATTGGCAGCAGTGTGTGCAAACACTTCATCCATCTGTGCAATAAACTCTTCACCCAGCGCTCGTGCCGCGTTTTCCCGCGTTGAAAGTGATGCGCTTCTGGTGCGCAGGCCCACCGTCTGTTCTGCATCGCATTCTATATCGGTTGCAAACAGCAGCACGGTATCGCTCAAATAAATTCTTTTTCCGCGTGCATCAGTGAGCAGGCCAGATCGCACTCCCTGCAGCAGAACTTCTCTGATTTGCGGGTGGCATCGCATAAGGTTTTGGCAGTAAAGCACGCACCAGGGCGTATGTGCCACTCTGTGCAGCGCCAGCGTTTCGTTGTAGCCTACATAGCCTGGCGGTGCGCCCAGCAGCATGGTAATGTCCTGCGGCTGCAGCATCACACCCAGGTCTATGCTCACTACCCGGTCGGCGGCTCCAAAAAGCGCTTCGGCAAGCAGTTCTGCAATGCGTGCTGCATGGTGTGCGCAGGCTCCCGTTAAAAGCAGGGTGGCATTGGGGCGTTCGGGGCGCATATCCAGCCCCGATAGGCTGATTTTCAGCCTGTGCACCAGTGAATGCACATCCTGCGGCGTGAGCAGTCCCTCTTCCTTCAAGCTGCAGGTAAGGCGTTCTGTGGCGGCTTCCAGGTCTACAGGCATGCCCACCATGCGCTGCACTACCTGCAGCACATCCATTTCTTCCACCCGGTTTTTTTCCAGCGCCAATGCATGTGCCATGCACTGTTCCAGCAGGTCTACCCCCTTGTCAGGAAACTGTCTGTTGGGCAGATAGCGCGAGGCTGTTTCCACCAGGGCATGCAGCACATGTGCTCCCACCTGCACGCCTGTTTTCTGTTCCAGCTCTTTTTGGCGGGTTTCCAGAACCTGCAGGGTTTGTGCGGGGCTGAGCGGCTGAATGCGTATGGGCTGAAAGCGGCGTTCAAGCGCTGCATCCGGTTCGATATAGCGCCGGTATTCATCATCGGTGGTAGCTGTAATGCAGGCAATGTCTCCCCGTGCCAGTGCAGGCTTCAGCAGGCTACCCAGGTCGCCGCGCCCTTCAGCGCCGCCGGCTCCTATCAGCGAATGCGCCTCATCCAGAAAAAGCAGCACATCGGGTCTTGCCGCTTCCTGCACCAGTTTTTGCACCAGCTGATAAAATTCCGACTGGCTGCCGGCGCCGGCCACCAGCGCCTGAATTTCCATCGACCATACTTCCACCCCGCGCAGGGGGGCGGGCACATTGTCTGCAGCAATTCGGCAGGCCAGCCCTTCTACAATGGCTGTTTTGCCCACCCCTGCCGGGCCAATCAGCACCGGGTTTCGCTTTGTTTGGCGGCAGAGGGTTTCTACCACCATTTGCACTTCATCTGTGCGCCCAATCAGCGCGGGCAGCCTGCCTTTGCGCGCCTCTGCGGTGAGGTTACGCCCCATGCGCTGCAGTACAGTGAGAGAAACAGAGGCGGTGTTTTGAGGGCTGTGCAGCAAATAGCCCGCCGATGTAAGAATGGCGGCGCATAAATCGCTCAGCGTGGTATTCGAGCGCCCTTCTGCCAGCGCCTGCCTGCCCGCACGCTGCATCATCACCTCGGCAGATACGGCAGCGCCGGTGTCGTTAGACAGCAGCATCTGCTGCAGCTGCACGGCAAGCTGCTTTGCATGCAACCCCTGAGCCAGCTGTTCAGCCTTTTCTCTGTGCTGCGAGAGCATGGCAAGCAGCCAGTGGTTTGTGCCGGGGATACTGTGCGGGCTAAGCTGATGCACCGCACTTAATATTTCATCTATGCCGCTCTCCCTGTCTACCATCCGCTTGGCTCTCCTGCTCTGCTTTTTAAACAATATTTCACTCTATTTTATTGTATCACATCTGCTTTTGTATTTGCCTGCAGAAAAATAAAAAAAAGTAGACAAATAAATACAATAACTCCTGCAGTTCTGGTAAAGTGCTCAGTACCATTGCATTGGAGGAGTGAACCATGCCAGTAACTTTTCAGGGTGTGTATCCGATAGGGGATACGAAAACGAATGCGCTGCCGGTAAAAAGCCTGGGCCCGGCAATTGGCTACTATACCCGCGTGCTGGGCTTTACTGTGCTGGAGCGCGGCGAGAAAAGCGCAGTGCTTCAGCGCGACAGCGCGCAAATTGGCCTGTGCGAAAACAGCGACGACCCGGAAAACGCAAGCTGCTATTTTTCGGTGCTTGGTCTCGAAGAGCTGCTTGCAGAGTATGTGGCGGCCGGCATTGAGCCTTCTGCTATACGAGATGAAGTGTACGATGGGCAAAACCTGCACATATTCTTTGCGCAGGAACCGTATGGTGTTTGCTTTTGTTTTGGCGAGAAACAGCCTTAACCAGCCGCGCCCTGTTTTGCGGCAAGCACACTGTGAATAAGGCAGCATGCGCCTCTTCATGAGGCGCATAGGGTATACTGTTCTACCACCATTCTATAAACGTTAAGAAACTGATGCAGTTAATCCGTTACGCATAGTGTGTGTGGAACTAAAATACATGTTGCAACAAGTTGGGTAAAGATGCCTGAAAACGGTGTGGCTGCGAATAGAAAAACAGTAAGCGTAATCAATTTGGGATGCGCCAAAAATGAAGTAGACAGCGAGGAAATGCTGGGGCAGCTGGAAAACAGGGGGCATCAGATTTCGTATAGCCATGCCCCGGCAGATGTACCCCGCAACACCGATGTACTGGTCATCAATACGTGTGCATTCATCGAGTCGGCCAGAGAACAGTCGGTCAATACTATTTTGGAAGCGCTGGAGCGCAAAAAACGCGGCGAGGTGGGGCGCGTTGTAGTCGCTGGCTGCCTGGCACAGCGCTACCCGCAGGAGCTGGCGGCAGAACTGCCGGAACTGGACGGGCTGCTGGGCACCGGCCAGATTGATCAAATTGGGCCACTGGTTGAACAAAGCCTGATACGCACCGGGCAGATCACCCAGGTGAATGCGAAGCCGCACCACACCTGGGTAGACACTCCTACGCGTGTGCGTATTGGCGCGCCATGGACTGCCTATCTCAAAATTTCAGAAGGGTGCGACCACGCCTGTACTTTCTGCTCTATTCCATCCTTTCGGGGCAGACATGTGAGC
This sequence comes from Chthonomonadaceae bacterium, assembly GCA_027459665.1. Classification (GTDB taxonomy): domain Bacteria; phylum Armatimonadota; class Chthonomonadetes; order Chthonomonadales; family Chthonomonadaceae; genus DAIDHN01. Next base: position 19,756 of record DAIDHN010000031.1, on the reverse strand, counting down.
AAGCCTCTGGAGAGGATTTTGCAGGAAGCTCACAGCCTGGCAGAGCAGGGCGTGCAGGAAATCAACCTCATCGCCCAGGATTCTACCCAGTATGGCTATGACCTTTACGGAGAAGCCTGCCTGCCGCAGCTGCTGCGCGAGCTTTCTGCCCTGGAGAAACTGCACTGGATTCGTCTTTTTTACTGCTATCCATCCAGGGTGAACGATGCGATCATCGAGGCTATTGCCCATACGCCGCGCGTTTGTCACTACATAGATATGCCGCTGCAGCATGCCGACGATGCCATTCTGCGTAAAATGCGACGTCCGCTGTCAGGCAAAGCCTACCTTGATCTGGTGCGCAGGTTTCGTGAGGCCGCGCCCGATGTGGCTCTGCGCACTACGTTTATCACCGGTTTTCCGGGCGAAACTGAAGAGCATTTTCAAAACCTGCTTGCCTTTGTTGAAGAAGCCCAGTTCGACAGGGTAGGGGTGTTTCCCTACTCTACCGAAGAAAACACCCCTTCGGCTGCCCTGGAACCCAAAGTGCCTGCACGGGTGAAAAATACACGCAGAAACCGGCTGATGGAACTGCAGCAGAAAATTTCGTACCAGCGCAACCAGAACTGGGTGGGCAGAGAGCTGGAGATTTTGGTGGAAGGCAGGTCTGCCTCCGACCCCACCACCGCAGTAGGCCGCTCATTTAGAGACGGGCCTGAAGTAGACGGTCAGGTATACATTGCTCGCTGCATGGCGCTGCCTGGTACATTTGTAAAAGCTCGCATCACTCAGGCACAGGCATATGATCTGATTGCAGAGCCTGTTGCACAAGCCTGGCGCACCCCGCAAACCTCATCTGCGCTCTGAGAGCATAATCGAAAAGGAGAAACCAAGTGGCTGTTGCATCATATAATCAAGCATACAAACCGCTGGCTGGCGAAGAATTGGCCACACTCTATGTGGGTGATCTGCTATATCGCACTATGGTAGAAGCCGGCGACAGCGTGAGACTGGGCGAACTGGCCCAGACCGCAAATCTGCCGCCAGCCGACCTGAAACTGCTTAGAGTAGTGCTGCTGGCAGACAGAAAGCGTTTTATGATTGATGAACTCAACACCAACACCCGAACCACCATGCGTGACCGAAGGTGGACGCTTTCTACCCGCTACCTGGATACGCGCCATACCATAGACAGAAACATTGCCACCATTTTGAAGGCAGCAGGTAAACCTGTCGCATTGTCTCACCTGGCGCGCGAACTGAGCCTTGCATATCACCGCCCTGCCGATATTTACCAGGAACTGCTGGAAAGAGCTGTTGCGCACACCAACAGATATTTTCAGATTGCAGATGAAGAAGAAACGCTGATCGGGCTGAGCGAATGGCTGCTGGCTACCGATGTCACCCCCTGGCAGCACGATCATGCCAGCATGGATGCATACGATGCCGATGTGCTTTTTTACAATTTTCTTGCTGATGAAGAAACCTTAGCCCACGAAAAAGCAGCCCGCGAAAATGGACTGAGCGAAGAAACGCAAAGCATTGAGGCATTTTTGAATGCAGTAGGTATCCCGGTGAGCGTTAAAGCGCTGCAGTTTCTGGTCTGGAAGCAAAACCGCGATACATTTCGACCGGTTGAATTCTATGCCGCGCTGCTCAAAAGTAAAGCAGTGCTGCTTTCCAATGGAACCTGCATCAGCGCTAAAATGGCAGCTGAACTGAGCAGGCACTTCCCGGCAGTTGCAGGGCGGGATATTAGCGATGACGCCGAAATGGAGCCGCTGGGCGAAGCACAGCCGCTGGAAATGAATGCAGACACCATACAGGAAATGGTAGATGTAATTTTGAACAGCGAAGAAGCAGTGAGTGCAGCCAGCCTGCTGGATGGTGCACTGGGTATCCCGTCTTCTTCACCTACCTGGGAACAGGACATGAATACTCTCATAGAGGCACTCGGCCAGGAACCAGAGATTCAGTGGGTGGGCGCCGACCGTTTTCTCGCAGTCACCGCTGTTCCGCCTTACGTGCATACTGTGCCCGACTCGCTGCAGTTTCCTGCCGATGTCTACCTGAATGCAGATGGTGAAGTGGTAGATATTGCACTGGAAGACAACGGGCTGGAAAATGGCCTCGACAATGAGTTGCTTTCGCCTTATGCACAGGAAGTGCTGGATGAAGAACCTCAGGTAAGCCCAGACGAGAATCCGCCTTCTACTGCACGGCTGGTCATTAAATACCATCACAAACAGATTGGCACCATGCCGCTCTGTGCGTTTCCCAACTGCTTCTTTCCCTCTGAACCAGAATTGCTGCAGGTAACAGTAGTGGCACCCGGCGGGCAAATGCTGCCGGTGTGGGTAAACAACAGCACCCGCCTGATTTATGGCCTTCTAGACTGGTTTGAGATGATCAAAATGGATTCTGGAGCTACGTTCACCATGGAAAGGCAGGCGCCAGACCGCTATGTTGTGAACTACAACGATGAAACCGAGCCGTTGATGTTCTTCAGCAGAACCCGCCTCAATGACCTGCTGGAACTGCAGAACAGAGCGCATGAAGAGCGCATGCCCGTGTTTGATATTGTACGCGAACTGGTAGAACACTACCGCAAGGGAATAGATTTTATTACCCTGCACACCGAGGTCAACATAGTGCGCAGAACCCCCCGCAGAATGGTGGCTTCCATTCTTTCAGGGTACCACTGCTTCTATGTGAGGGGGGGTGCATGGCTCTTCGATGCCAAAAAGCTTTCGCAGGGATTTGACAAAAGCAAAAGAAAATACATTCTTAAGTAATACCTTTGCAAGTGCCTGTGCTGCTAATTTTCTTTTGGAAAGGAGTGCGGAGGGGCAGTCTGCCCCTCTCTATCATCTATGTCTGTTCGTGTACGCTATGCACCCAGCCCTACAGGCTCACCCCATGTAGGCAACCTGAGAACCGCTATTTACAACTGGCTGTTTGCTCGCAAGCATGACGGGAAGTTTCTGGTGCGCCTGGAAGACACCGACCGGTCTCCCGAACGCTACCAGCCCGAAGGTATTTGGGATATAGAAGAAAGTCTTCGCTACCTGGGTGTCTGCCCCGATGAATGGTGGGTATCGGGAGGCGAGGCTGGCCCCTATATTCAGAGCGAAAGGCTGGCGCTGTACAAACAGCACTCAGAGCAGCTGATAGAAAGCGGCCACGCATACAAATGCTACTGCAGCAAGGAACGCCTGGAAGCCATGAGGCAGGCCCAGCAGGAGCGGGGGGTGCCTACCGGATACGACCGCAACTGCCGCGAACCCGAACGGCGCGAAAACATGCGGCTGCAGCGCATGCAGGAACTGGGGGGCGAACCGCCCTTTGTGGTGCGCCTTGCCATGCCAATGGAAGGCAAAACCACAGTACACGACCTGGTAAAGGGCGAGATTGTGTACGAAAACCGCGGGCAGGACGACCAGGTGCTGCTGAAAACAGACGGCTATCCCACCTACTTTTTGGCCTGTGTGGTAGATGACCACCTGATGGGCGTTACCCATGTAATTCGAGGCGATGACTGGCTTTCTAGTGCGGCAAAGTTTATGGCTGTCATCAATGCATTTGGCTGGGAAGCGCCCAAACTGGTACATCCGCCCCTTATTCTGGGACCCGACCGAAAAAAACTGAGCAAACGGCACGGCGCCACACAGTTCACAGAGTTTATAGAGCAGGGTTATCTGCCTGAAGCGCTGTTCAACTTTCTGGTGCTGCTTGGCTGGTCTACTGGCGAGGAGAACAAAGAGCTGCTCACCATACCGGAAATACTGGATCGGTTCAGCCTGGAGGGAATCTCCGAGCATCCGGCTATTTTTGACTACGAAAAGCTCAAATGGATGAATGGCCAGTACATACGCCGCAGCCCTGTGGGAAGAATACTGGGGCTTTGCCTGCCGTATCTGGTGAAGGCAGGGCTTGTATCCGACCCGCCAACCAGGGAAGAGAGAGAATACGCGCGGCGCATTATTCCCCTTGAAATAGAGCGCATGAAAACGCTTTCTGAAGTGGTGGAACTTACCAGACCGTTTTTTCAGAACATACAGTATCCACAAGATTATGATGCTAAAGCAGTGGCGAAGTGGATGGGGGCAGCCCATGTGCCCCGCATGCTGCAAATGGAAATAGAACAGTTTGCATTACTGCCTGCTTTTTCTGCCGCAGAACTGGAAGAGAGCGTGCGGGCTGTAGCAGCGCAGCTGGAAGTAAAATTTGCAGAAGTAATTCACCCTACGCGGGTAGCCGTAACAGGGCGCACCGTTGGCCCGGGTCTCTTTGAAGCATTGGAGGGACTGGGCAGGGAACGCACCATTGGCAGGCTGAAGCAGGTACAGGAAAAAATCTGAGGAGGGCGCATACCTATGCCAGATATTCTGGATGTAAACACACTCTTTGGCTCTCTGCCAATGCTGAATGCAGACCTTACCCTGGACGGTTTGCGCGCCATGCTGCACAAGCATGGCATTCAGAGCGCACTCACCCTCTCTACGGTGGGAATACTGCTCGACCCGGAAGTAGGCAATGCCATTACACGCGCTACCTGTGCAGATCAGCCAGACCTGCTCCCGGTAGCAACCCTGCACCCTGAACGGTACTTTGGCGATGATACACCCGTGCTGCGCCTCGCCGATGACGGCTTTCGCATGGTGCGCTTCTTTCCCGATCTGCAGGGTTGGCCAATAGCCTTCGCACCGTTTCAGGCCCAGCTGGCCGCACTGGCCAGAGCTGCACGCCCCCTGCCAATCATGGTGGATGTGCTGCATGCCGGCCAGATTACCCAGCTGGCCGAAGTTGCAAAAGGCTACCCGGGTACGGTGGTTTTGGGCAGGGTAGAGCTGAACCTGCTGGCCGAAGCTCTGCTGGTGCTGCGCCAAAACCCACGCTGGTACATTGAAATCTCGCGCCTTCTCGCCTGCGGCGCTCTGGCACAGGTGGCCCGCACAGCAGGGGTCGACCGCATTCTGTTTGGTTCTTCTGCTCCGCTGCGTTCTATGGGCGGTATTATGAATATGCTGAGAGTATCGGGGCTGAGCGGTGCAGAACAGGAACAGGTACTGATGCATAACGCCGGCAAAGCTTTGCTGCTGCCGTAACCGGGAGGAATGTAAACCATGTCTATTCTTGACTGCCAGGTTGCCCTGGAAGGGCACCTTATACCAGGCATCTGCAGAAACGCAGATGAAATATCGGAAATGATGGCACAGCGCGGCATAGATATGGCCCTTGTCAACTCTGCCCGCGCTGCACTGGTAGACCCGCTGTCGGGAAACCGCATTCTGAAAATGGCGCTCGATCAGCGGCCAAATCTGTACGGGTGCCTTACCGTGCATCTGGGCAGACCTACCTCTTCTATAGAGGCTGTACGAGAAATGCTGGGCAGCAGGCGCTTTGCAGCAGTACTGTTTGTGAACCATACCCCCTACGAACCCATTCTGCCTGTGGTAGCAGATGAAATACTGAATGCATGCCGAAGGTACCAGAAGCCTATTCTGCTGCCCACTCCTAATGCCGCCTGTGCCGAAATGGCCCACCAGCTGGCAAAGACCTACTCAATGCACCGCTTTGTGTTTCTTGGTATGGGCGGCAGCGACTGGAGAGTAGCGGTAGGAGCCGCTCATCAGACAACCAACATCTACCTGGAAATTTCAGGCCCGACCGACCTGAGAAAAATACCTTTTGCCCTCGAACAAATTGGAGCCAACCGCATTTTGTTTGGCAGCGGCATGCCAGGCATAGACCCTGCGGCGCTGCTGGGAATGCTGGAAGATGTAAACCTGCGGCCCAACGACAGAAAACGAATACTTTCTGAAAACGCAGAGAAACTCTTTTCGGTGGGGAGTTACAGCGAACTGGAATAACAGGAGTTTACAGATGTTTGTGCCGGCTGTTTTGCTGGTTATCCAAACCTCAAAACTGCATAAGCAGCGATTTAGGCGCCAGGCAGCCGTGCGAAAAACCGTGCGCAGCACGCTCATCACGGGGTACCTCGCTCAATTGGAGGCTAAAAGCATCACCCTGCAGCTTTCCAACGGCAGCCAGGCATCGTGCCTTTTGCCCGACAGTGTGCGCTGCTGGAAAAACCGCCAGGCTGTGCAGGCAGACAGTTTTGCCCCTCATACCCTGCTTTATATACACGTTCGCCACACAAAAAACGGTGTAGAAGCAACCGATGTGGCAGATGCAGCATCGTGGCAGTGGCTTGTTTTTCTGCGCAAAGCCATACAGCACGGCACACTGCAAAAGGCGCAAAACCGCTCCCTCACGCTCCTTCTGGGCACGCCTCCCCTCCCTTTCACCTATACGCTGGGGCCTTCTACCCTTTGGGGGAGCAAAAGCGCCCAGGCTGTATCCAACCCGTTTCTGCCCGGGGCCGAAGTGTGGGTAATTCCCAGGGCGCTTGCAAGCGGAAAAATAGAAGCGCGCGCCGTGGCCGATACCAAACAATTGGCCCTGCTGCTGAAAGAGCGCAGCGCGCCCATTGTGCATGGGGTGGTGAAAGCGCTGGATGAATCTGCACATACCATTACCCTGCTTACTGCAGCTGGCGATGTGCGCATTCTGGCGCTTTCAAAAGAGGTTGAAGTGCGACAGGGGAGAAGGGTTCTATCGCTTGCCGCCATACGCGCCGGAGCGCATGTGTTGGTACGCATTCACCGCAATACCCTGTTGCAGCGGGTAGTGTGGCGCATATCGGTAGCCGCCGCCAGGCGCCGCTAGCCTGCGGCAAGCAGAGGGGCGGTTTTTCGGTACTGCAGCACTTCATCTACAGGGCGCACGCCGCCCCATCCTCCCGGCATGGCGCAGTTGAGAGCCGCAGCAGCAGAAGCAAACTCTGCAGCGCTGGCAATAGGCCAGTTTTGCAGCAGGCCATAAATCAGCCCTGCCCTAAACATATCGCCTGCACCGGTAGCATCTACCATACGGGGCGCTTTGCTGGCCGGTATATGCAGGGCGGGTTCGCCGGGGCAGGCAGCTTCGGCAAGGTAGCAGCCTTTTTCGCCGCAGGTAATCAGCGCATCCCGTTCGTAACGGTCTCGCAGTTCTGCTGCCTGCCTGCGGGCTTCTGCTGCGCCGCCCGGCAGCCGCAGTGCAGCAAGAGAGGTGAGTATTGCTCTGCCTGCGCGGTTCATTTCAGCACTGCTGGTAAAATCCATTGCAATCACCTGGCATCCTGCCTCTGCCGCCTGCAAACCGGTTTGCAGCGAAATCTGCCATGCATTTGGGTCCATGGTAAAAAAGCGTGCAGACTGCAAAATCGTTCTGTCGAGCTGCGGGCACTGCATTTGTTCGAAGCCTGTGCCGTACATGGTTCGCATGCCATCTGGCGTGGCAATACAGGCGCAAAAAGGCGTGCGCGCGCCGGGCAGGCTGGCCACATGCTGCAGGGAGAAATGGGGCAGCTGGCTGGCAAACAATGCTCTCAGCTGTGCGCCCCGCTCATCCTGGCCGGTTGCAGTGCCTGCCAATAAAACTCTTACTCCCCACAAGTGCAGTGCAATGGCGGTATTGCATGCCTCTCCGCCAATGGCATTCTCTTCCTGCAATATGGGTGCAAAGCCGTCTGGTTCGGGCAGCGAGGCTACCTGCCAGATGGCATCAAGGCATACCGTGCCATACACAATTACCTCAGGAGGCAGGTTTTCAGTCATAGAGCAAAAACTCCGTGCGCTGCTGCATAAACCGGTTTGTGCTGGTTTTCCACATTTCTTCCAGTTCATCTGCCTGCGCCCCTGCCAGCAGAGCCTGTTCTATTTGCGGGCAGGCAAGCAGTATGCCCAGTTTTTCATGCTGCCAGTCTGCGGGGTAGAGGCGCACCAGGGCCGTGAGCAGCAGAAAACCGAGCCGCACAGACTGTACGCTGCGGTTCTGCCGTTCAATTTGCACACCGCCGCACTCTTCTCCGGCGTACTGCCGTTCGGCAGGCGTAAAACGGGTTGGCATGCAGACCGCCCCGCACTGTGCAGAGGGCAGCAGCGCCTTGGCCAGCTCAGCGGGGTTTACCCAGGGCGCACCATAGTACTGAAACGGCGCCGACGTGCCTCTGCCTACCGATATGTTGGTAAATTCTGGCAGCGCTACACCAGGGTAGAGCAGCGCCTGTGTTTGCGAGCGCATATTGGGCGACGGGTTCACCCAGAGCAGACCGGTATCCTGCCAGAGCATTTCCCGCTTCCAGCCTCTCATGGGCGAAACCAGCGGCTTTTGCTGCAGCCCCTTCTGTTTTTGAAACAGCAGCGCCAGCTCGGCAATGGTGAGACCGTGGCGCAGTGGAAGGGGGTGACAGGCTACAAAAGAGCGCGCCTGTTCACTGGAGAGCGGGCCTTCTACATCTACACCGTTGACCGGGTTGGGTCTGTCTAGCACTAGAAACTCCACTCCGCACTCTTCTGCCGCTTCCATGCATGCCAGCATGGTGCTGATGTAGGTGTAGAAGCGGCATCCTATGTCCTGAATATCATATATCAGAATATCCAGGCCCTGCAGCTGTTCGGGCGCCGGCCGGGTGCGTTCTCCGTAGAGGCTGTATACTGGCAGGTCAGAGGCTTGGTCGAAACTGTCGCCTATGGTTTCATCTTTCTGGCCGCGTATGCCGTGTTCCGGGCTGAAAAGCGCTTTCATCTCTACATTCGGCGCATGGCGCAGCAGGTCTATGCCTGCCTGCCCCCAGCCGTTTATGCCTGTGTGGTTGGTGACAAGGGCAGCTTTTTTGCCTTGCAGGGGCAAAAACCCCTCTTGCTGCAAAACATCCAGGCCAGTGAGCAGAGGCTGCCTCACGGATATGCCAGCGGTTCTGCCAGCAGCAGCTGGTCGAAGTCAAATCCGTAGAGCCTGAATACTTCAAAACAGGCATCTACTGCTTCTGTGTTGTACAGCTTTCCCCGATGGGCAAGCACCTCATCCAGCGCGCGTTCTATACCCAGGGCTGGGCGGTACGGGCGGTGCGATGCCATTGCCTCTACCACATCGGCGACTCCCATCAGCTGTGCTTCCGGGCATATCTCTTCGGCACGCAGTCCCTGCGGGTAGCCAGAGCCATTCAGTCTTTCGTGGTGCTGCAGGGCAACCAGTGCCACTGGGGCATCGAATTCTATGCCACGCAGCATATTGAAGCCTATTTCAGGGTGCGTTTTAATAATCGACATCTCGGCGCTGTTTAGTGCACCGGGGCGCGTCATAATTTCGGAGGGCACACTGATTTTGCCCACATCATGCAGCAGCCCTGCCATTTGCAGGCGGGCAACCTGTTCCTGGTTCTGTCCCTGCGCTCTTGCGATCGCTCCAGCCAGCGCGCCCACCCTGCGCTGATGCGTAGCAGTATAGGGGTCGCGTACTTCCACGGCAAACACCAGTGCGCGCACAATGCCGTCCAGGCTGCGCTGCAGCCTGCTTCTGATTTGCTGCAGCGAGTTCTCCATAGATACCTCGCCTGTAATATCCTGAATATAAATTGAGAGACCATCCTGTGAGGGAAAGACGCGCACGGTTACCCATACATCTGGGGTTTCGTAATGTTCCTGAAAACAGGCGGCACTCTGGTTGTGCATGGCATTGGTGTATTCTGTGTAGAATTTCATGCCGATTTTTTCAGGAAAAACCTCCCAGATTATCTTGCCCAGCAGTTCCTGGCGCTGCCTGCCCACCATTTCTTCGCCTCGCCGGTTTACATAGGTAAATCGAAATTCTCTGTCTAGCGAGAAGTATGCCTCCGAAATGCTTTGCAGTATGTTTGTCATGCGCCGGCTTGTTTTGCGCAGCATTCTGTCTGACTGTTTTCTTTCTTCGCGTGTGGCTTCGTACTGTACCAGCATCGAGAGTGCATGCACCAGGTCTTGCAGCGCCGTATTGTTTTGCCAGTCATCCGGCGGGTCGGCAGGGAATGCTGCCAGCATGAGAAGAGACGAGTCAGACTCTTTTGCTACTGGCCACACCATGCGCGTTACACCGGGCATCAGCACCGCCAGTGTACTCTGCTGCTCTGCAGAGAGGCTGGTGAGAAGGGTCGGGGCGGTGAAAGAAAAAAGCCCTGCCAGGGTTTGCTGCAGAAAACTGTTTTCTACTATCATGCCGGCAGTTTCAGGTGTTTTGGGAAGCCAGTTGAACTGACCATCCCTGTTTTTGTGCAGCAGAGACAGCGCAGCGTATGGAAACAACGGCTGCTGTGCATTCAGCAGCTGGTCTGCTGCTTCAGCTATGGTGCAGCCGCTTTGCAGCATATGGCATATCTGCATAAGTGTAAGAGGCATGGCAGGGCGTTCAGTTTGTGCGGCATACACAACTGCCTGATTGCTGGTGCTGGCTTTGAGCGGAGCTATTGCAGTATCTTCTGCTTTTTTTGTCATGTTATCTCTCCCGATACTACTTAGATGGTAAAGAGAACTTTCTTTCTGGTGCAGTGTGAAGCAGCAGAAGAAGATCAGTCTGTGTGGAAAGCAGCGCTCATAGAAAGTCCGGGGGGCAGTAATGCGGCAATGCTGCGACAGGCAGACAGGCAAACGGAGACGATAGAGCCTTTCGAAACAGAAACGAGCATGGTCTCTACTCCTGGAATGTTAAAAACTGTAGACCTGCCCAGAGAGCAGTGCCTGCAGATAGTAAACTCTGCTTATGGCAGCAGCCTGCCGACAGCAGATAAAAGTGAGGCGCTTTATAGCAAGAGCGCTCAAGTTTTAGTTTTCGCGATCCAAAGCAGTGCAGCAAACCCGTTGAGCAGGCCCAGAACAACACCTGCGCCAACAGTTGCACCCAGTACAGAAGGAGCCAGCAATAGAATGAGCAGGGCCAGCAGCATTCCAAGCAGGGCATGACCCTGCAGCGTACCAAGAATCAAACCACACGCCGGCACATTGCAGAGGGCGATGAGTGCGCCATAAATAACAGCGCCTCCCCATGCCACCCCGTTTCTTCGGCCGGTGAGTACCAGCCAGTACCAGAAGCATCCGCCTGCCACCGCCATTCCTGGCAGCAGCGGCCATACTGCCTGCCAATCGGGCAGTATACCAAACAGATGCCGCAGAAAAGGAAGAGGCGGCACCACCTCTTTCACGCCAAACAGCCACATTGTTATCGGGAATGCGGTGGCGGCGGCAAGCCCGTTTGCCAGCATCATTGCAAGCAGTGCAGACCGTGACGGCCTCCCATATCGGCTATTCCACCTCAAATGTATTATTCCTGCCTTTTTGTATGTATCTGTAATTTATACTGCAATTAATTTTTCGAAAGCCTTCTCTACGGCATGGTGCAAAAACTGCGTTTCCTGCTGCTGCATGGCATGAGAAAGAAATGCTGCTTCAAATTGCGAGGGCGGCCAATACACGCCTTCTTGCTGCAGGGCACGAAACCACCTGCCAAAAATGGCTGTGTCTGAAGTTTTTGCATCTTCGTAACAGGTCACCTCTGCCCGGCTGGTAAAGAAGACCGTAATCATGCTTCCTGCCTGGTTCACAACAACAGGTATATTGTGCCGTTGGGCATATGTTTTGCAGGCAGCTGCCAGCAGGCTTCCTTTCTCTTGCAGTTCTGCATAAATGGTTTCACGGTTCTGCTTGAGTATTTTCAGTGCGGCCATGCCTGCTGCCACTGCCACGGGGTTTCCAGAGAGCGTGCCTGCCTGGTACACCGGTCCCAGGGGCGCTACGCAGCGCATAATGTCTGCTCTGCCCCCGTATGCCGCCAGAGGCATGCCGCCGCCCACTATTTTGCCCAGTGTGGTCATGTCTGGCGTTACGCCATACAGCTGCTGTGCACCGCCGTAAGCCAGCCGAAACCCTGTCATTACCTCATCAAAAATCAGCACGCTGCCATGCTGTTCTGTAAGCTGGCGCAGCAGCGCAAGAAAACCTTCGGCGGGCGGTACGCACCCCATGTTGCCTGCCACAGGCTCTAGCACTACACAGGCAATGCGTTCGCTGTGCAGTTCAAATGCCTGCCTGACAGCTGTCAGATTGTTGTAGGGCAGAGTCAGCGTATCTGCGGTGATACTCTCTGGTACGCCTGCGCATTCGGGCAGCCCCAGGGTTGCGATGCCAGAGCCTGCCTTTGCCAGCAAAAAATCTGCATGACCGTGGTAATTGCCCTCAAACTTTACCACAATGCTGCGCCCTGTGAACCCTCTGGCCACCCTGATAGCCGCCATAACGGCTTCTGTGCCAGAAGAAACCAGACGCACCATTTCCAGCGATGGAACGGCCTCGCAAAGCGCTTCAGCCATTTCCAGTTCGAGGGCAGTGGGTGCGCCAAATGTGGTGCCCAGGGGAAGCTGTGCAGAGACGGCTGCCAGAACTTCGGGGTGCGCATGGCCCAGTATCAGCGGCCCCCACGACCCGATGCAGTCGAGGTACCTGTTGCCATCTGCATCCCACATCCAGGCGCCCTCGCCACGCTGAATAAAAGGCGGACTGCCGCCTACGGCACGGAATGCACGGACAGGGGAGTTGACACCGCCCGGAATGTATTTTTGCGACTGTTCAAAAAGCTGCTGGGAAATTGTATGATCCATCACTGGCAGATAATCCCTGTTCTGGTATATTCTGGTATATTGTACTACGAAGCTGCGGATATTATGGATGTATTTTTTATTTCGTCCTGCTCGCCTGTAAAGAAAACCGGCTTAGCCTGCAGCGCGCTTTCTCCCAGTGCATCCAGCAGTCTGCGGCGCAGAAGAAGGTAATTTTCTTGCGACAGGGCTGGGTGCATGGGGATTGTCTGCGGGGCGTTTTGCAGCGTTATCCATGATCGGCAGCCGCCATATTCCGGGTTGTATTCTACCTGCACAGGGGCATCGAAGGCGTATACGCGCAGCAGCATGAGGGTGAGCGGATCGTAGGGGTTATAGTTGAAGCGCTGTTCTACATAGAGGTTGTTGCAGATATGAAACTCCTCTGCCGCCTGCAGCTGCTGTTCGTTTTGGGCCAGCAGCACACAGTCGGCTTGTGCATACCCCCGCAGGCATACCTTGTGTGGGGGCACAGAAGGCTCTTGCTTGAGGCGCGCCGCCCACTGCGGTTTCAGCAGTTCCTCTTTCTGGTGCTCAAAGGTAGAATAGAGAAAGAACTCACTGTCTGCCGCATGAAACTGTCCGCCTTCCTCACGAATTCCTCCCTTGCGTATGAGCAGCATCTGGCTGCCCTCGCATAGAGCCGTGCAGATTATATCCCATTCTTTCAGCGCTCTTGGCATCAGTGCATTCATTTCTGTTCCCTCAGAGAGGCAAGAAAGGGGTTGTGCGCCCATTCTTCTGCCAGGGTAGTGGCCTCTCCATGGCCTGGCAGCACTCTGCAGCTGTGCGGCAGGGTGAGCAGCTGATCTGCAATAGAGCTGAGCAGAGTGGGCAGTGAACCGCCGGGCAGGTCGGTGCGGCCAATGCTGCCTCGAAAAAGAGTATCACCGGCCACAATTTCTTCGGGCAGAATGAGGGCTACGTGCCCCGGAGCGTGACCGGGCACATGGCGCACTTCGAGAGAAGAGGCCCCCAGCGCCAGCTGCTGCCCATGCTGCAGCCAGAGAGATGGTTCTGGAGACGGTTCGGCATGAAAACCAAAGCGCGCAGCAGAATCGGGCAGGGCGTGCAGCAGGGGCAAATCTTCCGGGTGCAGCGCAATGGGCGCACCGGTGCGTTCAGCCCAATAGCGGTTGCCAATTACGTGGTCGAAATGGGCATGGGTGTTGAGCACCATTACAATGCGGCAGCCAAGCGCGTCTACAGGGCCAGCTATGGTTTCGCTCTCAAACGATGGGTCTACCAGTATGGCCTCGCGTGTTTCCTCGTCTATCAGCAGCGCTGTATTGTTGTCCATGGGGCCGAGGCGCCATGAGTGAATCTGTATGCTCATGTTTCTATGGCTTCCACGCACCTCATACAGAGCGCAGGGTGCCGGCTGTCGTGCCCGGTATCGGTGCGTATGAGCCAGCATCGGGCGCATTTGCTGCCGTCTGCTGCCCGTGCCGCGAAGCGCATTTGCTGTTCGGCAGGCAGCAAAACCACTTGCGAAACCAGAAGCAGCGTGGGGAGCATGCTTTCGTATTTGCCCAGCAGGTCTGCCGAATCGGCATCTGGGGCGATTTCGAGGCAGCATTCCAGCGGGTTGCCAATCTGCCCGCCCTGGCGTGCCGTTTCAAGCGCCTTGTTTGCCGCATCACGCACCTGCAGCAGTGCATTCCAGCTCTGTTGCAAACCTTCTTCCTGCGGCTGTGGCTCTGGCAGGCTGGCAAGGTGTATGCTCCAGGCTTCTTTCTCTCCGGGCAGGTGGCTCCATACTTCTTCGGCAGTGTGTACCAGAATGGGCGCAAGCAGGCGCGCCATGCCAGCTGCCAGCTGGTATAGCGCAGTCTGCCCCGATCGGCGCAGATGGCTGTTTTTTGCAGAGGCGTAGAGCCTGTCCTTGATGACATCGAGATAAAACGACGAGAGATCGGTAGAGCAGAAGTTGAGTGTCTCCTGATAAATGCGATGGTGCTCGTAGTTTTCATATGCTGCCGTGCAGGCGGCGGCAAGCTGGTCGAAGCGTCCCAGTGCCCAGCGGTCAAGCTCTTCCATTTCGCTGCGCGGCACGCACATGGTTTGAGGGTCGAAGTCAGCCAGGTTGTTCAGCAGAAACCGGAATGTGTTGCGCACGCGGCGGTACATATCGCTTACCTGTTTCAGCAGCGTGTCTCCGCAGCGGGTATCTGCCATAAATTCCTGCGAGGCCACCCACCAGCGCACCACATCTGCACCGTACTGTGCAACCACTTTGCCGGGGTCTACCACATTGCCCTTGCTTTTGTGCATCGCCTCGCCGTTTTCATCCAGCGACCAGCCGTTGGTGACAACAGCTCTGTAGGGCGCTGCGCCCCGGGTAGCTGCTGCAATCATGAGCGAAGAGTTGAACCAGCCGCGGTGCTGGTCTCCGCCTTCCAGGTAGAGGTCTGCCGGCCAGTCCATATTGCCCCATGGGTTTTCGCTGCCCAGCACGGCCCTGTGCGAGGAGCCTGAGTCGAACCAGACATCTAGCACATCGGTTTCTTTTTTGATGCGTTCAACACCCTGTTTACAGTGTGGGCAGCAGAAGCCCTGCGGCAGTATTTCTTCGGGAGTGCGCTCATACCAGGCATCGTTGCTTTCGCGGCGCGTAAGGTCTGCTACCGCGGCAATTGATTCGGGGGTGAGTATATGCTCTCCGCAGGCAGTGCAGTAAAATGCCGGTATTCCTACTCCCCAGCTCCTTTGTCGGCTGATGCACCAGTCGGGCCTTCCCGACACCATGCTGTGTATGCGATTGATGCTTTCGGGCGGGTACCATCGCACCTGCTGAATAATGCCAAGCGCTTGTTCTCTAAAGCCGTTGTGGTCTATGTTCATGAACCACTGCACCGTAGCCCGAAACACCAGCGGGCTGTGGCACCGCCAGCAGTGGGGGTATGAGTGTTCGTATTTTGAAGCGGCAAGCAGGTTTCCCGATTCGCGCAGCGCCTGCAGCAGAACGATGTTGGCCGGGGCGTCTTTTTCCTTGCGTTCAACATCAGGAATCACTCTCAGCCCTTCAAAGCTGCTGCCGTTCCATGACCCAGCCTGTGCTGTGTACCTTCCTGAGGCGTCTACGGGGTTGAGCACCTCCAGTCCGTAGCGCATGCCTGTCTCAAAGTCTTCCTTGCCGTGCCCCGGTGCGGTATGCACCAGCCCGGTTCCGGCATCCATGGTGACGTATGCTGCCGTCAAAATGGGTGCAGTGCGCTGAAAAAGCGGGTGCTGAAAGGTGAGGCCCTCCAACTGACTGCCCTGAAAGGCTGCCAGGGTATTTGCGTTTGTGAAACCGCATGCATTCAGCACGCTTTCGCGCAGCGGTTCTGCCATCAGCAGGCAGCAGGCTTCGCCCTCTTTTTCGGCATGCACCAGTACATATTCTGCTTCCGGGTGTACAGCGATAGCCAGGTTGGCCGGTATAGTCCAGGGTGTGGTGGTCCAGATCACCGCATAGCAGGGTGCGTCTGCGGCGGCGAGCATGCCTGCGGGGTCGTGGTGCAGCGGGAAGCGCACATAGATTGAGTTGGAGGTATGCGGTTCGTATTCCACCTCGGCATCGGCCAGTGCGGTTTCGCAGGAAGCGCACCAGAACACCGGTTTCAAGCCTCTGTAGATGAATCCTTTCTGCACCAGCTCGCCAAACACTTCTACAATGCGCGCCTCAAATTCGCTGCTCATGGTGAGATAAGGATGCTGCCAGTCGCCCCGAATGCCCAGCCTTTGAAACTGCTCGCTCTGTATTCCCACCCATTCTTCGGCCCAGGCCCGGCATGCCTTGCGCAGTTCTACACGACTGGGGGTCTTTTTTTCTTCCCGAAACCTGCGCGCCACTGCGTTTTCAATGGGCATGCCGTGGTTATCGAAGCCGGGTACATAAGGAGAGCGGTATCCTGCCATGGTGCGATAGCGGGTAACAATGTCTTTTGTAATTTTGTTGAGTGCATGGCCAAGATGAATGTTTCCGTTAGAGTAGGGGGGGCCGTCGTGCAGTGTCCAGATGCCACGAGGCGCCGGTTTTTGCAGCGACTGCTGATAGAGGTTGTTTTGCAGCCATTGCTGCTGCCACACGGGTTCGCGGGCAGGCAGGTTTCCTCTTTGCGGAAACGCGCCCGAATCGCGATCGGCCAGCGGCAGGTTGAGCGTTGCGCGGTAGTCCTGCTGTTCCTGGGATGAAGCGGTCATACAATAGTGTTCCTTCACAAATTAAAGAAATAGCACATCAATTCTGACATAAAAACCCTCCGGCCCGGTAATTTTCACAAAAAAACAGGTGTACCGGGTGCGCCGGGCCGCTGCCGCTGCCCCGGTGAGAGAGTTTTGCATGCAGCGGGTATACTGTTGCCCTCAAAGTATAGGTAATTTACTTGGCAAGGGAGCGAAAAAGGAAATGATTGTGGTGATGGTGCGGGGTGCCAGTAGGGAGCAGATTGAGGATGTAGAAAAGCGAATACAGGACTGGGGATATGGCGTGCATCCCATTTACGGCGAGGAGCGCACGGTGATAGGCGCTGTGGGCGTGCCTGAGGCAGACAAGGCGCGGTACATGGAATCGCTGGAGGCTCTGCCCTATGTAGAGCAGGTGCTGGCCATTTTGCGCCCATACAAGTTTGCGAGCCGCGAACTGCATCCCGAAGGCACTGTGGTAGATGTAAAAGGCGTGATGGTGGGCGGCAGCCAGATCGCCCTGATGGCTGGTCCCTGCACGGTGGAAACCTACGAGCAGACCCTGGAATCGGCACAGGCGTGCCGTGCAGCCGGAGCAACCATACTGCGCGGGGGGGCATTCAAGCCCTCTACTTCTCCCTACTCTTTTCAGGGGCATGGCGAGGCCGCGCTGAAAATACTGCGCGAAATTGCAGATAAGCTGGAAATGCGCGTGATTACAGAGGTAATGGACCCGCGCAACGTAGAGATGGTTTGCCAGTATGCCGACATTTTGCAAATTGGTACGCGCAACATGCAGAACTACGATTTGCTGCGTGAGGCAGGCAGGGTGCAGACACCGGTGATGATTAAGCGGGGCATGTGGGCAAAAATAGAAGAGTGGCTGCAGGCGGCTGAGTATGTGCTGCTGGGCGGCAACCCAAATGTGATGCTTTGCGAGCGGGGCATTCGCACTTTTGAAACGTATACCCGCAACACGCTTGACCTTTCGGCAGTGCCCGCCGTGAAAGAGCTTTCGCACCTGCCTGTTGTAATAGACCCCAGCCAGGGAACCGGCAAGCGGAGCCTGGTGGAGGCTATGTGCAAGGCGGCGGTGGCAGTAGGGGCTGACGGTTTACTGATAGAGGTGCATCCGCACCCTGAGCAGGCGCTGAAAGATGGCCCGCAGTCGCTTACCACTGCAGATTTTGGCGGCCTGGTAGAGCGCCTGCGGCCTGTGGCTGCTGCGGTGGGCAGGCAGCTTTAGCTTAGTGCGAGCATTCTCTGCAGGGCAAGGCGCGCATGCTGCGCGATTTCATCTGGTACGGTGATGCGGTTTATCAGCCTGCCCTGCAGAAGGTTTTCCAGCGTCCAGAGCAAATAATGCGGATGTATGCGGTACATGGTTGAGCAGGGGCAGACCACCGGATCGAGGCAAAACACGGTTTTGTCTGGCATTTCGGAGGCCAGCCTGCTCACCAGGTTGATTTCTGTTCCCACCCCCCACACTGTACCCGGCTCTGCTTGTCGTATGGTGTTTATAATATATTCTGTAGAGCCGCTGCAGTCGGCGGCATGCACCACCTCAAGGCTGCATTCGGGATGCACCACAATGCGCACCTGAGGGTTTTTGCTTCTCGCCTCTTCTATCTGCTGCACGGTGAAGCGCGCATGCACCGAACAGTGCCCTTTCCAGAGCAGTACTCTTGCACGGCGCAGCTGTTCGGGCGTATTTCCGCCCATCGGCAGGGCAGGGTTCCAGAGCAGCATATCGGTTTGGGGGTTCAGCCCCAGTTTGGCGCAGGTATTGCGCCCCAAGTGCTGATCGGGGAAGAAGAACAGTTTTTCTTTTTGCTGAAGCGCCCATTCAATCACTGTGCGAGCATTGGAAGATGTGCAGCATGCTCCGCCCTGTTTGCCCACAAATGCCTTGATGGCGGCGGTAGAGTTTACGTATGTCACCGGCAGTACAGCATCGGCTGTCTCGGCCAGCTGCTGCCATGTGTCTTCTACCTGTTCTATTGCGGCCATGTCTGCCATAGAGCAGCCTGCGTTGAGGTTGGGCAGCAGCACAGCCTGCTGCGGGCTGGTGAGTATGTCGGCTGTTTCTGCCATGAAGTGTACGCCGCAAAACACAAAGAAGTCGGCTTCGGCGCATGCCGCGGCCTGCTGCGAGAGCTTGAGGCTGTCGCCTCGAAAGTCGGCCCAGCGAATAATTTCATCTCTCTGGTAATGGTGCCCCAGCACCACCAGTTTTTCGCCCAGCATGCTGCGTGCTTCAGCGATGCGCTGTGCAGTTTGCTGCGGGTTGAGGGCAGTTATTTCTGCGGGAAGCGGGGTTTGCAATATAGGCATAAAACAATTTCCCTGCATTGCTGCGTACAGCATTGAAGCCTTGAACAGGCCCTTTGCGGGGATGTTGCTACGCAGCTGCGTGTTATTGAGTACTAGTTGTTATGGCACTGTTTTAGTTTGAAATACTTTTGTGCAATCCAGTTGGTTCCCGTGGGCATGCGGCTGTTGCAGAATAGCCGGCACAATGGAACCATCCTCGCTTCTCATCCGGCAGATTTCCACCCCTACCGATTCTGCCATGATGTTGACGGGCGGCAGACGTTTGATGAGCCGCAGGCGTATGCCCTCTATCTGCGGGTAGCAGTGAAACAGGGTTTCTACAATGCGGGCTGCCAGCGCTTCCACCAGCCTGCACCTTTCTCCGCCGGCAATTTTCACCACCTGCGCCGCCACCGCGCCATAGTCTATGGTGTCGGTCATTTTATCGGATGCGCCCGCCCTGCGTGTATCTACCATTAGCTGCAGGTCTGCGCAGTAGCGGTGTCCAATTTCCTGTTCGGCGTCGGGCACCCCGTGGTACCCGTGAAACTCCAGGCCGGTGATAAGAATGTAGTCTGCCGCTTTCATTGCCGCCTCACTAAAAAAGAATGCAGCACTATTGTACCAGCAATGTGCCTGTTTGAGGGGCACAGCCCAGCGAGGCAGCATCACACCCTTGACCTGCTGTTCCACGCTCCGAGGCTGCCTAGCAGGATTCATGCCGCCGGCTAGCGAATGTGCAGGTGTATACCCGTTTGGGGGAGGAGAACGCGCATGACCGCCTGG
>DAIDHN010000030.1 GCA_027459665.1 Chthonomonadaceae bacterium | reverse complement strand
CAAGTCTGCCGCACGGCAGCATGCCTGCTTTCTGCATTGCAAGTCTGGATGCCTTGTTTGATGCGTCAGAGCGGGCGGAGGGTATTTTGCCGATCTCATAGCACTTTCGCTTCAGCTCTTGTATTAAAAAACTGGCGTACCCCCTGCAGCGCAGATGCTCGTCGGTCTCCATATAGATGTCTGCATACGGGGGGTTGTAGTGGTGCAGTGCGCCTCCTGTGGCCGCTGCTTTGCCCTCTGCAATAAGCAGCCATTCGCCAACCGGTTCATGCTGGTGGGCAAAAATCTCCCCGCTCCACTCGCTCTGTTTCACCAGGCTGCAGTCTGGTCTGGAGATGTGCGTATTCACCGCATCGTGGTACAGAATGATATCGCTTTGAATATTATCGCAAAAAGCGAGCAGCATATCAAGCATAAGTGGCATGTTGGATTGCGCTTCCATCTCAACTGCCCCGCTCGTACTGATAAACAGTTCAAACATATCTGCAGCGGCGGTGCGCATGGAGGGCAGGGTATAAAACTCCATAATTCTCCCCGGATAGTGTTTGTGCCAAACTCCTCCGTATCCAGCCGGCGCTCCATCTGCATGGAACAGAAAGGCATTGGCAAGTTCACGTCTTAAAATAGAATCGTGCACTATCTGGCAGTGCGCCTCTTCTCGATAGAGCAGGCGCATTTGCTCTACGGCGGCATAGGGTACAGAAAAACACTCCAGCTGCATACATACCTCCCTGCACTGCCCGGCAGACAGCGCTTTGCAAACAGGCTGTGCTGCTGTTTATGGGCAGTACGACAAGTAAATGAAAAGATAAATAGAATGTACCTGCATGCGAGGGTGAAACAGCTGGCGGGGTTTATTTTGTTTAGCAGATACTTTTGCAGCAATGGAGATGCCTGTAAAACTGTGCAGGGGGAGTTGTTTGGGAAGGCTGAAGATTTGCATAGACGTTCCAGGAAACAGGAGAAACCGCCCGGCAGATAAAAGGCAGGAGGGGTGCTGCCTCCTGCCTGTGCAACCCTGGAGAAAGGTTTAGTAAAGGAACTGGATCATGCCTGTGATGGCATCGGTGCGCGGGTTGATCTGTTTGCGGTATTCCAGTTCAATCAGCAGGTTTTGCCCCGGACGATTGGTGAGCGAGAGTGTGTAAGCTCCGGTAACCGGGGTGCCGGTGATTCCTGCCGAGCGCACGGTGTCGTAGCGCAAAGCCAGAGCGGTTTTGTGCCGGTAGTATACGTCTCCTTCTATCAGAGTGCCGTAATCGCTTACATTTTTGCCGGCAGCAACATCGTCTGTGCCGTAAAGCATTGCTCCATTCACCTCAAACTGCCAGGTTGGAATGCCTCTGGTTACTGTGCCTGCATAACGTGTGTAGGTACCGAAAAGAGCGGCTCGCTGAAAGTTATCTTCTATGCCGACTGCGTTCAGCTGTCGTCTGCCATTGTAGTAGAATGCGCTTACAGTGGTGCCCAGGTTGCCGAAGAAATAGTCTCCCTGCAGGGCTACATCGTGAAAACCGCGTCCGTTGTAGGTGATATTTTGCGAGGAACCATCCTGCTTCATGCCGTACAGCCACGAGAGGCGCAGGCTCATTGGCCCAACGGTATAGCCGCCTTCTACGCCGGTTTCATAGGCATTTATGCCAAAGTCTCCCAGCGCATTGTTCACATTGGCCAGGGGGCCGTTTGCGCCGTACAGCTGTGCATCTGTGATGGTGAGGGTTCGGTCTCCGGCCAGCTGGTATCCATCGATTACCGGTATCTGGCCGACTTTTACCGACCAGTCTACTCCTCGCGGAGAGGTGTTGTACTGCCCCCAAAAATCTGAAAACCCGCTCTGGCTGCCCCCCGAAAACCCGGTGGTGTAGCGAATATGCACTGCCCACTGCTTGCCCAGCGAGGTGGCCAGAGCGGTATCAACGCCGGGCACTTCTACGTTGGGAGCCGTGCGGCTTTGAGCCATAAGAGTGGCAATGGTGTATGCCAGCGAGTTATCAAGCGTAATCGGTTTCTGCACATTGGAGGGCAGACGAAAGCCGGCCCTTAAAAATGCGTATCCAAATCGCGTAAGGCGCGGCACCATGCTGTGGCAGGTTGCACAAGCCAGGTGGTACTTGCGTGCAAACTGTGGGAAGGCCGCTGCCGGGCGGGTAAGACCTGCCAGCATGAGCGCTGCAAACAGTAGCGGAATTCCTCTGGAAACAACCCCGCGGTGTACTTTCATGATAGTGTCTCCTCAAGTTGGAAAAGTAACTGCAGCGGCAGTTTGCAGCTAATGCGCAGCAGGTGCATCTGCAGTAGAACCGATGCCGGCTCCGTTTTGTTTCAGCAGTTTGCTGAGCTGGTCGGCTTTTTTTGCACTCCAGTTTTGCTTCAGGTTCATGCGCAGCAGGGTGCCGCCTTCCAGAAGCTCTGCAGATGTAATCCCGATGGGTTTGAGCAGGTTTTGCAGCTGCTCAGAATTCAGTTTGCTCAGGCCGGTAACAGGAAGCAGCGCCTGCTTATAGTTGATGTATAGTACTTTTAGGCCAGACTGGGGGTTGGCAGGGTCATTGAACACCACGCGAAGCCCTGTACCCAGCGGCAGTTTTTGAAGCATGCCCTGCCAGTTGCAAACCTTGAGGCTGTTCCAGCCTACGCACACTGCGTTTGGCTCGTTGCAGCCGCACATTGAGCAAATTTTGGCAGAGTCTGCAGCCTTGAACGGCTGAAACTGGCCGCAGTCTTCGCAGATGCCGCCCATGCTGGTATCAGACAGTACTGTGGTGACAACCTGTTTGCTGCTGGTTGCCAGATTGAGGTGAACATGGGTGCTGCCCACCAGACCTACCGAGCCGAGTGTGCCTGCTTTTTCCCAGGATGCTGGTTTGCCGGCTAGCGCCATACTCGCTGCAATGCTGAGCAGCAGAATTGTGCTAGTCATTTCAATTGCTGCAATTTTCGTTCTCATTTTGCGAACCTCCCTTGTAATATCTTCTAGTGTTATTCTACCAAACCCTGGTTTCTATAACATCCGCCTGGAGGCGGATTGTACAGAATTTCACAAATGCTAACCCGCCCGCGGTATGAACAGGCTGGATGATAGCTATGCCGTAAAACAGGGGGTTGTTCTGCCGCGCCCGCAGCAGCGCTGAAGTGAGAATGCAGACGCCAAACCATGCATACTATCAGCTCCTTGAAAAGATGTTGTTCAGAATGCCATACGCATGAAATGCCGTTTCGACAGGTGTGAATATTCAGGCGTGCGTGCTTCTGACCTGTAAGTTACATAAATGTAAATTTTGTCCTGTTGCCCCGCCAGCATTGGCTGACAGGGCAATTAAGTTGGCAGCGGCTTGTATCAGGCCGGTTCGGGTCGCAGCCTGGTCTGTATGCGTGGAGGTTCTGGGCCTGCTACAGTTTGTGTGGTGCCCGTAGTGGGCGGCGGAGTTATGTTTTGATCGCGCATTATGTCTTCTTCTGTAATAGAACCATCAAGCAGCGCCATGAACTGTTCGCGGCTAAGGGTTTCTACCTTGATAAGAATGCGTGCAATGCGGTCCATGAGTTCACGATCGCGGGTAAGAATATCACGCGCTCTTTCATAACTCTGTTCGATGATGGAACGCACTTCCTCATCTATGGCGCGCGCCACTTCCTCGCTGTAATCGCGGTCTTCCATCAAATCGCGTCCCAGAAACGGGTTGCCATGCCTGCGTCCCAGCCGCACCATGCCCAGCCGCTCGCTCATGCCATACTCGCACACCATGGCGCGGGCGAGGTCGGTTGCATAGTTGAGGTCTTGCGATGCACCGGTAGTAACGTCTTGAAACACCAGTTCTTCTGCCACTCTGCCGCCCAGCGACGAGGTAATGTCATCCAGCATATCCTGCCGGGTGCGCAGCCCCTCTTCTTTGGGAAGAAACCAGGTGGCTCCTGCGCTGGTGCCGCGCGGAATCACGGTGATTTTGTATACCTGGTCGGCTTTGGGCAAACGCGCTGCTACAATGGCATGACCAAGCTCATGGTAAGCCACTACTTCGAGCTTTTTGTCTGTATTCATGCGCGTTTTTCGTTCCGGCCCCATCAGTACCCTGTCTCTGGCCTCATCAAATTCGCTCATGCCGATGATGCTTTTGTCTCTGCGTGCCGCCAGAATAGCTGCCTCGTTTACAACGTTCATAATATCGGCGCCGGTAAAGCCAGGGGTAAGGCGCGCCAGGGTATCTACGTCGACATCCGCTTCAAGCGGTTTGCCGCGCAGATGCACCTGAAAGATCGCTTTTCTGCCTGCGACATCGGGTGCATCTACCACCACCTGGCGGTCGAAGCGGCCCGGTCGAAGCAGGGCAGGGTCGAGTACATCGGGGCGGTTGGTAGCTGCAATCATAATCACGCCTGTGTTTGGGTCGAAGCCATCCATTTCCACCAGCAGCTGGTTGAGGGTCTGTTCTCTCTCATCGTGTCCGCCTCCCAGCCCTGCGCCTCTCTGTCTGCCAACGGCGTCTATTTCATCGATAAAAATCAGCGATGGTCGGTTTGCCTTGGCGGTTTCAAACAGGTCTCGTACTCTGCTTGCTCCCACGCCTACAAACATTTCTACAAAGTCTGAGCCTGAGATATGAAAGAACGGCACCCCTGCTTCGCCTGCCACGGCACGCGCCAGCAGCGTTTTACCGCAGCCGGGTGCGCCCAGCAGCAGCACTCCCTTGGGTATTTTTGCTCCCAGCGCCTGAAACTTCTTTGCGTTTTTCAAAAAGTCTACAATTTCAGAAAGTTCCTGTTTGGCTTCTTCTACACCGGCAACTTCTTCAAAGGTGACTTTGGGCACCGAGTCGGTGAGGCGTTTTGCTCTTGCCCTGCCAAAATTGAGCGCCTGGTTTCCGCCGCTTTGCGCCTGCCTCATAAAGAGGAAGTAGAAAAGCAGTATGATGCCCAGCGGAAAGATGAGCACAGAAAGGAATGTTTGAGCAAATTCACTAAGCAGCGGATGTGAAAAGCTGTAGGTAACCCCCTTTTGCTGCATAGCCATGTAGAGGTCATTGCGTGTCTGTGCTGCATCAGGCAGTTCTATTGACTGGCTGGCACTGGTGTTGGGGGTAGGCGGTGTGCTGAATTTTACCTGCATTTCCTTGCCGCCGTTGTCTATCACAACCTTTCTAATACTTTGCGGCGTGGTATCTACAATTCGGCGGAACTCGGAATAGGGCATATTCTGTCCCCCTCCTCCCAAAGCGGAAGCAATAGGGTTGTGGAATATGAAGAAAAAAATCAAACCAGCAATGAGTATACCTATCAGTATGCGGGCGGTATTGTTTCCCGGTTTCAAAGCGGCCTCCCTGAGTTTGCATTGCCTGCAGTGCAGGGGGCAAACTTTTCTTGCAGAGTATCATTATATCACACTGGCTTCACAAATACCAAAATCACCAGATACGGGCCTGGTTCTGCTAGGCTGTGCCATCTGCTGCGATTTGCTGCCAGTACAGAGTGCGCTACTCCTGCCGCTGCCAGTATCTGCCCTTTTGCATCTGCAATCAGGGGCGTTTGGCTGCGTGTTTCACGTTTTACCTTACGATCTACCAACAAGTCTTGCAGTAGTTTGGTTCCTCCTGCCAGGTGCATGCGGTCGCCGGGCAGTCTGCTGCGCACCTGTAGCGGCAGGCTTGCCTCACAGGCTGGCAGCGCCAGCGCCTCTGTACATTCTTCTGCTTCTGTGTGCAGCAGATGCAGGCTTTGCATATCGCTGAGTATGCGCAGTTCTATGCTGATGCCGTTGTGCAGCAGCAGCGGCCTGCCGGGTTCGAGCGGATGCGACCATGGTTCAGGCTCTGCGCTTTCAGTATGGGCATGGTGCATGCGCAGCACATCGCCATCGCAAATCAGGCTCCATTTTCCGCTGGTTTGAGCAATTTGCCAGCCTTTGCGTTCGCCGAGCCTGCAGGAATTCAGCACCTGCTCTACCAACTGAAAAGTGAGGCCCTGTATATTCCCTTTGCCTGCTTCTACCATGCCGCGCACAGCTCTTTTTTGCAGGGCTGGCGGCAGAGCCTGCAGGGCAGAACAGTCTATAACAAGTTCTTTGTCTGAGCGGTGCATGTGCGCTGCAAGAAAATCCGCTGTTTGAGCGTGCATATACGCGTTTTCTTCAGCAAGAATGTCTGCCATGCGCAGCAGTGCATCATCTACCCTGTTATTGTAGTACGCCCTCATCTGCGGAAGCAGTTCCGTGCGCACCCTGTTGCGGCTGTAGTGCATGTCTGCATTGGAAGAATCTATACGGGCATTGAGCTGATGCAGCAGGCAGTAGTGAAGGGTGTCTTTTTTTTCTGCAAGGTAAAGCGGGCGTATGAGCGGTGGGGCTGCCGGCGGAAAACCCTCCAGCCCTTCGGGGCCGCAGCCGCGCATGAGGTTGAGCAGTATGGTTTCCACACGGTCATCGCGGGTATGGCCGACTGCAATGCGCCGTGCAGAGGCGCGTTGAGCTTCGCGCCTTAGAAAAGCGTGCCTTGCTTCTCTGGCTGCTTCCTGCATAGAGAGGCGTCTGTTTTTGCGCAGGGCAGGTACGTTTATGCGTTCACTTGCCAGCGGCACATTCAGCGCACGGCAAAGCGCGGCGGCATGTTCTGCATCCAGGTCGGCTTCTTCGCCTCGAATGCCGTGGTTCAGGTGCGCGGCGTACAGGCTGAGCTGCCACTGCTGCCGCATATTCGCCAGTATGTGCAGCAGGGCTGTAGAGTCTGGTCCGCCCGAAAGGGCAACAAGCACGGTATCGCCTGGCTGCAGCAGATCGTACTGCCGCAGTGTTTGCTCTACCAGTTTGGGCAGGCTGTTCATTTCAGCTGGCCAGAGAGCGCAATGTCGGGTCCGAATCGTTTTACATGCAAGTTTTGCAGCTGCCATGCCTGCGCCATTTTTTCCACCCCTTCTCCGCCGACAGGCGAGGGGGCGTTTTCGCCTCCCGCTATTTTGGGGGCGATAAACACCAGTGCTTCCTGCACCAGCTGCTGCTGAATCAGCGAGGCATTTAGTCTAGAGCCGCATTCAGCCAGTACGCTTATGATTTTTCGGCTGGCCAGTTCGTTCAATAGAGCTGGCAGGCACACCCTTCCATCCTCTTCCGCCGGCAGCCTCAGTATTTCGATGCCTGGGCGTGCCAGCGCCTGCTCTTTTTCAAAAGAGGCGCTGCAGGTAGTTGCAATGAGCAGAGGATGGGTATCGGGGTTTTTATTGGCCAGCGCTACGGCAGCGGAGCGCAGGGGAGTGCGCAGTCTGCTGTCTACTACAATGCGCAGAGGCTGGCGCGGCAGCGCCACGCCGGTGAGACGCGCATCCAGCCGGCTGTTGTCTGCCAGCAGGGTGCCAATGCCTGTCATTACTGCGCCGCTGCGCGCACGCATCTGGTGTACCTGTTTTCTTGCAGAACTGCTGGTTATCCATTTGCTGTCACCGGTGCGGGTGGCAGTTTTCCCATCCAGGGTCATAGCGGTTTTCAGGGTGAGGTAGGGCCTGCCGCTGTTATGCCAGGCAAAAAAGTCTCTGTTCAGCCAGAGAGCTTCTTCTTCCAGTACCCCGGTGGTTACTTCAATGCCTGCTGCCTGCAAAATCTCTATTCCCCTGTTTTTCACGCGGGGGTCGGCATCGCGGGAGGCTATGACTACGCGTGCTGCTTTTGCCGCCAGCAGCGCATCGGTGCAGGGCGGCGTGCGCCCATAGTGGCAGCAAGGCTCCAGGGTGACGTAGACAGTGGCCCCCCGGGCTTTTTCTCCTGCCTGGCGCAGGGCAAACACTTCAGCATGCGGCTGGCCTGCCGCCGGGTGACAGCCCTGCCCTGCCAGCTCGCCCTGGTTTACTATTACGCAGCCAACCATGGGGTTTGGGGTAGTGAACCCTTGTTTTGCCAGTTTCAGCGCAATGCGCATCCAGTATTTATCTATATCGGGCATAGTCACCGGTTTGTTTTGGCATTTTGCTGCGCTTCGCGTGCTGTTTTGATCATCAGGCTGGCCTTTTCCTGATAATAAATGCGGTTTACACGCTGCCAGTCAAGCAGGGCGACGATGATGAGGCCAACCACCAGCAGCCCGCATACTCCCCAGTAAGCCTGGTTGAGCAGAATTTGTTTTATCAGTTCGTTGTGTATGAGCCGCGCCTGCGGTGCAGTGCCCTGTGCAAGGGCAGATTTGCTGTGCACTTCTTCAACAAGGTGCGGCATAAGGAATGCGCTTCCGTACAGGGCCATCACAATGATGAGCGCAAGCAGCGCCGTGCCGATTTTTCGCAGTGTACTCATGCATTCGCCTCTCTGGCAGCGGTGCGAAGCGCCTGCACTGCTTCAGGCACTGCGCCTGTGCCAAAAATGGCAGTTCCCGCTACCAGTGTATTCGCTCCTTTCTGCACAACCGATGCGGCTGTGTGTACATCAATGCCGCCGTCTACCTCAATGCGAACGGGGTGCGGCGCTGCTGCCGTGATTGTGCGCACCTGTTCTATTTTCTGCAGCATGAGCGGCAGAAATTTCTGACCCCCAAAGCCCGGGTTCACGGTCATTACCAGCGCCAGGTCTACGGTGTCTAGCACCCACCGCAGTGCATCTGGCGGGGAGTGCGGGTTGAAGGCCACCCCTGCCTGCAGGCCCAGCTTTCTGATTTGCTGCAGGGTGCGCTGCAGATGCGGCGAGGCTTCAAAATGCACGGTGATGCCGTTTGCGCCTGCGCGGGCAAAATCTTCCAGGTATTTTTCAGGCTCTGCAATCATCAGGTGTACATCGAAAAAAGCAGCAGAGTGCGGGCGCAGCGCCTGTACTACGGCAGGGCCAAAGGTGATGTTGGGCACAAACCGCCCATCCATCACATCGAAATGCAGGTATTCTGCACCGGCGCTTTCTGCCAGCCTGGCCGCTTCTGCCAGCGAGCCAAAGTCTGCGGAAAGTATGGAAGGGGCGATTACAACATTGTGCGCTGTGCTCACGGTTTGCCTCCCTGCTGCATGGTTTGCGGGCTGAGCCTGTGGTCATATGCCAGCGAACCGTTGTAATAGATGCGCAGCCGTATAGAGCTGCCAGTGTAGGTAAAGCTTACTGGTACCTTGTCGCCGTCGCTTTGCGAGGCATTCATAACCTCGTGGGTGCCAGTGGAATCGGTGTATGTAATGCGCACCTGCCAGGGGCCGGGACCGCTGTTTGCCGTAGGGCGAAGAGTGATGGGAAAGTTGAAGGTATGCGTGGCTGCATGTGCTGCAGCCGAGGCCGCACTTGTGCCTGCATCGCCGGCAGCTGGAGCCGCTGTGCCCGAACTGCCTGGGGCTGGGGCGGTTGCGCCGCCGCTGCCTGCTGCGGGCTGCGTGCCTGTGCTGCCTGTGTTATTAGAAGTATTTGTGCTCGAAGAGGAGCCGTTGCTTGCTGGCGGGTTTTGCGAGCTGTCTGCCGGGTTGAGGGGAGAGTTGGCGGCGGCGGTATCGGGCTGCGGGCCGTCGCTGATGAGCAGGTCGACGGCAGTGCCATGCAGCACGCTTTTTTTGCTTGAAACATCCTGGCTGATTACTTCATCAATGGGTACTGTACCGCTGTATTCAGGCGTGGTTTTGCCCAGAACAAGGTTGGCGTGCTGCAGAGCCTGCCGGGCGCCTTCTTTGGTCATGCCTGTCAGGTCGGGCACCTGTACATACATGGGGCCTTTGCTGTACCAGGCATTGATGTACTGCCCCGGATGCGCCGGCAGCGAGGTGTCTTGATCGGTCTGGTAGATAACGTCGCGGGGCTTATTCATATAGCTGCCATGCAGCAGCAGGCGTATATGCTTTTGCGAAGCCAGCGCCTGTGCCTGTTCTACCTGCATGCCCACCATGCTGGGCAGGTTTTCTGCGGGCGGCTGCACAAAGTTGAGGCGGTATACGATGTAGAAACCTGCCACTATTGCCAGTATCAGAAAGGTGAGAGCGCCGATTGCGCCTGTGATGAAGCTGCTGACGCGCTGTTCACGGGCGCGCAGGCGGTTGGTTGGAGACATGGGGCTTTGCCGGGTCACAGCAGCCGGCTCTCGGGGAGGAGGCGGGCTTGCTACGAAGGTTGGGCGGGCAACGGTTTCGGCGGGCAGCTTTTCCAGGTCCATGGGAGACCAGGAAAGCGATTTCCCAAACCGCAGTGCGTCACGCGCAGATTTAAGGTCGGTGAGCAGCTCTGCAGCAGAAGCGTAGCGCTGTTCGGGCTTTTTCTGCAGGCATTTGATTACGATTCCCTCTACAGACCGCGGCACTCCCTGATTGATCAGGCGCGGGGAGGGGATGGGGGTGTTGATATGCAGGTCGGCAATGGCTTCCGGCGTATCTGCATTATAGAGCTGTGAGCCGGTGAGCATTTCGTAGAGAGTCGCCCCCAGTGCGTAAATATCGCCCGCTGCGCTGCCAGGTTCTGTGGTAGAAAGCTCTGGGGCATGGTAGGGCGCCGAGCGCTGCAGAAGCGCGATTTGTGCCTTTCGCGACTGGCATATGCCCCGCATCTGGCCCAGATCGGTGAGTTTTACCGCACCTTCTGCAGTTATGATCACATTGTGCGGGCGTACATCGCCATGCACCTGCCTGTGCGTATGCGCATACACCAGCGCCTCGGCCAGCGAGCAGCAGATATCTATGGCTACGGCGAGGTTGTAGGGGGCCAGGCGGCGTATGCGCTCTTTCAGGTCCATGCCGCGCACGTATTCGGTGACGAGGCATGGGCCGTTTGGGGTATTGAGCCAGCCGGTAAATTCTGCTATGTTGGGGTGTTTGAGAGCTGCCGCTGCGGCCATGCCTTCCTGCAGCCCGCTTATCAGCGCGGCATCCTGCTGCCATGCGGGCTGCAGCTGTTTGAGCAGCACCTGTCTCTGGGCAGCACGGTCGCGTGCGCGGTAGACTGCGAAGAAAGTGCTTTCGCCCAGTTTTTCCACCACTTCATAGCGCTGATCTAGTACCTGGTTGATCATGGAACGGCTATTCCTTTGAGATACCGCCAGAAGAATCTGCGCCCCCCGATCGCGAGGAGCTTTTTTTCTGAACTTCGTGCGTAAACCGCAGAGCGCACGCTACCAGAATGGCGGCCGACAGCAGCAGGTAAATTTTGAGAAAGATGCCGGTATCCAGTGCAGCAAGCATCTGCGGGCTTACCACTCCTGCAGCCTGAAAAATCGGCATAATCAGCCATCTTCCAGCGGGAAGAACCACCCATGCCAGCATCAGCCAGTATTCCCATGCGTGCTGCGTATCAGGTTGAGCAGGCGTTTCAGGCATATGCATTCTGCCTGTGTTTTTTCAACGCCGCGTACACAGCGCTGTCTTCCACACTGGTCACAATAGTGTGGCCCATTCTGTCTGCCAGAACCCATCGCAGCCGGCCTGCTTCCGATTTCTTGTCCATGCGTGCAGCCTGCAGCAGTGTTTCATCACTTATATCATCGGGAAGTGCGGTGGGAAGATGAAGACTGCGCAGCGCAGCAACAATGCGATCTGCCGTTTCGGGGGGGGTAATGCCCGTTTCGGTTCCTATGAGCGCCGCGCTTACCATGCCTACCGCAATAGCTTCTCCGTGCAGATACCTCTTGTAGAAGGTGGCGGCTTCGAGTGCATGCCCCAGGGTGTGCCCAAAGTTGAGTATAGCCCGCAGCCCCTGTTCTGTTTCGTCATGCGATACCACTTCTGCCTTGATGGCGCAGCACCTTGCAATGAGCGGGGTGAGTTTTGTTCGGTTCTCATATTGCAAAAATGCGCCTGCCGCTGCCGCCTCTTCAAACAGCTGTTCATCGTAAATGATACCATATTTGAGTACTTCGGCCATGCCAGAGCGTATCTCACTCATGGGCAGCGTTGCCAGGCAGAGGGGGTCGATCAGCACTTCACAGGGCGGGTGAAACGCCCCAGCCAGGTTTTTGCCCTGCGGCAGGTCTACGCCGGTTTTGCCCCCAATGGCGGCATCTACCTGCGCCAGCAGCGAGGTAGGCAGGTTCATCACCCTTATTCCCCTTAGCCAGGTAGCGGCGGCAAAGCCTGCCAGGTCGCTGATCACCCCGCCGCCCAGCGCCACCGCCAGGCTCTTTCTATCCATGCCCTGTTCCGCCCAGGCAGAGTATAGGCGCGCAACCTGTTTCAGGTTTTTGCTTCTTTCTCCTGGCTGAATAAGCTTTGTTTCAGCCTGCACCCCCAGATGCGCAAGCTCTTGCACAATGGCCTCCCCATACAGCCGGTGCAATTTTGGCTGTGTAACCAGCGATACCTTTGCGCTGCCCGCCAGTGCGGCAATGCGCCGTGCAGCCTCCTGCTGCAGCAGGCCCTGCTGCACAATAACCGGGTAGCTGTGCCGACTGGTTTTTACTTCTATCAATGCTGCGTGCTTCTGATTCATGGCATTCCTGTTACGGTACGGTAGAGTGTGACTATATGTTCAACTGTTTCGGGCACTGAGTACCGCGAAGTATCTATTTTGCAATGTGCAATGGCTTTGTAGTCGGCCTCTCTTGCCTTCAGCAGCCTTTGCATGCGCTGCTGGCGGGTTTCTGCGCAGGTCTCCAGCAGGGGACGGTGGGTAGAGCCTCCGATGCGTTCAAGAAGGGTTTCTACCGGAGCCGAGAGCAGTATCACCAGCCCCGTCTGCCTAAGCGCCTGCCGGTTCTCCTGCAGCAGCGGAACCCCTCCGCCGCAGGAGATGACGCGGTTTTCCCCTGCTGCCAGTTCGGCCACAATGCGCCGCTCCATCTGGCGAAATTCGGGTTCGCCCTTTTCTGCAAACAGCTGTGCAATACTGGCATTGCTGCGCATTTCCAGCAGCAGGTCGGTGTCTGCAAACTCGAAGTTCAGCCTGTGCGCGCACATTTTGCCCAGGGTGGTTTTACCCACCCCCATAAAACCTGTCAGCACCAGGTTTGCATATGCTTTCATTGTGTTTGTGGCTGCCAGCCTTTTTCTTTTATGGCATGCAGATAGCCCTGCGCGTTTCTCACTGTTTCTTCCAGGCTGTCGCCGCCAAATTTTTCAAGCACTGCATCTGCCAGCACAAGCGCCGCCATTGCCTCGCCTATGGTAGCGGCTGCGGGCACCGCACAGACATCAGAGCGCTCAAAATGCGCCTTTACGGCAGTACGGGTTTGCATGTCTACAGAAGCCAGCGGCGTGGGCAGGGTAGAGAGAGGCTTCATGGCTGCGCGCACCACAATTGGCTCGCCGTTGGTCATGCCTCCCTCTATGCCGCCTGCGTTGTTGGTGCCGCGGCTAAAGCCTTCTGCTTCTGCAAAAAAAAGCTCGTCATGCACCCGCGATCCGGGTATGCTGCCTACTTCAAACCCCATGCCCAGTTCCACCCCTTTGATGGCCTGAATAGACATGAGCGCCGCCGCCAGCCTGCTGTCGAGCTTGCGGTCCCACTGCACAAAACTGCCCAGCCCTGGCGGGCAGCCCAGCACCGCTACTTCAAATACGCCCCCCAGCGTGTCGCGAGTCTCTTCCTGCATGCACACATCAATGGCGGCAATCATCTTTTCTTCTGCTGCCGGGTCTGCGCAGCGCACGGGTGAGGTTTCTGCCCGCTCTGCCAGGTCCAGGTAATTCTGCCTGCCTTCAAACCGGGCGTGTATGCCGCCAATGGTAACTACATGGCTTACTATTTGTATGCCCACAGCAGAAAGCAGCGGCCTGCAAAGCGCTCCCAGCGCCACCAGAGCAGTGGTGTTGCGCGCGCTTGAGCGCTCAAGAATGGGCCGAAGGTCGTCGGTAGAGTATTTGAGCATTCCCGGAAAGTCGGCATGGCCGGGGCGGGGCTGGGTAATGGGGGGCGCGGGGTTTTCAACGGGCATCACAGACATGCGCTCATGCCAGTTTTCCCAGTCGCGGTTGCGCACCAGCAAAGTAACCGGCCCGCCCATGGTGCGCCCATAGCGCACGCCTGAGAGAATCTCTACGGTGTCTGTTTCTATCTGCTGCCGTCCTCCCCGGCCGTATCCTCCCTGCCTGCGCCGCAGATGTCTGTTGATTTCGGAGGCATCTACTGCAAGGTTAGAAGGCAGACCATCGGCAATGGCGGTGAGTGACGGCCCGTGCGATTCGCCTCCTGTGAGAAATCTTAGCAAAACTGTGTATCCTTTCATGCATTGCCATGCAACCCACTGTATATGGCGCTGCAGGCGGTTGTTTGTCGTGCTTACAGTTTACTCGAAACAGGGGGCATGGCACATATTTTGCAGTGCGGCAAATAGCGGCAGGGTGTATAAAGCAGGCAGCAGCGGCTGCAGCAAATGGGCGGCGGCAGTGGCGCGGATGCGCTGAAAAGCCTTCAACAGAGAGGGGAATGGGGTACACTATGAAAGAATTTACATTCAGGAAAGAGGGTCTGTTTTATTTCGATGCGTACTTATCATGTTGCTGTTGCAGGCGCTACCGGAGCCGTGGGCACAGAGTTTCTCAGGCTGCTGGAAACGCGCGAGTTTCCGCTGCAAAGCCTGCATCTGCTTGCTTCCGAACGCTCTGCAGGCAGAACCGTAAATTTTCATGGGCGAAACCATGCAATAGAAAAACTGACTGAGCATTCTTTTGAAGGTGTAGACATAGCCTTTTTTTCGGCGGGCGGCAGTCGCAGCAAGGAATTTGCGCCTGCGGCAGTGCGCGCAGGCGCCCTGGTGATAGACAACTCCAGCGCTTTTCGCATGGACCCGCAAACGCCGCTTGTGATACCCGAAATCAACCCGGAAGATATTGCCTGGCACCAGGGCATTATTGCCAACCCCAACTGCTCTACCATTATTTTGCTTATGGCGCTGGCGCCGCTGCGCAAACTGGCGCCGGTTCGGCGCGTGGTGGTTTCTACTTACCAGGCGGCCAGTGGAGCAGGGGCACAGGCAATGAATGAATTGATAGACCAGACCGCCGACATTCTGCGCGAACGCCCCCCCATTCCACAGGTGTTTCCGTACCCCATTGCATTCAACCTTTTTAGCCACAACACTAAAATAGACTCAAGCGGCTACAACGAGGAAGAGCGCAAAATGGTGCAAGAGTCGCGCAAGATACTGCACGATGATTCGCTGCGCATTACACCCACCTGCATTCGCGTGCCTGTGCTGAGAGCGCATTCAGAATCGGTGAACATAGAATTTGAAGCGGGCAAACGCCCTTCGCTAGACGAGGTGAGAAAAGCCCTGGCGCGCGCGCCGGGCGTGAAACTGGTGGATGACCGCGACAACAACCACTTTCCTATGCCCATAGAGGCCAGTGGACAGGATGACGTGCTGGTAGGGCGCATACGGGAAGACATATCTAACCCGGATGCCATCGACCTGTTTGTGAGCGGAGACCAGATTTTGAAAGGCGCTGCTCTCAACGGCTTCCAGATCGCCGAGACATGGGTGCAGCAGACCCGGAGCATAGCATGAGATACACACCCTTTGGCCAGGTGATTACCGCCATGATTACGCCGTTTGATGCTGGCGGCAAACTTGACGAGGCGGGCGTAAAGCAAATAGTGGAGCATCTGCTGCAGAATGGATCCGACGGTATTGTGGTATGCGGCACCACAGGCGAGTCGCCAGCGCTGAGCCATGAAGAAAAGCTGACCATGTTTCAGCTGGTGAAAGAGGCATCGGCAAACAGGTGCAGCGTAATTGCAGGCACGGGCAGCGCCGACACGGCAGCTTCTGTGCAGCTGACCCGTGAAGCCGCGGATATTGGGGTGGATGGTGCGCTGCTGGTGGTGCCGCCCTATAACCGCCCCTCGCAGGAGGGGCTGTACCAGCATTTTTGCACCATTGCCGCAAGCGTGCCCAAACTGCCCTGCATGCTGTACAACGTGCCTGCGCGCACCGCACGCAACCTGGAGGCCGCCACCGCCCTGAGGCTGGCGCACGATGTGGAAAACATTGTGGCTGTAAAGGAAGCCTCTGGCGATCTGATGCAGTGTTCAGCCATTGCAGCAGGGGCGGGTTCGCGCTTCGCCCTCTACAGCGGCGAGGACGGCCTTACCCTGCCCATGCTTTCTGTGGGTGGCTGCGGCGTGGTGAGCGTAACTTCGCACCTTGTGGGCAAACACCTGAAAGCAATGCATACCGCCTTTTTTGCCGGCGATCAGGAAGAAGCCGCTGCACTGCATTACCGCATGCTGCCCATTGTACGCGCCTGTTTTCAGCCCTCTACCTCCAGCCCCGCGCCGCTCAAGGCGGCAATGGCCATGCTTGGCCTTGCTGCAGGGCCGCTGCGCCTGCCGCTGGTGGAGGCAAATGAAAACGAAAAAAATATTGTGCGCACCGCACTGGCGCAGGCCGGACTGCTTTAACAGTCTGCTTCCCCATTTGACCGGCTGGCCCCGTATGAAAGGAGAATTGTGAAAGAAACCGAGGATGTTGTGAAAATTATCTCTCTGGGAGGCAGCGGAGATATTGGCAAGAATATGCTGGCATTTGAATGCCGCGACTGCATTGTGGTGGTAGATGCCGGAGTGATGTTTCCCAATCAGGAGCAGCCGGGCGTAGACCTGATACTGCCTGACATTACCTATTTGCTGGAAAACAGGGAAAAAGTGCGGGCAATCTGCCTCACACACGGCCACGAAGACCATGTGGGCGCACTGCCTTATGTGCTGAAACAGCTTTCTGTACCGCTGTACGCTTCACCGCTTACCCTGGGCATGATACGGGAAAAACTTGCCGAACACGGGCTGGCTTCTGCAGTGGAACTGATACCGTACCCCGAAAGGGAAGCGGTTGATTTTGGGGCGCTGCAGGTAGAGGCCATTCATGTAACGCACTCGCTGCCAGACGCCATGAGTCTGGCCATACGCACCCCGTTTGGGGTGGTGATGCACACAGGCGACTTTAAGATAGACCAGACGCCCATAGACCAGCATATTTTTGATGCCGCACGCTTTGCGCACTACGGAGAAGAGGGAGTGAAACTGCTGATCTCCGACTGCGTGAATGTAGAGCGCAAGGGCTGGTCTCCTTCTGAAAGCACCCTGATACCCGTGTTCGACAGGTTTATGCGCGAAGCGCCCGGCAGGGTCATTGTGGCTACCTTCGGTTCTAACCTGCACCGCGTGCAAACCGTGTAC
This sequence comes from Chthonomonadaceae bacterium, assembly GCA_027459665.1. Taxonomy (GTDB): domain Bacteria; phylum Armatimonadota; class Chthonomonadetes; order Chthonomonadales; family Chthonomonadaceae; genus DAIDHN01. The sequence goes on along the minus strand of DAIDHN010000030.1, from coordinate 30,617 downwards.
GACCGCGCCGTGAAGCATGGGCGCAAGGTCGCCATATTTGGCCGCTCTATGGTGCAAAACGTGGCCACTGCACGTTCGCTGGGCTTTATTCGCATGAAAGATACCGAACTGGTGCGCGTAGAGGATGTGTATAAAATTGAGCCATCGCGCATTGCCATTCTTACCACCGGCAGCCAGGGCGAACCGCTTGCCGGGCTGACGCGCATGAGCAGGGACGAAAATTCCAAAATTCAGATTGAGCCTTCCGATACGGTGGTGCTTTCTTCTACCCCCATCCCAGGCAACGAAGACATGGTATGGCGCGTGGTGAACCGCATATTCAGGCTGGGCGCCTCGGTGATTTATGAAATGCTGCAGAATGTGCACGTTTCGGGGCATGCCTATCAGGAAGAGCTGAAGATGATGATCAACCTGACCCGCCCCGAATTTGTGGCGCCCTACCATGGCGAGCCGCGCCACTATGCAGCCTATTGCAGCATGGTGCAGGAAATGGGCTATCTGCCAGAACAAACGCTTACCTTTGAAACTGGGCAGATGCTGGTGATGGATGAAGAAGGCGTGCGCCGTGCAGAAACCACCGTGCCGCACGGCAGCGTGCTGGTAGACGGCATATCTGCCGGCGGGGTGAGCGATGCGGTGCTGCGCGATCGCAGACATCTGGCGCAGGATGGCACTGTGGTGGTAACTATTAGCATGGACAGGTCTAACGGGGAGATTGTTGCCGGGCCAGACATTTTGTCGAGGGGGTTTTTGCACCCTGAAGACAGCAGTGCGCTGTTTGAGGAAACAGCCGAGCGGGTGGTGCAGGCAGTAGAAGAACTGAGCTATGCAGAAGGTGCTGACCTTGATACGGTGCGCCTGGCAGTACATGATGCCACCGCCCGTTTTCTGCGCAAGCGCACCAACCGCAGACCGGTGATTGTGCCTGTTGTGATGGAAATATGAGGTAATTTTTCTTTTCATACTGGTTTCATGTTGCTTCTGTATTCTAGTAATGCAGGTCGCTGCAGAGCATCCCTCTGCAGCAGTTCACACAGAAAAGGAATAGACAACATGAAACCAATTGTATCTGGCGCTGCCGCTCTGGCTCTTTGCGTTATACCACTTTGGCAAACCTCTGCCAATGCTCAGCAGAACATGCCCCCGCCTCCTCCCGGCGGCCGAATGATGGGCATGCTTCTGCGCAAGCCGATGCTGGCTGATGTGCCCCCCTTTGTTCTCAAAACAAAACTCTCGCTTACCAATGCTCAGTTTCAGCAGGTAATGCACATTCTGCGCAACAACATGCCCGGCGGCCCCGGTGGTCCTGGCGGCCGTGGATTTGGCGGACCCGGTGGTCCTGGCGGCCCTGGTTTCGGCGGCCGTGGATTTGGCGGCCCCGGTGGTCCTGGCGGCCCCGGTGGTCCCGGCGGCGGACCCGGTGGTCCCGGTGGTCCTGGTTTCGGCGGCCCCGGCGGAATGCCTCCCGGCGGCGGGTTTGGGGGGAGAGGGTTTGCTGCAGCGCGTAAAAAGGCAAGCAGCGAAATTGAGGCAGTACTCACCAGCAGCCAGCGCGCACAGGCACCGGCGCTTCTCAGCCGGGTGCAGGTGTGGGCAGAGGCGCAGCTGCCTATTGAACTGATGGGAAAACTGAAGCTGAGCGACGGGCAGCTGAAGTCTATTCAGTCTGCGGCAGATGCAGTGCACAAGCAGACCCGCAGCAGCATGGAGAAAGCGTTTTCGCAGGGCGACCGTTTTGCAGCCATGGCTGCAATGCGCGAGGAGCATAAAACGCTGACGCAAAAGGTAGACGGTTTGCTGAATGCAGACCAGCTGCGTATTTTGCTTCAGTTCGTCTCAAGCCACGCTCCCGGCGGCAGACCCGGCCCTGGCGGACCTGGTGGCCCTGGGTTTGGCGGGCCTGGCGGGCGTGGTCCTGGCGGCCCCGGTTTCGGTGGCCCCGGTGGGCCTGGTGGACCTGGCGGAATGCCTCCCGGCGGCCCTGGGTTTGGCGGGCCTGGCGGCGGCCCCGGCGGCCCGCAAGGGTAGTCCTGCGCTAAGCCTCTGGTTCTACAGGGGAGGGCGTAAGGAACAAGGTGCGCGGAGACTGCAGATAACTGCGGCTCTGCGCATTTTGCTGCGGCAGGAATTTATGATGCGCGGCAGGAATGTATCTGCATCTGGTATTGTGTGTACTATAAAACAGAGAAAGAGAGATACGATGCAGAGAAGAAGTATTGCGAAGGGTGTGCCGGTTTTTGCACTGGCTTTGGCGGCGGCATCGGGCGCGAACGCACAGCAGCTGGGAAAAATGCAGCTTCAGCTGCAGCCGAGGGTTGCGCAGCTGCAGGCGATAGGGGCTATTCCACAACTGGTGCCTGTGCATATTAGACTGGGTGCAGAGGTATCTCCGCGCGTCAAGTTTGACGGCGGCATCGATTTTACCATTCCGGGTCTGCATATTTCGCCCCGGCTTTCTACGCGCATCGACCTGGATGCAGTGGTAAGCGCAAATTTCGGCAGAGTCACCACGCTGTTTCCACTTACCATTGATGAAATATACAGCCCTCAGATCATCGGGCTGAACGCTTTTTACGCGGGGGTAGGCATAGGGCCGTACCTGGGCGAGCGTACCCGGTTTGGGGGCAAGATACTGGCAGGCGCAACGCTGGCGCACAGCATTGGGCTGGAAGGCACCATGCATTTTGCCGGTTTTGGCGACCCGCTGTTTACCCTGCAGCTGCGCTTTCCGCTGGGAAGGTAGCCGCGCAGCGTTTTCTGCAGGCCGTTTGCCCCTGCCCTGCGCCGCTGTGCAGAAGCGCTGAAAGGGCAGGGCTGTTATGCTGCAGAAGCAGAAAACTGTACGGGTGAAATGCTCCGCCCGTACAGTAGAAAACAGCAGGCTGAATAAGCCTTAGGGAAACAGTTCGTGCAATGCGTCGAGGTATCCACGCAGGCGGGTAACCGCCTGTGCGTGCAGCTGATACGCCCGCGATTCTGAAACGGTGAGTACCTGCCCAATCTCCTTGAAGGTAAGCCCCTCGTGGTAATAGAGCGCCACAACGGTGCGTTCGCGGTCTGGCAGGCGGTCTATGGCGGTGGCCAGTGCATTTCTTCTTTCGCGCAGCGCCACGCATTCAAGAGGGCCGGGGTCTTCGTTGGGAAGCACGTCTGAAAGGCGCTGCTGTTCGCTTCCAATGCGCAAATCGTCAAGCGAAAGCAGGCTCGCCCTGCCAATGCTGGTGAGAATTTTGGCCAGCCTCTCGGTAGTAATGCCCAGTTCTGCAGCTACTTCCTCTTCGGTAGCCGGTCTGCCAAACTCTGTTTCCAGGCGCATAAAGGTTTGCTTGAGCTGTTTTTGCTGATCGCGTACCAGCCGGGGAACCCAGTCATCGCTGCGCAGCATTTCCAGTATTGCGCCGCGCACCAGGGTGATGGCATAGGTTTCAAACTTTATGCCGCGATTGGGGTCAAACTGATCTACTGCCTTGATAAGCCCTACAATGCCTGCGCTGATCAGGTCATCGCGCTCTATTCCGCCGGGCAGAGGCCCAAACAGCCTGCCTGCTGTGATAGAGACCAGGTGTGCATACCGCTGAATCAGCGTTTCACGCGCTTTCACACTCTGGCACGTTTTGAACTGGTGCCAGAGTGTGCGATTTGAGAGATCGCCCATCTCTATGATTCCTCCATGATTGCGCCGCAACAGCCCGTCACTCCCTGACAGGCCCCGAACATCCTGTTCGGTAAAGCTGCAGCCCTGCGAATAGCAGTACATTCAGATATTCGGCAGTTTGATGGCAAAAATTTACCAGGCGGTCTCCTGCTGTTCCTGCTCAGCAGCTGCAGTACGGTGAAGCGGCTCACACAGTATGGCGTTGAAAGAACGGCCAATGCGCGCCAGCACCAGGGTGAGTGGCACGCCGTCTGCTGTTTTTTTTGTTTGCAGCTGCCGTCTTACCTGTTCAGGCTGCAGGTCTGTGCCACGCTGTTTCACCACAGTCACCCTTGCATTGCGGGCCTGCAGCCACTGTTTTACTTTTGCGGGGTGATAGGGCATGGCATCTAGTATGCGGTAAAAATCGGCCCATGGGGTTTCAAAACGGCTGTGCGCGGTAAGATAGTCCAGCCCGTGGGCCAGGCGCATGCAGCCTGTGCGCACAGCGAAAGCATCGGTGAGGCCGGCGCGAATGAGGGCGGGATCTGGCTCTACAAGCCACTGCATGGCGGGCGATGCCTGTGCGCTCTCTCCTGGCAGCGCATGCATGGTATCTGCTGTTGCATCCTGCTGCAGCAAAACCGCTCCTGCAGGGCCGTGCGGCAGGTGCAGCAGGCAGCATGCTTCTCTGCATACCCTGCCGTACGAAACAAAGTATGTGTGCCCTCCCAGCAGTTCCAGCTCGTGGCGCGGTACGGCAGGCGAGAGTTTAAGCGCTGCAAAATCGAGGGCATGCCGCAGGGTTTGCATCCAGTGCAGCGGCGGGCTGCTTTCTCCCAGCGATCTGGTGCGCACCATGCCGCCCTGCTGCATGGTGCGCCTGGCAGGGTCGCAAAAAAGGGTGCGAAAGCCTGTGCTGCGCAGTGCAGGCAGTGAAAGAGTAGTTACATCGGCCTGCAGAAAGCGTGTTTCATGTTTTGAGGCAAAAAGCGACAGGTTGTGACGCGCACAGAAAAGCGCGTCTGAATCGCTGTCTGCTGCCAGAATCGGCATGCGCTGCGCCAGGGGGATGAGGTCGCCGCCTATTCCACAGCAAAGGTCGAGGCAGCATTCGTTTTCGGGAAACAGGGAAGCCCTCCACTGCGCGACAGCAGGCGCGGTAGACTGCTCCAGCCCGGCGCGGGTGAATAGCATTTTGCCTGCCTGCGGAAAACGCTCTGCCGCCTGTTTTCGCAGCTGCAGCTGCTCTACCAGGGCGGCGGCCCGCTCTGGCCCCACCAGCGGGCGCAGCGTTTGCAGCCGGGCAAGCTGGTCGGCAGGCAGGCTGGCAGCCCTCTCCAGCCATTCTCTTCCCTCTGATGCTGCAAGCCAGCGCAGCGGTGTTGTACTGCTCACCTGTGTTGTTTTTCCTGTTGCCTTGTTGTCTGCTTCCGCCGCAGCATTCGGCAGCACGCTTTTGTTATACCACCTGAACAGCCGCAATGAAACCTGCGGTATTGCAGCGGGCCATTTCACAACAGCGCACATGGCCACTGGGTTTCAACCCCTGCGCATACCACGGGTTTAACCCCGTTTTGACAGGCAAAAGTCCACTGCCGTGGACTAAATACACTATGCACCATGCTGCTCTGCATGCCAACTGCGGCAGAGCGTGTGAGGCAACCTCACCCCGGCCTAACAGCCAGCCTCTCTCCCGGTCGCGCCTGTTGGCGCTGAAAGAGGGGCGGCAGAGGACTGGTGCAGGCTGGCGACATGGTTCTGCTCCCCCTCTCTCAAGGAGCGCAGCGACTGTCCGGGAGAGGGGGAATGACCGAAGGTCAAGGGGGTGAGGTTAACCACCAGGCAGCGGCTGCATGGTTGAGGGGGTGAGGTGAACCAGTGAGCAGAGCGCTGGTTCAGGCATCTGGCTTCGCCTCCCATTGCTGCCTTACGTGCTCGAAATAGGCGATACGCTTGCCTATCTTCTCAATTTCCCCCTGGATAGAATCGTGCCATGGTATCGCACAGCTCGAGCATCCACTTCTTCCTGGAATAGCGTTCATTTATCTTGATGACGTTAGCATTGGATATTTATATCTGGCCCCAGCCCTGCGCCCCAATCGTCAGGCATTCCCATGACAGAAACTCTATAGGCACGAAATGCGCCTCTTTGAAGGAAATGTCCGCCTCACCCACTTCATATTTCACTATGAGGAGCGTGAAGCAATTCTTGTCATCTTCGTAAAAGCGTGCCAGTCTTTCCACGGATGGAGATTCGGCATATTGAATTGCGTGCCGAGATTGTGAGTTTTGACATCCACGACATAATAAAAGTCGGACGTGTCATAGAATGCCAGGTCTGCCATAGTACGGCGGGAGAACGTATCGGAATATGCTTTGCAGACATCCCCCATAATAGATTTAGAGTGCTCGCCGAGCATTTCCTGCTCAGCATCTCCCACCGCGCGCGGGCTGCCAAGCGACCTGGCGGAAAGAAATTCAGGCTGGGTATTAAGCGTCTCAACAATGGAAGCCTCGATCCTCTTATGATCGTCACCGTAGAACAGTGGGCTTCTACTCATCATTATCCTCTGCGAACAGGGTTGGTACTCCAAACTTACGGGAGGTATCTCTCACGCCCTGCAGGCTGTTCCTTTCCCAGAATACGCCTTCAGAATATCCCTGAATGCTACGGTCCTGATCAGCCAGAGCGAGGCGCTTCTCAGCAAGGCAGCAATAGGTCTCATCGCATTCGATCCCGACATACCGTCTGCCCAGCTTCTTCGCGAAGACCGACGTGGTTCCTGACCCAAGGAAGGGATCAAGCACCAGATCGCCTGGGTTGGAACTGGCGAGAATCGCCTTCGCGACGAGCTTTTCCGGCTTTGTGTCGGATGGTCTGTGTTTTCCGACATGGACCAGAACGGAACAGTAATGTCCGTCCAGATTTTGGATGGATGCGTCAACCGCACCCCCCCTCTTCGCCCTCATCCCAATCCTTCGGTTTTCCGTCACCGTCCCTATATGGCGCTATGACACGACGCTTGATTTTCACTGCGTCGAGGTTGAAAGTGAAGTCGTCTGATTTTGTGCAGTACCAAATGTCTTCAGAGCAATTCTTCCAGTTGGCTTTCGCGCCTCTTCCCTTCTCGCGTTCCCAGGTGATGCGGCTTCTGATCTTCAGGTACCTGGATGCAACCATGTGGACGGCGGTAGATGACTCCCAATCAGCGCAAATATAAGCAGAACCATTTGGCGTGAGCGTGTTCAGCAGCCGGGGGAGCCAGCACTCGATCCACTCGACATACTCGTCGAATGGCTTCCTTTTGAATTTACCTGAGTTGTATTGCTTGCTCAGATTGTAGGGAGGGTCAATGAACAGGAGATCGGGCACACCCGGCGGGCAGCCATTCGAGAACATCAAGCAAATCCTGATTGATAGTCTTGTTTTCTATATCTGCGATACTTGCGGGCCTGCTTATCCTGCAGAGTTTTGCACCGCAGTTCTGCGCATCTTCTTCGCTCAGCGTCAACGTCCTGTTTCGGCCTGCTCTCTGTTTTTGTTGCACCCTTTCCGAAGCCATTTCGTTTTCTCCTTACCATCATCATCAGCCAGTAAGTTAGCCACGGCATGTTCGCAGTCCTTTATTGGCATCGCTGTCCGTGCTGCCCCATTTCAGAGGCGCTGCTTGAGGAATGCGATGTTGTATGAGATTGTGTTGATCATTTTCTTGCACGGGGCGGTCATAGAGCGGTAATGCCGCCTGCGGATGCTGTTCTGTTTGGTGAGTTCTGTTTGGAGGAGTGAAATTCATGACGAGGGCTTCGGTCATGGCATTAAGGTGCCCCAACATGATAAAAGTGCTGTTGCGAGACTCGTGGGAAACAGCCCCATAACCCATCAATGAACGAGTTACGACGATATGTGTTTTCTTCCCAGGTGGAAAGAATGAATCTCGCCTTGCCTTGGCTCAGAGATTGAAACAGCTTTGCTTCTTTTATCTCGTCCCAGCTTTCAAAGTAATTCAAATGGCGGCCAACATAGGGCGGATCGGCGTAGATGAAATCGTTTGGGGTTGACGTTGCAATTGTTTCGGTGAATTGCTGCACCTTGAATTCCCACTGTGAACAGTGAATGTGTTCGTATACAGCTGTCGCCTGATTAACTATTTTAGTTATATATGCCTGGGCGAAACGATCGGGTTTACGGCAGCATGGAACATTGAATCCCCCTTTGCGATTGAAACGCATAACCCCATTGAAGCAGGCGCGGTTAAGAAAGAGAAAGTCCAAAGGAGCAGCCTCTCTGTTGAATCGTTCCCGTATGGCGTAGTAGTGGGCTTCTCCAACGCGGGATAACGTGGTCCCTTCGGTTTGCAAAAAATCTTTTATAATGGCTGGGGTAATCTTTTGGTCTTGCAGGGCTTTATAAAAAGCGATGGTGTGAGGGTTGGTATCGGCAAACAATGCTCGCCGCCGCGCCAGGTTGAAGCCCACAACCCCAGAGCCAAGAAACGGCTCTATCCAGATGCCTCGATTATCCCATCTCGCCATATCTGATATCAGACTTACGAGCCTGGTTTTGATGCCCTGGCATTTGATTGGAGGAATGATTACTTTCATGGTTTGAGTAGTGTTTTACCTTGTGCGTGTGGTTTGTTGAGCGACGGTATGATCCAGCCCTTTGTGCCTGAGAAATGCCTCCAGTTTCGTGACAGCCTTCACGCTGCCTGTGACAGGATCGACAACCTTGATTTGGCCATAGTTCATCCAGTACTCATCGAACACAGCTTCTCCAAGATCGGCAAACATTCCGCGCCCGGCTATGATACTGGGGATATGGTTGATGCTTCCGATGTTGGCTGTGTTGCCGCTGCCGCTTCGATCGCTTGCTATCTTCCATTTCTCCTGAACAAAGAATTGAAAATCTTTCACAACTGAAACAATGGATTGCAGCTGGTCTAAACTGTAGACGGTGGTTTCATCAACTGAGCGATCAGATACACGGCTGTAAATAATGCCCAGACAATAATGACCCGAATAGGTGCTGTAAGGGAACTGGATATTTTTTGTGCTGTCACGTTTAACAAAGTACTCGCCGTGTGAGCCAAGAGTGAAGCCGTTGCAGTAATCAGGTTTTTCAGGCTTGCGGTAAGTGGTCTTAAAGTCTAGCGCAAAGCGGACGGTTTCATTGTCATAAGCTATGAAAGAAAGTCTGGATAATAGTTTTGATGGTTTGGCAGAACGAGTCTGTAGCCGTTTGCTTCGGAAAATTTGAGTATCTCAGGAAAAATATGTGTCTCGAGAATTTTGGAAACGATCTTTGTGTCTGATGAGATTGCATAGACGTTTTGGTATACGTCGATGATCCCTTTAACGCTCCAGTATCCGTTGTCCGCGGCCGTATACATTGTTAAGCGCTCGACAAACTCGCGGAGGGATGTTTCAAATTTGTGTTTTCGGTCCTGGTGAAGCATCATGGGGCTGCCCTTCTGTTTGCCTTGCTGCAGATACTAATGGCGCAAATGGGTTTCATGCTATGTATGCCTGTTTGTGCAGAGGCACAGAAGAGGCGCTGATGTGATTTTTGCCCCCGGCATCATACCTGAAACCGGGGGCGAACCTAAAGACTGCACAAGCAATTACACTTGTTACACCACCTGCATGGGCATAAGCACGCAGAGCTGCTCGGCGGTGCCTGCCGGCGCTTCCTGGTCTGCGGCGGGCGGTGGCGGCACCGGGCGCAGCACCGCAGGGCGGAGCGGCTCTGTTATTTCCAGATAGACGCTCTCTTCTTCCAGCGCCACCAGCACATCCATCAGGTACTTCGCATTGAAGGCGACTTCTACAGTCTCGCCCTCGCATCGCGCCTCCACCTCTTCGTAGGCGCTGCCCACCGTCTGGTTTTCTGCGGTAAGAATCAGGCTGCCGGCATCTGATGTGCGCAGCACAACGCGTGAAGCGCTGGAAACGTCTTTGGCAACGACAAATGCCCTGCGCACAGCCGAAAGCAGTGCTGAGGTAGACACGGTGATGCGCCTGGTGTAGCTTTCGGGAATGACGCGCTTGTAATTGGGAAAGTGGCCCTCTATGATGCGTGAGACAATTTGTATTTCATCTTCACCGGGCAGGTGAAAGGCTATCTGGTTGGAAGCCAGCACCACCTTGACCTCGCCCTCTGCATCGGAAAGCAGGTGGTTGAGTTCGTTCATGGCGCGCGCGGGCACAATGACATTCAGCGAGCCGGTTCCCTCGCTTACTGCATCTATTCTGGTTGCCAGCCGGTGCGTATCGGTGGCCACAAAGCGTATGCAGCTGCCGTCAAATTCCATGTAAATGCCGGTAAGAGTGGCGCGCGCTTCATCAGAAGAAACCGCAAACTGCGTTTGCCGAATCAGGTCGCGCAGGCGCTTTTGGGGAATTTTAAAGCAGACTGTTTCAGGTACTTCGGGCAGCTGCGGGTAATCTTCGGCGGGCAGACCGAGAATTTTGTAGGTAGAGCGCTCGCAGCGCACATGGGTGGTAAAACTGCGGTCGGCCGAAAGGTCTACATCGCTTCGGTCTGGCAGAGTGCCCAGCGCATCGCCCAGGGTGCGTGCCGGCGCCGTGAGGCTGCCTTCTTCTTTGATGGCCGCAGCAACACGGCACGATATGCCCAGCTCGAGATCGGTGGCGATGAGGCGGATGCTCTCTGGCTCGGTACGGAGCAGTATGTGGCTGAGAATGGGCAGGGTGCTGCGCCCGCTCACTGCACGGCCTACTACCTGCACCGCTGCAAAAAGGTCTTTTCTGGGGCAGGTAGCTTTCAGGCTGCTGCCGATGAGCGTGTTGCTGGTCATGATAGATTCTCCATTTTGTTGTTTTATACGGGAAGAAAGACAGCGTTGTGCTGTAAAAAGTGTCTGGTTATTTTGCGCCTGAATAAGATATTTGTAGCAAAATAAGATATTTGAAACAATATTAACTGTTTTTTGGTAAAAAGTGTGCCATAATTGAAACTGTAGTCACTTAAGTGACGTATGATAGAGTGTGAGAGAAATCTCATGAAACGTTTCAGAAAAAATTCTGAAGCCATATGTCCGCTCTTGTCTGAAATGCCCAAACCGGGTTAAGATGAGAATGGGAGGGAATTATAATGAACGCCATAGATTTTCCGCAGGAAACCGCGGAGTTTGTATCAGGGCAGGAAGTGGAGCCTGGCCTGTATGTAGATGTAGAAACCGGAGCGCTGGTGCGCATTCAGGAAAGAGATGAACTGCCCGAAGGCAGCCGCCTGATAAGATACCGCAGACGCTTTTACAGAATAGATGAGAAAGAGTTGCAGGTAGCCTGAGTATTAGGCAGGCAAAGAGATGGTTTTTGATAGAAGACGGGGTGCAGCAAACCTGCTGCACCCCGTCTTTCTGTTTTTTGTGCCGAAAACACCGGTTTTTTGCTCTGAAGATAAATCTGCCGCCCGCCGATAATTGAAGCGGGATGCCAGAAACCAAACTTTGATCGCACAGGCATGGTGTTCTGAAATTCGCTCCTGTTTTGCTATCGCCGGCGCTCTGCGCCACTTCAGAGGAATACCCGTGGCAGAAATACTTTCCCAGGCAGAGATAGAAGCGCTTCTCTCTTCACTGAGCGGCGATGGGTCTGAAAACGCTTCTTCGTCTCCCGAACCTGTGCGAAGCAGTGCGGCGCCCGCTGCACCGCCCCCCATGGCCGCTGCGGCCCCGCGTTCCTTCGGAGCCGTCTCGTACGAAATATACGATTTTAGAAGACCAGACAAATTTGCAAAAGACCAGCTGCGCACCATGCAGATGCTGCACGAAACCTTTGCCAGGCTGTTTGCCTCCTCGCTTTCCGCCTACCTGCGCGTGCCGGTTCATGTAGACCTGGTGAGTGTAGAGCAGGTTCCGTACGAAGAATACATTCGCTCGCTTACCAGCAGCATCATCAATATCTTCAGCATGGCTCCGCTCACAGGGCAAGCTCTGCTGGAAATGGAATTCAATGTGATTCTCTCGATGATAGACCGCCTGCTGGGAGGGCCGGGCAGCATGGTGAAAACAGGCAATGTGCTGACCGACATAGAAAAAGCCCTCACCGACTCTATCATCAACCGCGCCCTGAAAGACCTGCACACCGCCTGGGAAGGAATAGCACAGTTTACGCCAAAGCGCGAAAGCATGGAGACGCAGGCGCAGTTTGTACAGATTGTACCCCCCAACGATGTGGTGGTTTCTATTCTGTTTGAGGTGAAAGTAGGCGAACTGCGCGGCGCCATGTCGCTTTGCATACCCTATTTGCTGCTCAAGCCAATCACCCCCAAGCTGAGCGCGCAGCGCTGGTTCTCGAGCAGCGTGAAGAAAAACACAGGCCGCCATGCCGCTGTGCTGGCGCGAAAGCTGGAAAGAACGCACCTTGAACTTGCGGTGCGCCTCGGACATGCAGGCATATCGGTAGATCAGCTGCTGCAGCTGAAGGTGGGAGATGTAGTCACCCTCGACAAGGGGCAGCATGAGGAAGTGGAAGTGCTGGTAGGCAACCGTGTAAAGTACCGGGGAAAACCCGGAATAAGGGGCAAAAAACTGGCGGTGTATGTGCAGAGAGTAAGCCCGGATATGGATGCCGCTGCAGACGCCCTGCGACTGTCTGCCCGCCGAAATTCGTGAGTACCAACGTGGAGACTGGGAGGAATTTATGCCAGACATTACCCCTGCTGAAATAGAGAGTTTTGGGCAGCTTTGCGGCGATTTGAGCGCAGCTCTTGCTCTTGCACTTTCTGAGCAGATCAACCATGAAGCCATTGTAGATATACCAGAAGTGCAGGAAATATCTGTAAGCGACCTAATGGCGCGCGCAGATACGCAGCTTTGCACTACCTTTCACTTTAGCAGCCTGCTGACTGCAGAGAGCCTGTTTCTGTTTTCTGAAGATGCTGCCTGCGTACTCGCAGACCTGATAGAAGGCAAGCAGGGGGCAAACACCACAGCGCTTACCGAAGCGCAGGTGAGCCTGCTCGAAACAGGCATGTCGGGCGTAGTGCGCGGGCTGGCCACTGCACTGGGCAATATACATGGCGACACGCTTGAACTGGAAGGGGTGGGGACGCATTTGGCTCCCATAGCGCTGCCCCCCGTGTTTGCAATGAGTTCATCGGCCCTGCAGGTAGTATTTCCCATTACCCTGCCAGATATGCTCGATACCCGCCTTGTTTTGCTGCTAATACCCGAAATGGCGAAAGCCCTGCTGCCAAACACGCAGGAAGAGCCGGTGCACAGCGAAATTCTGGGCGAAGACGAGCTGGCCGCCATGCTGAGCGAACTTACCGGCGATGCTCCTCCTGCGCCTTCCTCCGAGCCTGCCTCTCATGCGGGAGAACTGCCTGTGCCCAGGGGCATAGAGCTTATACTGGATATTCCGCTGGAAGTAACCGTAGAACTGGGCAGGGTGCGCATGCTCATCAAGGATGTGCTGGAACTGAGCAACGGCTCTATTGTAGAACTAGACAGAGTGGCGGGCGAGCCGGTAGACCTGCTGGTGAACGGCAGGCTGGTGGCAAAGGGGGAAGTGGTGGTGATAGAAGACAACTTTGGAATACGCGTCACCGAAATTCTCAGCCCAGCCGATCGTGTTGCCGGTTTGAGCCGGGGGAGATAAGCCATGCAAAAGCGAATTGTCTGCGGAATGCTGAGTTTGTGTTTGCTGCTGTTTTGCGTGCATGCCGTGCAGGCATCTCCACGCTGGAAGCGAGAGTGGAGAGCCGGCTGGCTGCGGCACTGGAGGCTAGAGCATACAGACCGGCATGCAATGCCAAATGCTGTCGCACCTGCTGCCAAAAAAACAGCGGCTTCGCAGCCTGCCGCCGCCCCTGCGCCTGCAGCAGTAATTGGCAGCGTGAAGCAGCAGGGCGCTGCAGCATTGCAGAGCGGCAATTCAATTTTTGGCCAGACACGGCCCGATGCCTTTTCGCACGGCGGCGCAGAACCCATCAGCAGCCCGGCTGCAGCGCTTGCACAGGGGTGGAAGATGCTGGCATATCTGCTGCCTACTCTGCTTCTGATTATGGGTGCGCTGCATCTGTTGAAAAAAGTGCAGCAGCGTACGGGTTTTCTGCCTGTGAATGCCGCTGTGCCGCCTTCGGCAAAACGCCCTGCGGGAGGGCTGCTGGCGCGTTTGCGGCCAGCCGATGCCGCGCGGCCGGTGCAGCAGGGAACGCATATACGGCTGGTGGAAAGCACCCCGCTGGGAGGCAGCAACCTGGCGCTGGTGGAAGTACGCGGCAAACTGCTGCTGCTTGGGGTAAGCGGAGGCAGCGTTGCCCTCATTTCAGAATTCAGCCAGCAGGGCATGTCTTCTGACAACGATTTTCGTGCGCTTATGCAGGCTGCGGCAGCGGATATGGATGGTATGGATTTTTCTGCTTCTGGTCTGCTGCCTTCTGCACTCGCCGGCGGGCTGGATGAGGCAGTGCAGGAGGCAAGCCTTGCCCTTACCCGAACCATGCGCAGGCTGCGCACAGTGAACGAGGTGGAGGAGGAGCTTTGAGAGCCTGGCAGGCAGTTGAAAAACGGCTGCGGCGCGTGTGCAGCGAGCTGCGCCGCGCCGGCCTGATAAAAAGGTGCCTCACGCTTTGCGTGTTCGCTTCGCTGCTTTGCGCGGGCGGCGCCATGGCCCAGGGAGCGGGCATGCCCGTGCCTACGGTGCAAATGGGCATAGGCACTGCGCACAACCCGCAGCAGGTTGCAGTTACCCTGCAAATTCTGCTGCTGATGACGGTGCTTACTCTTGCGCCCTCCATTATTCTGCTTACCACGGCGTTTACACGCATAGTCATTGTATTCAGCATTTTGCGCAGCGCGCTGGGCACACCCCAAATTCCGCCCAACCAGGTTATGATAGGGCTGGCCCTGTTTCTTACCTTTTTTGTGATGCAGCCTACCATCAACGCCATCAACAAAAATGCCCTGCAGCCTTATATGAAGAAAAGCATCAGCCTGCCGCAGGCGCTCGCCAGGGCGGAAGACCCCATGCGAAGCTTTATGATAAGGCAAACCTACAAAACAGACCTCGCGTTTTTCATCAACCTTTCGCACAGCCCCAGGCCGCGCACCGCACATGATGTAGAAATGCTTACCCTGATACCTGCCTTTCTTACCAGCGAACTGAAAACGGCCTTCATTATAGGCTTCTACATTTACCTGCCGTTTCTGGTAATAGACCTGGTGGTTGCCTCTACCCTGATGAGCATGGGCATGATGATGCTGCCGCCTACAGTGGTTTCGCTGCCAGCCAAACTGCTGCTGTTTGTAATGGCGGATGGCTGGACGCTGCTGATAGGCTCGCTGGTGCGCGGGTTTCGCTAAGGCGCTTCCAGTATGCTGCGCGTGATCTGATGCCGATAGGCAAACATGCGCTCTATGTCTCTTTGCACAAGCAGGCTGTTTACCAGTGCGCCAGCTCTGCCAAACGGCATCTGGTAGTCTACAATATCTGTAAGCAGAGTGGTTTCGCTGGTAATTGCGGTAAACCGGTGTTCGTGGGTCCAATATGCAAACGGGCCATGCCCCGGCACCTGCCTGTCTATGAAACCTGCAGGCGGGGTGTACTGTATGATTTCAGACCAGATGCGAACAGGTATCAGGCCAAACTGCAGCACTTGTATTTTGTACACTGCGCCTGTGCGCATGGCATCAGGGGGGCTGAGCAGGCGTGCATGCTTTTGGGGGGGAGTGAGTAGAAACAGCGACTCTATGCGGTTGTGAAATTGCCATACTTCTGCAAGCGGGGAGCGTAGTTCACAGGTAAATTCCATTCGAGACATGGTTACAATGCCAGCATTATTCTTCTGGTATACCCATGTCGAAGATGGGAATAACGGCGAAATCCTGCGGAGTTTTTTTGTTTTGCAGCAGCGACATCAGCTGCAGGGTAGTGTTCAGGCTAAACTGCGCCTCGCCACAATTCTGGCATATTTCGGCAGGCACATTGCGCACCAGGGCAGCAGGGGTTGGTCTGCCTGGAAGCGAAAACGTAACTTGCCCGGGTATGCATATTCCGCCACAGGGACACAATGAGGTCTGGTGCAGCGGAAATCCTGTATGATTATCCATTAGCAGGCTCCTTGTCTTTGCCAAAACCGGGCCGGCGCACTCGCGCTGAATTTGGCATTTGCGCATCGAAAATAAAATCTTTCTAATCTGCGTACAAATTATTATGCACTACCTTTTTCTTCAATACTCTGGTATCTTTGCCTGTTGCGCCGGCTCGGTTTGAAAAACCGGTATTTATGCAGTTTTTGTGAATGCGCTTATTTAGTCTTTCTGCACAGGTTTGGGGGCAGGCGGCGGCCCGATTGCGGCTTCTACCTGCTGAATAAGCTCTTGCATTTTCAGCCCCTGGGTTTGGGCAAGGGCCAGCAAAAGATGCTGCTGATACTGCAGCTGATACAGCAGCATCTCTACTTCCTGCTCTGCTTTCTGGTTTATTTCAAAATCGTTTTCGGCTCTCATTTCAGAGTGCCTGCCCTGCACTTCCTGCCCGACCATAATGAGAGGCATGAGAAGAATTTGAATCACGTTGCTCATGAGCAGGTATGCGACAAATGCCGGAAACGGATCGAATGCCTTCCAGTGCAGAGCTGGCACTTCAGAGGCAAGGATGTTGTAGCCGCACCAGAGAATAGTCCAGGCGAGAATGATAAAGAAGAATCCCATAGACCCCACTTTGGAGGTGATGGCGGCGGCAAGCTTGTCGAGCGGACTCAAGCCTTGCTGGAACTGGTTGTTTACGTTTTTAGTAGGAGCGTGATGCCTTCTCCAAATCTCAAGCAGCTGGGGAGGAGTTTTGTGTCCCTGCAATTCCATGGTCTGATTTCCTTTGTAGTCGATGATAGACGTACGTGCAATGCCGACGAGAACAGTATACATGCAATTTGCACAGGAATAAGAAGGAATTTGCTGCCGGCATGCAGAACATTCTGTTATCGCCAGGGCAGTGCGGCGCATGATTATTCTGCAGTATGATATGTGTTATCACAGGGGAGGGTTGCAATGCAAAAGCAAGCTACAATCACACAGGTTTCACAAGAGGTTGCAAGTGAGGCGGTAAGGTATATGTACGGGCAGGCTTCAGATGCCCTGAAGAAGCTGCGGGAGGCGCGCAAGGCGGGGTTTTCTCCTGATGACCGCGTGCGGGCTGGCCATGAAGAGGCTCCCGATGTTTTTGATGTAACGCCGGGCGAACTTTACATTCATATGGGCGCAGCGGAAGACCTGGAAGAAGATTTGCGCGAGGTGCGCGCACATGTGCTGGATTATGCTACGGGCGCATCGGCTGTGGATATGAAAGATATGTATGCGCTTGCCCAGGTGAATGTGCTGCGCAATATGATGGAGGCGATTTACGGGGTACACCTCACCCTGAAGGGCGAAACGGGATGCCAGCCTACGGGCACCCCGCTTGAAGGCGACATTCGCTCTCTGCGCGCTGCGGGGTATTTTGAGCACGACACCACTGTATTCGACTCTACGGTGCCCACTCCCACACACCGAAACGGCTGACAAGTGCCTGCAGAGGGCGCACTGCATTTGAAAAATGCGCCCTTGCACGGTCAATGCAGGGGGGCACAGCCTGCCTTAGGCTGCCGCCGCAGTCACCCTGTTTCTGCCGCCTGCTTTAGACTTGTACAGCGCCGCATCTGCTTCTTCTACAAGGCTGGCAGAACTGGCGCAGGCCGGAGTCAGGGAGGCCACTCCCTGACTCACTGTGATGGGCCGAAGCTCCCAGTCATATTGTTCTATTGCTGCCCGAATGCGCTCTGCGGTTGTTTTGGCGTCTTGCAGGCCAGTTTCGGGCAAAATAAGTGCAAACTCTTCTCCCCCGTATCGTGCCACTACATCTGATTCACGGCAGTTTTGCGCAATAATTTGGGCAACCGTGTGCAGCACTCTGTCGCCTGCCGGATGGCCGTATGAATCGTTGTACTGTTTGAAATAGTCTACATCCAGCAGTACCAGCGAGAGAGCATTGTGGTATCGGTGCGCCCGCTGAAATTCTTTCAGCAGCATCTCTTGAAAAGCCCTGTGATTATAAAGGCCGGTAAGCCCGTCGGTGGTGGCAAGGGTAGAGAGATAGCTGTTTTTGGCCTCAAGTTCTGCATTTGCATTTGCCAGCGCCCTGTGCGACATCTCCAGTTCTTCCCGCTGCATTTCAAGTTCTATATTCTGGTCTTGCATATAGGTGATATTTTGCTGCAGCTGCAGCGCAAGCCAGTTTTGCTGTGTCACATCTTGCATAATAAGGCCAATCCCCAGTACCTCCCTGGTGTTGGGGGCCAGTATCTGCAGCATGCTGGTTTGCATTTCAATGGTTTTGCCATCTGCTGCCGAGAGGGGAATTTCACCCTGCCATTTGCCATGCAGCAGGGTTTCGCCCAGTATTTTCTGGTAAATAGAGGGGGCGAGTGCATCAGACAGGCTGAAGTGTTTGCATGCATCTGTTTGACAGTCGCCCAGAATGTGCCTGGCCGCATTGTTTACATAATTCAGCGCGCCTTCGGGGCTGGTGATGAGAACAACAAGCGGGCAGGTTTCTACCAGCGCCTGAAATTGCGCCATGGCCCTTTCCTGTTCCCGCCGGTTGGTGATGTCGTGCAGGCTGAATGATGTACAGCAGCGGGTGGGGTAAACGTGCATGCTGTACCATTTTTGCTGCGCGGCATAGTAGATTTCAAGGCAGGTAGAGTTTTTTGCACGTGCTGCAGCCTGTATTGCAGGTTCCAATTCCAGGCAGCCCATGCTCTGCAGCATGGCATGCAGCGACAAGCCGGCAACCTGCCTGCGGCTTACCCCCAGCGCTTTTTCGACCATGTGGTTGATGTAAAGCAGCCTGCCCTTTGCATCAAACATGAAAAATCCGTCTGCACTGTATTCAACAAAGCTGTTGAACCTTCTTGCTGCCGCAAGGTTGTGTACAGCAGCCCAGCAAAACAGGGGGAGCAGCAGCTCTGCAGAGTCTGCTGCAGCGCGGTGCAGAGAAGGGTAAAAATGCAGCAGCAAAAACAGCATGCCGCTGCCTGCCAGCGGGAACAGCCATGCAAGCCACATTTTTGCAGTATGCAGAGGTAATAAATTGGCCTTCATTCTGCCCTGTAAACGCCCTTCCTTTGCAATTTGTGCGTATTCGGCAGATTATTGGCAGTACAGTATAGAAACTAGAGAGGCAGGTGAACAGGCGCTGTCTGTTCTGCAGATCTGTATGCTGCCAGTGCGACTTCTGCTGCACGCAACCCGTCTTCGCCAGAAACTGGCGCAGGCTCGTTTTTGGCAACAGCGCCTGCAAATGCGCCAATCAGCCCGTAATCCATGCTGCCGCCCCAGTTGTGCCACGAAACCCTGCCGGTTTTGTCTGAATAGAGGGTAAGGTTCTGGCTGAACATATCCATCGAAACAGTTCCCAGTTCGGTTACTGCTTCCAGGGTGACATCTCCCCAGGTAGGAAAAGATTTTGGGCGCGACCAGGAGGCATCGAGGGTGGCAAACACTCCGTTGTCGAAAGTAAGGCTAAGAAATGCTGCGTCATCAAAATTTGCATGCTGTATGCCATTGCTGATTTCGGCGTATACTTCTTGCACCTCGCTTTTCAAAATCCAGCGCATCAGGTCTGTAACGTGCACGGTATGGTCTATTACGGCTCCCCCTCCCGATTCAGCCGGGTTGCAGAACCATCCGCCCGGGTTGGCGCCCCGGTTGGTGCCCCTCAATGCGAGAATTTTGCCTGCTTTTCCGCTTTCCAGCACAGCTTTCATGCGCTGCATTACGGGTGAATAGCGGCATGGAAAAGCTGTCATAAGCAGCACGCCGGCTTTACTGCATGCGTCTATCATTTCCTGGCCATGCTGCACCGAAGCGGCAAGGGGTTTTTCGCACAGTACATGCTTGCCTGCCGCCGCCGCCATTTTTACAAGCTGAGGATGGCGCATGTTTTCAGAGCAGACTACCACTGCGTCTATATCCCTGCTGGCAAGCAGCGCCTCATAGCTTTCATAGGCGGTGGTGCCAAACTGTGCTGCCTTGCGGCGCGCGCGTTCTGCATCATGGTCTGCAATGCCTGCAAGAGTTGTGCCCGGGTGAGTGGCGAGCGCATGGGCATAACTGTCGGCATGCAGATGGGCAAAAGAGAGAATAGCGGTTTTTACAGGAGGATGGGTAGGCATGTTTGTTTGACTCCGTATGGCAGGAAGCGGCCTGTTTGTGCCACAATGCGCCACAATAAAAGTAGAGTGCGTGTACAGTACCATTTTCGAGATGCCGGAGAAAAACTCCTGCATGGTCTGGAGCAAAATGTGCGAATACTGCTTGTGAACGACGATGGAATTTATGCCCCCGGTATTTTGGAGGCGCGCAGCAGCCTGAGCCGGCTGGGTGAGGTGTTTGTGGTGGCGCCAGAACGCCCGCGCAGCGCCGCAGGGCATGCCATAACACTGCACAAACCCCTGCGCATAGCGCAGGTTTCTCTGCCGGGAGGCACGGGGTATGCAGTCAGCGGCACCCCCACCGACTGCGTAGCGCTGGGATACGATGTGATTATGCTGAGCCAGTGCGACCTGGTTGTTTCGGGCATAAACGCTGGCGCTAATCTGGGCTGGGACGTAACCTACAGCGGCACTGTTTCTGCGGCCATGGAGGGCGCAGTGCTGGGCATACCCTCTCTGGCGGTTTCACTGGTTCTGAAGGAAGAAAGGGATGCCGCGCCCGATTACACCCTGGCTGCTGAAATAACGCTCTGGATAGCGCAGAAGATACTGGAAAATCCGCTGCCTGCCCATACCCTGCTGAATGTAAACGTTCCTCAGGGAGTTGTGCGGGGGCTGCGGTATACCTTTCAGGGCAGCAGGGAATACGAAGAACGTGTGGTGGAAAGGCACGACCCCTCAGGCCGGCCTTACTACTGGCAGGCCGGTGTGCCTCGCGTGAACAACACAGAAGCCGGCTCGGATGTGCATGTGCTGGAGGAAGGGTATGTTTCGGTAACGCCGCTGCAGCTTGATATGACCAACCATGTGCTGGCAGAAAAAATGCGCGGCGCTGCTTTCTGGCATTATCCTGATCAGTCTGCATCAGGGCATTCAGCCTGATAGCAGGCGGGCTGCAGAGCATTTGCGGTCAGTGGAGAGGGCAATGACCTGCCTGTTTTTTCTGCTGAAAAAAACCGGAAAAATTTTTTAAAAAACCTCTTTCAAACGTTGCATTTTCAGCGTGGGCATGATATACTTTGACTCACAAAATCGGGAGGCAAACTCAGAAAATGATGGAAGAAGGCGCTTCGGATTTTGAGGTTTCCGACAGGCGTTCGAGCGTTGCTGCAGTGAAAAATGCCGATGTGCAAAATGTGACAGATACGGCATCTGCTTCTGCTGGCGATGAGCGGCGGGATGTCGGCGCCGCAGCCGCTGAAGAGGAAAAACCGAGTACTGGAGGCGGCCTTCCAGACCCATACACTCTGCTTACCTTCGCGGCTGTACAAACAGATACTGCTGAATTGATGACACTGCTGATTCCGCTGTTTGATAACCTGGCACGCGTTTCTTTGGGGCTGCTGGCCAGCCCGAAAACCGGGGAAACCGATGTAAACCTCGCCGAGGCAAAACTTGCCATAGATGCAGTGCATTTTTTGCTGGAGGCAGTGGGAAGCAGGCTTTCTGATGCAGACCGCCGGGAATTGCAGCGTAGATTGAGCGATTTGAGAATGAATTACGTGGCTCGTTCATGAGCCGAAATGCGGGCGACAGACCCGCAGTCCAAGAGCGGTTGCCTAAACCGCCGCACAAAAGGTAGACCGGAGCAAAAGGAGAGGGCATGGCACTTCGGATAGGAGCGCCCCCTGTTTGGGTACGTCTGCGCATGGTTTGGCATTCGCTTCGCCTGCGCGGTTACAGCGTTCAGCGCACCGTACTCGAACTGAGGGAGGGTATGCATATCCGGGCGGAGGCGCGTACTCGCGCCATGCTGCAACAACACATGAGCGCTTTTTCGGAGCATTATGAAGAGCTGATAGACTTGCTGTGCAGTTCAGCCCGGGAGGGAGTTTTTCCTGACAAGGAGAACCGCTATGCCCGTTTGCGCAGAACCATGATGCATGGGTATCCGGCAGTACGGCAGGCGCTGCGCATCAGGCTTGGCGACTGGTGCGGACCGCTGGACCCTTTTGAAGAGCTGTTTATGCCAGACAGTTTGCATGCGGTGATTAATGATGCCGCTGTGATTGAAAACGTGGTGCGCACGCGTTCTGCACTGGAAGACAGTCTGCAAGATTGAAAAAGCGTTTCTAACTACAAGGCAGGCATACCGGCGGCTTCCCAATGATAGTACAGGGAAGCCGCCGACTCTGTTTAGCGCGCGTAGATATCCATAACACGCGCCAGCATTTTGAGGGCGTCTTCGCGAGGCCGCTGGAAACTGTTGCGGCCAATGATAGAGCCAAACCCACCCCCCTGTCTTATCGCCTCAATCTCCTCTATGAGATGTTCTTCGCTTTCAAAAGCGCCCCCAGAAAAAATTACAATGCGTCTGCCGCCAAATGCGCACTGAACCACATGGCGCACTCGCTCGGCGGCAGTGGCAATGGGAATTTTTTGCGCCTCGTATACCTTGCGAGCTGCTTCCTGCTCTATGTGGCTGGAAGGCAGCTTCACCTTGATGATGTGTGCCCCTAGCTGGGCGGCAATGTGCGCTGCGTAGCCTACCACATCTATGCCGTTTTCACCCTCTTTGCTCAGGCTTGAGCCTCTAGGATAAGACCATACCACCACTGCAAGCCCGTATCTGCGAGCCTCTTCGGCAATATCGCGTATCTGGCCGTACATTTGCAGCCTGAAGCTGCTGCCCGGGTATATGGTGAAGCCTATTGCTACACAGCCCAGACGCAGCGCTTCCTGCACGCTGCCGGTAAGAGCCTGATTGGGGTCTGGCTCATCGCTCAGCACATCGTGGTCATTCATTTTCAGAATAAGGGGAATCTCCCCGGCGAACTCTCTGGAACCCGCTTCCAAAAAACCAAGCGGGGCGGCATAGGCGCTGCATCCGGCCTCTATCGCCAGTCTGAAATGATATGCGGGGTCATAGGCGGGCGGGTTCGGCCCGAAACTGCGTGCCGGGCCGTGTTCAAAACCCTGGTCTACTGGCAGTATCACCATTTTGCCGGTGCCGCCCAGCCGTCCGTGGTTGAGCAGGCGGGCCAGGTTGGTAAGCGTACCCGGGTTGTCGCTGCCATACCAGCTCAAAATTTCTTTTACGCGCTCTGTCATGCTGCTGCCTCCTTTTGTAGCTATTTTTCTAAAGCGACTAGTTTTGCCTCACGGTTCATAATACGCATTCTGCATAAATTTTTCTATCCGCTATCTGGCGGTATTAAGCGGCCGTCTGCTTCAAGCCATCAAAAAATATGCTGCAGCCGGGGGGGTGGCTGCAGCATAGGGCCTAGTTGCTGTCGGGCTGTTCTTCGGGCGGCGGCCGCCTAGGTGAGCGTTTGCGCCGGGGACGCGGTTTTTCCTCTTCAGGCGGCGTTTCGTCTTCTGTACGAAGCAGTGTTTCTACAATTTGGTCTACTTCTTCCTGGGAGGGGCCGTTTTTTTCGGCCTCCTGCACCGCTTCGGCAGGCGATTTGCCTGCGTACAGCACCTCCATCAATCCTTTGTAGTAGCGGTCGTAGGTACGTATGGCCACTTGAATCAAGGGGTCGATGAGGGCAGGGGTGGGTTCTGCCTCACCTATAAACAATCCGGTGCGGAAGAGTATATCGCCATCGTCAAAATCCATTTGAAAACCGCCCAGATTGAGGCCGTAATTGGCGCGGGTGATGTATTCCATGGCATCTACCCTGCGATCAAAAGCCACTTTAATGCTTCCGCTCACCATGAACCCAACAAAATTGCGCTGCTCATCAAATACTATTCTGCCATGCGCAATAAAGTTGTCCATAGTGTAGTCTACACGAAAGTCATTTGCATCTTCCGCCTTGATGAAGCGGAGTCCGCTTTGTTCCATGTAGAGGCGAACTGATTTTTCCAGAGAACTCATGACCGCCCCTCCTGTTCTGGTATTGTATGATGCTCTACTAGTTTATACTCATTCCTGGCTGTACCGGTTTCAAACCCCACAGCATTCTCTTACCTAGAACAGCACGGCAGACAGGAAAGTTTCAGATTGATGCCCGTTCTGAACGATACGTATTATTGGCTGGTTTCGTTACCAGATTTTGTGCTGCAAAAGTATCCATGCTCAGTGGGTCGGAGCCTTTTCGCTGCAGGGTAAACGTGCCTGCTGCGGCAATCATAGCAGCATTGTCTGTACAGAGAAGTGTTTGCGGCGTTACCGTATGCACGCCTCTTGCTGACGCCATGTTTTGCATTTTCTGCTGCAGCCGCTGGTTTGCTGCAACGCCTCCTACCAGGCAGAGGGTTTGAATGCCTGTGCGCTGCAAAGCCCGTTCGGTAGTATTCACCAGCATGTCTACAATTGCCTCCTGGTACTCTGCTGCCAGCAGGGGGAGGGGGATGCCGCCGCCGCTGCGCTGAATATACTGGCGCAGGGCGGTTTTTACTCCGCTGAAGCTGAAATCCAGCGTGTCTCCCATCCATGAGCGTGGAAAGAGGCGGCTGTTTGGTGTCTCTGCGGCAGCAATGCGTGCTATCTGCGGGCCGCCTGGGTAGGGCAGGCCCATTAACCGCGCCCCCTTGTCGAAGGCTTCTCCTGCGGCATCATCTCGGGTGGTTCCGAGCAGGGCGTATTCTCCGTGCCCCTCCATGCGCAGAAGCATTGTGTGCCCTCCGCTCACCACCAGCGCCAGTAGCGGGAAGCGTGTTTGCAGCTGCGGCTCTGCCAGAAATGCAGAGTAGATGTGGCCTTCCAGGTGATGCACCCCAACCAGCGGCTTGTGCAGAGTTTGCGCCAGGGCTTTTGCAGCAGAAACGCCTACCAGCAGCGCCCCCAGCAGACCGGGGCGGTTGGTGACGGCTATGGCATCTACATCGGGCAGGGTGCAGTCTGCCTGCTGCAGGGCATCTTGCAGTACGTAGAGCATTCGCTCTACGTGCATTCTGGAAGCTGCTTCAGGAACCACCCCCCCATAGCGGGCGTGGAGTGCAGCCTGGCTGGCAATGACGTTGGAGAGCACCTGCACTCCATCGCGCACCAGAGCCGCCGATGTTTCATCGCAGCTGGTTTCAAGCCCCAGCACCAGCATGGCCTATACCACCGCTTTGGTGAGCGGCAGCTCGGATGTGCCTGAGAGCGACAGGTCTACCCAGCGTGCGCATTCCCTGCCTTCGGCTATGGCCCATACAATCAGCGACTGCCCTCGGCGCATGTCGCCGCATGCAAATATCCCTGCAGCGCTGGAAGCATGGTTTTCTCCTGTTTTTACATTGCCGCGCGCATCCAGTTCCACCCCCAGTTCGGCGAGCAGCCCCTCATGCTGCGGGTGAACAAATCCCAGCGCCAGCAGCACCATGTCGCATTCCAGGGTGAATTCAGAGCCGGGCACTTCCTGCATTTTTCTTCTGCCCTCTGCATCTGGTTCAGACCATTCTACGCGCACACCGTTGAGGTGGGTAAGCCTGCCGTCTCTGCCGCTGAAGCTTTTGGTATTGACCGACCATTCTCTTGTTCCACCCTCCTCATGTGCCGCAGAGGTGCGCAGTATCATGGGGTATCGCGGCCAGGGCATGGTTTCGTCTCTTTGTGCCGGGGGTTTGGGCATAATTTCCATCTGAATTACTTCTGCCGCGCCCTGCCGGTGTACGGTGCCCAGGCAGTCTGCGCCTGTATCTCCCCCTCCCAGTATCACCACTTTTTTTCCTTTTGCCGTAAGCTGCTCCTTGCCTGCAGGCCAGGTATTGGCCACGCGGCGGTTTTGCTGGGGCAGAAACTCCATGGCAAAGTAAATGCCTTCCAGCTCTCTGCCCGGCAGCGCCAGATCGCGGGGGCGTGTGGAACCGCCTGCGAGAACTACGGCATCAAACTGCGAGCGCAGCTCGGCTGCGGTGATGTTGACGCCTACATTTACGCCGCAGCGAAAAATTACGCCTTCCTCTTTCATCTGCTGCACTCGCCTCTCAAGCACCCATTTTTCCAGCTTGAAATCGGGTATGCCGAAACGCAGCAAGCCCCCTGGCTGTTCGTCGCGTTCAAACAGGGTAACGGTGTGCCCTGCCCGGTTGAGCTGCTGCGCGCAGGCCATTCCGGCCGGGCCAGAGCCTACCACTGCTACTGTTCTGCCTGTGCGTCTCGAGGGTGGTTCGGGGTGAATCCAGCCTTCTTCCCAGCCGCGCATGGCCAGGGTTTCCTCTATGCGGCGAATTGCTACAGGTTCTTCGTTGATGCCCAGCACGCAGGAAGCCTCGCAGGGGGCTGGGCAGAGTTTGCCTGTGAATTCGGGAAAGTTGTTGGTGGCATGCAGCTCGGCCAGAGCCTCTTTCCATCGGTTTCTGTACACCAGGTCATTCCAGTCGGGAATAATGTTGCCCAGGGGGCAGCCCTGATGACAAAACGGAATGCCACAGTTCATGCAGCGCGCCGCCTGTGTTTTCACTTTTTCTGCCGGAAACTCCTGGTACAGTTCAATCCAGTCTTGCGTACGTTCTTCCACCGGGCGGCGGGAGGGCAGTTCACGTTCATATTTCATAAAGCCTTTAGGGTCGGCCATATTGGTTTTCCTTTCTGGTGCGCCAGAAACAGGCTGACGCAATAACGAGCGGTTTGTGCCGCCGAAAGCCGGGCTATGCGTTTGCCGTGCCTGGCAAATGCAGCGGATGGTTTAAAAAATGCAGTGTGTTTATCTGCAGCCAGTGTTTTGGTACATCGTCTTCAGTTTTTCGCCACAGCCTGGTAAGTCCCACTGCCAGCAGTATGGGCGCATTGGCCTCGAGGTTTTGCTGCACCTGCTGTACCACATCCATACGCAGGGTATACAGGTCTGGTTCAACCAGCCTAAGGTCGGTAATCGATAGGTTCAGAGTTTCTTCGTTGTGCTGCAGCACCATTCTGGGGCGTTGGCTGGCATTCAGAATTAGTTGTGGTGCTGCCTGCGGGCGCAGTATGCCCAGCGATGTGCTGCCGCATTGTGCGTTTACGGCAGCAGATTGTTTTATCGTGTACAGATCAGGGCCAAACAACTCCTGCAGCGTGGGTTTTGCTGCGGTCTGCAGCAGGCTGCCAAATGCCTCTTCATTCATCATGCCCAGTGCGCTGCTCCTTTCGGGGGAGAAGAGCCGGTCTTCCATTTCAGGTGGTGTGGCAAAGTTGAATGCCGGCTGTATATCTGTTTCCATTCCCAAGTCAAAAATGCCGCCGCTGCCGTGCAGCATCTGCCTTGTGAGTCTGCTGTGGTACAGGCATGGCCGAATGTGTTCTCCGGTCTCCGGCGCTATGCCGGCGGCGCAGATATAGCCTTCGGCCATGCGGCTAAGATGACAGATAACCACTCTCATTCGCTCTATTCCTACAAATGGCTTACCTGCAGCGGATAGCCCTGTTGCAGCAGGTATTCAAGCACAAGGCTGCGATGGCACTGCTGGTGCGAATTTTCGCTGCAGAGCAGAACTGTGCGCGGCTCAAAAAATTGGTGCGGATAATAGTGTTCCACTTTTCTTTGCAGCATCAGTTCAAGAAAACCGGTGCGGTAGTTTTCCCATCCGGTTTTCTGCCTGCGATAGCTGTCGAGCAGCTCCTGGGTGGGGGCAAGCGGCGGCGCGTGCCGGTATTCTATCTGGCAAAGCTCACGCAGAAAATAGGCGAGGTCCTCCGATTTTGCAAACGCCGACAGCTGCGATGCGGGATGCAGGCGAACATCCAGCAGGCGCTGTATACGGGCTTCTTTTAGTTTTTCGAAGAATGTTTCCGCGTTTTTGCGGGTAAAGCCGATTGTAAAGACTTCCATGCTGCGCCTTCCCCTTCCTCTTCTCTGAAGAGGCTGAGCTGAGGGTTTTCCGCCTGCAGTTCCTCATCGGTCTGCACTCTTCCATCCCCGCGAATGTGCAGTAAATGCATTCCTTTTTGCTGCATCACCCTGCCAATAAGAAGGGTTCTGTGGCAAATCAGCGGGTTTTCCTCGCTGCAAAGCAGTGCAATGCGACTTTGGCATGAATTTTGCTGCAGTAGCTGCACTGCCTGCAGAAACAGGGGTGTTTGCGCCAGCAGGTCGTAGCGTACATAGCCTTGAGCATCGTAAAACTGCAGTTCCGCTGGTCTGCCTCCCAGCGCATGCCCCATGCTGCAGTAGGCCACCTGCTCTGCGGGCAGGCTTTTGCCCAGGCAGGCAGAATTGAAGTGCGGTGTGTAAAGTGAGACGGGCTTCGAGCGCACATCCCACACCTCTTCTATTTCTGCCTGCTTCAGCAAATGCAGAAACCATTGCAGCGAATGGTTTGAATGCCCCACGGAATAGAGAGCGCCAGTCGCTTTTCCGTGCATAAGGCTTTGCCTTCTTTCTGAACTGTGCGCGGTGAAACCGCATCTCTGTGCCGCTACGCGTTTACGGTCTGTTTTGCAGTGCGCTGCGCCAGCACTTTCTGATATTCCAGCGGAATCACCTTGATGAATTCAGGCAGTGCGTCTTCCCATCTGCGCAGTATCTCTGCTGCACGATCGCTGTTGGTGTAATGCTGGTGCGCCTGCACGAGTTCTTTCAGCTCTGCAATGTCTTCTGGGGCAGCAACAGGCTGCAGCTCGGTGAGGCCGTGGTTGCGGTTGCAGCGCAGGTGAAATGTTCGATCGGGGTCCCAAACATAGGCTATACCGCCGCTCATGCCTGCTGCAAAGTTGCGCCCCGTACGGCCCAGCACCACCACTACGCCGCCTGTCATATATTCGCAGCCATGGTCTCCTGTGCCTTCCACCACTGCGGTTGCGCCGCTGTTTCTCACGCAGAAGCGTTCGCCTGCCATGCCGCGCAGGTACACTTCGCCGCGGGTTGCACCATAAAGCAGGGTATTGCCTGCCACAATGTTTTCGGCGGGCTGAAATGAGGAGACAGGCGGTGGGTAAACGGCAATGCGCCCTCCCGAAAGTCCCTTGCCCAGGTAATCGTTGGCATCGCCTTCGAGGCGCAGGGTAATGCCGTGCGCCAGGAATGCGCCAAACGACTGCCCTGCAGAGCCTCGGAAATTGAGCTGTATGGTGTCATCCGGCAAGCCCTCTTCGCCATAGCGCATGGCGATTTTACCAGAAAGCATGGCTCCCACTGTACGGTTTCGGTTGTAGATTGGCAGGGTGGCTGAAACGGGCAGGCCGCGCTCTATGGCATCCTGCGAAAGCTCTATCAGATGGTAATCTACCGCTGTATCCAGCCCATGGTCCTGGCTGGTTACGCAGTGCGTAGCGGCGTTTTGCTGGGCAGGGGGTGTAAGCAGCGGACGCAGGTCGAGGCCGCGGGCTTTCCAGTGGTTCACAACCTGTTCTGTTTCGAGCATATCTACCCTGCCCACCATTTCGCGTACGGTTCTAAAGCCCAGCTGGGCCATAATTTCACGCAGTTCCTGGGCCACAAAGAAGAGGAAGTTGATCACATGTTCGGGCTGTCCTGCAAACTTCTTTCTCAGCTCGGGGTCTTGAGTGGCGATGCCAACGGGGCAGGTGCCCAGGTGACACACCCTCATCATGATGCAGCCCATGGCCACCAGCGGAGCAGTGGCGAAGCCAAACTCTTCTGCGCCAAGCAGACAGGCGACAGCTACATCTCTTCCGGTTTTGAGCTGCCCGTCAGTTTGCAGCACCACGCGGCCTCGCAGGTCGTTTTTTACCAGTGTTTGCTGAGTTTCTGCCAGCCCCAGCTCCCAGGGGATGCCTGCATATTTGATGCTGCTGAGCGGCGATGCGCCGGTGCCGCCATCGTGACCGCTTATGAGTATGTGATCGGCATGCGCCTTGGCCACGCCTGCGGCCACCGTGCCTACACCTACCTCAGAAACCAGTTTTACCGAGATGCGGGCGGCAGGGTTTACGTTTTTCAGGTCGAATATGAGCTGTGCCAGGTCTTCTATTGAGTAGATGTCATGGTGCGGCGGCGGCGAAATAAGCGTTACGCCGGGCGTGGTATGTCTTATGCGGGCAATGTATTCGTCTACCTTGTGGCCGGGTAGCTCGCCGCCCTCGCCGGGTTTGGCTCCCTGCGCCATTTTGATCTGAATTTCGTCGGCGTTCACCAGATAGTGTGCGGTAACTCCGAAGCGCGCCGAGGCCACCTGTTTGATAGCGCTTCGCCTGCGGCTGCCATTTGCATCGGGCGTGTAGCGCACGCTGTCTTCGCCGCCTTCGCCGGTGTTGCTTTTGCCGCCAATTCTGTTCATGGCAACGGCCAGAGTTTCATGCGCTTCCCGGCTGATAGAGCCAAGCGACATTGCGCCTGTAGCGAAGCGTTTTACAATTTCGGAGGCGGGTTCCACTTCTTCCAGGGGGATGGGGTCGCCCTGTTTGAATGTGAGCAGGCCGCGCAGGGTGGCAAGGTGTTCGCTCTGGTTGTTGCATGCCTTGCTGAATGCCTTGAAATCTGGATAGCGGTTGGTGCGCACTGCCTGCTGCAGAGAGGCAACGGTATCGGGGTTGTACTGGTGGTATTCGCCGTAGCGTCTCCACTGGTACTGTCCGCCGGTTTCCAGTTCCAGGTTGGCTTCAATTTGCACAGAGGGATATGCTCTTCTGTGCCGGGCCAGCGCTTCTCTGTTGAGCGCCTCCATGCCGATGCCGCCCAAACGGGATGGGGTGCCGGTGAAATAGCGCTGCACCAGCTCATGGCCGAGGCCAATGGCTTCAAATATCTGCGCTCCCCGATAGCTTTGCAGGGTGGAGATGCCCATTTTTGCAAAGGTTTTGAGCAGCCCCTTGCTGACCGCATAGCTTCCCCCGTACCGTCCGACGTCCTCGCCCATGAGAAACACCCGCGGATCGGCTGCCAGTGCGCCGCGGAGGGCTTCGCGCACGGCAGCGCGATAGCTGGTGCGCACCGCAGCCTCAGGAAG
>DAIDHN010000029.1 GCA_027459665.1 Chthonomonadaceae bacterium | reverse complement strand
CTGATTCTGGCCGTGAAACACCGCGCCATCGACGATCAGATGTCACTCTCCGATTTCACCACGAAAGCGCTTGCTTTCTACCTGGAGGCAATAAAAATGAATGCGAATTCACCCCAAATCAAACTGCAGCCTATGGTACACGTACGCAGCATGGAAGAATCTGTGCGATTCTACGAAGCTCTTGGAGGAAAACTGCTCACTGGCAGCAGAGATGGAGACTGGGCTAAAATAGGGATCGGGAATGCAGAAATCTCCCTGCTGGCTCATCCGCCCAATCGGGAGCAAAATGAAGCGGTGGTTGAACTGAATTTTGAAACAGATGAACCGCTCGGCGCAGTACAGAAGATGCTGGAGGCAGCAGGGGTTGAGATTGTGCGAGGCGCAGCAGATGAAGCATTTGGAGAACAGCTGCAATTGGCTTCGCCCGATGGCCTGCTGATAAAAATCAACCGCCTCGACCCTCGCACTTTTCAATAAAGTTCTGCAGATGCAAAAAAAGCCTGCCCGCAGGGTAAATGCAGGCAGGCAAAACAAAGCAGGCGCGCCGCTGTTTTCAGCAAACGCCTGCACCCGTTTGGTTTACATGGGGGGTCTGCCCGGTCTGCCCATCATTCCCATAGGATGTGCAGACCGAAACTGCTGAACCAGCGCGCGCTGATGGGCAGTGAGCAGCGAGTTTACCTTGCTCTGAATAGCGGCTTGTGACGAGCGCATCGATTCGAAGCCCGCCTGCATGTTGCCGCTCTGCATGTCCTTGCGCATTGTCTCCATGGCATGCTGCCTCATGGGGGCGATTTCACTTGAAATTTTCACCGCCTGCGCATGGCTCAGGTGCAGTTTGCCTATCAAATCTACAGGCAGGCCGGCCATGTTGTACAGTTTCATGCGCTGCAGCAGTGCAGGCACTTCCCTTTTTTGAGCCGGGGTGAGCAGCGCCATAATTTGTTCGGCCTGCTTTTTCTGGCGTGCCCGCATCTGTGCAAAAAACTTTTGCATTCCGCCAAACCCGCCCGGTCTGCCAGGCCCGCCGGGAGGGCCGCCACCCGGGCCGCCAGGGGGAGGACCGCCGAAGCCGCCGGGTCTGCCCGGTCCGCCGGGGGGCGGGCCGCCGGGACCTCCTGGGCCGCCGAAGCCCATCATTGGCCGGTCGATTTTCAGCAGCTTTTGATACTGCACCTGGCTCAGATGCAGCTGCTGCCGAATCAGCGGTGGGGGGGCCATGGTGATAGAGGGAGCGCCCATGCGCGGGCCGCCAAACATGGGGCCGCCCTGGGCAGCAGCGCCGGGCGCTGCCAGTAGAGGCAGTGCACAGCATGCAAGCGCTGCGAGAGGAAGAGACATTTTGTTCACTGGTTTCTCCTCAATATTGTTTGTGGCAGATATTATCTGCCCAACTGAACAGTGTCGCTTCAGAATACTTCAATTTCATGAAAATTACATGAAAATGCATCGTTTTCTACTTCTGCAGGCAAAAAAATCTCCCTGCAAATGCTGCAGGGAGACAAGGGCGTATTTGGCGCCGTTACTGTCCGGCAGGCTGGTGCGGCATCATGCTTTGCATCATGTGCTCTTTGGATGCTTTGGGCATGGGGGGCGCGGCCTCAATTCGCCGCTGCCCGTCGCCCTGCACGCCACCTGTTGCGCCTTTGTACAGCACTACTGCAGCAATCGCAATGACCAGTACCACTACAACTGCGATTACCGGCATGGGCAGACTTGATTTCATCGGTTATTCTCCTTAGTATGGCGGGGTGCATACCTGGTCTGAGTACCACACCGGGTAGTACCCGAATGTAGTTACATCGGGCGATGTGGTTTTTACATTCGCGCCCACCGTGCTTGCTCTGGCCCATTTCGCATGCCCGTCTGCGTACACAAAGCTTGAGCCTCCGCTGTGGCGGGGGTCGCCGTTGTACCAGTTGATGGGTGTATTATCGAAGGTATAGGCATCCAGCCAGAAGAGATGGAACAGGTTGTCTGAAGGGTCTTTCAGGCAAACACCCGGCCCGCCAAACACATAGCTGTTGTCTGTAATGATCCCGATTTGCGCGGGCGCCTGCAGGGCAGCAAGCGTGGTGGTATGGCCGCCAATAATGGCTTCATTTATCCCGTAGTTTACGTAGGGCACAATCAGCTTTTTGGTAGGGTCGCCGCATGCCCACAGCGCTAGACTGGCTGTGTACATGGTGCCATTGTAGTCTGGACAGGCAAAAATGCCGCCATTTTTAATATACGGGTAGAGCAGTGTTGCCCAGTGCTGCGGGGTTTGCCCCTGCTGCCAGGCAAAGTACCCAGTTTGAGAAGTAGGGCACCCGCCCGGCCAGTCCTGCTCAAAGTAGGTTTCATCGTAATCCTGCACATACATCATGGTAGCCAGCCCCAGCTGCTTTTCGTTGGAGATACAAACAATGGCCCTTGCTTTTTCTCGCGCCTGAGCAAAGACCGGAAAAAGAATGGCTGCCAGTATCGCAATAATTGCGATTACTACCAACAGTTCGATAAGTGTAAAACCTTTGCGTTGCATACACACCTCCTGTCGTATTCCCTTATGAAACTGACCGGTGCGGGTTAGCCGGCCATTGTTGCAGATGCCCTGCAACGGGCGGTAGAGCTGCGCAAGATGGGCACAGCTTCCAGGTAGACCTGCATCGGCGCACATTCAGGCTCAGCCATGCGCTTTTGCAGCGTATTCCACGCAGTCTGGCATACCTCTCTCATGGGCAGGTCAAGCGTGGTCAACGGCGTATCAAGATAGGCCATGTAGGGCACATTGTCGCACCCTGTCACCATAATATCCTGCGGTATGTTCAGCCCCATTTCATGCAGCGCCCGGCAGACGCCAAGCGCAATCTCGTCATTCTGGCAAAAAAGCGCATCGGGCATTGTTTTCTCGGCGGCGCAATGGTTTTGAACTGCAGCATACCCTGCCTCGCACAGGGTAAGGGCGCGCGAAATAGGCAGATGCACAGGCTGCAGCCCCTGTTGTTTTACAAACTCGTCATACGCGGCAAAACGTTCTTCATCTGCCCGAAAACTGTTCTGCGGCCCTACATACCCTATTCGGCGGCATCCCTGCTCATACAAATGGGTCATCAGGGCTTCTGCCGCCCCGCGAAACCGTATGGCGGTAAAGTCGCGCAGCACAGAAGTAGAATTGAACAGCCCAACCATGGGGGGCACATAGCCGCTGTGTTCCAGCAGCGCATTGTTTAGCCCATCCAGATAAAACAGATAGTCGAATACCAGCACTCCATCCAGGTCCCACCTGAGCAGCCTTGCCCAGCTTGCCGGCACCTGGTCGCCGGGTGTTGCGAATGGAATGAGTTCAAACCCGTCTTCTTCTACTGTGTGCCTCAAATGCATCAGTACTTCGCGAAAAAAGTAATCTGGGCCATCAGGAAGCAGCACCCCTATCAGGCGTGTCCGTTCACCCTTCAGCGCCTGCGCTATTCGATTGGGTCTGTACCCCATCTGTTTGGCGGCCAGGGTAATTCTGTCTCTGGTAGCATCTGATACCAGGCTGCTTTGCCTGTCGTTTAGCACCCGCGAAACCGTAGAATGCGAAAGCCCCAGTTCGCGTGCTATTTCCTTGATTGTAACTCGCATGTAGCCTCCACGCATGCACACGTGTGTCGTTACACGATCCTGTTATCATCCTATCACACTATGCACACGTTGTCAATACCCTGAAACCCTTTTATCTGAAAATTTTTTATTATTTCACCCTTAGCTGCACCGTTTGCATCATAAACAAAAAAAACACCCCTCTGAGAGGGGTGTTGAATGCGGAAAGGCTTTAGCGGCCGGGTGGAGCGGCCATGTGAAGACTGGCAGAAAGCAGGGCGCGGTGCCCCTGCCAGTACACTTCGGCGCATACAGGCACGCTGGGGCACGTAAACCGCCAAAGTGCGCTGTTGTCGAAAAACTGCGCTACCTGTACTACAAATGGAATGCTTATGCTTTGCCCCGGTTCTGCATGCCAGGCATAGGTCTGCTGCTCGCTGAGAGGGCTGATCTCAATTCCAGGCGGAAGAATGACCTGCGCCACGCCCTCTTCAGTCTGCCCGCCCTGGTTCACAATGCGAAGCTGCATCTCTGCAAACCTGCCCGGCTCAATGTCTCGCAGCGGCTCACAAACCAGCTCTGCAGAAAGAAATCGTTTGCCGCCCCCGTTTTTCCATGCAAACCCCTGCAATGCCGGCCCCAGGCCGCGGCTTTCGGCATGGGTAGAACCGGTTGCCACAGAAAGAGTAAGCAAATCGCCGGTAATCGGCCCGCTCCACTCCATGTTCCATACCCCATCCCTGCCCTCGGCAGGCAGGTGCCTGTAGCTGGCAAGAGGGTGGCGCTGCAGGTATTCGGCGGCCAAAGGATAATCCAGCAAATGCACCATACGCAGCATGACGCCATGTGCCAGGGGCAGAAAGCCCAGTGAGGTATACAGCCGGTGTGCGGCAGTGTTGTCTATTTCTGTTTGCAAATAGAGGGCACAAAACCCCCTGCGCGCTACTCTGCTGCGGCAGGCGCGCATCAGGGCGGTTCCTATTCCCCTGCGCCGGTATTCGGGGCGCACGGCAAGGTCAAGCATTTGTGCAAACGGCGGATAATAGGCTTCCAGGCCAATTCTGCCCACAATCATGCCGTCGGCCTCGGCCACCAGTTCACGGTAGTAATGGCGTGCCTGCCATTCTTCCTCTGCTTCCGGCCAGTGCCGATGTCTGGCTGGCGGGGCTATCCATCCCGCTGCCCATCGAATGGAATCGGTGCGCGGCCTATCCTCCAGCTCGGCGGTACGAATCACCACTTCTTCTTCCGGCAGGCTCATGTCTGGCCTCCTGTTCCGCTTCTGGCTATCTCCAGAAAGCTCAGATACCTTCTGCGCGAAACCGCCCCCTGTTCCACTGCCTCCTTGAGTCGGCATCCGGGTTCAGAATCATGGCAGCAGTTGTGAAATCGGCAGGGCAGTGCAAGCCAGGCATCAAATTCGGGAAAGCACTCTGCCAGCTCTGCGCGGTTCATTTCAGGCAGGGCAAGACTGCGCAGGCCGGGGGTATCCGCCACCCAGCCCCCTCCCTCCAGCGGAAAAAGCGATCGGGTGGTTGTGGTGTGCCTCCCCTTCCAGGTAACAAGGCCAATTTCGCCTACTTTCAAATGCAGTTCGGGCTGCACCGCATTCAGCAGGCTCGATTTGCCTACCCCTGAGGGGCCGGTGAATGCCGCCACCCTGTGGGCCAGCGCAACTCTGAGTTCTTCAATACCCGCGCCCTGGCGCGCACTGGCAAACAGTACACGGTACCCTGCCCTGCAGTATTCATCAAACAGGCTTTGCGCCTGTGCCGCCGGCATCAAATCGCACTTGTTCACCACAATCACCGGTTCGAGGCCATAAAAATGGGCGCTGGCCAGCCAGCGGTCCAGCATCCAGTAATCGGGGGCAGGTTCGGCGCATGCAAACACCACAATGAGCGTATCCAGATTGCTGACCAGGGTTTGTTCTCTGCCGCGAAACCCTTTGCGGGCAAAGCGGCTTTCGCGGGGGAGTATTTCTACAATCAGGCCGGTTTCAGGGCCGTCGGCATAAAATGCAACCCTGTCGCCTACTGCCACCGGGTCGGCAACCCTGGCGCGCCGGGTGCGGGTAACCCGCCGCACGTTGCTGCCTTCTGAATAGGTAAATTCTTTTTTCAGATTACCTTTCAGAATGCAGCGATAAAGGGTGGGCTGCAGGGAGGCATCAGCCATATCCTGCACCATGTAGGCGCCGCTGTGGGCATGCAGCACCATGCCCTGCATTAGAATGGGGATTACAGACCGGCATTCTTCTTCCAGCCGGTCTGCTGGCTGCGGCTTTTTTGCCAAGTTTCAGACGACTCCTACCTGCGCGGTCGGAAGCGTGCGCGCGGCACTTCTTCTTCCTCTTCTGCCGGCGCTGCTGGTGCAGCAGGCGCTGCCTCTGCGCGGTTCTCGCGCGGCCGGTCTCCCCGGTCGCGTCCCCGGTCGCGGTCGCCTCTGCCTCTGTCGCGTTCTCTCGATCCGCCGCCGTTGTCTTCTCTGCGGGCCATGTTGGGGTCGAACGGCTGGTCGAGGTTGATGGCAGAAAGGTTCACTCTTCCCTGCCCGTCCACTTCTATCACCCGCACTGTAATTTCATCGCCCAGTTTCACCACATCATCCGGTCGGCGCGGAGGCGGCTGCTTGAGGTGGCTTACATGCACCAGGCCCTCTTTGCCGGGCAGTATCTCTACAAATGCGCCTATGCCCAGTATGCGGGTTACCTTGCCGGTAAACACTGCTCCCAGTTCTACATCTCCGCCCAGGGCCAGCACCATATCAGAGGCACGTTTGCCTCCTTCCTGGTCTACGCAGGCAATGTACACGGTTCCATCCTGCTGAATGTCTATTTGCGCGCCGGTTTCTGCAGTGATTTTCTTGATGGTTTTTCCGCCGGGCCCAATCACTTCTCCAATGCGTTCGGGGTTGATGTGAATGGTGATGATGGCGGGCGCATGTTTGCTCAGCTCTTCGCGGGGTTTTTCAAGTGCAGAGGTAATTTTGCCCAGGATAAACAGCCTGCCCTGCCGTGCCTGTTCCAGTGCGTTCACCATTACCTCGCGGGGCAGGCCGCGCAGTTTGCAGTCAAGCTGAATGGCTGTGATGCCTTCGCTGGTGCCGGCCACCTTGAAATCCATATCGCCCGAAAAGTCTTCCATGCCCTGAATATCAGAAAGCACTCTGTACTCTCCGTTGAGGGTCATGAGGCCCATGGCTATGCCTGCCACCGGCGCTGAAATGGGCACGCCTGCATCCATGAGGGCCAGGGTGGAACCGCATACCGACGCCATGGAAGTAGAACCGTTGCTTTCAAGCACCTCGCTGTGCAGCAGCATGGCGTAGGGAAACAGATCGGCTGCGGGCAGCACTGGTACCAGTGCCCGTTCTGCAAGAGCGCCGTGCCCCACTTCCCTGCGTCCCGGGCTGCGCAGCGGCCGCACTTCGCCTACCGAGAAGGGGGGGAAGTTGTAGAAGTGCATGTAGCGCTTTTTGCCTTCTTCCTCCAGGTTGTCTATCATTTCGCCTTCGCTCATGGCTCCCAGTGTAAGGGCTGTAAGCACCTGCGTTTGTCCGCGGGTAAATAGACCGGTTCCATGCACTCGCGGCAGCACGCCTGTATCGCAGGCAATGGGTCTAATCTCGTCCAGTTTGCGTCCATCCGGCCGTATGTTTTGTTCTACAATGAGGCTGCGAATGGCTTTTTTCACGGCTTTGTCGGCTGCTTCCGAAATATCCGGGTCGCGGTCGGGGAAATCGGAGCGCAGGTTTTCAACAATGGCCCGTTTCAGGTCGTCGATGGCCGATTCGCGTGCTGCCTTGTCGGGGTTTTGAATGGCAGCGCGAATGGTTTCTCCCATTCGAATCTGAATAGCTTCCAAAATGGCGGCATCTGGCAGGTGCAGTATGATTTCCGCTTTTTCCACTCCGGCCAGTCGTGCAAGTTCTTCCTGCATATCGCACTGCAGGCGTATCACTTCATGGGCCATGTCTATGGCAGTCATCAGAGTGTTTTCATCTACGAAGTTTGCGCCTGCCTCCAGCATAAGAATGGCATCGCGGGTGCCTGCCACCACCAGGTCGAGGCTGGAGGTTTCGGTTTGCGCGAAGGTTGGGTTCACCACAAATTCGCCTTCAATCAGCCCCATTCTCACAGCCCCGACGGGGCCTTCGAATGGAATGTTTGAAACGGTGAGCGCTGCGGAAGCGGCGAGCATTGCGAGTACGTCGGGGCGGCTGTCGGGGTCGAGGGAGAGGGGCATGGAGATGACCTGCACGTCGTTTCTCATTCCGTCGGGGAAGAGGGGTCTGAGCGGCCTGTCCATCAGTCGAGAAGCGAGCACGCTTTTTTCAGCGGGTCTGCCTCCCCGTTTCACAAAACCTCCGGGTATTTTGCCTACGGCATATTTGCGTTCTTCGTAATCGCATGTAAGTGGAAAAAAGTCGATTCCGCCGCGAGCCTCCCGGCTCATGGTAGCGGTGGCCTGCACTACTGTGTCTCCACAGATCAGCCAGACAGCACCGCTGGCCTGGCGCGCTACGTGTCCTGTTTGCAGGGTGTAGGTTCGCCCGGCCAGTTCACGGGTAACAGAGTGAGTCAATATATTCTCCTGAAAATAGAAAGCGCCTGCGCTGCTTCACGCTGCATCGCAGGAAACTGCCGGGTTTACACCGCGGTATGATTCGATATGGTGCGCCAGAGGGGTCAGGGGAAAGAGACTGCATCTCCTTGCCCTGAACCCTGAGTGCGCTGTTTTTGAAATGCAATTGCCGGGCGCACGGCCCGGCAAAACAATAAAGTGAGCGTATTATATTTTGCTGCGAATTCCCAGCCGCGCCACCAGTGCGCGATAACGCTCTATATCTTTGTTACTCAGGTAAGCCAGCATTTTTTTTCTGCGGCCTACCATCATGTAGAGACCACGACGGGAATGATGGTCATGGCGATGCTCACGCAAATGTTCGGTGAGCTGATTGATGCGTGCTGTAAGTAAAGCTACCTGTACTTCGGGGGAACCTGTGTCACCCTCGTGGGTAGCGTTCTCAGCAACTACATTTTTTGTGATTTCCCTGGTAAGCGGCACGAAAGCCAAGCCTCCTTGTATTCCAATCTTGTAAATTTTAGCACAATTCTTTGAGAAAGTCAAGAAAAACTATTGCAGCGTCAGGTGCGCCATAACAACCACAGCAATCTGTTTTGCATTCAATGCAAAATGGCTGCCGTTCTTGCAGGGTGCAGCAGCAAATGCAGCATCTCCTGCGGCTAGCGCAGCGCTGCACCGATCAGGTTGGCAAACAGCCGGCGCTGCGTCAGCACGGCAGAGCCGTCGTTTTCTCTCTCGTAGTACACCCGGTTGGTAAGCAGCACAATCACCAGATCATGCACCGGGTCTATCAGCAGCATGGTGCCGGTGAATCCGGTGTGCCCAAAAGTCTGGCGCGAAAGCAAATCGCCCAGCGGCAGGTAGCCGTTTGGCCAGGCAAACCAGCCAATGGTATGGGCGCTGAGGGGCGGTGCAGTCTGGCGTGTGCTCACAAGGCTGCGCGCCAGCAGGCTCAGCGCCGGCGGGGTATCGGGCAGATGGGTATGACTGTGCGGATGCACTGCCAGTGCAAACACTGCCAGGTCTTGTGCGGTGCTGAACAGGCCGGCATGCCCTGCTGCCCCGCCCATGCCCCGCGCGTTCGGGTCGTGTACCTGCCCCAGAGGTGCGGTGGTGGCTGCCAGCCTCTCATGCATATGCTCCGGCGGGTTATAGCAGCTTGAATCCATGCCCAAAGGTTGAAAAATTCTTTTGCGGGCCAGTTCGGGCAGCGGCGCCTGCAACACCTGTTCCAGCAGGCTGCCAAGCAGAATGTAGCCCAGATCGCTGTAGGCATACCTGCTTCCAGGCTCTGCTTCCAGGCTGGTATGCAGTATGGTTTGCAGCGGGTTGGCGGTTTCATGCACTGCCGCCCATGCCGGCAGACCGGAGGTATGGGTAGCAAGCATTTTCAGCGTAACCCTGCCCACTGCCGTATCTGCTGCACCGGGCAGAAACGCACCGCACTGCTGCTCCAGGTGCAGCAAACCTTCTTCTACTGCCTGCAGCAGCAGCACGGCAGTAATGGTTTTTGAAATGGAAGCGGCATCAAACACGGTTTGCATGCTGCAGGCAGCAGCGGTATGTTCCGGCTGAGCAGCGCCGCAGCATCCCTGCAGTACCACGCGGCCGTGGCGCAGCACCATCCATACCGCTGCAGAGTAGAGTTTTTGTTCCAGGCCGCGCCTCACCAGGTCTCCTGCGCGCTCCAGCCGCACTCCATCCATCCCCATCGATTCAGCATCAGAAATCGTAAGCGCTCTTGTCATTTGCTCCTCCTCATGCATCTGCATACTGCACCAAAAATTTTACTGCCGGCAGCATTGCGGCAAACAGCGGGCTAAAGTAAAAGGGCGTTTTTCGCCCCCTCTGCCCCAATACAGCCAAACGCTGTTTTTCCGCCAGTTCAGGTCTGCCTGTTCAATGCCTCAATTCCCCTTGCAACCCACTCATCCGGGTTCTCTACCGTTTGCGCGCCCTCTGCTGCCAGACGCTTCAAAATCTGCGCTGCGCTGCCGCCTGTAAAATCGCGCGATTCGTACCTCTCTCCGCCTGCCATCCACACTGTTTTCCCCTGCTGCAAAGCTTCCCATACCAGTTCAAGGTTCGCCAGGTTGCCATACCCAAACGGCACAGCCGCAAGCACAACAAGCTGCGCCCGCTGCATCAATGCGCGCGCTTCTTCCATTACTCGCGGGCTGTAAGCTGAATAGGGTTCTTCCAGCGCAGTCTCAAGCCCCAGCGCAGATGCTGCTGCCTCATCCGTGTCCAAACGGTTGAGCGCTCCCACACTCACATAAAAGCCTGCACGGGTGAGCCTGCCCATCCATTCTGCGCCAGAACCGCCTCCGCACACCAGGTGTACGCGGGGAGCGCCGGGCAGCTGTGCCAGCTCCGAACGGGGATGCAGGCTGAGCAGCATGGGTTTTCCGCTGGCCGGATTTATGCCTACCTGCGTGTCCGCCTGGTACACGCGGTCGAGCTGACTGGCAACCAGCACCTGTTCGGGCGTACCTTCTGCCGCTACCTCGCCCCTGCACATAAGCACCAGCCTGTCGCAAAACTCTGCCGCCTGGTTCAGATCGTGCAGTGCGGCCAGCACCCCCATGGGCTTTTCGGACCGTTTTGCCAGACGCTGCAGCAGCAGCATCAGTTCAATCTGATGGGTAATATCCAGGTGTGCGGCAGGTTCGTCCAGCAGCAGCAGGGGCGCATCCTGCGCCAGTCCGCGTGCAAGCAGCACCCGCCTGTGTTCCCCGCCCGAAAGGGTGGTCACCGCCCTGTTTTCCAGCGCTTCTACATCTGCAAGCGCCAGCGACTGTCGGGCAAAGGCATAATCGGCGGCAGAAAGTGCGCGCCCTGCGCTGTGGGGGTGGCGCCCCATGAGGGCGATTTGCAGAGAGGTAAATTCAAATGCAGAGGCTTCGGTTTGAGGCACAAACGCTATTTGGCGGGCGCGGTGCAGGGCCGAGTAACTTTGCAGAGGCTTGCCCTGCAGCATTACCCGGCCTTTTTGTGGTTTCAAAACACCCGACAGCACACGCAGCAGGGTGGATTTTCCGCACCCGTTTGGGCCAATCAGACCCACAAACTCGCCCTGCTGCAGCGCAACGCTGATCTCTTTTAGTACAGGCGCAACGCCGTACCCGGCCGCGACTTCTTCGGCTTTCAGGGTCATGTGCA
Source organism: Chthonomonadaceae bacterium (assembly GCA_027459665.1). Lineage (GTDB taxonomy): Bacteria > Armatimonadota > Chthonomonadetes > Chthonomonadales > Chthonomonadaceae > DAIDHN01. The sequence continues at coordinate 37,505 of DAIDHN010000029.1, read as the reverse complement.
GGGTTGATTCAGTATTTGGGAACGCTGGGATCGACTTCATCGCTCCATGCCAGAATGCCCCCTACCACGTTTTTCAGGTTTTTGAAGCCCTTGCGCTTCAGAATGTGCAGGGCATCTGCGCTTCTTTTGCCCGACCTGCAGTGAAGTATGATCTCTGCATTGGGGTTCAGTTCGCCCGAACGCTCTCCAATCTGCCCCAGCGGTATCAGCATTGTGCCGGGAATGCGGGCAATGGCGTATTCGTACGGCTCGCGAACATCTACCACCGTAATATCGTCTCCCCTATCCATGCGCGCTTTCAGTTCGCGTACCGTTATCTCTTCGCTTTCCTGCACAGGCGCGGCATCTGCTTCCTCGCCGCGAATGCCGCAAAACTCCTCGTAGTCTATGAGATCGGTTATCGTGGGGTTATTGCCGCAGATGGGGCAGTTGGGGTCTTTGCGCAGCTTCAATTCTCTAAACTGCATTTTGAGCGCATTGAACAGCAGCAGCCTGCCCAGCAGAGGCTGCCCCAGGCCGAGTATCAGCTTGATGGCCTCAACAGCCTGTATGCACCCTACTATGCCCGGCAGCACGCCAAGTACGCCGCCTTCTGCGCAGGAGGGTACCATGCCCGGCGGAGGAGGCTCGGGGTAAAGGCAGCGGTAGCAGGGGCCTTTTTCTGCCCAGAATACTGTTGACTGCCCCTCAAAGCGGAATATAGAGCCATACACGTTGGGTTTGCCCAGCAAAACTGCTACATCGTTGGTGAGATAGCGGGTTGGAAAATTGTCGGTACCGTCTATCAGTATGTCGAAGTCTTTGGCAATGCGCATGGCGTTATCAGATGAAAATTTCTCTTCAAACGGTATCACCTGCACATTCGGGTTAATATCGGCAATGGTTTCACGGGCAGAAAGAATTTTGGGCCGCCCCACATCTTTTGTGCCATGCACAATCTGCCGCTGAAGGTTGGTGTAGTCTACAACATCAAAATCCACCAGGCCCAGGGTGCCCACTCCTGCTGCTGCAAGATAGAGCGCCAGCGGCGAGCCTAACCCTCCGGTGCCGATAAGAAGCACCTTTGCTGCACGCAGTTTTTTCTGCCCCTCCAGCGTAACTTCAGGCAGAATAAGGTGGCGGCTGTAGCGCAGTATCTCGTCGTTGGTCAGTTCAGATGCTTCGGCTCTTTCGGGCGGGATAATGCTGCCCAGCTGTGCAGGCAGCAGGGTATCTACCCCTCCTGCAATGCCGGGCACTATCGAAAGCTCGTCGTTTTCGGCAAGCGGCGTCTCCACCCCCTGCAGCGCCCGAATGTCCTGGTCTCCCTTGTACAGGTTCACAAAATGGCGCAGCTGCCCTTTTTCATTCAGCAAATTTTTTGCCAGGTCGGGGTAGCTGTCTGCCAGAGCGTTCAGTACTTCCTGCACGCTTTCCCCTTCCAGGTTCAATTCTTCCGCTCCTGCTGCAAACTGCTGCAGCGAAGCAGGCAACCATACACGGCTCATACCTTCTCTCTCCTCTCGGCTCTCATTAACTATACTGCCTCGTCACTCATCTTCAATTCTACCTGCTCAAAGGCGCTGCCTGTGTCGTTCAGCTGCCATGCTGTCAGCTGCTGTGCGTTTCCCTGTTCTACTGCCTGTATAAGGTAACTGTACCAGGGTGCAGCCCATTCAAGGTCGGTGCCGCTCGGCAGGGCAGCATGGTCGGGGTGCGAATGGTAAAACCCAAGCACTCTCAGCCCTGTGCCGCGTTCTTCTTTCAGAAGCTGAAACAGCGCCTGCGAAGAAACCAGATACCGCCGTTCTCTGCCATATCCTTCGCTTTGAGACCGAACAGTATTCTCCCATTCAGGCTCAAAGCTGTTTTCCAGAGGGCGCACCTCGCTCACCTTGCGCAATGCACCCTGCACCTGCCCCATCAGCGCCCCTACGCACTCCTGCGGATAGGTTTGCTCGGCATGATGCTGAAGCTGCTTCAACAGTGTTTCAGATAGATGGATCTGTGTCATATTCTTCCTGCCAGAACCGGTCAGACAAGTAGCGGCTGCCGCTGTCGCAAAGTATGGTGACTATGCAGCCTTCTTCCAGCTCTTCTGCCAGCTTCAACGAACAGCAAACCGCCGCTGCAGCAGATATTCCTGCAAGAATACCCTCTTCACGCGCCAGCCGCCGAACCATGGCATAAGCCTGCTCGGTAGAAACCGACCGGCTTTCATCGGCCAGTGCAGGGTCATAAATGCCGGGCACTATAGAGGCAGCCATGTGCTTCATGCCCTCCAGACCGTGAAAAGGCAGATCGGGCTGAAAAGAAATCAGCCGCACCATGGGGTTTTTCTCCCGCAAAAACCTGCCCGTACCCATAAACGTGCCGCTGGTGCCAAGCCCCGCTACAAAGTGGGTTATCCGCCCCCCGGTCTGCTCCCATATCTCTGGGCCGGTTGTTTCGTAATGCGCCTGCCAGTTGGCAGGGTTGTTGTACTGGTCTGGATAAAAATACCGCTCAGAATGCTCTGCATACAGTTCGCGCACTCTCAGTATGGCGCCGTCAGACATAAGGCGGGGGTCTGTAAGCACAAGCTGAGCGCCATAGGCCCGCAAAAGCTGTTTGCGCTCTTCGTTGGCGTTTGCAGGCAAACATATCTGCACAGGGTACCCCAGAGCAGCGCCAATGAGGGCATAGGCTATGCCGGTGTTGCCCGATGTGGCATCCAAAATGGTTTTGCCTGCATACAAAAGCCCCCCGCGTTCTCCCCTGCGTATCATGTTGAGAGCAGCGCGGTCTTTTACAGACCCCCCCGGGTTAAACCATTCCGCTTTGCCATACAAGGCTACCCGCGGGTTGGCAGGGCATACATTTTTCAGGCGCAGCAGAGGCGTCTGCCCAATTTGATCTAGTATTGAGGTATCGGCATGCTGCCGGCAGTTTTGAACAGGCACAGGTTTCATACTCTACCACTACGTTTTCAGCAAAAGCGCAGTTGCCTTAAACGCTCTGTTTTTTACTAATATTATAGCATTAGTCAGGTTTCAAAGCCCTGCCCGTTTTCCCGCTGCCTGCTTGTTGTGCAGAGCGCTGAGGAAGGTGAAACTGCCTAACCGGTAGAAAATACCTGTGCGCCAGAGCGGAAATATGCCCTGCGGCAGCACACCCCTGCGAAGCCTTTTTTTCTGAAGGCAGGTGCGCCGTAAAAACAGCCGCAGAGTGAGGAAACTGAGAGATGCATGCTACACACACCCAAAACTCTACCAAAGTGCAGTTTGACCAGCAGGAGCTTGCCGAGTACAGCCGCACAGCCGCTGTACACCTTATTTACCCTCATGATTTTTCTCTTAAAATTATGCTGCCTCTCAGTATCTCTGTGCAGGAAGACGCCCGCATACTGCTCTGGTGGAATGCAGAAGCCCCTCCTGCAAGCGGCCTGCAAGCATCGGTGCTTTTTGAAAACTCCTTTGGCTTGCACCGCGCCATCATGGGAACTTGGTCGCCGGATGACGGCCGCATTCCACGCAAGAGCATCAGCGAACAGCAGGGGCCAGGCTGGCAGGTAGATACCGATGTGCTGAAACTTACTCTTGCTGCAGAGATACTGGCCGTTGAATTTGAAATGTATTCAAGCCCAATGAATGAAGACCCCGCGCTGAAGCACTGCGGGCTGGATATTGCCCGTACCAACTGTACGCTGCCGCAAGCTGCGCCGCTGCAGGAGGCATGGGGGCGTGAACTTGCGGTGCCGGTACGCTCGCAGCTTATTCAGCCGGAGGGAAAAGGCTGGTGCAGCCCCACCTGCGTTGGAATGGCGCTGCAGTACTGGGCTGAACAGAAAAACCGCCCCGAATGGAACCTGCCCACGCCTCAGATAGCCAGCGCGGTATACGACAGCGTATGGCAGGGCACTGGCAACTGGAGCTTCAATGCCGCCTTTGCAGGCTCTCTGCCCGACATGCATGCCTCTCTTGCGCAACTGGATGGGATTAGAGACCTGGAGGAAATGCTGCTCAGAAAAATCCCGGCCATTACCAGCGTCTCTTACGACCTGCTGAAAGGAAAGGAAGAAGCAGCCGACCCTGGGCACCTCATCACCCTGCGAGGGTTTACTGCAGACGGCAGCCTTGTATTTAATGACCCGGCGCACCTGCCCGGCGACCCCAAACTTTGGAAGCGAATTGTTGCCCGCGAGCAGTTTCTAAAGGCCTGGCAGCATTCCGGGCGGCTTGTTTACTGCATACAACCTGCCTGAATTATATGCAAAAGGTGCGCGGCGAGGCGCCAAAGGTTTGCTTCACTGCACGGGCCTCAGAATCTGGCAGAACACTGTGCATTGAATGCCGCCGGCAGCTGCGAGAAAAGAGTCAGGAGCTGTTTTACAGGCACATTAGTACAAAAATTCTCCCTGTAACTAAAAATAGGTACAAAAAATTGAAAAAAAACGCAAAAAAAGCGTGTTTGCTATTGCCACACTTTTTTTTTTCTGTTAGAATGTAGCAAGGAATACCACATCTAGAGAAAAAGTGACGGAATCTCTCTACAATTAGATGTGTCATCCAAAAGGATACGGATTCGTGATGCAATCTGAGCCAGCCTCCATGCAGCAGCGAATTGAATACCTGCAGCAGCGCATTGCTGCAGTTTGCATGCAGAATGGTCGTTCTGCAAACAGCGTGCAGATTACCGCCGTAAGCAAAACCATGCCCGCAGAAACGGTGGCCGAGGCAGCAGAAGCTGGTCTCACCCATTTCGGTGAAAACTATGTGCAGGAGGCGTTGAGCAAGCTGGCCCACCCCCTGCTGCAGATGCCGGATATTCGATGGCATTTGCTGGGGCATCTGCAGCGCAACAAGGTGCGTTTGGTGGTCGGTCGTTTCGCTCTCATTGAGAGTGTAGACAGTCTGGCGCTGCTGCATGAACTGGAAAATCAGGCGGAAAAACTGCAAACTGCGCAGCCCGTTTTACTACAGGTCAAACTCGACAGCACACCGGCAAAAACCGGTTTTGCACCCGCAGATGTGCAGAGCGCTATAGAAACAGCATTGCAAATGCACTTCATTCAACTGCACGGACTGATGGGAATTGCACCCTGCTGCAACTTGCAGGAAGAAACGCGCCCTGCTTTTCGGCTTCTGTACAACATGTTTCAAAGCATGCCGGAAACGGCGCGCAAAATCCTTTCCATGGGGATGTCTGCCGATTTTGAAACCGCAATACAAGAGGGAGCCACACACGTGCGCATAGGCACTGCCCTCTTTGGACAACGTTTGATAAAGGAGACCAGAATATGAACCCGGAACCCATTCGCAACCCAGATGATCAAGACCGACCTGGCATACTGCATCGCATTATTGAAAAAATTACAGGCGTCGAACCAATTGATGACCCATCAGAGGCAGTGGTAATAGACCAGGATAGCAGAGGACGCAGCAGCCTGCGCATGCACAGCACACGTGTTACACACGCCACTGTACGACGCAATGTACAAGTTATTGACGATGCCAGAATTGCAGCCGACGGCCTGAAAAACGGTGAACAGCAAATCATTAACCTCGAACACACCACCCAGCCTATGGGCGAACGCATCATAGACTTTCTCACAGGCGTATGCTACGCGCTGGATGGTTCGGTTGAACAGGTGGGCGAGCGCGTATTTGCATTCTTCCCGGCCACCGTGCAGGTTGATATAGACAACCCGCCTGCACCTGCGCGCTGAGTGCGTTACCATGGCTGAAACAGAAACTTCGCCTTCCACCAGGAAGGCAGACCCTTCTCCACTGCACAACAAGCGAATAGGCATTGTTGGCACAGGGGCCATGGGGAGCGCACTCTGCAGGGGACTGGTGCAGACAGGGGCGGTAAATGCCGGCAAAATACTGGTCTACGACCCGCATACCGAGCATGTACGACAGCTGCAGGAAAGCCTGGGGGTGCGCGTAGCAGAAAGCAATGCGCAAATTGCACGCTTCACCGACATCGTACTCATCGCCCTCAAACCCTATGCGGTTGCTGCCGTACTAGAAGAAATTGCCGAGGCGCTGCAGCGTGAGGAGGGCAAGCCGCCGCCGCTGCTTATCAGCATTGCCGCCGGAGTAAGTTCGGGCGCGATAGAAAGCCTGCTCAAGGGAGACATCCCTGTAATACGCGCCATGCCAAATACCCCTGCCCAGCTGGGCTGCGGCGCGTGCGCCTTTTGCACGGGAACATACGCGGCCGATGAACATAAAGCGATGGCTTCTGCTATTTTTGATGCGGTAGGCATATCTGTAGAAGTGAGCGAACAGCATATGAACGCTGTTACTGCCCTCTCAGGCTCCGGACCTGCCTACGTGTACCTGATGATCGAAGCGCTGGCTGATGGAGGAGTAAAAGTGGGCCTGCCCCGCGATACAGCCTCCCGCCTGGCAGCGCAAACCGTACTGGGGGCAGCGCGCATGGTGCTTGAAACCGGGCTGCATCCGGCGCAGCTGCGCGATATGGTGGCCACACCGGCAGGCACTACCATCACCGCCATTGCAGCGCTGGAACATTCGGGCGTGCGTGCCGCCCTGATAGATGCTGTAGAACGCGCAGAAGAACGCGCAGCACAGCTAGACTGGAAAAAGTAATACATGCTCTCTCTGAAACCATTTCGCACTGCAGCGCTCTCTCTTGCACTATTCTCATTCTCAATAGCTGCATGGGCAAGCCGGCCAATAGCCATTCTGGGCATTGCCTCTGAAATGCATACCCTGCTGCCGCATATAAAACAGGCGCACACCATTACCCTGTTGAATGTTCCCTTCACTACAGGAATGCTGAAAGGCGAAAACGTAGTGGCGGCAAGATGCGGGGCGGGCAAGGTGAACGCAGCAATGACTGCAACCCTGCTGATAGACCACTTTCACCCGCGTGAAATTATTTTCACTGGCTCGGCAGGAGGACTCAACCCGGCCCTCAAACCGGGAGACGTGGTGATTGGCTCGAAAACAGCAGAACATGACTACGGCACCATAACGGCAGCCGGCATGGACTGTCAGCCAACCGACGGCATTGGAGAAAAAAGCCGCAATCCGCTCTACTTTCCGGCAGACCCCGCCCTGCTTGCACTGGCCCAAAAAGCTGCCGCAGTGGTAAAGTTCACCCCTGTCAACACAGGCAGCGGCCCCTACATGCCGCATGTTATGACAGGCATTATTCTCACCGGAGATGTATTTGTTGCCTACCAGAAGCTCAATGATATGCTGCGCACAAAAATGGGAGGCGACGCCGTAGAAATGGAAGGCGCTGCCGTGGCACAGGTCTGCTGGGAAGAACAGACCCCTTTTCTGGCAATTCGCAGCATTAGCGACAATGCCAACAGCCATACGCCCGTGCTGTATGACCGCTTTTATACGCTGGCGGCGCGCAATTCGGCAAAACTGGTCATGACCATGCTCAGCCTCATGCACGACGCAGAATAACCGCCTCACAGCAGCACGGCCTGTTTTCTGCCTGCAAAACCGTGCTGCATTCTGCAGAGAAGGAATTTTTCCTTATGCTGCACAATGTTCCCCCATGGAAAACAACATTCACCCCTCTGTACCAGCGCCCATCACACTGGAAGACCTCCACAAAGGGCGCATCTTTGAAACAAAATCTCTCCGCTCGCCGCACTGGATGCAGGATGGAATGCGTTTCAGCGTGCTGGAAAAAATTCCAGACACAGACGCCACTGGAATCTGGATGCACAGCGTTGAAAACCCGGAGCCGCAGCTCATCACCCCGCTGCAGGCGCTTCAGCTGCCTCCCGCCCCCGGTGAAGACCCTGCTGCCGCCCCACGCTACCTGCCCATACCGGGCATGCAGTGGTCGCCCGATGAAAACAGCATACTCATTGCCAGCCTGCCCGCCCGCCGCAGTTCCACCCCCGACAGCCAGGCGCATCTGTTCAACTTGCACACTAACACAACAACACAAATCGCCGCGCACCGCAAAAACCTGCGCTGTATAAAATGGGCGCCAGACAGCAGGCACATTGGCTACGTTTCAGACGACGAACTGTTTGTACTGAATACAGAAACCGGGGAAGAACGCCAGCTTACATTTTCAGCCTCGCCCACCGCATACAACGGCCGGTTTGGCTGGGTGTACGAAGAAGAACTCGGCCTGGCAGACGGCTGGAAATGGTCGCCAAATGGCGGCAGCATCGCCTATTGGCATGTAGATGAGAGCCAGGTGCCGGCGGTAGATCTGCCCATTTTTACCGAGCTGCACCAAAAACCCGAACGCACCCGCTACCCAAAAGCAGGCGACCTCAACCCGGTTGCACGCATTGGCGTGGTTCACCTGCATGATGCCAGAGAGCGGCCCGCCACAATCTGGCTAAACACAGGGCCAGACCCGGAATGCTACCTCGCCAGAATGCAGTGGACGCCACGCAATACCCTGCTGATACAAAAGCTGAACCGCCCCCAAAACCGGCTTGACCTGCTGGAGGCAGACCCGCACACCGGGGTGTGCCGCATTGTACACGCCGAAACCGCAGAAAAGTGGCTGGAACTGCATGACGAAGTGTGCTTTGCAGGCAAAACAAATCGCTTTCTCTGGCTCACGCCACGCTCCGGGTATATGCACCTCTGGCTGGCCGACCTGGACGAGGGACTGCTGCACCCCATTACCGAAGGGGAATGGGAAGTAACCACACTGTGCGGTCTCGATGCTGAACAGAAGATGGCGCTGTTTCAGGCGGCCCTGCCCAGCCCCACAGAACGGCAGCTCTACCTCGCCCCCATCGAGGCCAAAGCCAGTCCGATTCCTATCACCACAGAACCAGGCTCGCATTCTGCTCTCTGCTCTCACTCTACCGACTGGTTTCTGCACACCTTTTCTTCCTGCAGCAGCCCCCCTGCAGTCAGCCTGCACCATCTAGAAAAAGGTATCGGCCGCGTGCTTGTTGAGAATACTATGCCCAGCCTCGACCGCAGCAGGCTGGCAGAAACCCGTTTTTTCAAAATTGAACTTGCAGAAGGACTGGCTTTGAACGCTCTGTGCATGCTGCCGCCTCAGCATAAAGCCGAAAAACCGTGCCCTGTACTTATGTATACCTATGGCGGGCCTGGGTCTCAGGTGGTGCGCAACGAATGGGGCGGCGGGTTCGATCAGGTTCTGGCCTCTGCAGGCATTGCCTGCGTGCGCGTAGACGGGCGAGGTTCGGGCATGCGCGGGCTTGAATTTGAGCAGTGCACCTGGAAGCGCATGGGCATTCTGGAGGCAGAAGACCAGATTGCGGCAGCGCACTGGCTGGCCCAGCAGCCCTGGGCAAACCCGAAACAAATTGCCATTTGGGGCTGGAGTTACGGGGGGTTTATGGCCTGCAACTGCATACTGCGCGGGGCAGAGATATTCTGTGCCGCTGCTGCCGTAGCGCCTGTTACGCACTGGTCTCTATACGACAGCATATACACCGAGCGGTACATGCAGACCCCGGCAGAAAACCCAGAAGGCTACGCAGAAACATCCCCCATACCGCTGGCAGAAAAGCTGCAGGGGCGTTTTTTGCTGATGCACGGTTCCAACGACGACAATGTGCATATGCAAAACGCAATGAGGCTGGCAGCCGAGTTTCAGCGGCTGGGAAAACCGTTTGAAATGATGATTTACCCCGGCAAGCGGCACGGAATGGAAGGGGTGCATCCGCATGTGCATGCCACTTTGCTCAGCTTTTTCAGGCGTGCATTCAACCTGCCGGAAGAGTCTGCTGATGCAAAAGAGCTAACTGCTTAACAGCCAGACACAGCAAAGGGGGCATGCCGCCTGGCAGAATACACTCTGCCAGGCCGAAAACAGCGAATTTGTCTGCCTGAGACAGGCTACTTTGCGGGCGGTGCGCTGGTTACTTCTATGCGGTACCCGTCTGGGTCGCGAAAAAATAGCTGCACCGCTCCATCCGGGCGCAGCCCGTGGCTGTCAAACTGGGTAAAGCCCCGCTTTTCCAGTTCGGCTCGCACGGCGTAGGTATCTTCTACCAGCAGGGCGAAATGGTGGTTGTGCCGGTCTGTTTCTGCCAGGGCAGTCTCTTCTATCAGATGCAGTTCCTGCCGGCCAAAGGCATACCATGCCCCCGGAAAGTTAAAATCTGGCCTGGGCAGCAGAGGCAGGCCAAGTACATCGCCATAAAAATGCTGAGAGGCGGCAAGGTCTTTCACATGAATCGCTACATGGTTCAATTCCAGTACGGGTACGGTCATGATATGCTCCAGATGAGAAAGTTAGGTTACTTCATGCTTTCCAGGCCCTGTTCCGCTGAGAATACGCGGTAGGCTGAAAGCACTTCCTGCACAGGGCCATCCATATGCAAATGGCCCTGTTTCAGCCAGATCACCCTTTGCGCCACGCGCTCTACCGCGCGCAGGTCGTGGGTGACAAACAGAATGGTTTTGCCCTGCGCCTGCATTCGGCGAATAAGGGCATAGCACTTGGCCTGAAAGGCTTCATCCCCTACCGCCAGTACTTCGTCTACCAGCAGGATGTCTGGGTTGGTATGCACTGCAATAGAGAAGCCCAGACGCAGGCGGGCGCCCTCATTCCAGTTTCGCAGGGTAGTGTCTACCTTGTCGCCCAGTTCTGCAAACTCTACAATCGAATCGAAACGATCTTGCATCTCTTTTTGAGAGTACCCCAGAATCGCGCCAAAAAAGAGAATGTTGTCCATACCGGTGAGGTCAAGATGAAACCCGGCGCTCAGGTCAAGCAGAGGGGCGGTGCGGGCTGGACCGCCCTGGGGATTGTATAGCAGTATCTCTCCTGAAGTTTTGCGGTACACCCTTGCAAGCAGGCTGAGCAGGGTAGATTTGCCCGATCCGTTTCTGCCGATGATGGCTACCGTTTGGCCGTGAGGCACTGTAAAGGAAACATCTTGCAGCGCCAAAAAAGTTTGTATTGGCTGTGTCGGCTTAAACATACTCATCAGGCGCACCTTGAGGTGAGAGCGGTGCCGCACCCGAAACTGTTTGCAGAGATTGCGCACCTCAATGGCATTGTGCATCAGGGCCGCTCCGTAAACTGCCACTTTCTGGCATTGAAGTAGGCGTACCCTCCCCAGGCAGTGAAAATGGTGATTACGCAGGAGACGGCAAACTCTGCCGGCTGAAAGGGCAGCGAGGGCTTGCCTGCCAGATGCATGTTGATGGTGCCGGGAGAGATAGACTGCAGCAGGCAGTGGCGAAAGGCATCTATCAGGGCGGCAATGGGGGTAATGAGATAGAGCTTGAAGAGCCAGGGATGATGCTGCACCGTGTTGGAGTAGTAGATCAGGTCGGCAGGATAGAGTACGGGCAGTACAAACACCGCCAGGCTGAAAAGGGTTTGCAGCACATACTTTACGTCTTCATAAAATACGTTGAGCGCCGATACAAACAGTGCGCACCCCGTAACCAGCAGCGCTTCAAGCAAAACCAGAAAAGGAAAAAACACCATGCTGGGCAGAAGAGGGATGCCGCCGCCAAACGCTCTTGCAATCACCAAAAAAGCAGCAAAATAAACCACCCACCCCAGCATGAAATGCACGAAATTGCTCAAAACATTTGCCAGCGGAATCGCCTCGCGGGGCAGGTAAACCTTGCGTATCATGGTGTAATTGATCACTAGCGACTGGCTGGCATCCAAAATAGCGGTGTTGAAGAAGGTCCAGGGAATCAGCCCGCACAGCAGATAGGCGCTATAGTTTTTTGCTGGCACGCCAAATGCATTGCGCGCCAGAAAGGTAAACACCAGCACTTGCAGCAGCGGGGGAACAATAGACCATACAAACCCAAGTACAGAGTTTTTGTAACGCACCTTCAATTCACGTGCTACCAGCATTTTTACCAAATGGCGATAGCGCCACAGCTCCACCAGGTTTTCCTTCATAGAACAATTCTTTCCATGCTGCCGCAATGCGTCGATGGGCTATTCTTCCAGTTCCAGGTCTTCGGGACGGGCAGGCTCCAGCAGCTTCAGCAGTGCAGAGCGTTCTATTAGCACTTTTCTTTTACCGGCGATGCGAAAAGCCGACAAATGCCCCTGCCGAATGTAGGAGCGTATACTGGACTGGCTTACCTGCAAAAGGTCGGCTGCCTGTTCCACAGTCAACAGTTCGCGCTGGGATGTCTCCATTTTGTGCTTTGCTCTCCTGTACAACGTGCTTTTTCTGCTGCATACTACAAATAGTGTAAACTATACAAGTATAACCGCAAACCTGCAGGTTTGTAAAGCGGAAGCGAAGGATATTGATAGTTCCAGAAACCGATTCACGCTTCATGAGACCAAAAACCAGTATTTTGCAGCAATTTTCTGTAATATGCACTCTGCTCTGCTTTACCAAAACTGTGCCTGCAGGGCAGCATGCTCTCATGCCCCCTGCTGCAACAGTAGAACTTTATTGCAGCATGCCCCCAGTTCCGGCTTCCCTGCTGCCAGAGCTGAAATGGCAGGAGCGTTTTCTGCCCGGGGCGCAAAAAAACAGGCGGCTGCAAGATTCTGACGATCTGTTTTCGTTTTTTTCGGCTTCTTCACACACCACCACGGCACACCCTGACTTACTAACACCCATCAACCGTGTTCCGCTTGCCGCAGCGCTTTTCTGCCGCATACTGCCGTTTCTGCTCACCAGCAAATTCAGAATTAAGCTGCTGCCCCCCGGCACAATCCCGCCGGCAAACTGCATGCGTATACAAATTGGCCTCCCGCAGGTGAAAATAGTGCAGCATACGCGTCGCATTGCACTCATCTGGCTGCAGGCGCAGATAACCGCACCCGGACGTCCTCCGGCGCTGCTCAATTTGGCGGGCACGGGCGCTACAGGGCACCTGCTGCTGCATTCCAGTTACATGAAGCGACAGGCCGATGTGCTGCGCATTGCCTGCCTGCAGGCTGCACATATGCTGATGGGCGCTCTGCTCACCGATCACACCGACCCGCTGGCTTCTTCGCAAGTCACCCTGGCGCTTCCGCCTGCACCCCTTCCATCCAGCGCCGATGTACTGCTCTTTTCCATGCAGGGCGCGCGCGCCTTACCGCAGCAGCTCAAAAACCTGCCATCAGAAACCACCTATGGCTTTCTGCCCAACCTTTTGCCGGTAATAAAGCCGCGGTTTATTGGCCCAGATGCGGTGCGTGCCATGCTTATACGCATGCACCTTACTGCCCGAAGCCTCTGGCAGGGCGGCACGCCGCGCATTGCACGCATAGTTCAGCTGGGCAGCGCTCTGCACACACAGCTGCTGCTGCAGGCCCGCATCACCGATGTAGAGGTAAACACCGGCCCCGCCAGACACGGCAGCGCACGCTCTGCCTGCCATGCACATGCAGCAGGAGCGCTGATTGCAATCCCATCGGGAACAGTGCTCTGGAGCGGGCAGGGCAGTGCGGTTATGAGTGAGCAGTCGGATACCATGCAGGCGCAGAAGCAGGTGGTGAGAGACGCAGAGCGATTTGCCCTGGGAGACTTGAGCCACCGCTTTCAGCAGTACAGAGATTCTTTTTTGAGGTAACGCCATGCCTTCCTACACAACTGAAGCGCTGGTATTGCAAAGAAGGAATGCAGGGGAAAACGACCGCATTCTCACCCTGCTCACCCGGCAGCACGGCAAACTGAGCGCCAGCGCCAAAGGGGCGAGCAAAGCAGGCTCACGCCTGAGCGGTGCAACCGAACCGTTCACCAGGGTGCGCCTGCTGCTGGCAACAGGACGCTCTACCGACATCATCAGCCAGTGCGAAATAGTACGCTCCTATCCTGTTCTGCGCACAGATATTGGCCGCATTGCGCGCGCCAGCTACTGGTGTGAGCTGCTGGCCAGCCTGCTGCACGACCGGGATGCTACAGAAACTGAAGCGGTGTTCGACCTGGCGGCGGCAGCGCTCAACCTGCTGGAACGGGAAGCGGTTTGGCCGGACGCACCACTGCACGGAGCCGAGCTGCGCCTGCTTGAAATTACCGGCTACGCCCCTGTGCTGCATCAGTGTGCAATATGCGGCGCCAGCCTTTCGACTGAAGACGCCAGCGGCTTCAGCCCTGCATTGGGCGGTACGCTCTGCCATACTCATGCCCCTCAGGAACCCGGCGCTCTGGTGCTGACTGCACAGTGCATTGCCCTGCTGCAAACCATTGAAACGGCAGGCGCTTCCACCCTCTGCAGCATTGCTCCCCCGCAGGGCGTGCGTAATGCGGTGAACCGCGCCCTGCGTGAATTTGTGCGGTACCATCTTGGCCGAAGCATGGGCAGCGCCGATTTTCTGGAAAGCATTCGGGGCACAGAAGCGTAGTCAGCAGGGCTGCACAGGAAACCACTGCCGCAGCACATCTGCCAAAACTGAGAAGGAAGTGCATCGTAAAAGCCCTGCGTCACCTGCGAGTTTGCCAATGGCGGCAAAGTCTGCAGGAGAAAGGGAGGTTCTCAGCATGTACCGGGCAATGTATTCAAACAGTTCTTTCGGTTTTTCCCTTCTTATGCTCTCTACATTCCGTTTCAAGCTCAACGCATAATCTTTACCCAGTCTTCCAATTCCCCCACACTCTTGCCCCAATGCCTTGCAATGGCTGGCGTACAATGCCAAAGCCACAACTCCAATTCCGGGTCAATAATTACCACACGGCTGTTTTCCCGCCAGCTGCACATATCCAGTCTGCCTTGCATTTCATCAGCTACGGCGCTGGGCATATTTTGTTCTTGCCCAGAACCTCGATGATCCCACATCAAAAGAACACGCATGTACTCCCCCTTTTGCATTCTCGCTAGCTCTGCACCATCCTTTACCATTCCAGGATCGTGCATGGGGTGCCTCTTAATGTCTGTTGTCACAGGTCTTATACCAAGCGCCTTGTGCCTGCGACACAATTCTCTTAAAAAAGCCTCCATATCTGCATCGGCTGCCAGAACCAGAAGGTCTTTCATTCCAGCACACCCGCAGCAAAAACCGTTGCCAGATCAGGAGTTTGCTTCCAGTTTTGCAGGGGGGATGCTGGTGCAAAAAAAGCAGATCAAAGTAACCAGCATCATGACGATATGAAGAAAAAATACCAAAATAGAATACTGTTAGACATACCAGGGATTAAAAATGTTGCGGCTCTCAAAAAAATTCACGAAAACATGTGTCACTGCGAGTTAAAATGAATCGTCTCAACAACAGTAATACTATAAGCGCGATCGCTGTCATCCGCTGCATCCCGCCTTGCCTTCCGATAAGAACGAGGAGCAAATACCTATGCTCAATTTTCGCCGCACTCTTTGCTGCGCCCTGCTCGGCGCTCTGCTCTTGCTGCCCGATGCCGTGCTTGCACAAAAACACAATGCTCCAGCATCCATCGAGGGGGTAGCCATTGCCGTTGCCGATTTCGACGGCAGCAGCCATACCATGAGTCGTTTTATCTCCGACACCCTGCTCACCGACCTGGCACAGTCGCCTTACCTGCGCATGGTAGAGAGAAGTGAAATTGGGCGCGCACTCACCGAGCTGCGGCTGCAGGCCACCGGCCTCACCGCACCACAGCAGGTGCAAAAATTGGGGCGGCTCATTGGCGCAGACCGGCTGGTGGTGGGTAGCTACATGAGCCACGACGGCATTATGATCATCAATGCAAGGCTGCTCGATGTACACACAGGCCGCCTCGAACCGCAGGGCGCCGCCAATGTAAGCGGCCCATCTTACAACATCCTCGATCTGGTAAACAAACTGGCAGAGCGATTTCACCTTGAAATCACCGGCCGACATCTGGTGCTGAAAGGACAGGGGCAGGGAACAATACATCGAGCGGCGCAGCAGGCCACCTACCCGCCGGCCGAATACAGCACATCAGATACAGACCAGCCAACACGCAGCATTCCGCCCATACTTGCCTCAGACAGCCAGACCCCATTCCCATTCGGCCCGCCCAACGGCATAGTAGATGAAGAAGCAATGGGAAGCCTTACCAATAGGCTGGGAGGTGCAAAAAGCTTCTTTACCGTTACGCATCCCTATTCAGCAGTAACGCGAATACGCGTGCTGGTAGCTGTTATGCGCACACTGTTTCCTCATCGCTTCTTTACCGACAGCGGCAGCCTTCATCTGCCCGATGCAGCGCGAGTGCCCTTCTGGGCGCTGCCCTACGTTATTGTGGCAGTAAAGCAAAACATCTGGCATGCATCACAAATGCTCTACCCCAATCAGGTTGCTACCTGGACCTACGTCGAAACACTGGTAGCGCGCCTGCAGCATCTCGAAGCGCAGCGTACACAGGCAGTGCTTGCAAACGTGGCTATTCCGCCCGCAATCGCACCCAATGCACCCACCGGCCTGCTGATAGATACCCGCGGACTTGGGCTTAACCGCAGCATGAGCTTTACCATTTATGACGAAAACGGCAACGAGATTTACCCGCGCCCCAATCACATGCCGTCGCCCTCTTATGTAGAGCAAAACGGAACAGCCTTTTATGTACACGATACTGCAAGCGCAGTGCATGTTGGCTCACACCCCCTGCGGGTGAATGCAATCAGCTGCCAGAATGGCAACGTGGTGGTAAGCAGCAGAACCGCCCGGCGAATACTGAGGGCCAACAGGCAAAACCATTTTCTCTGGAATTACCGGGTATGCATACTCATCGACCCAGGGCATTGAACATGCTGCTCTGCGCTGCACTGCTCTGCAGCATGCCGGCATATGCACAAAATGCCCCAGCCGCAGTAACAGTAACCGCTGTAGGGCAGGCAGCTTTGGGCAGCAGTGCAGAAGCCGCTGAAAGCAGCGCACTCTGGAATGCAAAAACCAATGCGGTAGAGCAGGCAACCGGCGTGTTTCTTCGCTCAGATACCATTGCACAGGGCTACCGCACCGTACACACCCACCTGCAGGGGCTGGTGCAGGGCTTCATACAAACCTGGCATGAGGTGCCCGGTTCAGAACAGATACAGAGCCTGCCGCCGCCGCTGCACGGCAAAATACTCAGACTGAAAATAGTGGCTCAGGTATCACTTCTCTCTCTGGCTAAAAGCCTCAGCGATATGAAAGACCTGCTGCACGACCTGCAATACCCGCGCATACGCGTGGTTGTACACCCGCAAAACGCTGAAGCCAGCCGAAGCGTGCAGGCCGCGCTTTCCGCCTGGCTTCAGCAGCAGGGCTACCGGGTAATGACAACGCCAGGCATGGCAGAAATCGGCCTGTCGGCAGTGCTGCGGCGTCAGCCTGTGGTACACATGGGCAACGGCGCAGATTCGCCCTACGGCATAGGCAGAGAAGTGGCTGCCTGCAAGGCATGGCTGAAATGGCAGATCAACCTGGAAGCATCCGGCCAAACCATACTGGCAGGCAGCGCCCAGGCCACTCAGTTCAGCTACCTGGGCAACCGGGATGCCGGCATGCGTGCAGCAGAAGAAGCAGCGGCGCAAATGGAACAGCAGGCAAACATCACCCCGGCGCTGCTTGCACGATGGGCGCAGGAAAGATACGAAGGCTATACAGCAGACTTGATAGTGGCGGGGCTGCCTGAAAGACTGCACCACCCGCTCTATGCTGCACTTTCCGGTTGGACAGGCTTTGCAGGCATACAAGATATAGAAGCAAAACAAGGCGAGCTAACCATTCGATTTCGCACACGCATGGCGCTGCGCAGACTGCAGCGCAAACTGAAAGAACTGAGGCTGCCCGATGGCTATCAACTCATGTTCAAGCCCCCCCGCGGCCCGATTCTTATCTGCCGTGCAGCGCACAGCGCAGCGGCACATCCGCTCCACTCTCTCTTCTCAAACCGGAGGAATACTCATCATGCATCACATATATAAACGGCCTGCTTCGGGTGCAATTGTTTTGCTGGCCCTCTGCACTTTCACTCTTTCGGCTGCAATGGCCGGAAATCGCCCGCAGGATGATATCCAAAACGTGGGCAGCTACGGTCATATCAACTGGACCAGGTCGGTACTCAAGGCGGAAGGCATGGGCGCTATTCCGCGCAATGCACACAACGATGCTGTAGCCTACCTGAAAGCGCGCGACTATGCTGAGCTGGATGCCCTCAAAAACCTGCTCATGGTAATCAAGGGCATTCACATCAACGCGCGCATTACAGGGGCAGACTACATGGCCCAAAGCAGCGTGATACGCGCCCATGTGCAGGGGCTGATAAAAGGCGCGCAGGTGGTGAGTGAACGCACAGTACGAATCGGGCGCGACCAGGCTGTGCAGGTCACGGTGGCGCTGCCCATGTATGGCAGCGGCAGAAGCGTAGCCGGAGTCTTTCTGCCACCGCTGCTCAAACCAGTTCCAGAAAACGGCCTGAACAACAGCAGCATTCCAGCAGACTCCGTTTCACAGCCTTCACCGGTGCAGGCACTGCAAAGCGCCAGCGACAACCAGCAAACCGACACGCCGTACACTTCGGTTATCATCGATGCAAGAGGGTTCAGGGTAGAGCGAAGCATGAGCCCCAAAATACTCCTCTCTAATGGCAGCGAAGTGTGGGGAACCGTGAAGGCAAACCCGAACTATGTGATAGACCATGGCATTGCCGTATACGCAAACTCAATGCAGAGCGCACGCAGCCTGCGCCGGGCCGGCAGCCATCCGCTGGTGCTGCGAGCAGTGAATGGAGGCATGCTGCCTGGCCAGAACGATGTGGAAATCAGCCGCAGTGACGCCGACCGCCTGCTCAGCCTCAACCAGCGGTACGGTTTTCTCAATAGATACCAGGTCATTCTGGTACTCAATCCGGGAAGCTGACCAATCTATCCCGGCGCTGCCGCCTACAGCACGTCTGGTCTGCCGCCTACCGAAGGCCGCGACATCAGGCGCTGCTGCCTGGCGGTAGCGCCGGGATAGTCTGCAGCACAGTAACCTTCCTGCGCCCAGGCAGAATAACCAGGGCTGTATTTGTAAAACAGAGCCATGCGCTGATGCGCTGCAGTCCACTTGCGAGTGCCATGCACCAGCGCCTCGGTAAACAAAATAACATCGCCAGCCGCCACTGCAGGCTGAATTACGTAATCTGCGCTCTCTTTCTGCTTCATCACATTGGCAGGAATGTTCTCTGGAAAATTGCTCTTGTGTGAGCCTGGAATGCAGACAAAACCCCCGTCGCCTTCCTTCGCGTCAGATAGACAGTACACTGCAACAGTCAGGCCATTCTTCATTTCGCCATCTTTATAACGGTACCAGTGGTCTCCTTCATGCCCTTCGCCGCCGTGCAGGTCCATTCCCGGCGCTCCCTCCGACATAAAAATGCAGTAGTCATGGTCTATGCGAAACTTTGCATCTATCAAAGTGATCAGATAGGGCAGCAGCGTTGAATGATCCATCAAATTCCGGTATGCATCATTCCAGAGCGTCACCGGACCGCCTGTCCACTTGTTCCCGCCTCCGTGCTGCTTCCACTTCTCCAGCGCAGTCTCCTGTAAATGACTTAGCAGTTTCCTGTCAAGCACATTTTTTACAATCAGATAGCCGTTCAGGTCAAATAAAAACTTTTCTTCCGGGGTCATACTGTTCACCTCGTTTCGCAGATTGGGCAGAGCACACCACATTATTTTCTTTTTTCTACGCAGGCTTCCTGCCTGACTGCATAACTTTTTTATGTACAAAAAATGAGCAGTACTGTTGTATGGTAAAGTAATAAGAGAGGCAAAATTGTTTTTACATCAAAAGGAGCACAGGCACATGCAGGCGAAATCTGCGGGGACGGTCTTGAAGCCACTCTGGCTGCTGGCAGGCACGGCTGCTATCACGCTGGCGCTGGCATACCGCATGGAAACACTGCACAGCCCGGGTGGACTCCTGTATGACAACAGACAGCAAAGCCTGACTGCCTTGAGAACAATGCTGCAAAAAACCCCTTCTGCAAACCGTTTGGCACTGCTTGAACGCATGAGCGACAGCAGCAGTCGAAGGCTGCGCTACGCCGCCATCGATCAGACCGCCTCACTGTACGAACACACGCCCTTTATGCACGCCGCCCCTACACAGGCAGTTCAGATTGTAGAGCAGGCGCTGCATGATGAAGACAGCGATGTGCGCCAGAGAGCGCTGGAAGCGCTGCCGCAGCTCGATTTCAACGCCGGAATACACATGCTTGCTGCCGAACTTGCAGACCCCGACCCCTGGCAGGCAGAAGAAGCAGCAAGCCTGCTGACCCAGTGGGCAGAAAGGCACAAAAAGCACACAGCGCTGGCCCATGACGTTGTTCCCAGCCTGTGCAGCGCTCTGGGCAGCAAAGATCCAAATACCGTTCAGTTTGCAACACTGGCTCTCTGCAGCATTACCGGCAACAACTGGCATGTTAAACGCATAGCGCCCAGGTACCAGCGCAATGCGGTTACACAGCAATGGCTGAAATGGTGGGCAGGCAAAAAAACAGCCTGGAAGGTAGATGCTTCTTTTCGCAGTATGCAGCCTCCAGCCATTACCCGCACAGACCCCTGTCCCCGCTTCACTGCATCTACTCTGCAGGGAAACACTGTAAGCAATTCCACACTCAGGGGGCATGTGGCACTACTCAATTTCTGGGGGCTGAACTGCGGCCCATGCATTGCAGAAATGCCCCAGATAGAAGCTGCATACCGGCAGTTCAAGCAGCAGGGCGTGCAGGTGTATGGCATTGCGGCAGATGGCAGTGCGCAGTCGGTAAGCAGGTTCTGCAGCAGCAGCGGCATTACGTACCCTCAAATTATCGCCGACAGCAGCCTGCTGCACGATTTTGGCAACCTGCAGGGCGTGCCGGTTACTTACCTTATCAATGCAAATGGGCGCATTACACGCATTTGGGAGGGAGGGCCGAGGATTCCGGCGCCTTTCGGGGCAGCTATCGTGCAGGCACAGAATCAGACGGCAGCTGCACAGCAGGAACAAACAGCACGCAAAAACTGACCGAGCCTGTTTGCTTTCGCAAAGTTTGACTTTCACGCACGGCTTCTGGTACTTTTTAGCAAGTCAACAAAAAAACGCTGGAAAGAGGATCATGCATTATCTTACCAACCACGACCTGGTGTGGATCAATACCGTAGTTACCGGGCACAGCATGCCCTACAACTATGTCACTCTGGAATCATGCATGGCGGCGCAGTACGCCTACAAAGATTCAAGTCATCCTGAAGCACAGGCAGCCGCTTTTCTTGCCCGCCTGCGTGAAACGGCTCCCTTTGCGGGCGGCAACCGCCGCACCGCATTTCTGGCGCTGCTCACCTTTCTAGAGCTCAATGGGCTTGCTGTTCGCAAAGACCCGCTGGCGGCATCGCAGGCTATGCTGGCGCTGCATCAGGGAACTGCCGGCCCGCAGCAAACGGTGGAAGCTCTGCTTGATCGACAGTCGCCCGCGCCCGCGCCCGCTGTTCTGCGTGCCCTGGTCACCCACCTTACCCACTGCTTCGCCGATGCGCTGAGCGCTCTTTCTGCAGGCGACTGACCCGCATGCGCAACCTTGCCGTGGCAGTGGCAGGCTGTAACAACCTTCCGGTGATAGCCGCCTGGAGCAGAACCCAGGAAGGCGCGCCAGCCGCACTTTACGATGAAGACCCGCTGCGTGCAGCTGCAGCAGCAGGCCAGCTGGAAGATGCGGCAGCATTTGCTTCGCTGCCAGATATGCTTGCCCTGCAGCCATACGATATAGTGCATGTGTGCCTGCCCCCGCAGCAGCAGTACGAGGCGGTTAGCATGGCGCTGCAAAGCGGGGCGCACGTTGTGTGCGAACTACCCGTCACGGGTTCTCTGCAGCAGGCGCGCAAACTGCAGCAAATGGCAGCAGAATGCGGTCGTTTTCTCATGCCCGCCTTTACAACCCGCTTTCATCCGCTCATGCGCCGCGCGCTCGAACGCCTTCAGGCAGACGACTACGGCATCCCGGCCCTGTTTCACTGCAGGCTTGGCCTGAACCTGCCCTCTGGCGTCTCGCCCAAAACCGGCGCTGCCCTGCAAACCGCCCTGTACGGCATAGACATGTTTCGCGCCTGCTGCGGGGAAGCGCTGGGGGCTGTAGCAGCAGAGCAAACCAGCAGCCCGCTGCTTCAGGTGGAAGATACGGTGGTGGTTTTGCTGAAAGGCAAACACACGCTGGGGGTGGTAGAGGCGCTCTGGAGTAGTATAGACCCTCACAGCTCTCTGCAGCTCACCGGAAGCGCTGGGGCTTTTCATCTCGATTTTGACGGGGAAACGCTCCGCAGCAAAACCGCAGACTGGCAGGAATGGCGAATAGAGCAGGCCGGAGGCAGCCCGCCCCTTATGGCGTTTTTGCAGCATGCGGCGGCTGTAGTACAAAACAGGGAAGCACCTGAGACTGCTGCCAGCGATGTAATACGCGCTCTGGAACTTTGCCTGGGACGGACGTGACCCTGTAAGCGAGCAAAGGGAACTAATCTTTCTGAATGCCTGTTTCGTAAGGTGTAGCCTAACTGTACAAATATAAGCCCGCAGATTCTGCGATGGCTGGAAGGAGGGCACTCGTTTTATGGAGATAGGACCGGGTGACAGCGAATTTCCTGCTGCGCCTGTGAGAACAACACTTCTGGCGTCCTGCTGGGGTGTACTGGCGGTATATGCGCTCATACATGCACTGCTCATTCAGCATTCACTGATTCTTGCTTTTGCCTACTTTTTCCCCCTGCTGGCGGTATGGGCGGCGCTGGAGCGCAAACGATGGGGGCGGTTGTCCCTGCTTGGTATGTGTCTGCTCATGCCAGTGATTCTGCTGGTGGTTCTGCTTTACCTGGATAACGCACATCTGCGCCTCAACCTCGACGCTCTTATCCATTTTGGAATGCTGCAGAGCTGCGGTGGAATGCTGCCGGGCATCAGCCTGATTATGCTTTCCATGGCGGGTACCTACTGGTTTTCTCACCCGCAGGCTGTGGCTGAATTCGAACGAAACAAACGCCCTGCACTGGCTCGGGCACAGCACTCTATTGCACTCACGCTGGCAAGCATCTGGGCGCTGATGGTGCTGGGGTGCGCAGTAGCTGCAGGGCAGCATGCTGCCCGCAGATCAGATGAATACTCATTTGCCCGCGTTTCTACAGTACTCAAACGCTGAGGCAGTTTTCTGTCAGAAATGCCGTACGAATGGCACGCTCTGCGGCATTCTGCAGTAACCGGGGGGCTGTACGCATCGCTTCTTCCAGTGAAACAGGCCCCTCGGTTATTCCAAAAGCAACACTCAGCCCCAAATCGCGCAACGCATCTTCCGCTCCTTCCTCAATGCTTCCAGCCAGAGCAATAACAGGCTTGCCCAAGTTTTTTGCCCTGCGGCATACCGCGGCAATCAGCTTTCCATGCGCTGTCTGGCTGTCAAGCCTTCCTTCGCCGGTAAGCACCAGGTCTGCCTCCATGCAGGCTGCATCAAACCCGCACACACCCAGCGTAAGTTCTGCTCCCGGCAGCAGAGAGGCATTGCAAAACGCCAGCAGGCCCGCCCCCATTCCACCTGCCGCTCCTGCTCCCGGCATCAGGGCGGCATCTTTGCCCAGATCGCTGAGCAAAACTTCTGCATAGTGCTGCAGCGCCCTGTCAAGCAGGGCCACCTGCTCAGGGTCGGCGCCTTTTTGCGGGCCATACACTGCGCTTGCGCCGCTAGCACCGCACAGCACATTGCCAACATCGCAGGCAGCCTCTACCTGCACTCCATGCAGCACGTCCGGGTTCCATTGTATGCTGTGCAAATTCAGCAGCGCTGCGCCTCCAGGCGGCAGTTCTCTGCCCTTCTCATCCTGCAGGCTGGCCCCCAGCGCCTGCGCCATGCCCGCCCCTCCATCGGTGGTGGCACTGCCTCCAATGCATACAATCAGCCGGGTGCATCCCGCCCCAATGGCGGCGCGCATCAACTCTCCCACCCCGCGGGTTGTTGCGGTCAACGGCGAGCGTTCTTCGGGGCGCAGCAGTTTGAGGCCGGCAGCTTCCGCCATTTCAATTACTGCCGCGCCGCTCTGGCTGCCGCCCATGCGCCCCCAGCGCGCTTTCACAGGGCTGCCCAGCGGACCACATACTTCCTGCGTGTACAGAGTGCCTCCCGTTGCAGCAGTAAGCGTTTCCAGCGTGCCATCCCCTCCATCTGCCAGCGGCAGCAGGCGGCACACTGCCCCGGCGCGTTTCACTCCCCTGCCCATCGCTTCCGCCGCCTCTGCAGCAGATGTGCTTCCCTTGAAGGCATTGGGGCACACAAGCACTCGCAGTTTTCTTTTTTGACGCATTGTCTGTTTTCGCCTTGCAAAACGCAGCGCTGTTTGTGCATGCCGGCTGTAACGCACAAAGGCGCAGCCTGCAAACAAAAAGGAGCCGCTGCTTTTCACAAAACAACGGCTCCTCATTTCAAGCCTCAGCGCGGTACAATTGCGCCGAGGCATGCCTGTAACTCAGTCTTTGGCCCAGAACATTGCGCCGGGCTGCTCTTGCACAACTGCAACCTTCAGGGTGGCAAGCGCCTTGTTGAGGCCCTCGCGTGTAGACATCATGCCATCTTCGTGTTCAATGGAAAGAGTGAAATCGTAACCGATCATGCGCAGATTGGTCACAAAATCATTCCACCATTCCTGGCTGTGCCCATACCCCACCGATCTGAAAACCCAGCTGCGCGCCGCAATGTCTCCATAACTCTTTACATCCAGGTTGCCGTTGATTCCCGAATTGATGGGGTCTATACGCGTATCTTTGGCATGTACGTGAAAGATAGCGCCCTGCGGCCCCAGGTATCTCACTGCCGCTATGGGGTCTATGCCCTGCCACCAGAAGTGCGACGGGTCGAAGTTGCATCCTATCTGCTCGCCTGCCGCCTGGCGCAGCTTGATAACGGTTTCGGGGTTGTATACAACAAAGCCGGGATGCGCCTCTATGGCAAATTTCACGTTGTGCTGCTTCAGAAACGCGTTTTGTTCTTTCCAGTACGGAATGGCCACATTGTTCCACTGATAGTTCAGAATGTCGCGAAATTCATCTGGCCACGCGCAGGTAACCCAGTTTGGGTCTGCAGCGCCTGCCGAGCCTGCCGGGCAGCCGCTGAAACCGTTCACCACTCCAACCTCCAGCTTTTCTGCCAGCAGCACTGCATTGTGAAACGCCTTGTGATGATCTTCAGCGATGCCTCTCACCGGGTGAATCGGGTTGCCGTGTACCGAAAGGGCAGAAATCTGCAGTCCCCTGCTTTCCACCATATGCAGCAGTTTTTTGCGCGCCTCTGCATTCTCAATCAGATGCTCTACTCCGCCGGCATCGTCTAGGTGCCTGCTGCCGGGATAGGCTCCGCCGCCCAGTTCCACGGTTTGCAGGCCGGCTTCCGCAATGTAGTCCAGCGCCTCTTCCAGTGGTCTATCGTGGAAGAGGGCGGTAAAGATGCCTATTTTCATGTTGTTGCTCCAGAATGTATTTTCACTTTTTGCGCAGGCGCAGATCAGGCATGCACATGCACGTTGAAAGTGATGTGGCCCAGTATGCGTTTTGTGTAGGGGTCTTCGGCGGTTACAGTTACCTTGTAGTCGCCCTTTTTGTAGTAGGCATGCAGCACAGACCGCCCTACGCTTTCCTGCTGAATGCCGTCTGAGGCATCCCAGTCCCACGAAAATTCAAGTGGTCTGCTTCCAGCCGTAGCCTGAATGGTATAACTATGCACTGCATTCAGCGCCACTACCTTTTCATCTTCAGTGTTTTCACTCAGTGGTGAAGAGTCGATGGCCACCGAAATTTTGCCTACCAGCACCGTTCCAGGTCCATCTCCATACACCCGAATTTGCTGAATGGTCGCGTCAGAAGAAGAAATCCCTTTCAATGCAGTAACAGGTATAGAAAGCACCTGCCAGTTGTTGTGCTGCACCGCGTATTTGAATGGCAGCAGCATTTCCGAGACTTTTCCCTGTGTGGTAACAAGCTGCACGCGCAAGTTTTTAAGAGGCGGGGCCTGCTGTGTCAAACTCTGGCTGCCCTGTCTGCCGCCCACCCCTGGTCTTCCAAATCCGCCGCCGGGATAGCCGCCGGTTGGTGCACCAGGATAGCCGCCGCCTGGCCCTCCGGGAAATCCGCCGCCAGGTCCGCCAGGAAATCCGCCGCCTGGCCCTCCGGGAAATCCGCCGCGTCCTCCGTACCCCCCTCCCGGATAGCCAAAACCTGTGCCGTTGCGGTGGGTAAAATCTGGCAGTTGAACAGTAAATTCCAGGTAAGCATCAGGATTGGAAAGATAAGAGGCAAGATTCACAGGGTATTTGAGACCAATCACAGCGCCCTGATAGTATCCCTGCGTATTCACCCGCAGCGATTCATTGCCAGTGTAGTACTGGTTGTGATCTACTTCAATTTTGCCGCTGCCCCATCCCCCCAGCGAAAAGCGCCCGGCTCCGGCTCCAGCGCCGAAAAAAATGTCTTCTCCTGAAAGGTTTTGTGCAGGTGTTCTGCCTGGTGCCATGAGGCAGACAAGTGCTATTGCCGGTGCCAGACCGGTGATGCGAGGCTTACTCATGTACGTGTCTCCTGTGAAAGCGGTGCGGCTTCTGCCGGCCGCTGTGGTATCTGAAGCCGTTTAATGGCGGCTGCCCGCCCATCGGCATGCACTTCTATCAGCGCAGCACAGAGCTGTGCATCTCCTTCGGCCACCTCCATTCTCGCATGAAGCGGGCTGAGAAAACGCGACAGAGCTACATCAGGCTTTACTCCTATTACCGAATGCACTGGGCCAGTCATACCCAAATCGGTAAGATAGGCGGTGCCTGCGGGCAGAATGCGCTCATCTGCGGTCTGCACATGCGTGTGCGTCCCTGCCACCACGCTCACTCTGCCATCCAGATAGTACCCGAATGCCTGCTTTTCCGAGGTTGCCTCGGCATGAAAATCTACCAGCACCACATGAGTGCTTTTGCGAATTTCAGGCAGAAGGGCGTCGGCTGCGCGAAACGGGCAGTCGGTGCCATTCATAAACAGTCTTCCCATCATCGAAACCACAGCAACCTGCTGCCCCCGGCAGGGATAAATTCCCCAGCCTCTTCCCGGTGCATCCGGCGGATAGTTGGCCGGCCGCAGCAGCCGCGGCTGGTTTTCCAGCAGAGGCACTATCTCTCTCTTGTCCCAGCTATGGTTGCCCAGGGTAACCACATCTGCCCCCTGGTTCAAAAACTGTTCTGCAATTTCCGGCGTGATTCCTGCTCCCGCGGCAGCATTTTCTGCATTGACCACCACAAAATCCAGGTTCATTTCAGCGCGCAGTCGCGGCAGAAGGGAAAAAGCCAGTTCCCTGCCCGGCTTGCCCATTACATCTCCTACCATCAAAATGCGCATGCGCCGTTTTTCCTGTTCTCTCTGCAGCAAAACGTTAGTGTGCGAAATCTACCGTGCGCGATTCACGAATGACGGTGATTTTTATCTGGCCCGGATATTCCATTTCGCTTTCAATGCGCCTTGCCATCTCATGTGCCAGGCGCGCCGCCGCAAGGTCATCCACCGATTCTGGCTGCACAATCACCCTAATTTCCCTTCCTGCCTGCACAGCAAAGGTTTTCTCTACCCCAGGGAAGCTGTCTCCTATCTCTTCCAGCCTTTTCACCCTTCTCACATAATTTTCCAGGGCTTCCCGCCGCGCCCCCGGCCTCGAAGCGGATATCTGATCGGCAGCAATCACCAGCAGCGCCTCCAGGGTAACCGGCTCTACATCATGATGATGCGCCTCTGCCGCATGGCAAACCGCCTCGTTTTCTCGGTAGCGCCTCATCAGCTGACCCGAAATCAGAGCGTGCGGGCCTTCCATATCGCAGTCTGCCGCTTTGCCCAGGTCGTGCAGCAAGCCCGCCCGGCGTGCAATCTGTACATCTGCCCCTACCTCTGCAGCAAGCATGGTGCACAGGTGCGAGACCTCTATCGAATGATTGAGTACATTTTGCCCATAAGAGGTGCGGTACTTCATTTTGCCCAGCAGATGCACCAGTTCAGGCGCCAGACCGGTTATGCCGGTTGCCAGCACCGCATTTTCACCAGCTTCCCTAATTCGCTCAGCCACATCTCCTGCGGCTTTTTCTATCACTTCCTCTATGCGCCCCGGATGAATGCGCCCGTCTACTATCAGGTTGGTAAGCGCAATGCGCGCTATTTCCCTGCGCACGGGGTCGAAGCTGGAAAGCACCACCGCCTCAGGAGTGTCGTCTATAATCAGGTCTACGCCGGTCATGGTTTCAAAAGCGCGTATATTGCGTCCTTCCCTGCCAATAATGCGCCCTTTCATATCATCTCCCGGCAGTGGCACAACCGAAACCGTGGTCTCCGAGGTCTGATCTACGCTACAGCGCTGAATCGCATTTGTTACAATCATGCGCGCGCGCCGTTCTCCCTCACGTTTCGCTTCTTCCTCGGTTGTACGTATCAGTTTCGCCGCTTCATGCAAACTTTCCTCTTCAATGTGCTTCAGATAAAGCGCTTTCGCTTCTTCAGGGTTCATGCCGCTTATACGCTGAAGTTCGCTGCTGCGCTGCTCAAGCGTCTGCTGCAGAATTTTGCGTTCGCCCTGCAGGCTGCTTTCCTGCTCCTGCAAATTCTGTTCACGCCGTTCAAGGTTGTCGGCGCGGCGGTCGAGGTTCTCTTCTTTCTGGGTAAGGCGGCGTTCTGTTTTCTGATACTCTTCCCTTTGCTCGCGAAATTCATTCTCAATTTCCTCGCGCAGCTTCAGGGCATTTTCCTTGGCGGTCAGCAAGGCCTGTTTCTGGCCTGCCTCAATCTCCATCTGTGCCTGCTGGCGCACACGTTCCAGTTCTGCCAGCCTTTCCTGCACCCGCTCTTCGCTGCGCGCAAGCTCTCGCGCCTCAAAACGCCTTTCCAGCAGCACCTGCGAAAGCGCAAGGGTGGCCAGAATAACCAGAATCCCTTCCAGGACGATTTCGGTAATCGTCATGTTATTTTTCCCTCCAGAACGGGGCACGGGGAGAATCCGCCTCCGTCTTGAGGTGGAGCAACTCCAGACAGACGTGTGCGCAATGCGATTTTTGTGACCGCACCCGTTCTCCGCAATGCGAAGACAAAGGGTTGTAGAGGGTCGCCAAAAGCAAAAAACGCTGCGTGTGACGCCTGAAACCGGCAAGTTCATCAGATGCGCCTGAGTATGCGGAGCATTCTGTTTTCTTTTAGATACAAAGAAGTATTATACTATTTCAACAACCATTCACGCATTACCTGCTCTATGGTGCAAACATCAAACCCTCTGCGCATCAAAAATTGTGAATGCCGGCGCAGTTCGGCCTGTTTCTCCTGTGGGCCAAGCCCTGCCGCCTGTTCGGGCGAAAGGCGCTTGAGCAGCGCGGCACGGGCATGTTCCAGCTCTTCTTCGGGAGAAAGGCGCTGCAGCGCCTCCTCCACAACCTGCCGCGGCAGCCCCTGGCGCCGCATTTCTTCAGCCAGGCGTCTGCCTCCGTAGTTTTTTCTGGCAGCGCGGTCTGCCACCCACTGGCCGGCCATGGCCTCATCATCAATCCAGCCGCGCTGCCTGCACTCTTCCACCACCGCCTCTACTATCTCCGAAGGGTATTCGGCGCGCTCCAGGCGGGCACGCAAACCGGCCTCGCTTCTTGCAGCCAGGCTAAGGTACCGCACTGCTGCACTGCGTGCCTGCTGAAACGCATCGGAAGGCATCTGCCTATCCCTCCTCTTCCGCGGTGTCTGCCATCTCTACTACAACCGGCGCTCCATGCTTGCGAATGCGCTCTTCCACTTCCTCCATCAGCGCTTCATTCTCTTCCAGAAAGGTGCGTGCATTCTCGCGCCCCTGTCCGAGGCGAATATCTCCAAACGAGAAGTATGAGCCGCTTTTCTGAATGATACCCAGTTCAGCCCCCATGTCTAGCAGGCTTCCCGCACGGCTGATTCCCTTGCCAAACAGAATGTCAAATTCTGCTGTGCGAAAGGGGGGAGCAACCTTGTTTTTCACCACCTTCACCTTCACACGCGCTCCCACAGCTTCTGTGCCGCTTTTCACGGTTTCAGTGCGGCGCACTTCCAGGCGAACCGAAGCGTAGTACTTCAGTGCAAGGCCGCCGGAGGTGGTTTCGGGGTTGCCAAACATTACGCCGATTTTCTGACGTATCTGGTTGATGAAAATGGCGGCGGTATTTGTGCGGTTAATGGTTCCCGCCACTTTGCGCAGCGCCTGAGACATCAGGCGGGCATGCAGGCCAACATGCGAGTCGCCCATATCGCCTTCCAGTTCGGCTTTGGGCACCAGAGCGGCTACCGAGTCGAGCACGCACACATCTATCGCGCTGGAACGAATGAGCGCATCCATAATATCCAGCGCTTCTTCACCGGTTGCAGGCTGCGAAATGTAGAGGTTATCTACATCCACCCCCAATTTGCGGGCATAGTCGGGGTCGATGGCATGTTCTACATCTACGTAGGCGCATACGCCGCCCTGTTTCTGGGCCTGTGCAATGCATTGAAGAGCAATCGTGGTTTTTCCAGAGGATTCTGTACCATAGATTTCGGTGATGCGTCCTCTCGGAACGCCTCCCACTCCCACCGCCATATCCAGTGCAATAGAGCCAGTGGAAACGGCATCTACATTGAGACGGGCAGACTGCCCGAGGCGCAGCACGCTTCCTTTTCCAAACTGCTTCTCAATGCCTGCAAGAGTGTTTTCGAGGGCTTTCGCCTTGCGCGGGTCCAGTTTGCCCGGCAGTTCTTCTGCGGCCACGTTGAGGTTCCTTTCTATTGGAGGGGCTTTTGCCCCCTGCGCCAGGCAGGCGTTGTATGTGGGCTGCCGTGGGAGCAGCCGCCTGCGGGCGCATTTTCCGAAGGGCGCAGCGGTCTCTGCCAAACACTCGAACCGGCAGCAAACGGGTGGCCTTCGGCGTATTCCTCCCACACTTTTATACTATCATAAATAGAGTAATTTTGTCTACTGTGTTTGCAAAATTTCAAAAAATATTTTTTCACCCCTGCATTCAGCCTGTACTGGCAGGGCAAACAAAAACTCCTGCCGCTTTCAGTAAACGGCAGGAGTTTGCAGCAGGCTGCGCAGCTACTTGGAAAGCACGTTCACCGTGTTTGTGTTGTCGTTGGTGAAATAGACCTTCAGATTGCCGGAGGCATCTACAGTTGCAGCTACTCCGAAGAGAGCAGAACCGCCTCCATTAGACTGCACAGGGGTAGAATCCACGGTTTTTACCGCTACTATTTTTCCGGTAGAAGGGTTGATTTCCACCAGATTGTTGTTTTTCTGGTTGCAGGTAATCAGGTCGCCGTTGATCGGGTTGAGCGCAAGGCCGACAGGCTGATTCAGGTACGTGCCGTTTGGGTCGCTGTACACTACCTTCAGGTTGGCAGTTCCGCTGGCCGCTGCAACAGATGTGGCATTGGCAATGGAATAGATGGTGTTGTTGTCTGAGTCGACAAAATAGAGGGTATCACTGGCGGTATCTACCATGCCGGCAGGCCCAACCCCTGTGCCGCCAAACCCGCTGAGGGTGGCAGGCAGACCAGATGCCAGGGTATCGTAGGTGAATGAAACGCCTGTGCCGCTGGGGACAATGTTGATGCGCACAATGGAACCCGTGTAGAGGTTTACGCTGAAAAAAGCGTTTTTGCCGCCGAATGCATTGTTGTACGCCTGCCCCCAGCCATACCACACTGCAGAGTTGTTGAGCGTGTTGACCAGTGAGCCGCTGGGTGAAACAATTTGCACATTGCCCGGCGAGGCAGAGGTGAGCAGGCCGGCATTGGCAGTCCAAAGAAAGCCATTGGCTGTATTGAATGCAAAAAATGTTGGCCCGCCGGCAGTGCCGGCAGGTTCTGTAAACACGTTGACGGGTTTCCCTGTGGTAACATCCTCATAAGTGGTGCCGCCGCCCTGCACGCCCGCGCTGCTGCTGAAGTTGCCGGCAATAATATCGCCGGGCTGAATATGCCCCGAAACGCCGTCGCCAGGGAAGGCTGTGCTTTTGGGCGGCGCAATGGCCAGTGCGTAGGGGTTGTTGTCTCCATTGGCAGTGTCTACTGTGCTGGAGAGTGTGGAGATAGTCTGCAGTCCGCCAATGGTTTGCGAACTGGTAGAAAGTGAGGAAGAGCTGCCCCCGCATCCCGATAGAGCCAATCCCAGTACCGAACCTGCCGCCAGGCAGAGAAAGCGTTTACCTACAGCCAAGTGAATTGCCTGCATTGCAAATGCTCCTTTCATCTAATAACTCAAAATATGCGCACCTTGCAGGCGGCTGCGCTCGCGCCCGGGCTTTATCGCATCAGGCTTTTCATGGCGCAGGCAAAAAATCACCCTGCATTAATATGTCGCTGCACACAACAAAAAAGTTGGAATGCCGCAAAAAATATTGCAGACTCACACAGACAGCGGCCTATTTTTGTTTGAGGTGCAGCAGGTACAATAGGCAAAACTGAAAACAAGGACACAGCAATGCGGGCAGTGGTGCAGCGGGTACGCAGAGCAGAGGTTGCGGTGAACGCCGAGGCAGACAGGCAAATTACAGGCGCCATTGAGGCAGGCTTTCTGGTGCTGCTTGGCGTAGGCAGGGAAGACAATGCAGAGGACGCACGCCTGCTGGCGGAAAAAATTGCAGCACTGCGGGTTTTTCCAGACGAGGCGGGTAAGCTGGGACGATCGCTGCAAGACAACGGGTTCTCCGCCCTGGTGGTATCCAATTTCACTCTGTATGGCGACTGCCGCAAAGGCCGCCGTCCCGATTTCGGCTATGCCGCACCAGGCCCGCAGGCAGAAAGTCTCTACACAGCCTTTGTAGGCGAACTAAAAGCGCTGGGGGTGCCCGTGCAGACAGGGGTTTTTGGCGCGGACATGCAGGTTACCCTGATAAATGACGGCCCGGTAACCCTGCTGCTAGATAGCAAAAAGCTCTTCTAACAGCCTGTCGCACAAACCGCACGCTGTTAGAGTACACAGGCGAAAACGCTGTCATCTCTGCTGCAGCACAGTAAAATTGCTTCCCCCGCAATCCTTCTCTACCCATGCATTACAAAATTATATAACATAATTGTGGTATAAAACAATTGTAGTTGGCAAGGATGTGTTTTATTTTCACTGTTCTGTTGTTTACAAAAGCAGTTTGTCGGTCAAGGAGCCGTTACACCGCTGCATATGTGCCCGTTACTACACATAGCAATGCTGGGAACTGTCAAGGTTTCCAGTGGAGATACAGAACTAGAGCTGCTTCCCAACCGGAAGGTGCTCTCTGTACTTGTACGGCTTGCTATTTCACCTGGCGAGGTTGTGCGGCGTGAATATCTGATGGAAATGCTCTGGCCGGAGGAAGACCAGGCTTTGCAGCAGGGACGCCTGCGCACTACCCTCAGCCTGATTCGCAAAATGCTGGGAGATGCTCATGAAGCGCTGGCTGCCGACCGAAGCACGGTTTCTCTGCTGCATAATCAGGTAATTACAGACAGAGCGCAGTTTCTGCAGGCATTTGCACAGGCAGACAAGGCAACAGACCATGAAACGCGCCTTCACTGGCTGCAGCAGGCAGCACAAACTTACCAGGGTCTGCTCGCACCGGAAATTCAGGAAGAGTGGATCGAGACCGAACGCAGCTACCTGGCCAGCCTCTACCAGAAAACCCTGCTGCAGGCATCGCTTCTATTTCTGCGGCTGCAAAACCATGAGCGCGCTTTCATCTATGCGCTGAAGGCAGTGGAAACAGACCCTCTGCAGGAAGAGGCGCAGGCGCACCTTATGCGTATACAAATGGCGGCAGGCGACCATGCTGCAGCCAGACAGCAGTACATGCTGCTTGAAAAAAGAATGCTGAAAACGCTTGGCATCTCTCCGTCGCCAGAAACGCTTGCCATCATAAGCGGAGACAGCAGGCAGCAGCATGGCGGACAGCAGGAAGGCATCTCGCTTGCAGCATCACCGCATAACCGTCAGAATCTGATTTTTGGAAGAGAAGCTGAGCTGCAGGCTATAGTTGAGCAGCTCAAGCCTGAGGCGCAGGCAGGGCAGCTGCTCACCCTCACAGGTCCAGGGGGCATTGGCAAAACCAGCATTGCCCGGGAAGCGCTGCAGAGCCTCGCGCCGCTCTATCGGCAGCGAGTCTGGTTTGTCAGGCTGGCCGACCTTATTGCTGCTTCTCAAATAGAAGGCGCCATACTGCGCGCCATGCATATTTCCCAGGTTCCGGGCCTGCATCCGCTGAATCAGATTGTAGAGTATTTGGCGGATGAACCTGCCCTGCTGGTGCTGGATACTTTTGAACATTTGCTGGAAGATGGCAGACTTCTGACAGGCGCATTAATGGAGATGGCCCCTGCTCTCAGAATACTGGTAACCTCCCGCAGGTCGCTGCACCTTCCCGGCGAGGCAGTGCTGCCCATTGGTCCGCTGGTTCTGCCTGATTTTTGCGGTGAAACAGCAGAACTTGCAGAGAGGTTTGAACAGTTTATCACCACACCTGCCGCGCAGATGTTTACACATCGCGCGAAGGCAGTGCGTACCGGTTTTCAGGTAGCAATAGAAGAGCAGGAGGACTTTCTCTGGCTTTGCAGAAGGCTGGAAGGCATTCCGCTGGCAATTGAGCTGGCCGCTGCAAAAACAGGGGTGCTTACCCTGGGGCAGATACGCAGCCTGCTGGAGAAAAGCTACCATATTCTCACTGAAGCACGCGAATCAAAAGAGGAGCGGCACAGATCGCTCACTGCTGCCATTGAGTGGAGCTACCATCTGCTTACCACACCGCAAAAAAAGCTGTTCTGTTTTCTTTCCCTTTTCTCAGGCGGCTGCCCTTCGGGAGCGCTGTGCATTCCAGAGCAAAATGTTATGCCCGATTCCCTGCTCACCGGTCTGAATTGCGTAGATGCGCTTCGCAACTCTTCTCTGATAACAGTGCAGGAAAGCAGCGGCGACATGTTTTACCATATGCCCGACAGCATGAAAGAGTTTGGAAGGGAAAAACTGAGCAGCCAGGAACGCCGCGCTCTGGAAATTGGCATTTTGCAGTGGTACAGGGAACAGGCGGAGAAACAAAACCTGAAGCTGCGCACCCTGGAGCGCAGCAAAGCGCTGCGCTGGTTTAGAAGAGAGCAAAGCAACCTGTTTCGCTGCATGGAAATCGCAGATACGCAGCATCTGCGGGAAGAGGAACTCCGTCTGGGATACTCACTGTGTAGATATTTCTGGGTGAGAGGCATGGCACAAGATGGTTTGCATCTCATGCAGCATGTACTCAACCGCATTCCTTTTGAAGAAGAGCAAACCTGCCTGCGCGCTCGGCTTATGGCACACACCGCTATACTTTGCTGGGACCGCGGCAAACACCAGGAGGCATTGAAATATCTGGAAGCCATCATACCGCTTCTTCGAGAAAAGGAAAACGGCCTTGTGCTGGCAGAAGCGCTTTTTATACATGCTCTGGTAATGATGCAAAGCAATGCCAGCCAGCATACCATAATCACTGCCGAACTGCAGGAAGCGCTTCTGCTTGCAAGGGCGGCCGGATATCAGCAGGATATTGCCAGGGCGCTGTTTGGCCTGGGCAGCCTGAGCAATGACCCGCAAAAACAGCGGGAATATCTGGTTGAGTCTATTCAGATCGCAGAATCGGCAGGAGACCAGGAACGGGTAGTCTGGTCGAGATTCGGCCTTGCCAATTTGTGCATGCATCAAGAACAATTTCCTCTTGCCGAACACATACTGCAGCAGGCCCATATGCTGGCAGTACAACTGGAAGATATTCGCGCACAGGCCAGCCTATGCCAGGCATTTGCCAACTTGTACAATCTGTCTGGCAGGCAGCAGGAAAAAATGTTGTGGATGCTGCGCGGAACAGAAATGTTTCGCCAGTCGGGGCATCTGCTCGGCTACATAAACTCATCGCTTGGCTGCATTGCCTACATGGTCACTCACAACCGCAGCGCTGAGGCACAGCAGATTTTGCAGCGCCTTTATGCAGACATTGTACGTACCGACCGAACAGATAATCTGACAATTCTGTTCGAAGAGATGACATTGCGTTCAGTGGAGTTTGGTCTGTACACTGTCGGCGCAAGGCTGCTGGGCAAAATAAGCAGCCACACCGGTTACATTATGCATGAGGCGTATCAGTCGCTTGCCTCAGGCATGGGTGAGCAGGCTCTGCAGGAAGAAATGGAAATCGGAAAAATTTCTGAAGCTGAGCATCTCCTGCAATACTACTTCCACTCTGTTGAATCCCTGCCTGGTCTAGTAGAATAAACTGCTTCGCTCTGGTGCAGGCACTCCCCGCCTGCCCGTTTCCCTTTGGCGACACAGGCAAATCGGTAAAAAAAGCCCCCTTTCTGTTCCAGGCAGAAAAGGGGCAAGCGAAAAGATAGGTTGTATCGCAAACGCATCTGGTTACTTATTACTTGCTGCGCTGGTTCTTCCTTTTGAGAAACCCTGCTCCAGCCATCCCCATCAGCCCAAGCAGCGAAAGCATGCTGGATGCTTCGGGGGTGGGAGGCGGAGGAGGCGTGAAGCTGTTCACTGTGAACTCGCCGTTCTTGCCACCGTTGAGTGTCTGGAACCCGAAGGTGTACCCATTGAGGTTAGAGAGAATGTTGCTGCTGCTGAAGCCGCCGGTAATGCCGGAATTGGCAGTGAGAAACTCGTAGCTCTGACCTACTGTTGGGGCAAATCCGTTGAGAAAGTCGAGCGAGAGTTTGCCGCCGTTGAGTGCTGCCGAACCACTGATGGTGAGGGTATCGAAGCTGCTCAGGCTGGCAACATCCAATTGCAGCACGCCGCTGTTCATGGTGTAGCTGCCTGTGATGTTCATGTTGGCCGGGTCTTCGCCAGGGTTGAATGTGCCGCCATTCTGTATAACGCTGCCCTTCACTGTTCCCTTGCCGGTGAGCAGTCCGTCGTTCATGGTAAGTCCGCTGCCCACATTGATGGTGCCGTCGGCAATGGTTTTGCTGCCGCTGCCGCTCTGGGTATACCCGTTGTTAACGGTGAGAGTGCTGCCCGAAGCCGCCTGAAAGGTGCCGCCATTGGTTACTGTGACTGCATCTACAGTGATGGTGCCGCCGCCGTTGGAGTTGATGGTGCCATCGTTGATCACGCTGTTGGAGCCGCCGTTGTATGGCTGGTTGCCTATGATCCCGGTGTTGCCCTGCACGGTAAACCCGCTCCCTATGGTGAGGGCACTGGTGCCGTTTACGCCAAGCGAGTTGCCTCCGTTGGTGTCGGTAAAGTTGATGCTGCCGCTGCCGCCAATGGTCTCACTGGCGTTTACATCGATGAGGCTGTTGTTGCCAATGTTTACCACACCGTTCACAGTAAGACCGCCGTTCGAATTGACCCGGGTCTGGGTACCGGTTGCCAGGTTTGCAGTGCCGTTGATGGTGAAGTTGGTCACAGTGTTGTTGCCGTTGTTGTCGAACTGCAGTGCACCTGCACCCTGCTCTACACCGCCAGTGATGCTGCCGCCACCTGTCAGTACGATCACAGAACCGGCGCCGGCATTCAACACGCCATTCGCACCCTGCCCCAAAGCAACACCCTGAATGTTGAGAACAGAACTGGCTCCGTTTGCTTCTATCAGGTTGTTGTTGGTAAACGCCGCATGCTGCAGCAAAATGGTGCCGCCGCCGTTGGAGTTGATGGTGCCATCGTTGATCACGCTGTTGGAGCCGCCGTTGTATGGCTGGTTGCC
>DAIDHN010000028.1 GCA_027459665.1 Chthonomonadaceae bacterium | reverse complement strand
TTTGCCGCACTTTTTTTGAAAAAAACTGCATGTTGCTGTAAAAAGTGCTTGCAATCTTTGCAAAAGCGTGTTGAAGTATTCTTGCAAGGCAATACAAACACTGGGTAAACCATACATGCAGGCAAAATGAAGTCAACTGTCTCGTGCCGGCTGAGTGTAACCTGCACAGTAGCGGCATTAGCCGGGGTCTGCAGGCCAACCATGTTGCCCTCAACCTTGCTCTGTGCCGTAAATGTGCCCGGGTAGGGAATGTTGAGCACCTTCCCTCGCCAACCGGGGTCATAGTCGGTGTCCCGTGCGCAGATATGAGCAATGGTGATGTTGGCTCGTAAAACGTTCAGAGCCTCCATCGCCCATATCTGCGGTAGAAACGGGGTCGCTACCGTAGTGGTAATATTTGCCATGCCAGGTCTCCCTGGTCAGCCAGTCAGTCTGTTATGCGTCCGTCGCGCACAGCAGCCAGGATTGCCTCGCGATTCGCGTTGTAAAACGTAATATCGTTCAGCTGCGAGCGTGAAAACGTACCTGCTGAGTCTCCACGGCTCCTGGCCGCTTAAATATGGGCGTTCCCGCACGAGCTCCTTAAGCAGATCGCCCGCGTTAGTCGGCCGACCATCGTCGTCAAATTTCAATTTGCTGCTGTCCAGCAGCCTATATGCCGCATCCTCATCAATGACACCCAACTTGCGAGCCTCTCGCTCAACTGTCAGGCGTGCCTGCAAGTCTCTCTTGTCAGCGTCAAACCGCTGCGATTGTGCCTCCAGCTCCGCCAGGCGCTTGCTCTGCCGCTCTGCGTCGGATAACTGCGCGTCCTGTAGCTTTTTGAGCTCAGCCTGCGCGGCTGCCTTCTCAGTGCGGTGTTTTGCAGCCTCCTCGCGTAACTGCCTCACATACTCCGCGTCAAACTTCTCGCTTCCGCTGCTTCCGCTTGGGGCTGCGCCGGTCTCATTTCCTGCACTCGCCGTAGTTTCCGGAACCTGTCCGTCTGCCATGTATTCCCTCCAGGAGAACGCCGGCGCAAAAAAAAAGCGCGCGGTCAACTTAGTGTTGCCACGCGCTGCAGAATAGTATGAAAGTGTCTACGTCTTTTGATATTGTATCCCGTGATCACCCGGATATGGTTTCGTGTGCCTGTTTTCGCCGGTTATAATGTCCGTCGGTATGCCGTGGGGAAACGCAGGGCATGTGAAGTGATGTTGCACGCCATTAATCATGCCCGGGCCAGTGTTATGCACGCATGTTACGCACGCTGCATCGTAAAACGAGAGCATTCGTTTAAAGTCATCGTCTATGACCAGGTCATTGCTCATGTTGCCCCTCCACTTTATAAGACGTTTTCATTTCCAACGAAAACAATCGCCAGACTTCGTTGAAATGTTCCGCCTCAGCCTGCTCGGTCGTCATCGTGCCGTTAGCTATCTCCGACCAGAACCTACGCGTCACAGTCTCGGCTGCAATCTTATATGCATCAAGCGCACGCGCAGCCGCCTCTTTAGTACCCCATTTCATCTTGCCAGGTTTCATCGAGAACGTGCGTGTAGGCGTAACCGCACGTATTTCACGCACGCCAAGTAAATACGAAGCCAATTTACCCCCCCCCATTTTACTGCAGTATAGCAGGCGCTGACACCATCTCACAAATACGCATGGTGCAGCAAATGCAGGCATTCGCACAGGCTTAGACGGCTGCACCGAGAGCTTCAGCTACGACGGCAACGGGAACCGTTTGAGCGAGGTGAGCAATGTGAGCGGCACGAGCGTGACCACCCCCTATGCCTACGATGACCACGACCATTTGCTTTCGGCTGGCAGCGCCAGCTACAGCTACAACGCCGACGGCGACTGCGTTCGTATAGTAAACAACGGTGCCGTGACCACCCTTCGCTACGATGTTTTGAACCGCGTCACAGGCATCACGCTTCCGAACGGCACAGTGAACAGTTACCAGTACAACGGGAACTGGCAGCGTGTAGAGGAGACAATGGCGGCTCGCTGCAGAATGAGTTGTACGAGGGCAGCAGCGCCGGCAGCCCCCTGCTGGAGGACGGGGGTGCGACATACACCCCTGGCTTGAGCGAGGAGCGGGGCGGTATGAGCTATGTGTACCACCCCGGCGCCCTGGGCAGCACGCGGGGGATAACGGCGGCGGGTGCAGCCACCGATGCGGTGGAGTACGACGCGTTTGGCAACACGCTCACTCGCAGCGGCGGCACGCCCACGCCCGTGCTGTTTGCAGGCAGCAGCGGGTACCGTTAGGGCAGCGACGGGCTGATGCTGCTGGGGCACAGGTACTACGATGCGAACATAGGGCGGTTTCTGAGCAGCGACCCGGCACAGGCAGGAACCAACTGGTACGCCTACTGCGGCAATAACCCGCTGACGAGGGTGGACCCAACCGGCAACAGCTGGCTCGCCGTGGTGCTTTGTGTGGCAGCGGATGCAGCGATCGAGGTGATAGGCGGCGGCCCTGAAGACCCCATTGTCGATGTTGGCGCTGCGGAAGCAGACACAGCCATTGAAGCGGCAGTAGACGGCGGCGGAGGGGGCGACACCAACCCCGGTGATGATGGGGGAGATGACAGCAGCAACTGCTTTGCAGCGGGCACCCTGGTCTGGCTCTCTGGCGGCAAGCGCGTACCCATTCAGGATGTAAAGTTAGGCGAGCAGGTGCTGACCCGCAGCCCTGAGGCCAAGACTGCTGCGCCGATATGCACCGCTGTGGCAATGCCTCGAAATCATATCTGAACGCTGCAAAAAATTTTCTTGACAAATAAGGCATTGTATTGTATAGTATTTGTAAGATTATACGATTAATCTATGGTAATTAATCGCATAATTCAATGCAGCCATGCTGATGGCTCAGGAATGTATATGTCTCGTGTTTCAACAATCAAAGATATAGCAGCAAGGGTTGGCGTGAGTACTGCTACCGTCTCTGCAGCGCTGGGCAAAAACCCGGCAGGAACCATTCGTGTATCTGCAGCCACACGCCAGCGAATTCAGGAGGCGGCCAATGCCCTGAACTATCGCCCAAACAGTATTGCACGATCGCTGCGAAGCAAGCGTACAAACATAATTGGCCTGTACACATCCCATGGCTACCTCAATCCACATGTGTCATTCACCGCACAGATAGTAGGCGGTCTTCACAAGGGCTGCGATGAAAACGGGCTGGACCTTCTTCTGCACAGCTTTCACGCAGACAGGCCGGTGGAAGCAGTAGTATCTGAACTGATAGATGGGCAGATTGACGGACTCATACTTTATACTGCAGCTCATGACCCCCTGGCAGAAAAACTCAAAACAGCCAGCCTGCCCATTGTTGTCATTGTCGATGCGATAGAGGGCCTGCCTTCTGTAACAGCCGACGATGCAGACGGCATGCGCCAGCTTGCCGGCTATCTATGGGGCAGGGGACACAGGCACATCTGGTTCAGAATGCCGGTTCGCGAACTTGCTTCTGCCTCTGCCAGGCTTGCAGCCTTCAAACAGGAGGCGCATGCATTGGGAATGCGCGTGGATACCAGCGACAGAGTCATCACGCACGAACACCCCACATTCGACGAACTGGAATGGCTGAGCAAGCCGCGGGCGCAGCGGCCTACAGCGGCAGTGTGCTGGAATGACCTCACGGCCTACCATTTGCTGGAGTACTGCAGAAATGCCGGCATACGCGTACCGGAAGACCTGGCAGTAGCAGGGTTTGACGGACTGCCGACTTTGATACCGGGAATCGTTAACCTCACCACGGTATGGGTGCCATGGGCAGATGTGGTACGTGCTGCGGTGCCGCTGCTTATTCAACGGATAGAGGGTAAAAAAATACCTGATGTAACAACCTTTCCAGTAGAGTTTGTGCAGGGAGCGACTGCATAACCTTTGGCGGGAAGACTAAATAATCGAGCTGTGCTGGAATATAAGGAGAAACCAGTGATGATCATGCGGACAAAACCCTCAAAGGGTTTTACACTCATAGAACTTTTGGTTGTAATCGCAATTATTGCAATACTTGCTGCCATTCTCTTCCCTGTTTTTGCTCAAGCCAGAGAAAAGGCACGGCAGGCAAGCTGTAGTTCAAACATGAAGCAAATAGGGCTTGCACTGATGATGTACACGCAGGACTACGATGAAACGTACCCCGAAGCGAACTTTACACCTCGTACTGGCTGGTACCTTTGGTCGAGTGCGCTCTGCATTCAGCCCTACCTCAAGAATACGCAGGTATACCAGTGCCCCGATGACCAGTTTGTGCCACAAACATACCAGCAGTTCAAGCTGCCCTCAAACCGGCCGCCTGAGGGTCTTTCGTACCTGCCCAATGCAATTGCCCCCGAATATGGCATGTTTGGGGTTTCAAACCCCCAGGGGCTGTTTTCATACGGAGGTTACAATGGCGGCGCCAAGGCAAGCGTAACACAGGCTTCCATTGCCTATCCTTCCAGCCTGTTTGCTCTTCTGGAGGGGTACCGCCAGTGGTACGGCAACTGGTGGGGCTGTGCCCGCTGGCTTAACAACGAGGTGGACTGGTGCTACAACTGGAGTCAGTTTCATGGCGGAATTACGCAGGAATGGCAGATTGATGCATTTACGTGGTGGAAATCACCCTCGCTGCTTACCGCCTGGCGCAAACATGGAGGCGGTTCCAATGTGCTCTACGCCGATACGCACGTGAAATGGATTCGCCCAAGCGCCATGCTTGGTCCAAAACTTACCCCCATTGCACAAAACTGGATTGTAAACGCACCGTAATCACCCGGAGGCGAGGCGCCGGGCATGTGCGCCTCGCCGTTATTTTCAGGAGTTGGCTTATGACAAAAAATGCGCATTGCGCAGCGCCCGTACTTTTTGCCCTGCTGCTGGCTGCAGTACTGCCTGGCTGCAGCAGCCACAGCAACTATACACCCGCACAGCAGCAGACGCTTACCAGGTTTCAGAAGATAGTGAAAGAATCGGGGGGCGACTGGAACAAGGTTTCTGCCGCCGACAGGCAGTGGCTTATCAACGGTCCCGGCGGCGGAAGTGAAATGAACGCCCG
Source organism: Chthonomonadaceae bacterium (assembly GCA_027459665.1). Lineage (GTDB taxonomy): Bacteria > Armatimonadota > Chthonomonadetes > Chthonomonadales > Chthonomonadaceae > DAIDHN01. The sequence continues at coordinate 44,335 of DAIDHN010000028.1, read as the reverse complement.
CATGATGCTGGGCAATTTTGGAAGACAGCCTCAAAAAGGAGCCCCGGGCGGGCCGCCGCAGCAATAGCAGGTGCAGTGTGCTGTCACAAACGTGAGCGCTGCGCTCATGTATGGCGCGTGCAAAACATGTTTTGTTTGTACAGCTGCAGCCCGGCAAACTCTGGCCGCTCACCTGTTGTCTGCAGGGGGCAGTGCAGGCCTTGCCGGGCGAGATAGAAAGCCGTTTTCGCGCAGCGTGAAGCGCCAGGGCAGCTCTGCTGCCTCGGAGATTCCTATGCGGGGGCTGGCATCGTACAAAAACGGCCCGCTGTTTTCCGGCGGGGCCAGCCAGAGGCCGCTTTGCAGGGTAAATAACGCTGTGCGGTTGAAATCGCGGTTTAGCCCCATAGCCTGGCAGAGTTTGCCCGGCCCTGAACAGAGCATGTAAAGCGCCCGCGGATGCTGCAGCGAAACAGAGCGGTACAGCGCCATTTGTTCCAGGCCGGCCAGCGGTTCCAGGGCGCGCAGCAGCACTGCCTCCCCCATGCCCTCGCGCGCGGCGGTTACATTGAAGCAGTGGTGCATGCCGTAGGTAAAGTACACATAGCTGTAGCCGGGAGGGCCAAACATGGGGGCGTTGCGCGGGGTAATGCCCCGGTACGAGTGGCTGGCTGCATCTTCTGAACTGTAGGCCTCGGTTTCAACAATGCGTCCGGCGGTAATCATCCCCTCAGCGTCTCTGCGTACCAGCACGCAGCCCAGCAGCCTGGGTGCAAGTTTTTGCGCCTCGTCATAAAAATAGCTTTGGGGCAGGCAGTTTTCAGTGAACCACATAGTAAATTGAGAGCGCAATAATAAAATATACCGCCAGCAGCTGCACGCCTTCCAGCCAGTGGCTTTTACCGTCAGAAGAGATAAGCATGGCAATAATTACGCTGACGGTAAGGGCTATCAGCTCGTGCGTGCTGAATAGTATAGACATGGGGTGCCCGGCCATGGCGCCTGCAAAAATAAGCAGCGGAGTAACAAACATGGAGATCTGTGTAGAAGAAGAAACGGCTATATTGAGGCTCACATCCATTTTATCTTTCAGCGCCATCCATACTGCTGCGCTGTGTTCTGCCGCATTGCCTATAATAGGCACTACGATGAGACCCACAAAGGTTCTGCTCAACCCCCAGCTTGCCACCGCCCCGTGCAGGCTGCGCACAAGCAGCTCGCTTTCTGCTGCAATGCCCAGCGTAACCGCTGTTAGTATACACAGTGCCAGCCACCGGGGCCAAACCGGTGTTTCGCGCTCTTCTTCCTGGGTGCGAAACATCCATTCGTGGGTGCGCAGCGAAAAAACCAGGTGAATGCAGTAGACCAGCATGAGCACAGCGCCCACTCCCATGCTGAGGTGCAAAATGCCTTGTGCAGATGCCGCCGGGGCGTTGCGCACCAGCAGGGCAGGGGCCAGCAGCGAGATAACAGAGAGTGCCATCATGGTAGAATGCGCCTGGGCTGCCTCTGCATTGAAGGTAAGCACGTGGTGTTTGAGGCCGCCGAGCAGGGCGGAAAGCCCAAGCACCAGCAGCACATTGCCGATGATGGAACCTATCAGCGAAGCGCGCACTACATCCAGATCATTGTGGAGCAGGGCTATAAAACAGAAAATCAATTCGGTGGCATTGCCGAAGGTAGCGTTGAGCAGGCCGCCCACCGTAGATCCGTAGCGGCGGGCTATGTCTTCGGTAGCCTGGCCAAGCAAACCGGAAAGCGGCAGCAGGCCCAGGGCTGCAAGCGCGAACTGCCAGGAGGCGGGGGAGCGAAGCAGGGCGGCGGCAAAGCTGGCAGGCACAAACAGCAGCAGCAGAAGCAGAGGTTTTGTGCCGGTTTTGCGTGCAGCTTCCTCAACAGCCATTGACCGGGTGTACCTTCCCGTGGTATATTGGACGCGCTTCGCGTCTGTAGCTCAGTGGATAGAGCACCGGTCTTCGGAACCGGGTGCCGGGAGTTCGAATCTCTCCAGACGCATACTGTTTTCTTGGCGGGGATGGGCCCTGCAGGATTCGAACCTGCAACCAACCAGTTATGAGCCGGGCGCTCTGCCGTTGAGCTAAGGGCCCCTGTGCCAAACAATCAACAGTGTACCTTCCGACGGCCCTGTTGTCAAGAAGAAGCGGCCTTTGAGCAGACGGCGTTTCTTTTTGCTCCGCCCCTTTCGTAAATCAGACCGCGTGTATGTGCAACATGGCAAGGACCTCGTATGAGCGCACGAAAAGATGCAGACAACAATCAGGAAGCCAACCGCAATGCGCGCCAGAATATCAGCTACAACCGGCGTGCCCGTTTTGAGTACGAATTACTTGAAACGTATGAGGCCGGAATGGTTCTGGCAGGCGGCGAGGTGAAATCGCTTCGCGCCGGCAAGGTGAATATTCAGGATGCTTTCTGCCGTGTGGAAGAGGGAGAGTTGTGGGTGTACAACATGCACATTTCTCCTTATGAAATGGGAAACCGCTACAACCCCGAGCCGCTGCGCAAGCGCAAGCTTCTGCTGCACCACAAGGAGATACGTCTGCTGCAGGCACAGGCCGAACAGAAGGGGCTAAGCATTATTCCCCTCTCTCTTTACTTTCGGCGCGGGTTTGCCAAGATGGAGATTGCACTGGGGCGCGGCAAGAAACTTTATGACAAAAGACAGACTCTTGCAGAACGTGATGCCAGCATGGAAGCGCGCCGGCAGTTGAATGCACGGGAATAGGTTGTTTGAAATCGCTTTCTGCCGGGCAGCTGAGGGGCGGCAAAACAAACCCGCCGGTTTTATGCCCGGCGGGAAGGAATGCAGACATACCGCTTGTTACGCATGAATGTCAAGTATGTTGCTACTCCCAGTAGAAGGGGTGCTCTGGGTATCGTTGGAAGCTGTTGGGCTGAGTATGTTTTGGCGAATGTGCGCTATTTTATCAGACAGCTTCTTTTCCAGCCTGCTGTTCAGCGCCATCTCCCGGTTGGCAGATGATGCATGAATGCGATAGCTGTCTTGTATGCTTCGGTTTTGTATACCAGACATGTTTTTTACTCCAGCTGTGGTTCCTGTTTAGGGTACTTATTGCAAGTGAACCAGATAACTTGTGAGACGTTATTATCTGCATGCAAGTTCCCATAGAACATATACATTTCTACTAGCAAAACATATGTATTTTTACCTGAATTGCTTAAAATGGGCAGGAACGGCTGTTTTGCGTGTAGAAAAGAAGCTGTAGAAATACCTGATTTGGAGTAACCGCCATGACCACAACATCGGGCCTGCCTTCTTTGGCAGCAGACTATGCACTGAGGCAGGAGGACATACAAAGCTATGGGCAAAACGGCCATGTGCTGCTGCGCTCGGTGTGCAGCGCTGAAGAAGTAGAGCCGTATCATCGTGTTATTTCTGAGGCCGCATACCGCTATAGCAGCGAACAGCGGCCAATGGAAGAGCGCGATACCTACGGCAGGGCATTTCTGCAAATAATGAATCTTTGGCAGGCAGATGAAAATGTGCGACTCTTTACTACTGCCCGTCGTTTTGCAAAAATTGCAGCACAGCTCATGGGGGTTTCGGGGGTGCGGCTGTATCACGACCAGGCGCTGTACAAAGAGGCGGGAGGCGGGCACACGCCCTGGCACCAGGATTTTTACTACTGGCCGCTCGATACTGCGCACACTGTCACCCTCTGGATGCCGCTGGTAGATGCCGAGAGCAGCATGGGAACTCTTACCTTTGCTTCTGGCTCACACAAAGAGGGTTACCTGGGGCCGCTGGGCATCAGCGACGAATCGGAAGAGTATTTTCAGCGACTGGTGGAAGAGCGCGGCTTTCCGCTCAGCCATTCGGGCGATATGGCGGCAGGAGATGCAACCTTTCATTCTGGCGCTGTGCTTCACAATGCGCCGGGCAACAGCGGTACCCGCACCCGCGAGGCAATGACCGTGATATATTTTGCCGAGGGTACGCGCGTTTCTACGCCCGATAACCCCAACCGCGCACTTGACCTGAAAACCTGGCTGCCCGGTCTCAAGCCCGGCGATGAGGCGGCAAGCCCACTCAATCCGCTGCTGTATCCGGTTTAGGGGCGGCATTGCGCATGCGTATGAGTGAATAATGCAGAGTGGTTTCTGAAACGGCTGCCGCCAGCGAATGCAGTTCGGGAACCAGTCTGAGTTCCACGTTTTCCTGTCGCATGCGCTGCAGCAGGTTGTCTATTTTTGCCACAGAGCGCGGCGTTACCGCATGCCGGCAGGTGTACCCTCCGTAAAACCCGGCATGACCAGGCGTGCCTTCTGGCATAAACCCTTCTTCGGGCAGTTCATAGCGCCACAGCACAGCCTGGGCAATCTGTTGCAGCCAGCCCCATTCCACCGCGATTACAAAACGTGCGCCTGTACCGCTCCAAAAACGCTGCCTGTGCGCCGGCACAGTAGCCGCTACCGGCCAAAACGCAATGCGGGGGCAGTCGCGGGGCAGCATGTACAGCGGCTCGTATTCTGGTGCAATGGCCCATACTGCCGGCGCAGCATTGGGATGCGCCAGGGGGGCGCGTGGAACAAAGTGCCTGATATTGGGGTCATCACTAAAATGAAAGAGCAAAACCTGCTGCTCCTTTTACACGTAGTAATACCATGACAGCTGTGCGTCAACGCTGTGCTGCGCCTGAAACTGCGTCTGGGGCACTTGCCCTCCATCCGCTGTGCCATAAAGGCAAAACTGCATGCGAAGTAGGGTAAAATTCTGTCATATTTTTGTAACAGCATGCAATTTTTTCACTACAGGAGCCGGGTATGAAGGCGCTGCTGCATCTGCTTCAGGCGTTCCGGTCGGTACACCTCTGGTCGGGTACGCTGGATGTTTTGGTGGTAGCCTATATTATTTACCGGCTGCTTCTGCTTGCCCGCGGCACGCGCGCACTGCAAATTCTGGGGGGTATGGGCACCATAGTCGTGGCGCTTTACCTGAGCAGCGTACTGCACCTAGACACGCTGAACTGGCTGCTAGAACAGGTGGTTCCGCTGGGGCCGGTGGCAGTGGTCATTCTTTTTTACCCGGAACTGAGGCATGCACTGGAAGAGTTTGGGCCGCGCTTCTGGAGCAAGGGGCTTAGCCTGCTGCGATCTGAAGACTTGAACGACTGTATTGAGGCGGTGGCCACCACAGCAGCTCTGCTCTCTAATACGCGTACCGGAGCGCTTATTGTATTCGAGCGCAACAGCGGCCTGGATGAGGTGATTGCAACCGGTACCATGCTGGAGGCGCGCGTAAGCGTGGAACTGCTGGAAACCATTTTTTACAAGGCTACGCCGCTGCACGATGGGGCAGTGGTGATGCGGGGAGGCGCTATAGCAGCGGCCGGGTGCCTGCTGCCTCTTACCGACAGGCCCCACGTAGATGCAGCGGTGCATACCAGGCACAAGGCTGCCATGGGCATGTCTGAAAATGGAGATGCACTGGTGGTAGTGGTTTCAGAAGAAACCGGCACCATTTCTATTGCAGTAGAGGGTAAGTTTATACGCGGCTTCAACCGGGATACGCTTCGGGAAAAACTTGCCTCTCTGCTGCAGCCTGCCGAGCGGGTGAACCTGCTGCCCAGGCGCACGCTGAAATAGGAAAGCAACCATGTGGCTTTTGCGGTCTCTGCGACAAAACCTGATGCTCAAGCTGATCTCGCTGGCGGCTTCTATTCTGCTGTACTACTATGTGCAAACACAGCGCAACCCGCAAATCACCCTGATGCTGCAGGCGCACATCAACTTGCAAAACGTACCCTCTGGAATAGAAGCGCAAACTGCCTCCAAAACAGTGCCTGTGCAGATCAGCGGGCCAAAAATACTGGTAGAAAACCTGAAAGACGGCGATGTAGAAGCAGATGTGCAGATAAACGGCCGCAACAGGCAAAGCGGGGCGGCCACCCTGCCCATTGCCTACTCTGTGCCCGGCCTGCGCGCAGATGCTGTAAGCAGACTGCACATAGACGGACCGCTGAGCATACGAGTGGCGCTGTTTAGCGTGGTGAGGCGGCTCTTTACCGTACACCTGCCTGCCCCGCCCGCACATTCGGGCATTGTGTACGGCAGGGCGCAGATTGTTCCCACTCAGGTAACCTGCTCAGGACACACCGATGCCGTGAACAGGGTGAGGCAGGTGGTTATTACCGGTCTGCCCTACACTGCCGGGCAGATAGATGACCTGTTTCGGGTAGAGCCGATGGACAGGGATGGAGACCTGGTGGATGGAGTCACCCTGAACCCTTCGATGGTGCAGGCACAGCTGCTTGCCCTGGCAGAATCACCGGTGAGGCTGGCAACCGTGAGCGTAAGCATTACCTCGCTGCCGCTGCCGCCCTATGTCATCACGGGTATTCACACCAACCCGCTGCAGGTGCAGGTGAGCAGTCACCCCGGCAGCCCGGGGGCGGGAGACGTGGTGCGCACAGAACCCATTTCGCTGAAAGATGCCGCTGCCAGCATAACGCGCACCATTACCCTGCAGCCACCTGCCGGCGTAGAAGTGATGGACTTGCAGGGGCGCCCGCTTCGCACTGTGCAGGTAACTATCGACATTGCACGTCAGCTGCCGGCTCCTGCCCCTTCGGGCAAGCCGGCTGCCCATCTGGTTCTGCCCGGCCAGCTGGACGGAGTGCATCCGTAAACATGAACAAGGCGCCAGCACGCGGGCATGAAGAAGCCGAATGGGAAGCCCTTGTATTGTGCAGCCCCGGCGATATACTCGACAGGTCGCTGACGTTTTACAGAACCCATTTTTTCACCCTCGTACTCACGGCGGCTCTAATTTGGTTTCCGATGCAGCTGGCAGCTCAGCAGGTGCACAATGTGTGGCTGCGCCCGCTTCATCTTCTGCTGGAGAGCACGCAGTATGCCAATGGCTGGCAGGCGGCAGAATACTGGCTTGGGGTGTTGATGCTGGGCAGAAACGCATATGGCATGCCCGGTGTGTGGCAGCTGATTCAGTTTGCACTCTTTTCTGCACCAATTACTCTGCTGGTTGCAGATCATGCAGCAGGCCGTCCGCTTTCGGTGCGCGCTGCGCTGCGAAACAGCCTGCCATTTTTTTTACGCATTGTTTTGATTACTCTTGTCAACCTGCTGTTTATAGCTGCTGCTGTACTGATAATAGAAATACTGTTTACAATGATTGTAGGTGTGCTTGGGCAGGTGATGATAATGCTCAACCTGCCTGCAGGCTTTGTGATGTTTATGCTGCTGCCCGAGCAGCTGGTAGTCTATCTGGTATGCATGGCGGTTTTCTCGCGCTATATTTTTTATTCGCTGCCGCTCATTGTAATAGAAAAAGTGCCGCTGAGCCAGATTTGGGACCGAAATTCCAAACTGGCAGGCGGCAAACGCCTGCGCAGAATATGGGCAGTCGCTGCGGCAACCCCCCTGCTGGCAGTGGGGCTGTTTTTGGTGGTATGGCTGGGCCTGCTGCAGATTTGGGACAAATTTGTTCTGCCGCTGTTTCATACAGCAGGTATTTTTCTGCAGCAAATTCTGCAGTCTGTATTCCTGGGCGCTCTTACGCTGCTGGTGTTTGTTTACCTCGCACTGATCTGTGCATTCAGCTTTATGGATACCCGCTATAGGTATGACGGGCTGGACATGCGCCTGATGCAGAAAGCACTAATGGAGAGAAATGAAGAAAAGTAGCCCTCTTGTGTTCAGCCTGCTACTTTGCCTTGCAGCGCTGCCTGCGCATGCACAGAGCGCTGGGCCAACCTCACAGCAGCTGCGCACAAGGCTGCAGGACATTCTCAGCCAGCCTGAATTTAGAAAACAGCAAGGGCACGACCTGCACATACAGCGCATAGTAGACACGTTGCACAAAAAATTTGCCAGTGTGTTTCATTGGTTTGACAAAATGTGGAGGAAGCTGGTTTCTTTTTTGAACAAGCTGTTCAATTTTCATCAGGCCAGCGGCGTAAACTCTTCTGTAAGCAGAACGCTGGTGTATTTGCTGGTGGCCGCTTTGCTTGTAGCCGGCGTTTTCCTGCTGGTGCGCGTACTGAAGCAGCAGGTGCGCAGGCAAGGCAAAAAGACGCAGGAGAACCTGTTGCAGCTGCAGGAAGAAGAGACGCCGGATACCATAGAGCCGGATGAATGGGAACAGCGTGCAGCAGCTTTTGCCAGCCGGGGCGACTGGCGCGCCGCCTACCGGGCGCTGTTCACAGGCATGCTGTTTCGCCTGCACCGCGAGGGGTGCCTGCGCTTTCAGCGCGGCAGCACCAACGGAGAGTACCTGCGGCAGCTGCGCAAAAACCGGCATGCCGCGCTGGCAGATGCCATGAAGCTCTGGATGCAGGATTTTGACCTGCGTTATTATGGCGCCCGGCCGGTGGCAGAAGCAGACTGGCAGCGAGCACGCGCATGGCATGAGGCTGCCGTGCAAATTCTGCCCTCCCTGTTTAGCGAGGCCGCCTGATGAACGCTTCTTCAAGGCATGCCAGGCTGCTGCTTTATACCTTTCTGCTCTATACGCTGGGCGTTACGCTGTCACTTTACAGCTATGTACACCAGAGCGCCGAAGCAACCCCTACCTCGCTGAGCGCCCACTCGCAGGGCGCACTTGCTCTCTACAAACTGTACGGGGCGTACTATCCGGTTGACAGGCTGGAAGCGCCCTTTACCACCCTCACGCAGGGAGACGATATGCTGGTGGTTTTGGAACCGCTGGTGCGAAACATCTCTGAGCCAGAAGCTGCCGCCCTCTACCGCTGGCTGACGCAGGGGGGCACACTGCTTTACTGTGCTTCTTCAGCCGAAACAAGGCTGCCAAACAAGCTGCCCGCAGTTGGCTTGCTGCCGCTGCTGCAGGCATCATCGGCCAGTTCGCTGCTGCAGCCTGCTGCCAATGCGCCTGCATGGATGCGCAATGTGCATCTGCTTTCTTCTGTTTCTACCCTGCGGTTCAACCAACATCCGCCGGCAGGGGTGCGCATTCTTGCACAAGATGAGTATGGCCCTGTCGCGCTGGAAAGCAAGGTGGGCAGCGGGAGAATTATTGCCCTCACTATGCCAGACATCTTTTCGAATGACGGCATAGCAAAAGCAGACAACGCACTGTTTTTGTATAAAATTGCCTCTCTGGCGCGTACACAGCGCCGCGGCCGCCTGTTGTTTGACGAGTATCACCATGGGCTGGGGCTTACTGGAGGCAGCGCACAGTTTTATCGGTCAGATGCAGTGCATTTCTGGCAGCTGTGCCCGGCTCCCCTCAGATCGGTACTGCTGTCGATGCTGCTGCCCCTGGCAGCGCTGATATGGCGCGGCAACAAACGGCTTGGGCCGCCGCTGCATACCCCCAATGCCAAAGTGCGGCGCACCCAAGATTATATCGCCGGCATGGCTGCTCTCATGAAAAAAGCCCAGGCAGCAGATACTGCAGCGCTTACGCTGCTGGCTACCCTGCGGCGCAGCCTGCTGCAAACGCTGCAACTGGCGCCGGATGCACCCACGCAGTCGATTATTGCGGGGGCGCAGAAACAGATGCAGGAAGATACCGCCGAATTGGGTACACTGCTTCAATTATATGAGCGAATTGAGGCCGGAGAGAAATTTCCCCCCCAGGAGCTGCCTTCTCTGGTATCTCGTATAGACAAGTGGCAGAGGAGATGTAAAAGCGTTGTTCCCTGAAGATGTGCATGGCCTCCAGACTGAAGAGAATGTTTTGCAGGCAGAGCAGAACGCGCACCCCCCAGTGCCGGCCGCTGAAGCCGCGAGCGCACCGGCAAACTGCCAAAACCTTGCAGAACGCATTCAGCAGGAAATGGGCAAGGCGATTGTTGGCCAGCAGGAAATGATAGAGTTTCTTACAGTCGCTTTGCTGGCCGGCGGACATGTGCTGCTGGAAGGTGTACCCGGAACGGCAAAAACCCTCACGGTGCGAGCGCTTGCCCGTTTGTTTGATGTGCCCTTCTCACGCATTCAGTTCACCCCCGACCTGATGCCCTCAGACATTCTGGGGGTAAATATATACGACCCTGCCTCAGGCGAATTTCGGGTGAAAAAAGGGCCGGTGTTTACTGCACTGCTGCTGGCAGATGAAATTAACCGCACACCCCCCAAAACACAGTCTGCCCTGCTGGAGGCTATGGAAGAAAAACGCATTACCATAGACGGCATTGGGTTTGCTCTCCCCGACCCATTCATGGTATGCGCCACACAAAACCCGGTGGAATACGAAGGAACCTACCCGCTGCCCGAAGCACAACTCGACCGCTTTATGATGCAGCTGGTGGTGCCGTACCCCACGCAGCAGGAAGAAGAGCGCATTGTGGCGAATGTGCAGCAGGGGTTTCGCTCGCAAGACCTGAATACAGCCGGCATGCAGACCGTGCTGAACGGCGGTGATATGGCCCGCTACCGAGAAGAAATCAGCCTGGTGCGCGCCGATGAAGCGGTGCTGCGCTACCTGGTGCAGGTGGTGCGCGCTACCAGAGAAAACAGGCATGTAGCGCTGGGCGCCAGCCCACGGTCTGCAATTACCCTGCTGAATGCTGCCCGCGCACTGGCTGCCATGCAAGGCAGAGACTTTGTAACTCCCGACGATATAAAGACCCTTGCCCTGCCTGTGCTGCGCCACAGATTGATGGTGCGCCCCGAATCTGAGCTGGAGGGATACACCGCGCAGCGCATTCTGGAAACCACCCTGCTTACCATAGAGGTGCCCCGATGAACTCGGCACGGAGTGGAAGATGCGCCTAGCGCTTGCTCTGCGTCCGGCAGCCGGAGGTATGCTGCGCCACACCCATATTTTGATGAAAGGGCTGGCAAAAGAAAATTTTTCGACAGTTCTGTTTGCTCCAACCGGTGCCTGGCTGAAAAACCCTCCTGAGTCAGTGACACAGGAAGCGCTTTCTATTGAACCCCGCATGAACCTGCTGCATGACTGGAGAACTGCCAGGCAGTTTGCCAGCCGCCTCAGGTTTCGTTTCGACCTGCTGCATGCGCACGGGCTGCGTGCTGCGCTCGTTGCCTGCCCTGCTGCGTGCAAGGCAGGCATTCCGTGCCTGTTCACCGCACACAACCTGCTGCCTGCCGGCAGCTACTCTGCGCGTGCGGCCCTGGCATACCTGCTGCGCTGCAGCTGCTGCATTGTGGCAGTTTCAGAAGCCGTAGGCAATTCGCTGCAGCAGGCGGGCGTTCCTGTCTCCCGCATTGTAGTCATCCCCAACGGCATACCTGTTCAGCCATGCACAACTTCTGCCAACCGAAATCTGATTTGCAGAGAGTGCGGCCTCGATCCAGCACGACCGCTCGTGCTGGGGGCCGGCCGGCTTTCGAGAGAAAAAGGGTTTGACCTGCTGATAGCTGCTGCGCCTGCTTTGGGGGCAGCGCTGCCCGGCCTGCAAATAGCAATCGCCGGGGAAGGCACAGAGAGAGCGGCTCTGCAGCACCAGATAGACAACCTGCCTGCCGGCAGTGCATCGGTGCATCTGCTGGGGTATGCCGAAGACCTGCAGCCGCTGCTGTGCGCCGCAGACCTGTGCGTGGTGCCTTCGCGCACCGAGGGGCAGGGCATGGTGGCACTGGAAGCGATGGCGGCTTTCACCCCGGTTCTTGCCGCCCGCACAGGGGGGCTGCCCGATACGCTGCTGCATGGCAAATGCGGGCTGCTGTTTGAACCCGAAAACCCGGCGGCGCTTGCGCAAACAGCTTTGGTTTTGCTGAAGCACCCCGATACCTGTCATGTACTGTGCCAGGCCGCCCGCGAGCATGTGCACAAAAAGCACAGTGCAGAAGAAATGGTACGCAATACCTCGCAGCTTTACCAGCACATTGTCAATAAAAAATCATCTGCGGAGGGTTCACGTGCCGCTTCATGCTGATCTGCATCGTCATTTGGGCGGGGCGGTGGCGCCGCGCATATTCTGGCGGTACCTGCACAGACACAACCACCCGCTGGCTGCACAGTTTCCCGATTACGAAGAGTTTGAACGCTTTCTTGTGAGGCCCAGAGGCAGCCTTACTGAATTTCTGGAACTGCACACCCTGGTTGAAGGGGTGCAGCGCCTGCAAAACCTGCCCTACTTTGTAACCAAACTTGTGCGCGGAGCCTATGTTTTCGAGAGCATTGTTTACCTGGAACTGCGTTACAGCCCCTGGTACCGCACAGAAGAAAACCTGCCCGAAGCGGAGCGCATTGCGCAAATGCGTGAGGTAGTGCGCATTATTGCTCAGGCCGCCAGCCAGACAGAATACCCTGTGCTGCTGCGGCAGATACTCTGCATGCACAGCAGGCTGCCGTTACACATCAATCGGGCGGTGCTGGAACTGGCAGTGCAGGAACCTGACCTGGTGTGCGGAATAGACCTGGCTGGCCCGGATACCCTGTATGCGCCGAGGTTGAAGGAGTTTGCAGAGCTGTTTCAGCGCGCGCGCCAAATGCAGATCAAAACAACCTGCCACCTGTTTGAAACCGCCAACGGCTTTTACCCTGAGCTTCTGCCCTGCCTGAACCGCATAGGCCACGGCATTCAGATTGCAATGCACTGCCCACAGCTTCTGCCGCAAATTGCCGACCGGGGACAGTGCCTGGAGGTATGCCCTACCTCGTACCTGAAAACAGGCACGCTTACCGAACTAACCGCCCTGCGCGGGGTGTTTCAGCGCTGTGATGAGGCCGGGGTAGACATTGTGATCTGCACAGACAACCCCGGGCTGCACAATGTGCGGCTGCCGTTTGAGTATGAAAACCTGCTTACGCAGGATGTAATAGACTTCAGCCAGCTGAAACGCTGCCAGAGCGCGGCCTACCGCCATGCCTTTGCCTGGCCTCATGCCGACCCGCCAGACGCGCTGCTGCAGTCTCTGGTGCAGTTATGAGCGATGCCCGCCTTGCCCACATTCTAAATGAGTGCTTTGCCAATGGCCAACTGCATGAGGCGGTACTGCACGGCAAACGACCGCCTGCCAGCTGCCGACGTGTTGAAATACGCCCTCTGCTGCTGCAGGGCAAACTGCATTATCAGTTCTCCTGTCTGCAGGAAAAACGGGTGGAACACCGCAACTTTCTGCCTGCAGGCGCCAGGCAGGAAACAGAACGCCTGCTGCAGCAGGAATTTACCGAAGCGCTGCTGCGCACTGCAGACAACGAGGTTGTAGTTCATATGCTGCCAGGCGGCAGGGTGAGGCTTCGGCACAAAAAGCCGCAGGCTCCCCAGCCGCCTGATATGAACCACAACCGCACCCCCGAATACCTCATACCAGAAGGCGTGCCCTGCGCTTTTCTGCACCGGCTGGGTATAGTGGATGCACAGGGCAACCCGTACCCCTCCAGACGCGACAAGTTTCGCCAGGTAAACCGCTTTCTTGAAATGGTACGCGATGTTTCAGGCAGCCTGCCTGCACAAGACCCGCTTTGCATTGCAGATTATGGCTCAGGCAGGGCTACTCTTACCTTTGCGCTGCACCACTATTTTACACAGGTGGAAAAACGCAGCGTGCAGTTGTTTGGAATAGACCTGAAAGAGGATATGACAGCGCAGGGCAATGCGCTGGCCGCAGAGCTTGAGCTGCAGGGGCTGCAGTTTGTGAACGCTGCTATCGGAGATTGGCAGCCGCCCTGCCCGGTGCATCTTTCGGTTTCGCTGCATGCCTGCGATACTGCTACAGACTATGCGCTGGCCGCCGGCATACTGCAAAATGCAAGCGTAATACTGGCGGTGGGCTGCTGCCAGCATGAACTGCGCACCCAGCTGCACTGCCCGCCGCTCGAGCACATGCTGGAGTATGGAATAATGCGCGAGCGCCTCACTGAACTGGTAACCGAAAGCCTGCGCTCCGCCCTTCTGACTGCATGCGGCTACCGTGTGCAGATGCTGGAATTTATAGATGCCGGTCATACTCCGCGCAACATTATGCTGAGAGCTGTAAAGGGCAGCAGCGAAGGGCAGGAAGCTGCATGGCAGCGCTATATGCAGCTGCGCGATTTTTGGAATGCCTCTCCGACCCTCGAAAAACTGATTCGGAAACGCCTAGAGGGTGAATATACATAGTAACAATACCGGTATTCTACAACTGTTGAAGAAAACATTGAAAAAAAATGCTGAAATGTGTGAAATGGAACAAATTATGCCTCATTTAAGTATATAATCTCTTTTGTGTCGGCTCTGCGCTTTTGCTCTGTTGACGAAAAAGAGAAAGCAGAGCGGTATCTGACATATCCTGATGCCGATCACTGCATTGGCAGTGTGTTATTTCAACAGGAACCGAAAGGAAGTTACTCTCGTTATGAAATCATTGTATCGCTGCGCGTCTGTTGCAGCACTGGCTGCGGTCACGTTTGCACTTGCGCCAGCTGTCCATGCCCAAACCCTCTCACTCAGCCTGCTTGACAGCAGCTTGAACCCAACCAACACATTCAACGTGAACGTGAACCAGGCTTTCTCTATTTTTGCCGCTGCCGACTACACAGCAGGAAAAGGTAGCCCAACCACTGCCAATTTAACAGACAGTTTGAACATCAACTGGGCACCTGGCCTAACAGGTTCCAATGTCAATGACACAGTATCAAACGGCACTTTCCCTGGTACATCGGGCACAGACATGCTGACCAGCGGCTCCACAACTTCGGGCGACCTGCTTGATTTTGCCGGTTTCAGCACGCCAGGCAAGTACACAGGCACAGAGCAGTTTAGCGTGTACGACAACACAGGCACTCTGCTTGCTACCTCCAGTGTAGAAAACTTTACCATCAATGTAAGCGGTACTCCTCCTCCTGCTCCCGAGGCATCCACTATTCTGGGGCTGCTTGGTCTGGGCGGAACCGCCATGCTGTCTGGTCTGCGCCGCCGCAAGCGGTCTGCCTGACGCACGCTTCCTTTTTCTGATAACTGCCCCGCCTTTTTCAAGGCGGGGCTTTTTTCCCCTTGTGTTACGAGCCAGAGGGGTGCAAAAGCTTTTGTATGGCAGGGGTGTTCAGGTTTTTTGGGGTGATTACCGTAACACCGCTGTCTATAAATTTGTGCTGAGCCGGTGCATCTTTCAATGCCTGCATCACCTGCATCACGCCCTGGTAGCCCATTTCGTAGGGGTTTTGCACCACCAGACCCTCAATAGAGCCGCTGGTTAAATCTTGCACTTCCTCATCAGATGCATCAAATGAAACCAGCTTGATTTTGCCGGCGCGGCCCGTTTGCTTCAAAACGTTTGCCGCCCCCTGCCCGCCGGGCTGATTTGCAGCATAAATACCCGCCAGGTCGGGATGTGCGGTGAGCATATTGGTGGTTTGGTTTACAGCCTTGTTGGTATCACTGTCATCGTAGAGCGTAGAGACTACCTGCATGCCCGGATACTTTTTCAGTTCCTGCACAAACCCCTGAATGCGCTGATCGTTGGAAGCTGCCCCCTGTATAAAGCCCAGCACGCCTACCTTGCCTTTGCCGCCCATTGCCGCTGCCAAAGCGTCTGCTGCCTTTGCGCCGCCTTTTACGTTGTCGGTGGCAATGTAGCAGTACGAAGGGTCATGCGCCGGGTCAAGCCCCGAGTCTATGGTGACTACGGGAATGCCGCGCTGCACTGCCAGCAGCACCGGCGGCAGCAGCGCATGCGAGTCGCAGGCGGCCAGCACAATGCCCTTTACGCCGGCATTCACCTCGGTGTTCAGAATATCGATTTGCCCTGTGATGTCTGTTTCCTGGGCAGGGCCGTTGAATATAATTTTCACATTGGCGCTTTTGCCCGCCGCCTCAGCCCCCAGTTTCACAGTTTGCCAGTATGAGTTGGCAGTTCCTTTGGGAATAACGGCAATGGAGATGCCCTGCGGCCCTGTGCCGCCTGTAGAAGCCGGCTGTTCCTTGGCGCAGCCGGCCAGCAGAGGCAGGGCGAGCGCCGCCAGCATGGGTACAAAACGTATTTGCAGTGATGCCATTCTTTTCTCCTGTGCATTTTAGAAAGTGAGATAAAGTTCTGTTCTGCATCAGGCAGGGCGGTTCCTGCATTCTTGCAGTCAAAATTGCACAGAATGGCTCTTCTCATGCAAATAACTGAAACGAGGGGAAAAAATAATGCAACCGCACCGCTGATTAATTCGTACAGTTAAAGTATCTGTACAAACAAACAGTCAGGATACATACATCATGCAAGATGCCAGGAACAACTCATCTGCAAATCACTCACCCCTGGAGCTTGCGCTTATGTGGGTGATAAGGCTGGTGATGTTTGAGCAGAAACACATCCCCGAAATAGAGGCGCTGCCGCTTGCGCAAATGCGGCTGCTTTGGACAGTGTTTTACAACCCGGATGCAACTATGAAATTTTTTAGCGAAAGGCTGCACGTATCGCAGTCTACTGTGACCCAGCTGGCAGAAAGGCTGGTGAGGCGGGGGATGATAGAACGCACGCACGATACCCAGGACCGGCGGGTGGTGCGCTTGCGCGTAACCCGGCATGCCGAGGCAGTGCTGCAAACCAATGTAGAACAGCAGCATGACACTCTGAATGAAATCTGGACGGGTCTCGTCCCGGCAGAGAGAGAAACCGTTCTGCTTGGGCTAAAGGCGCTGGGAGACAGCGCCTGGCAGGTGCGGCTGAAGCAGGGAATGGTGCAGGAGACAGACCAGACTGCATTCTTTGCGAAAGACGCAGCACAGCAAAACAGCCTGGAGGCTGTGCAGGGCGTAGTAGACCTGATGTCCAGGCGAGTGAGAGGGCAGGCATAACTCTTGCCGCCTTCACGCGTCTGTTGATTGATACCTCCAGTTTATTTTTCTCGAAAGGACTTGCGCCGAATGTTTTGTTCCAGAAAAACCGGCTTTTTGGCAGCTGCTCTCGCCTGTGCTTCTGCGGGCAGAGCGCTTGCCCAGAAACCTGCAGCCTCTGCGCCTCAAACCCCGGCCCAGCACATCTACGGTGTACCGGTGAATCCCAACATCAATACAACCAGCGATCTGAGCCTGTCGCAGCCTCTTACCCTCAACCGCGCCATTCAGATTGCCCTTACCCGCCAGAACGCAATTGCCATTGCACTGGCGCAGGAGGATGCCGGCAAGGCAGGGGTAGTGATTGCACGTTCCAACTACTTTCCACAAATTACCCCAGGTCTTACCTACCAGACCAGCACGCAGACCCTGCGCGGGTTTGGCTCGTCTGCAGGCGCTACCCCCTCCGCTCCTACCTCAAGCACCACCGAGTCGCTGAGCGGGCAGATAACAGCAAAAGAGCTGATATGGGATACGGGCAAGCGCGAGGCGACCCTGCAGCAGTCGCGCAACAACCTGTTTGCCTCAGAATTCAACCTCGGCAATGTGCGCCAGGATGTGGTGCTCAACGTAACGCAGTCTTACTACCAGGTACTGCGCGACAGGCAGCTGATACAGGTGCAGCAAGTGAATGTGCAGCTGGCCCAGGAGACCCTCGATTCGATTGAGGCGCAGGTAAAGGTAGGCAATGCTGCCCAGTCGGATACGCTGCAGGCCCAGAGCAACCTTGCCAACGCCCAGGTTGCCCTGCTGCAGGCAGAAAACCAGGCAGGCATAGATGAGGCAACGCTCAAAAACAATATGGGGGTGGTTTCTATGGAGCCTCTGGTGTTTGCAAACCAGCAGCTCCCCACCGTCAACCCTGCCGCCGACACGCGTCCCGTAATCTCCTACATTCAGATGGCTTACAACAACCGCCTCGACCTGAGGCAGCAGCAGGCGCTGGTAGATGCGCAAACCGACTCTCTGCGCATTGCCCGAATCAATGCCGGCCTTTCGGTGAATGCTTCGGTGCAGGAAGGGTATCAGTTCGACCCTGCCGGCAGCGAGCAGCGCCTCTTTCTGGTTTCATTTTCCTACCCTCTGTTTGACGCCGGTCTTACCAGAGCGGAAGTGCGCTCAAATCAAGCATCACTGGTAGAGCAGGAGAGGGGCCTTGACCAGCAGGAGCAGAACATTCGACTCAATGTTGAGCAAGACTATCTTACCCGCGAAGTATCGCGCCAGCAGGTCACTGCGGCCGATTCCGCAGTAGCGGCCGGCCAAACCAACTACCAGGCAGCCAAAGCCAAGCTCGAAAATGGCGTGATCAATATACTCGACTCGATCAATGCAGAAGTGCAGCTGGTTACCGCCCAGGTGAACCAGGTAAACGCCATCTACAATTTTTACATTGCAGATGCCCGCCTGCTGCGGGATATAGGCAGCAACGACCCGGCCTTTGTGCCAGATGTGCCACGCGTCAAGCTGGCGCCCCGTACCTCCTCAAGGAGAAAATAAACATGAATGGAGCAAGAAAACTGCTCTGCTGTGCGATGGGCACCCTTGCCCTCGCAACTCTTTCGGGCTGCAAAATGTTTGGCTTTGGCTCCAGCAGCAGCATGGTTCGCTACCGTGTAGCCAAGGTGTCGCAGGGAGAAGTGGAAAAAACGGTTTCTGCTACCGGCACTCTTACTCCCTGGACTGTGGTAGACATCAAGAGCCGTGCGGGCGGGCGTATAGACAACCTGCCGGTGCACCTGGGCACCATTGTTACCAAAGGCCAGCTGCTTGCCCAAATCGACCCTTCAGATACCCTGCTCACCTACAACCAGGCACGTGCAGACATTGCTTCGGGGCAGAGCCAGGTAGATCAGGCTGAAAACAGCCTCAAGCTGCAAAAAACCCAAACTCAGGTAGGCATTGCCACCGCCGAGGCTAACCTGCGCTCTGCAATTGCAGCAGCAGCGGCGGCAGAAGCACGGTACCATTCGGCGCAGGCAGCAGCAAACAGCCAGGGCGCGCTGACCGATGCAAGCATTGCCAGCGCAAAAGCCACGCTGCAGGCGCAACAGGCAAAATTGACGCAAATGATCAGCGCCACCGTTCCCCAAACCCGCGCTCAGGCCGGGGCAGACCTGGGGCAGGCCAAAGCCAACCTGGTAAACGCCGACCTGCAGCTGAAACGCCAGAAAGCTCTGCTGGCAAAAGGCTTTGTGGCGCAGTCGGCCGTAGACCAGGCGCAGGCTACCCGTGATGTAAACTACGCCGCCTACGAAACCGCTCTGAAACGCTACCAGACCCTTGCACCCGAACTGGATCAGGATGTGGCTGCACAGCAGGCGCAGGTGGCGCAGGCGCAGGCGGCCCTCAACAATGCGGTGGCAAACAGCGTGCAGGTAAAGCTGCAAAGAAGCGCTGCGCAGGCAGCCAGAGCAGATGCCCAGCAGGCAGATGCACAGATAGCGCAGGCGCGCGCAAATCTGCAGCAGGCCAAGGCGCAGGTGCTGAACAACCAGGTGAAACTGGCCCAGATTCAGCAGGCGGGTGCAGCAGTGGTGCGCGGAGACGCCGAGATGAGCAATGCCAAAGTGCAGCTGCACGATACCAATGTAACCGCGCCCAGCAACGGCATCATACTGCAGAAGTATGTAGAGCAGGGCACCTTTATCACCTCAGGCATGTCGTTCAACTCTTCAGGCACCAGCATAGTGCAGCTGGGCGATATTTCGCGCATGTACATAGATACCGCAGTAGACGAAACAGACATTGCCAACATTGAAATGGGGCAGAAGGTAGACGTTACCTTCGATGCCTACCCCACAGTGCCTTTTTCGGGCAAGGTAGTAAAAATAGACCCGCAGGAAGTAGTCAACTCAAACGTCACCACCCTGCATGTGCGCGTCGAGGTAGACAACAGCGATATAACCTACCGCCTGCTGAAACCCGGCATGAATGCCACCTGCGATTTTGTTGTGGGCCGCAAGGAAAATGTAGTGATGGTGCCCAACGAGGCAGTGCAGTCGGCACCAGACGGCTCAAACTTTGTCATGGTGGCCATTGGAGGGCAGGAGGCCAAGCCGGACAAGGGTGCGCAGCCAGACCCTCGCATGATAGAAGGCTGCAAGCTTGAAAAGCGCACCATACAGGTGGGTTTGCAGGGAGACGATGACACCGAGATAGTGAGCGGGGTGAAACCCGGCGATATGGTGGTAACGCAAACCATTCAGCCGCTGCCGCCCGGCCCTGGAGGACTTGGCGGACGCTAGTTCGCAACGGAGAGCATTATGCGCATAGCAATTACCACAGCATTGCGCGGGCTTGCCACCAACAAGCTCCGCTCGTTCCTCACCATGCTGGGAGTCATCTTCGGGGTAGCCGCCGTTATTGTGGCGGTTGCCCTGGGGCAAGGCTCGCGGGATGCAGCAATCCGCCGTTTTGAGCGGTTTGGAACCACCACGCTCAGCGTGCTGCCCGGTCGCCAAAGCAAGGGCGGGGTCAGCTTCGCTTTTGGGTCGCAGTCTACGCTGAAAATCACAGACGTTCCTTTTATTCTAAAGGAAAGCCCCGACGTAGTGGCGGTTTCGCCCGAAAAAAGCGGCTTTCAGCAGGTGGTGGCAGGCAACAAAAACACCAACACCACTGTGTTCGGCTGCGGGTACCAGTTTCCATCTATCCGTCATTTTGACATGCTGCAGGGGCAGTTTTTCACAAAAGAAGACGAACAGAGCAAGCGCCCTGTCTGTTTTTTGGGCTGGCAGGTATATGACGACCTGTTTGCCCCCGGCCAGAATGTAGTGGGGCAGCACCTGTTTATAAGCGGTCAGTATTTCACCATACTGGGTGTGTTTACCGAACGCGGCGGCGGCGGCTTTATTAATGAAGATGACCGCGTGTATGTGCCTGTCACCACGGCCCTGGCCCGTTTGTTCGGCGGGCAAAATACCCTGAGCAGCATGTCGGTTGAGGGCAGAGACGAAGGGCTGATGCAGCAGGCGCAGAATGAGGTTTCAGATGCGCTGCGCAAGGCACACCATTTAAGCTCCAGCAAATCAAACGACTTCATTATCTTCAACTCGGGTGTAGCCGCCCAGAACAGTCAGAGCCAGGCAAACGACTTTGAGCAGCTGATAGATGCTCTTGCCGCTGTGGCACTGGTGGTGGGGGGCATTGGGATTATGAACATCATGCTGGTTTCTGTTACCGAGCGCACCCGTGAAATCGGCGTGCGCAAGGCTATCGGGGCCAAGCGCAGAAACATACTTTCCCAGTTTTTGCTTGAGGCGCTCATGCTTTCCCTGCTGGGCGGCATGATAGGCGTTGCCGGGGGAGTGGTGTTTACTCTCTACCTGCTGCCCACCCTCAAACCCAGCTGGGAAACCCATCTTACACTGCAGCCTGTATTTGTGGCCTTCGGTTTTTCATTCCTTACAGGCATCTTCTTCGGATTTTATCCGGCGGTAAAAGCATCTAAACTCAATCCCATCGAGGCCCTGCGCTACGAATAGCGGGGGTGCAAGGAGACAATTTATGAAAGCAGTACGCATACTCGCCGCGGGGCTGTTGGCGGCCGTTCTCGGCCTTCTCGGCACACTGCCTGCACAGGCCCAGTTTGGCGGCGGCGGCGGCGGAATGCCCCCCGGCATGATGCACAAAATTCAGGAGTGGCAGCAGTGGAGGCAGCAGCACAAAAACCTCTCCAACCTGCAAACCATGCTCTACCAGCTGCAGCAGCTGGAAAAAGACCCGCAGCATCATCTAAACAAAAAGCAGGCAGCAGGGCTGATTGGCATTCTGAAGGCATGGCGGCACAAGCCGAACATGACCGAGCAGCAGGCACATCAGGTACAGGTTAAAATCGGCAACCTGCTCACCCTGCCCCAGATACAGAAAATGACCACGTTTCAGCCTGCCTGGAACGCCAACCGGAGCGGCGGCGGGGGCGGCGGCTTCAAGCCCGGTGCGAAATTCACCTTCCCCGACCCGCCCAGGGGCGGATACAACCCGCTGAACCCCGACACCCTTCCGTTCAAGCAGATGCGCCCTGTGGCCGCACACACCATGGCCATGTTTATGCAAGACCTGGCTCATCGCGCCAAAACAGGCTAATTCTGATTTGCAGGGCAGCAGGCACGAAACCGCATGCTGCCCTGTTTCGTCACTGTTACGTTTGCATATTGCCGCGCAGGGGCGCATGCCGCTGCATGCCAGGAGCATACTATGCCCGAACTTCTTATAGAAGTAGACAACGTGTACAAAACCTATCGCATGGGGAAAATGGAAGTGCATGCGCTGCGAGGAGTGTCGGTTTCTATTCACCGCGGTGAATTTGTTGCCATCATGGGGCCATCTGGTTCGGGAAAATCTACCTTCATGAATATGATAGGCTGTCTCGACAAGCCCACCAAAGGCTCATACCGGCTGGATGGAATTGAAGTAGCTACCCTCAACGACAATCAGCTTGCCGAAATACGCAACAGAAAAATAGGCTTTGTGTTTCAAACCTTCAACCTGCTGGCCCGCACCACCGCCCTGCGCAATGTAGAGCTGCCCATGCTTTACAGCAATGCCCGCAACCGCGAGCAAATGGCGCGCCATGCACTGCAGCTGGTTGGCCTGGGCGAACGCATGGGGCACAAGCCAAACGAACTCTCTGGAGGGCAGCAGCAGCGCGTGGCCATTGCCCGCGCCCTGGTGAACGACCCGCCCGTTATTTTTGGAGATGAACCCACCGGCAACCTCGATTCGCGCACAAGCGAAGAGATTATGGCCATTTTTCAGAAACTGCACAAAGATGGCAAAACCGTGGTGCTGGTAACCCACGAAGAAGACATTGCCGAGCATGCCGAGCGCATCATCCGTTTTAGAGATGGAAAAATGGTGTCTGATACAGTCGTTGAAAACAGGCGCATTGCCGAAGACGAGCTGGCCAATATGCCCCAGCTTGAACTAGAAGAGCCGGTAGCCGGCTGATGCAGCCCAGGCAGAGCATGCCAGCATGGGCGGCGGCCCTGTTTCTGCTGCTTGTGCTGCCTGCACAGGCCCAGTATCTGCCCGCCCGCCCTTTCTCGCACAACCTGCAGCACTGGCAGAAGGCTGGCGAGGCGCAGTTCAGCGCAGTGCAGTTTCAGGGCAAAACCGCAGCACTCATTGTCGTGCCCCCCGCTGCGCCCCTGCAGTACCAGCAGCTGCAGTTTGACGTGCATGCAGGCTTTTCGGCAGGCGATGTTATGCAGGCAGATGCACTGGTACGCACCAAAAGCGTACACGACGGGGTGGGCGCTTACATGGTGCTTGAATGGCTCGACAGCACCGGGCGGCGCATCGGCCTCAATACCTCGTATGTTTCACGCAGCAACGGCGCAGAAGGCTTTACCCTGCTGCAGGCCGAGGGGCAGGCGCCCCAGGGCGCAGCCAGCTTTCGCATGTCGCTGATTCTGCACGCACATGCCTCTGCATGGTTTGAACAGCCGCGCTTGAAACGAATTTTTCACTGGTCAGCCCGGCCGCTTCCCCCCGGCACACTGCGCCGCATACAGGCATACCCCTCAAAACCAGTGCAGCGCCGCTTCACAGGGTTCGGCTACGATGTATGGACAGACCAGCTCTCTTCTTCTGCAGAAAAAATGCGCACCGTTTTCTATCCCCGCTGGCGCGAGCTGAACCCTGCCTTTGCCAGAGTGCATCTGGGCGCTGCCTGGAACCGGCCCGAACTGAACAGCATGGCGAAAGCGCTGCTGCAAATGAAGCGCACAAACACCAGCGTATTTGCCACCACCTTTCATCCGCCGGCGCTGGGCAGCAGCGCAGCCATTGCAGCCTATGCCCGGCACGCCGCCTGGCAGCTGGAATACCTTGTACTTAAAAAAGGCTGCACAAACCTGCGCTGGTACTGCCCTGCCAACGAAATGACCCTGAGCAGCTGGGGATACTACCTCGACCACCTGCCTCAGTACAAAGCCCTCAACGCCGCCCTCTACCGCGCGCTTGCCGCAAAACATGTGCCGGTGGGCATACTTGGCCCCGATGCCTCGCCGCTTTCCAACTGGAGTGTGCTTCCCTGGGTAATGCAGCATATGAATGGGCTGCTGGCAGGGTACGATGTGCATCACTACGTGAATTCCACCACCCCCTCCGACCCGCTGTTTGCCCCCTGGTTTCAAAGCGAAGTCAGCAAGTACGCCGGCATGGCAGCCAGGTATGGCAAGCCCTTTATGCTCACAGAATTTGGCAGCAAGGGCGATGGGCGGGTGGTGAATGGCGTTACCCTTGACCGCTGTGTTTATTTTGGCACCCCGCAGGAACCCGAAACAGGCACGCAGCTGGCAGACGTGGCCCTGGCCGCCATCAACGGAGGCGCAGGCGCACTGGCCTACTGGACCTTTGCCGACTTCCCCCCGCACCCCGGCTGGCTGAACCAGTGGGGGCTGTTTCGCAACAGGCCGCACAACACCTCCCGCCGCGCTCCCTACTACGCCTGCGGCATACTCTCACGCGCACTGCGAGGCCCGGCGGAGGTATGCCGTGTCCGCCTGAACGATGCATGGATGCGTGCCGTGGTTCTGCGCCGCAGCAGCGCCAGCTGGGAGATTGTCGTACTGAACCGCAACCCGTTTGCCGTTCATTTCTCGCTGCGCATAGCGGGCCTTCGCTCTGTGCTGCCGCTTTCGCGCAGCGCCTACAACCCCGCAAACATTCGCAAGGCACAGGATGGGGGCCTGCCCCCGCCCGGCTCTGCCCTGCTGGTGAATGGGAAGCTGCAGGGCGTGCTTGCCCCGCAGTCGTTTGCCGTCTACTCATCCGGGCTGCCCGCCCTGCCGCACCCGCCTGCCGCAGCATGGCTTCAAAAAGACCCCCAGGGCCGCCCGGAAATCTGCTGGCAAGCCCCTTCTGGCACGCGGGCGGCCTTCTACCGCATATATTTGGGCGGCAGAGAGGCAGGCATCACCTCCTCGCTTCGCTTCGTTCTGCCGCCGCATGCCTCCGGCCACAGCTGCAGCGTTGCAGCAGTAGACTTTTGGGGCCGCACTTCCCGGCAGGTGCGCGCAAGCGGCAGCCAGCCTGCAAACGCTACTTTGGAGAAGGGCTGAAGCGCAGCGTTTCCCCCCGCTTCACGGGCACAGCAAACACCGTGCCCGAAAGCAGCATGGTTTTGCCCGTCGATGTTTTTAGCGCCGCCTTTTTGCCCGGCCACGGGTTTACCAGCCTGCACACTCCTCCCGCCCTGGCTTGTATGGCTGCGTATGCCACCCTGCCATGCCTCAGCGCGCTGCTCACCAGAAAATCGCCGCAGGCCAGCAGGCCCCCAAACGAGGCATCCTCGCTGCGGGGCCAGTCGGCAAACAGGTGAATGCTGCCCTGATAGCTCTGCATCAGCATCATGCAGACAGCAGCAGGCACAACGGCAAAGTTTTCTGTGCCGCCGCCGCCCATATGAAACACAAAAGAGGGCGAGGTGAAGTGCTGTATTGAGAGGCGCATGTGGTGCAGAATAGATTTGGGGTTGTAGCCCACGCATGCCGCAGCAGGATAAAAGCTGGAGTCGTTGTTGAAGTCGTACCAGGTTTTCTGAAAGGCAATGGTATTGCGTGCCGCCTGCAGCAGTTTTTGCGAGCTGTCGAGGCCTACCTGCAGCCCCGGGAAAATAGCCTGATGCGAATTCATGCCCGCCGATGAGCCATCCTGATGTACAGGCGGGTTGGGCAGAAACCGATCGCCCATATTTATCCAGCTCGAACCCTGCCAGGTATTGCGAATCACCTCTTTGCCTGCTGCAGCCTGCAGTCCCACTGCATGCACTATCGCCGCAATGCTGTCGGCCTGCACAACTGGCAGCGGGGGCAGGTGCCTGTAAATGTGCTGCCACTGCGCACGCAGCGGCTCCTTTATGTGCAGGGTGCGGTTAATGTCGAGCAGGCCATGGTACAGCAGGTGCAGAAATGCAACGCTGGTAGCGGGGTTTACATCCGTGGGGCTGTGCAGCTCGTCGGCGGCATCGTTGTCATCCATATACACCCCGTTTTGCAGCTTCAGGTATCCATCCCAAAACTGCGCCACGCCGCGCAGAAACGGGTAAATGCGCCGTGCATAGCGGGCATCGCGGGTGTACATCCATCGCTGAATGCAGTTGACCGTGGCAAACAGCGCATCCGATTTCTGCCGAATCGATTTCGCCCCGTCGCCCGACCATCCCGGTGCAGGCGAAAGGTGGCAGTAGTAAAAAATTCCCTGGTATCCCCGATGTGCAGCAAGCCCTTCGCCCCGCTTCATCCAGTAGAGCAGGGGGGCATCGTAGTTTTCGGCAAGCGCGGCATGGTTGGTGGGCCACGCCGCCCAGAAAGGCGCCTCATAGTTGTAATCCAGCGTGTAGTCGCCGTTCCAGGCCATATTGGGCGATGTGATGAAGTTGCCCCACAGCCCCGGCGATACCGAGTCTGGCCGGCTGCAGCAGGCCAGCAGGTAGAGAGAGCCGTACCAGAAATTCTCCACGGTTTTGTTGGGTATTTGTATGTACGACCTGCTCCAGAAGTGGTTCCACCAGGCGGTATGATTGTTCCAGAGTGTGCGCAGACCTGCACCCGATAGGTGCACCATGTTCAGGGCGGCCTGTTTGTACGCCGGGGTGTCGCGGCTGTCGGGCACGGCAAGCAGCAAATGCGCGCTTTGGCCAGGCTGCAGGGTAAAGCTGAGCGTTCCGTTCTGAACAGTGCTTTTCACCCCCTCCACTCTTGCCGCCATGCGTGCTACCGCAGAAGTTCCCTGAAAAGGCAGTTTGCTGTCTCCGGGGTGAATGGCATTCCAGTTCCACTGCGGCCCTGCAACCTGCGCGGCGGCAGGGAACCCCGATGTGGTTCCGGCGGGCACTCCGTTGACAACCAGCTGAAGCGTGCGCCCATTGTATACGGCGGCAACGTGCTGCCATGCGCCCGGTTTCAGCGGCTGCAGGGCCGTAACGCGCACCCTGTTGAGCATAGCGGAGAGTTTTCCGCTGCGCAGCGACAGCGAGAAGCCGTAAGATACCTGCGGCGGGCCTGGCACCGGCCAGTGCGTCCACGGGAAGCTGCACATTGCGCTGAAAATTGCGCCATCTGCCTGCGGTGCGGAGGGGTTTACCCATGCGCTTACGGTAAAGCTGCGCTGAGGCATGGCCAGGTAGCCGCAGTGCAGGCGGGTGAGAGGCCCTGCTGCGCTTTTTGCAGAAAACCTGAAGCGCGCTTTGGGGTAAGGCATGTATTCGGGCAGCGTAATGCGCGCAGGGGCGAGCGCATAGGGCAGCACCTGCACATCTCGTATGCTGCCGCTGAAAGGCGGGGCAGGGTCTCGGCCCGAAGGTTCTCCTATGCGGGCATCCACGCTTTCGGGCGATGTGTTCAGCCAGAGCGCATGCTTGTCTGCTCCCTGCATGCCCCTGGCTCCGGGCGTGTTCCAGGCATCTCGCAGGCTGGCATAAACAGGCAGGGGTATGCTGCCGGCGTTGCGCAGCTCAAACACCGCCATGTTTTGCGGCTGCGCCGTCCACACGGTAAAGCGGAGGCGTGCGCCGTCTGTTTTGCTGAAATCGCCGGTAATGTCGGCGGCGCCTATGTTTTGTCTGGTAAGGTAAGCGCCGCTGCGCAGGGCAGGTATGTGCAGGCGCAGGCTGCCTACGGGCATAATGCGTCCGCGGTACTGGCTCCAAAAATCTTCGCGGCCAATGTAGGCATCTATTCGGCTGGTATCTCTGCCCTGCAGTGCAAGGCCCAGGCAGCCGTTGCCTGCGAGCGGCCCGTCGGGAAATTCGCTGCTGGGCGCGCTGCGGGGCGGGGTGGTGCGTACCCCGGCAATGTGCGATACTATGCGCAGGGCTGCAGGCTGCTGTGCAGCGGCAAATGCGGGCAGTGCGCAAAATGCAAGCAGAACCATAAGCGTTTTATTCAATTTGATGCCTCCTAACCGGCTGGCTGAATTGGTAGAAGTATAGTAGAAAAACAGCCAAAATGCAATATCATTTGCGCAGTAGGGGCGCATGTTGAACCGAGAGGGCAGGGTGCAATTTTTTTCTGTTTTCTCTTGACAGGAAGCGTGCGAATAGAGTAATCTTTGTTAGCACTCTGGATGTGAGAGCGCCAATAGCTTTAGCCCTTTCTACGGCATGGCAGGCGCCCGTGGTGTGTTTTAACGAAAGTAAGGAGGCAAACGATGAACCTGCGACCTTTGCGCGACAAGGTGGTCGTAAAACCAGGTGAGGAAGAAGAGAAAAGCGTCGGCGGCATCTTTCTGCCCGACAGCGCGAAGAAAAAGCCCCAGGAAGGCCGCGTAGTGGCAGTGGGAACCGGCCGCGTGCTAGACAACGGCGATGTGAAACCCCTCTCGGTAAAAGTGGATGATGTGGTGGTTTACTCCAAGTACGGAGGCACAGAAATCAAGATTGAAGGCACAGACTATGTGCTGCTTGATGAAGACCAGATTTTCGCCATACTGGAGCGCTAGGCGCTTCCCCTCTGTATTCCAATATATACGTAATCAAGGAGACCAGAAATGGCTGCAAAAATACTCAAGTATAATGAGGATGCGCGACGCGCTCTGGAGCGCGGAGCCAACGCAGTGGCAAACGCTGTGAAGGTAACCCTCGGGCCGAAAGGCCGCAATGTGGTGCTGGACAAGAAATGGGGCTCGCCCACCATTACCAAAGACGGCGTAACTGTTGCCAAAGAAATCGAGCTGGAAGACCCGTTTGAAAACATGGGCGCGCAGCTGGTAAAGGAAGTCGCCAGCAAGACCAACGATGTGGCAGGCGACGGCACCACCACCGCAACTGTGCTGGCACAGGCCATTGTGAACGAGGGTCTGCGCTATGTGACCGCAGGCGGAAACCCGCTGCTGGTGAAAAAGGGCATCGACCTGGCGGTGAGCCATGCCATTGAAGAACTGAAGAAGCTGGCCGTAGGCGTGGCAGACGACAAGGCGAAGGTGGCCAACGTAGCCAGCATTGCAGGCAACGACCAGGAAATCGGCGGCCTGGTGGCAGACGCTATTGAGCGCGTTGGCAAGGACGGCGTAATCACGGTGGAAGAAAGCAAGAGCCTGCAAACCTACACCGATTACGTAGACGGCATGCAGTTTGACAAGGGCTACATCTCTCCCTACTTTGTTACCGACCCCGAGCGCATGGAAGCAGTGCTGGAAAACCCCTACATTCTCATTTTTGAGAAGAAGATCAGCGCCGCTGCCGACCTTATCCCTGTGCTGGAAACCATTGCGCAGCAGCGCCGCCCGGTGGTGATCATTGCTGAAGACGTGGATGGCGATGCGCTGGCTGTTTTGGTGGTGAACAAAATTCGCGGCATCATCAACAGCGTGGCTGTGAAGGCCCCCGGCTTTGGCGACCGCCGCAAGGCGATGATGGAAGACATTGCCACCCTTACCGGCGGCAGCTTTATTAGCGAAGACCTGGGCATTAAGCTCGACAAGGTGGATGCCACTTACCTGGGCCGCGCCGAAAAGATTGTGGTGGGCAAAGAAGAAACCACCATCATCAACGGCGGTGGTACAGAAGAGGCCATTATGGGCCGCATCAGCCAGATCAAACGCCAGATTGAAGAAACCGACAGCTCGTACGACAAGGAGAAGCTGCAGGAGCGCCTTGCCAAGCTGGCTGGCGGCGTTGCGGTGATCAAGGTGGGCGCTGCTACCGAAACTGAGCTGAAAGAGAAGAAGCACCGCTTTGAAGATGCTCTTTCTGCTACCCGCGCTGCGGTGGAAGAGGGCATTGTGGCTGGCGGCGGGGTTACCCTGCTGAACGTGCAGTCGGTGCTTACTCCCGACCTGGGTGCTACCCAGGATGAAAAGCATGGCGTGGCCATTGTGCGCCGCGCCCTGGAAGAGCCGCTTCGCCAGATCGCCGAAAACGCAGGCCACGAGGGCAGCGTGGTAGTCGCTCATGTGCGCACCCTGCCCAACGGCCATGGCTTCAATGCCGCCACCGAGGAATACGGCGACATGATTCAGGCCGGCGTGGTAGACCCCGTTAAGGTGACCCGCTCTGCGCTGCAGAACGCGGCATCTATCGCCGCCCTGCTGCTCACCACCGAATCGCTGGTGGTAGAGAAACCCGAAAAGAAAGCCCCGGCTCCGGCTGGCGGCCCCGGCGGCGGCATGGACTACGATATGTAGCCTGCACGCCCCGTGCAGCTTCCCCCGGCATGACTATTCATCGCCGGGGGATTTTTTTTGCCCGCGGTCAGGCGCTGCCATTTCAGGGGAGTTGGCTGGCCGTAGCCGCTAAAGCAAATGCATGCTGAACTTTGTCAGGAGCTTCTGAATTTTGTGTATCTCTGCTATCGGTTATAATGTATATTGCTTATTGTTGTAAAATTGTTGTTCCCGCGGAGGATACCTTGCCCACCTACAAAAACACTTTCGTTCGGCCAGTGTATGAAGATCATGTAATTGCAGATGAAGAGTGTTCGCAGATTGGCACACTGCGCATAAAGCCGAGCAGCATTCTCTGGAAGCCTGCACACAATCGCAAATTCTATAAGGTAACATTGGAGACCTTCACCAGGTGGATTACCTCTGACGAAGCCAATGCAGAAATGACTGAGCATTAATTTAGATTTCAAACGCCCAATTCCTCGATGCAAACCACCACACTGCAAAAGTACATAACGGCTTTTACCAGCCTGAGGCAGAACAAGCACTATGCAAGAGGCTTTGCCCCTCATAAGCCGATTTTGCTTCTGGCGGTGTTGCAGGGAATTGAGTGCGGTTTGATTCAACAGAACTGCATTGAAGTCAGCCCGCAGTTGTTGCTGCTGTTCAAGAATATATGGCACGAGCTTCAGCCGAAAGGCTGGCATTGCGCCATGCTGAACCCGTTTCGTCATCTTGTTTCAGAAGGCTTCTGGCTTCCCATGCGCCAATATGCCAAAGTGACACCAGAGGAATGGGCGGCAGCAACTGTGTCGTTTAAAAGACTGCAGGATGAAGGGTATTCTGTTGCACTGGAGCCTGAGCTCTGGAACCTGCTGCAGGATGTTGTTGCACGCAATGCGCTGCGGTCTGCTCTGCTTCACGTCTATTTCCCGCAACAGCAGTCAGATATAAAACTGCCCAAACCAGACGAGTTGCTGCAAAAAGAGCTGCAGAAGCTCATCAATCATCCCGGTCCATTTCCACGCATTCAGACACAGGTACACGAGACAAGGGGGGATGAAGCATATCTTCGCAGCGCGTTGTTTCCCAGGGTGATCCGCAGTCTGTACAGCGAGGCGTGTTCAGTATGTGCGCTCTCGCTTCGTACAGAAACCTCCAGTCTGGTTCAGGCGGCGCACATACTTCCCCACTCACAGTTTCATAACGACCATCCATGCAACGGCATTGCACTGTGCCAGAACCATCACTGGGGTTTTGACAGAGGAGTGTTTACCATAGACAATCAGTACAATATCATAGTCTGTTCTTCCCTGCAGCACCGCACAGACTATGTGCAGCATGACAGCAAACTGCATTTGCCATATCTCCCGGAATATGCCCCTTCGCCAGAGGCGCTGGAGTGGCATCGGGAGAATGTGTTCCACGAGTAGAACCGCCAGGCGCTGAATTCTGCCGCAGCGCCCGTTTCCCCCTCGCCGCCCGCCTCGCCTGCGCCCGTCACCCTGTTTAGCCAGCCTCGGCAACGATAAGTACAGGGTAACTGTTTGGCGAGGAGGCACAACTTATGGACTGGAAAAGCATTTTCATCCCACTGGCAGCAAACGCGCTGATCACTTTTCTGCATCACGCGCTCTACGTGCGGCCGGCCCAGGTGCGCATTGCAGCGCTTTCTGCACGCCAGAACGAGGCGCTGCAGGCAGTGGTGCAGCAGGCAGACCAGGCGCTGCAAAGCCGGGTAGACCAGGTGGTGGCGCAGGGCGCAGAAAAGCTGCAGGGCAAATGAACCACCCGCTGACCGATGCCTGCAGCGAAGGCATTGATGTGAGCCATCTCAACGGCATGGTGAACTGGAAACGGGTGCATGCGGCAGGCATCCGGTTCGCCTATGCCAAGGCAGCACAGGGCACAGCCTTCACCGACCCCGCCTTTTT
This sequence comes from Chthonomonadaceae bacterium, assembly GCA_027459665.1. GTDB lineage: Bacteria > Armatimonadota > Chthonomonadetes > Chthonomonadales > Chthonomonadaceae > DAIDHN01. Next base: position 12,576 of record DAIDHN010000028.1, on the reverse strand, counting down.
GCGCAACATGCAGCAGGGCGGGGAGGGAGGCGTGCAAATGAGCGCCTACCACTTTGCAGAGCTGCAGCAGAGCGGCGCGGAGCAGGCACACTTTTTTTTGCAAGCCATTCGCAGCGTCAAACAACACTTTCTGCACAACCCCCTGCCCATAGCGCTCGACCTCGAGAACAACCCCGCACAGCCCAATCTGGCGCACACGCTGGGCAGGCAGCACATTCGCAGCATGGTGGAACAGTTCAGCGCAGTGATTCACGCTGAAACCGGCAGGCTGCCTGTTCTCTACGGCTCGCCATCGTGGCTCACGCAGTGGCTGGGCGACGGCTTTGGCGGACACCCGCTCTGGGTGGCGCATTACAACGTAGAGCAGCCAGACCTGCCTGCAGGATGGAGCGACTGGACATGCTGGCAGTATTCCTGCAGCGGCGCAGTGCCCGGTGTGGAAGGGCAGGTGGACCGAAACCGCTGGAAAGGATGGATACCGCCATGCAGCAAGCCAGCTCACTGAATTTTTCGCTCACTACCATAGATGCCTGCTGGATGATAGAGCCGCTGCGGGGCGCAAACGCGCTGCTGCAGCCGGCTGCTTCGGCAGAGCAGCAGGCTGCTGACAAACCCCCTGCTGCCAAAACGCCGGGCTACAAAATAGCAGCAGGCGGCGTGGCTGTGCTCACCATGCGAGGCGTGATGACCAAAGGCAGCTACTGGTGGCTCTCCAGTGTGTCTACCACCGCAGTGCGCGCAGCGCTTGCACACGCTGCACAAAACAGCGACGTGAGGGCCATCATGCTCTCTATAGACAGCCCGGGCGGCCAGGTGAGCGGTACTTCCGACCTGGCGGCCGAGGTGAAGGCGGCCGCGAATATCAAGCCGGTTGCAGCATACATCGAAGACATGGGCTGCAGCGCTGCCTACTGGGTGGCTTCGCAGGCGGATATGGTCTGCTGCAACGCCACTGCGCAGGTGGGCAGCATCGGCACCATCACGGTGCTGGAAGATACCAGCAAAATGGCAGAAAACGAAGGCGTTAAGGTGCATGTGCTGGCAACCGGCCCGCACAAGGGCATCGGCATCGACGGTGCGCCCGTTACCCCCGAACACCTGCAGGAAACGCAGCGCATGCTGCATGAAATCAACAGCCACTTCATTGCCGCTGTTAAAACGGCGCGCGGCCTCAGCAGGGAACAACTGGATGAGATCACTACCGCACGCGTCTTCGTAGGAGAGCAGGCGGTGAAGGCTGGCCTGATCGACAGGGTTTGCACTGTGGCGCAGGCTGTGAGCAGCATCAGGCAGAAGGCCAATGCAAAGGAGACCATTTCTATGGAGAACGAGATGCCCCAGGTTACACCGGAGCAGCAGAACCTGCTGGCGGCGATGAAGGAAGCCAAAATCGCCGATGCAGCCGAAATCAAAACGCTGATCGCGCAGGCGGCTATGGGCAGGAGGTACGAAGAGCAGCTGAGGGCAGAGGCGAAACGGGAGGCAGTGCGCGCACACGGCGCTGAACGGGGAGTACGTATCGGCGCACAGGTAGACAGGCTCGACCCCGACAGCGTGCTGGAACTGCGAGATGCATGGCGAGCCGAGGCAGACGCCAAATTCGATACCACAGAGGCTTCGGGCGCGCAGAGGGCTTCGGCAGCGGCGGCAAATGCCAGCATCATAGACGGCGGAAGCCAGTCGCAAACCAGAGAATGGGACTTGCTTGCACCGGCGCAGCGGGAAATGGCGCTCAAAATGGGCTTTACTTCGCAGGCTAAACAAGACGAGTTTGCGCGCAATATGAAAAACCAGGAGGCTAAATAATGGCGGCATCTACAGCGCCCCGCGAGGCGCAGAGAAAAGACGGTCTGCTGCAGGAATACCTGGTGCAGGCGGGCGTTACCATCAACAAGGGCACCCTGGTCAGCGTAGACGCAACTGGCTACGCAAGGCCGGCCCGCAGCGGCACTGCTACCGATATTTTTGTCGGCGTGGCCTACGAAACGGTCTCCAACACCGGCGCGGCTGGCTCGGTTACCTGCAGGGTGTACAAAACCGGCAGCTATGTGTTTGCTACATCGGTGGCTACAGCGCAAACCAATGTGGGCGCAGCGTTCTATGCAGCAGACGATGAAACGCTCACCACCACAGCAACCAGCAACCAGCTGGTGGGCTATGCCATCAAGGTGGAAGACGCAAGCGACCTGCGCATTCGTATCGACAACGCCGTTCACTAAGGAGACCATAAATGGCTGTAGTTACCAGTGACATCCTGCTGCTTACGCAGGCAGGCATCAAAACCGAATTCAACGGCGCATACATCGCCGCAAACGAAAAAGCCGACTGGCGAACCATCGCGACCGAGCTGCCCACTACCCTGCCGGTGCAGAAGTACGCATGGCTGGGCCGCGGCGCGGTGATGAAGCAGTTCAACGATGAGCCGGTAGAACAGAGCGTGCGCGAAGACAGCTACCAGCTTTCCGACATTCTCTACAAGGCTGACCTGGCCATAGACCGGCGCACTCTCGAAGACGACCAGTACGGGCTGCTGATGATACGGGCACGAGAACTGGCCGCCGAAGCGGTGAGGCACTGGAACCAGCTGGCTTTCACCGGCCTCACAAACGGCTTCAGCCAGTACGCCTACGACGGGCAGTACTTCTTCAACGCAAGCCACCAGGAGGGCAGTAGCCCCACACAGAGCAACATCAGCACAGCCAGCCTGTCTGATTCGGCTCTCGAAGCCGCTGCTACCACCATGATGAGCTACGTCGACGACAAGGGCATCCCGCTGCACATCGTCCCCGATACCCTGGTGGTGGGGCCGCTGCTGGCTCGCAGGGCATGGAACCTGGTCAGCAGCGATGTGGTAGTCGAACCGGGCGAAACCGGAACCGCAGGCGTGCCGGCTACCAACTACCGCAACTACTTCATGGGCAGGTACAAGGTGGTGGTGAATCCCTACATCACCGGCTACCAGTGGTTCCTGCTCGATGCCAGCCGCGAGGTGAAGCCGATCTTCATCCAGAGCCGAAGCGATGTGCCCATCACGATGGAAACCGATATGGATATGCCTGAAGCACGCATAAAGGAGCAGTACCGGTTCACCGTGCGCGGCAGATACGCGCAGGGTTACGGGCTGTGGCAGATGGCATACGGCAGCAACGCGACCAGCTAGGAGGCGATATGTACGCAGTACGCTGTATAAGCGGATACAGGCAGTTCAGAACGCCGGGGCATGTGTGGCAGCGGGATTACTGGACGATGGTATACAATCTGCCCGAAGGCGTAGAGGGCGAAAAGGCGCTGGAGGTGCGGGAGGTTGAAGGCATCTCCGACCCGCGCCTGCTCGGCCTGCCTGCGTACCCGGCAAAAGGCATGGATGCCGAACCTGGGTTCAGCGTGCAGGCTGCACCCGCTGCCGGGAAACCAGACGAGAAGCCAGCCGGTAAAAAGGCGGCTGCAAAGGAGAACGACTGATGCATGTGCCAGCCGATAACCCTGCGCAGCGCGCCTGGGCCATTACCCCCAGCGATACCGCACTGGCTGCTGCCGGCATAAACGGCGTGCCGTTTGCACGGGGGCTGCTCTGCAGCGCTGCCTGCACGCTGAAGGTGACTACCGTCGGCGGCGATGTGGTGACTATACCGGCGCAGCAGGGATACAACCCCGTCGCGGTAAGCAAGGTCTGGGCGACGGGGAGCGTTCTCACAAATGCAGGCGTTTCGGTGACTATTGTTGCCTGGTACTAGCGTTGCGCATGCAGGGTGAAAGGAGAGAAAAGAATGCCGGCAGATGTGATGGCCGCAGCTGCTGCGGTGAGCCTGTTTGCAGCAGGGGTTGCGGCGCTGCTTCGCTTTGCAGGGCGCATTACCCGGCTGGAAGAGAGGGGGATTGCTGCTGCAGAAGAGGAAGAGCGCGCACGCGGGCAAAGCGACCGGCAGGCGCAGGCGCTGCAGGAGATGCGTGAGCGTTTGGCGCGCATCGACCAGAAGCTGGACATGCTGCTTCGGGTTGCCGCCCCTCTGCTGCGCGATCATGCTGAACGGCCATGAGGCAGCCTGCCGCCCCCGCCGGCCTTTGCCACGGGGTTGAAACCCCGTGGAGCAGTAGGGCAGGTGGGTGAGGTGAATCTGTGAACAGCTGCTGCCCGTGATGGGTGGGTTGAACTACTGGGCAGAATGGCTGGGCGGGTACGAAATCAGATAGAAAGGAAAAGCATAGTGGCTATCACTGGCCTTACCGGGGCGGCAGGCATGGCTGTAGAAAGCCAGTTCTGCACAGTGCCTCTCAACGGCTCTGCCAGCCCCTACACCATAGGCGGCAGTGCAAACCCCCTGCGCTATTTTGCGCTGCTGCCCGGCAGCGGCATGACGGGAAGCCCCACGCTGCAGGCGAAGCCGGAGGTGGATGGCGGGGTGGAACAGCGGCGCATTTTGATGCTGGGCAAAACATATAGTGGCACGCTTACCTGGCATGCCGACCCCGAAAACCTGCACTACCCATTGATGGGCGCACTGGGGCGGGATATACAAACTCTGGTGCAGAGCGCTTCCGTCAGCCAGTCGCCTGCAGTATACCGGCATGTTTTTCTGCCAGGCAGCACTGCTCCCTCATTCACCATAGAGGAAGACATGGGCGACGGTCTCTATTCCCGACTCAGTGCAGGGGCGGTTGTAGAGAGGCTCGATCTTCATTTTGGAACCTCAGTTACAGCAGCAATGGAACTGGCGGCCTGCCGGCAGCTGCCCAATACCTACCCGAATGCAGCCGGCAGCAGTGTAAGCACGCTGTTTGGCAGTACGCCGGCGCTGCTGCCCCCCGCTTTGGGGGGCGATGGCGTAAAAACAGTGTCGCGTACCACAGCCCCCGCCTATGTAGACTTGCCGGGAGGCAGCGGGGCGCTGGCGTTTGCGGGCGTTGGACCGGGGTCGCAGAATGGCGGTGCATGGCTTGCCGCAGGCGGACAGGCGCTGAATGCACAGATGCTGCCCGGCACCCGCATTCGCATTGAAAGAGCCTACAGCCTGCCCCAAACCGCAGGCAGCGGCTACGATCCGGGGGCGGCGGTAGGCGGAAGGCTGGCGGTGTCGGGAAGACTGGTGGCGCTCTACGAAGATATGAGCCTGCCTGCAGCATCGCTGGCGTTTCAGCCGGTTTCGCTCAACTTTCGGGTAACCGGCCCTCTGCTGGGAACCTCCGGCCAGGCGGCATGGATGGAGGTGTGGGTGCCGAATCTGTGCTTTGAACGCACTCCGCTGCCGTTTGCCGAAGGAGCGATGCTGCTGAATGCAGACTGGACTGCGCAGGTAGACAGCTCTGCAGGGTTTTCTGTACAAATCACTTTGCAAAACAGTTTCAATACCGCAGCGCTGGGCGGCCAGGGCGCAAGCGGAGGACCAGGAGGATGGCGTGCAGCATGAGCAGAAAACGGTGGAATTTCCCACTCGTATTGGTACGCTGTGTACCTTGCCAGATGGTAGGGAAGTGTGGGTGCAGACGCTGAATGCGCTGCAGCGGGCCTGCTGCCGTGAAACTGCACAGAGAAATGCAGCACGGCAGATGCGCCCCTGGCGGCCCGGCCATTCGGGTTACGCAGCGCTGTGGGAGTATTTTGAGGAACAGAACGAAACGGTGCAGTGCGAATGGCTGGCTGAGTATGCCGAACAGGAAGCGCTGCGCGAGGCAGAAATGCTGTTTCAGGTGCCGCCGCTGCCGGCATCCCCTGTGCAGGGCGGCGGGCAGCTGGCGCAGATGGAAGAGTGGGAGCAGAAATGCCATGAGGTGGAAAAACAGCGGCAGCAGCATGCCCGGCACAAACGGGAGGAAGCACATGCCCTCGGCATGCGCCATTGCTCGCAGGAAAGGGTGGCGGGATGTGTGGAGGCGTGGCGCGCACAGCGCATGCATGCAGAACTCGCCCTGCAGATGACGCTGGAGACGCTGGCCTGCGCGGTGCGGCATGCACACAACAGAAGCGAGCGCATATGGGAAAGCGGCAGGGAGGCAGGCGACTGCCCAGACAATATGCGCGAATGCCTGATAGAATGCTATGCCCGCCTCGACAGCGTTTCAGAGGCGCAAATCCCTACCTTGCCGCCAGACTGCTGCCCCTGAGCAGCCTGGCGGCTCGCACTGGCACAGACCCGCTGCACATGCGCTTCACTGGAATTGATATGAGCGAGCATGAACCCTGGTGGGCTACTGCAGTGAGGGCATGGCTTGCCCGTGCAGAGGCCATACTCAGCGACCCCAGGCCCGGTGCAGACGCCTGGCGGCAGGCGCTGCTGCACGGTTTGCAAACCCGATCACCCGTTTTTCTGAATACGCTTTTTGAGGAATGGAACCATGCTCAGGAAAGAGAACAGCAGCAGCCTGCGCACAGCACTGCCTGGTGAGACGGCTGGCTTCACTTCGTACGCACATACCGACATCAACCTGCTGGAGCAGCTTACCTCCCGCTGGGCAGAGCTGTTGCAGCCCCTGTTTGGCAGTCTGCAGCAGGCGGTGCAGACCCGCTCTTCCCCCGAAGTCGCAGCTTTGGGCAGCGGTCATCTCTCTTTTCACTCTGCACCCTACCACCATGTTCGCACCACGCACGATGCGCTGTACGGCAGTCATCTCTCTGCGCTGCACCACCGGGGCAGTCAGATACCGGCCTCCCTGCCCCATGCTCTGCTGCAGTTTCATTACGGCAATGAGGCAGGGGCGGCCTGGAATGCGCTTGCTTCGGGGGTGAACAGCGGCGTCACCCTGGCAGGCGCGCTGGGCAGCGCGGAAACCGGTTTTGCTCTGGGCGGGCCGCTGGGTGCGGTGGCAGGGCTGGGGCTGAACCTGCTGGGCGGCCTGTTTCATCATCACTCCGACCCGCTGGCAAACAGCAAACAGTACGACCCTGCGCTCTACAACAGTCCATCCGGCATGGATTACAGCGCCTACCGCTACCGTGAAAGCGCCAGCCTTGCCCTGCCTGCCGGCACTCAGGCGGGGCAGTATGGGCTGGCATGGTGGCAGATGCCGGGAGTAACGCCCCCGCAGCAGGCGCCTGCAGTGCATGTGTACGTAGACGGCGTGCAGCAGGCGCTGCAAAACCAGATTAGCAGCGCAACCAGCGCAGGGGCGGCCAGCCGAACCAGCGCCTGGTACGATATGCAGCGCCCGGTGTAGAAAGTAAACAGCCTGCACCAGCCTTCTGCGCCTCTTTCAGCGCCGTAAGGCGCGCCCGGGAGAGCGGCAGGCCAAAGGCCGGGGTGAGACGGCTTCACGCGCTGCCTGGCAGTGGGCCTGCAGAACAGCATGGCGCATTGTGCATTTAGTCCACGCAGTGGACTTTTGCCTGTCAGAACGGGGTTTCAACCCCGTGGCATAAGGCCGGGGTGAGACGGCTTCACGCGCTGCCTGGCAGATGGCAGAAAGGAAACGACATGCCTCCGCTTACACAATATGGCGACAGCGGCAGCCAGGCAGGACCCGGCGTGATGCCCGACCCCTGGCTTCTAACCGGAACAGGCATCAATGGCCTGCTTAGCCCTCTCATTGCCTGGGCCGCACGCATTGCCCGGCAGAGCCGTACTGCCGCTGCGCTCACCGAACTCTGGATGCAGCGAAACGGCACGTGGTTTCTTTCGCCCGTGCAGCCTCAAACAAGTGAACGCAGCCACCCGGTGCTGCGCAGAAAACTGCGCCAGCCGGCACAGCTGGAATTTACCCTGCCCGACCCGGCAGGCGCGCTCTCTCCCAACAGCCTGAGCAGCCCGTACAACCAGAACAGCGGCGTTTACGATGCGCTGCTCGATGAGGCGCGTCCCGTGTTGTTTCGCGCAGGCGTATGGGCGCCCTTCAATGTGGGTGCGGGCAAAAGCTGGACGGCGGATGCAGCACCCTCCGTTGGTACGCCTGCACTTCTCTCAGATGGCGCACTTGCCTCCTGGCCGGGCACGGCGGTTCCTGCAGGCGCGCTGCTGTTTGCGCTGCAGGCAGGGCAGACGCTTGCCCTGCAGTGCGACCTGGGCAGCATTCAGAGCGTGAACCATGTAGGCGTGCGATTTGGATCGAACGTAGGGGTTTGCACCCTGCCGCAAAGCGTGCAGGCGCTGCTCAGCCCCGATGCCGTGAACTGGAGCAGCTTTCCGGCCAGGCTGGTGAATGCAGACTGGCAGGACGGCGTGAGCGGCGACCTGAACGAAACCTGCGTGAACGAGTTCTGCCTGTGCGATCTGAACCGGGAGGCGCGCTATGTAAAGCTGCTTGCTGTTGGCGGTGCTGCGGCGCAAACCATTGGCATGGATGAGGTGATGATACTGGGCGGCAGCGCAGGAGCCTGGCTGGGCTGCAACCGTTTTTGCGGCTATCTGGGCGACGGCATGCTTTGGAGGCCGGAGGGCACGGTAGAAGTAGTGGCCACAGATGTTCTGAAAAAGCTTGCCGACAACAACGAAGTCCGCCTCACGCCGCTTTACGATTTTGCAGAACTGGCAGACATTGCCTACAGCCTGCTCACCGGGCCTGCTTTCTGGCGGGGCACTGGCACGGCATACGATGCGCCCTTTGCACCCAGCCAGATAGGCTGGAGCAGCGGAACGGGGCTGACCGGCTTCAAATACCCCTTTTGGCAGGGGCAGAGCAACAACATGATGGGGTACCAGTATGAGCTGTGGCACGAAATAGGCTGGAGCCTCTGGGCGGATGGAAACGGAATACTGCAGGCATCTGAGCCGCCCTACATGCAGTACCGCCCCAGCCGCGTGCTGATAAACGCACCCGATGGCAATGGCGATGTGCGCTTTGCCCGGCGCACTGCAGATGGCAAAGACCTGCGCAATGTGGTGGAGATTGCCAGCGGTGCGCCGCAAAACGGGGCAGGGGGAAGCCTGGTGGAAATGGAGCCTGCCAGCGTTGCGCGGTACGGACACCGCAGGGTGATACTCACCGACCCGCTGGCGGTGCTGCCCGACTTCCGCCTCAAGGTGGCGCAGCAGATACTGCGCGACTATGCCTGGCGCATTGCAAAGGTGCACTGCGAAATCGCCCCCGGCTTTGAAACCAGCCTGGGCGATATTCATGCCTTTCGCACTGCCTTTCGGCCTGGGTTTGCAGCAAAAACCAGCGCAGAGCAGCAGGGCGAACTCTGGAGCCTGCAGGCAGTGGAAGAGCATTTCACCCCCGGTTACTGGAGTGGAGTTTGCGAGTACATACCGTATGTGGCGCAGACGCTGCCCCCGCCGCAGGTCACACAGCTCAGCAGCCCGTCTGGTTCGCCTGTGCAGGTGAGCATTGCCTGGCAAACCTACACACCGGCCTCGCACCTGGCAGGGTTCAATGTCTACTCTTCCACCACAGGCGAAAGCGGGCCGTTTACGCAAAACGGCTTTGGCATTGGGCCAGCCAGCACAAGCTACAATCTGGGTTCTTTTGCGGCAGGGCAGCAGGTGTGGGCCTACGTCACTGCCATAGACGACCGGGGGCATGAAAGCATCCCTTCGGTGGTGCTGAGCATTCTGGCCGGGGCAGGGTCTGCCAGCGCAAGCGGCTGGGCAGTAACCGACCTGGCCGTAAGCTTTGGGCAGCAGCAGGGGCCGGATGCAGAGGGATACACTACCTATGAATTTGATTTGCTTTGGACCAGCCCGCCCGCAAGTCTGGCGGGGCAGGATCATGGCATGTTTGGGTTCAAGCATATGATACTGGGGTTCAGCATAGGCGCTCTCCCCTCCGACCCATCAAACCACTGGCTCTGGCAGCGCACCAGCAGCGATTACCGCAGTTTTAACCGCGTGCCGCCCGGCATGATGTGGGACAGGCAAACCTATGGTCAGCTGAACTGGGTGAGCAGATGGCGCACCCAAACGGCGCTGGCATCTGGCACGGTGGTCTATTACCGCATATGGACGAGCAACACCAGCCTGGGCTGGGACCAGACCTTTGCGGGCAGCATTGCCAGCTGTGTGGTGCCATAAAGCGCCGCCAGGCAGGAATTGCGCCGCGGCATGGCCAATAGGCAGCAAAATACCTGCTGTAATGGAGTCTGCCCATGTCCTCTGCCTCCAGCCCGCTAGCTGCGCTGATGCAAGCCATACGCTCTGTTGAGAAATCTGCGCGCCAGGCAGAAAGCGTGTTGATGCAAAACGAGAGTATTACGCGCGCCGTTTTGATCGATCCGCTACTGCGCGCCCTGGGGTGGGACATTGCCGACCTCGACCGGGTGGAAGTGGAAAAAACGAAAGATAGCAGGAAAGTAGACTATCTTTTGAAAAAACCGGGGCGGGAGGTTTTTGCCATTGTAGAGGCAAAATTGCTGAAAGGCATACAGAAAGACAGCGCTCTTGATCGGCAGATAGGCGATTACCAGCGCACATTCGCCATTGAGCAGGTATGGGTGACCGATGGCCTGCAGTGGATGCATTATTTCAGCAGCAACATACACGCTAAGCCGCATGAGCTGCATCTGCGACTCGACAGCCTCTTAGAGACCGCCGAATACCTTCTGATGCACCTTGATGCCGCCCATGCCTGGGGACTTGAGGAGGATGCGCCGGATAATGCGCTGCTGCAGCGCATGGCTGACCTGGAAGCGCGGCTGGCTGTGCTGGAAAGCAGCGCCTGCGAACCTGCGCCTGCCAGCCCGCCGATAGCAGTGCATGATCCGCCAAAAACTTACGAGCGGCCAGTAAGACTGCCAGCCAGCCAGGGGGACGGGAAGTGGCTGCTTTTGAACAATTGCGGTGATCTGACGGGCAGTAAGCCTGCAAAAGTGCGCCTGCCGGATGGAACTGAAAAGGATGTGAAAGAGTGGGTGGATGTGCTGCAGCTAATGGCTGAGTACCTGCTGAGCGTTAAGCCCGATTTGGAGCTGCCCTACTATCGCACTAAACATAAAGGCACACCTATTATGAACGAGACTAGCGAAGGAATGCATACCTCATGCAGGCTGAACGTTGCCAGCAACCAGAACAAGGAGGTTTACCTTTATACAAACAACAGTACGATTGTAAAAATCGACATGATGCGCCGTATGCTTGAAAGCATGCCGAGCGAAAGCCGCACGGTAGATGCGGCGGTGATGCTGCGGAGCAGATAGATTTCGGCGCTGCATCGCTCGTTGTTGCAGAGCAGACTGGTTTTACCGGAGATTTCTGACATGCTAATCAAAAACATAGACGAACAAAGTTACCATGCCCGTGCCGACCGGCGGTTTGCACAGGCTCAGGTGATCGCGGTAGACCCGGTGATGCATACCTGCACCCTGGATGCAGGTGCGCGCGATACAGCCGGCAATGCGGTGTACCTGCAAGGCGTTGCCTTCAGCCCGCAAACCCCTCCCTCGCCCGGCGATATGGTGAGCCTGCAGTACTGCAATGCCAGCCCGCACAGCATGGTGGTAACAGGAGGGCAGCTGGGCGGCCAGAACCCGCAGTCCAGCCTGCGCACTGTCGGTTCGGTAAGCAGCATTGCGGCTGGCGGCAGCGCCCCCCTTGCAGGCGCAGTGCAGCTTGCCGCGGGCAGCGGCATTGCTCTTTCGCAAAGCGCACAGACCATCACGATCTCTGCCGGCGGTGGAACGGGGGTAAGCGGAATCAGCGTGAACGGGGGCACGGCGGCGGCAGGCAGCATCAACTTTGCGGCGGGCAGCGGAGTGGTTCTCACGCAGAATGGCCAAACCATCACAATCGCGGCAGCGCCCGCAGCAGGCAATGGCGCGTGGCCGGTGACGGTATGGACCCCTAAAGTCAGCCCTGCTGTCTACAACATACCGGCAGCAGTGCAGATGCCGTTTGTGCTGGTGGCCAACAACGTGCCTGCCGGCGCTACGGTCAATCTGCCCTCCGGCAGTGCAGGCGGCCCCATTGTGCTAAAAAACTACAGCAGCAACGGCCTCACCGCTGTGCCCTCCGGCAGCGACACCATTCAGGGCAGCTCCAGCTGGACATTCAACCCCACCGGCGAACTGGTTCTTATCCCGGCAGAGCTGACCGCGGGCGCGTATACCTGGCTGATCATCAGCCTGGGGTAGCCGCTATACCGCTTCAGAAAACGAGAGAATCTGCACCAGATTGTTTTCGGTATCCCGCAGGGCGGCAGAGCAGAATGGTCCGTTTTGCGTGGGGGGCAGGTAAAATGCCGCACCCAGGGCGGTGAGTTCGCGAAATGCTTCCTCCACATTCGCGACCACCAGGGTGAGCAGAACGGCATTCGCCTCGTAGCGCACATCGGCCGACGGTTCGGGGTTGAGCTGAAGCAGCACTCCCTCAGAAAACAGCGCCCACTCCTCGCCCTCAGTGTGCAGGGAAAGCCCCAGCACCCTGCTGTAAAACTGCACCGCCCTGTCCATATCCTGTACCAGAACGGTGACGGCAATTGCTTCCGGTTTTCTCATGCTCAGTGTCTCTTCCATCTGCCTGCAGGTTCGCCCTAGAGTATACCAGAAGGCATGCCCTGTATTCCGCCCAATGGGTTCACCTCAGCCCGTGGCATGTGCCGGGGTGAGGCGGCCTTACGCGCCGGCGGCTGTTGCCCGGGGTTGAAACCCCGTGCTGACACGCCAAGCCCTCTTCGAGGGCTGCAGAACTTGCTGCCGTGCTGTACCAGCCTTCTGCG
>DAIDHN010000027.1 GCA_027459665.1 Chthonomonadaceae bacterium | reverse complement strand
CACCACGCTGACACTGTGGGGGTGTACGGCGTGATAACAGGCGCGAACGGGGCGGTGATGAGCAGCAGCGTGTACGACGCGTTCATAGTGCCGCAGTACGTGCAGGGGGGGGCTGATACAACAGTGGTATCAAAATACTTCTACCAAACCTGTGAAACATCGATATTGGGTGGGAAAGCTGGAAGAGAAAGATATGTGCCAAGTAGAATGCTACTCCTGAGGCCATCGGGGCCAGCACCGATAGGCACTCCGACAGTCATAAGTTGGTTTAATGACTGCTTGACTGCATGCTATGATCTGTACTCAATAGATATTGTTTTTGATGCAGCAGAGCTTGCTGCGGTGATGGCATCTTGTGCACTTGGAAACGTATTGGCTTGTGCTGGAATTTTGCTGGTGGCGGGTGAAATCGCTCTGTTGCAAAAACAGTACACTGCATGTCGTACAAATTGTTATCAGTGCGAACTTGAGCGCGAAGGAAAATCACAAATGCCTGGAGTTCGTCCCTGTGACCCAGACTGGCAGCAACATGGAAACTGGGGAATGTAAAGGAGAGGCTGATTCATTGGCTTTGCATTCTTCAAATGAGAGGGCTTAGAGGCAGAAAAGAGAATTTTCATGAAATTTTTCTGCCTTATTGAATTTTGATAGCGATGAGGTAGATATGGATTCAATAAAAAAAACCACAAATCACACAGAGCGTGTGATACCAGCAGATAAAAATGCGCTGGTATATGATGAAACAGCAGCTTCAGAAAACACTAGTACCTCCAATGAATCTGGTCATGTGCCTCAAAAAACACTCATTCAGAATGTTTTCACAGAATTGCCAGCCTCTTCAGAAGATATCGTAGGTTTCCTGAGTGCAATTGACGATTCTTCACTGACATGGAGTCAGAAAGGATATTATTCTGAGCTGTTTTCACTCAAAGTGAAAAGCCTGCTCAGTATCAGAGAAAAATGGTTCGGGAAAACAGCTATTTACAGAGATATGGCTTACGCGGTTTTTATAGGTATTGTGATGTTTGCCTGTGCGTTAATCTATCCTCATTTGACATCGAAACTAACAAGAGTTACAGCCTTTGTCCTGCTGCAAACATCAGTTATCGTGAGTAGCATACTAACAGGAATAAACCAAAAGAAGCGAAATTCCAGGACACAAAAAATGAATAGTGCTGCTGAAAAACAACTTGTAATCAAGCTTTTTAACTACTCTCATCCATCTGGCATTCCTGGCATGATTCAGGAACTTTATATGGATGGCAGACTGGATGCATCTGATGTATGGAAGCAGTTAGAAAATAATGCCTATCTGCTGCTGGCGAGGGCTTTAGAGCGGGCACTGCGTAGTCAAGCATTACCAGTAGATATAGAAGATAGAAACAGACTTGCTGTTATCGTATCTCGTTTAAGCAAGAATGACCACGAACTTGCACAACGCTTTTCGATAGCGTCACTACAATATCTAAAGCTGCATCCTGCTTCCAGCACAAAATATCTGTACTCAATAGAACGAAATGCCGCCTCATTGACTGTTCGCTCCGCAGCGAGTGGCCTGCGTAACTATCTGGAGGCTAACCAGACTGCGCACCAGTTTTTATTGCGGCCACCCAGGATGCAAACTGCAGATAAAAATCTGCTTCACACAACCGATGACCGCTCGAAGGAATAGAGTTGCAACTGCGACACACCAAGGTGTAAAATCCATCATAGGTTTCAGCCGAAGCACGAATGCGCTCAGTACCTGCGGGCAGGCGGGGGCTGCAGCCCCAAATTGTCAATATAAAATGCTACACTATACTATGACTACTGTTTGCTGGGCGAGAAAGGTTTGGACACTGATATGGATAATCAACCTGAGACACCCTCTCGTTTCATTGGCAGCGCATCAGAACTTGAGACCCTTCCTCCCAAACAGCGCCGCTTCACAGCTGCCTTCAAGCTTCGTCTCATCGAAGAGGCAGACGCATGCACCTCCCCGCGAGGTAGCGAGGCTCCTGGAGAGAGAGGGCATCTATTCCTCTACTCTTGCCGACTTTCGCAAGCAAAAGTCACGCGGGGTGCTGACCCGCAATCAGGAGAAGGGTTCTTCTCCAAAAGCATCTGGTTCCGAGACCCTCCGGCAGCTGGCTGCTGCTGAGCGCGAGATACGCAGGCTGCGTCGTGAACTGGAGAAGACGCATGTGCTGCTTGATCTCCAAAAAAAAGTTTCCGAACTGATGGGCATCTCCCTGGATGCCCGGGAGTAACCGACATGGCTCGTGTTCTCTCCCATGTTGCTTTGGCCATTCCCCATGCAGGTGCAGCCTCCTCCTGCCGTGCAGTCGGGATAGCCCGTGCGACCTACTACCGGCACAGGAAGCAGTCTCAGCCTCGCAAGCCTGCCGCAGAGTGCCGTGTGCCTGGGCGCTCTCTCTCCCTGCAGGAGCAGGAGCAGGTGCTCTCCTGTCTCCATTCAGATCGTTTCAGAGACATGGCTCCTCCTCAGGTATATGCCACCCTGCTGGATGAGGGGGTGTTTCTCTGCTCCATCTCAACCATGTACCGCCTGCTGCGCAAGCGAAGCGAGGTGAGAGATCGGCGCAGACTGCGCTCTCACGCACCTTCACAGCGCCCTGAACTGCAGGCTATCGTGCATCCAGGCAGGGTAGAGCAGGCTGTCAGCATACGGGCAGAAACATTGGCTGCAGCATACAGTGCGCACCCGCAACGCTTTGTCAACAAGCAGCCAGAGCCGCAGATGCCGCCAAAGCAGGTATGGATCAACCCACCCGATACCAACACACAGCAGTAGAAAGGCGCAATCAACAAAAATAGTATTGCAGGAATATACACGGTTACTGCAATACTATAGGAGCAAAGCAAAATACACCAAAGCAGGACGATAACGCAAAAACACCCTCGTGCTAACATGTATCAATCTTATCGACAACTACCGCTATGAGAAGGAAGAAAACCATGAGAGCCAGTATCAGGTCGCTATTTGTTGTCACCATGTTGGGAATATCTATTGCAAGTACTGCACTTCTCGCAGATACGCCAGATTCCCACCCCGGAAAGCAAGAAAACTCTATTTTTTTCGAAAAGATAGCTAAAGTGGAGACAGACCTTGTATATGGCAGGGAGATGCTGCAAGATCGAATTGCAGAAGAAGCATCTGCTGCAGCTTTCAGCGCCTTCAACAATGCTCAACGGCAGAAAACTGCTCAATCAAAAATTCGTTACCTTCTTATTGCTGCCGAATTTTTTGTTACTGCAGCAAGGCACACTCATGCCAACAGGTTGCTGAACAGAGGCATTCCTTCCTCCTGGAAGCAAACTCGCAAGATGTCGATGCTCATGGCTGCAAGATGCACAGACGATGTAAATGCCCTGCTTGCTTCGCATAGACCTAAGCCATGGGAATTAAGCTATGCCCATTACTACCTGGCGGAAGTATCTGGCCGAATTGCGCTCTTGCACGGGGATAAGCTTGCGGCTAGCCGCTTTCTTGTGGAGTCTGGCAAATACGCTGTGCATGAGGTAGAACCGGATATGTCATTGTGCGGACTGCTGTTGCAGGCTGGCCGCAAGAGTGCAGTGACTGCATTTCTGAAAGAATGCAGCAAAACCTGGGCGCCCACTCACACATGGCTGGAGACTATTGAGCATGGAAAAACACCTGACTTTTCGTCAGAATATGTGTTTGATGCTCCATAGTGCATGAGTATAGTCGCTTGATGAAACAGGAGGCGAAAAGAGGACACCAAACCAGTATGCGTGCGGTGCCGGGGAGATGGTGGAGCAAACCAGCGACCTGACAGGCGGCAGCTGGAGCACCAGCGCCCAGTACCTGCGGGCAGGGGGAGGCTGCAGCAGCATGCTTTTGCGCCGCAAGAGCACAACCGATGACGAGTACCACCACGCTGACACTGTGGGGGTGTACGGCGTGATAACAGGCGCGAACGGGGCGGTGATGAGCAGCAGCGTGTACGATGTGCTTATGTATCGAGAGTTCTTGTCTGGGAGTGTCTGGACTGAAACGATCGACAACAGAGTCACCAGAATGTTAGAAACAGGATTTCTACTGATTGGATTTGCTTGTTACTTGCCTGATCGGCTAATAGCGCTTAATAGGAAGGTTGGTCAAAAAACGCTACAGAAACCAATGAGAGGGGAAATCCCTGTCGGCCCTTGTCCTGGGGGAATGCTGATGGCTTGCACTCTCCTGAATGAATTCGAGTGTGACTTTGTATGTATTTGGGGGCAGGAAGGATGCTATAGGTGTTACCAAGGCATTAATGCTGGGGTATGGTGCGACTGTATAGAAGTACATTTTTTCTAGGAGATGCTGCGATGGGAGAAAAGGTTTATTGCACTTCACCGGGCGGAAATTGGAAATGCTTCGATTTTACAGAAGACAGGAGCGCAATACTGGAGGAAAAGCTAAAGCAAAATCCTGAAAACCCGGAAATCTTTTCGGAGTGGATGGCATATCTTTTACATCCTGTTATCATGCAGACAACCTCGAAAGATGAGAGATTGACTCGGCTAGAGAAACTGGACAAGAAACTTAGTGAGCTTTCTGAAGATTCCCTGCTTCATGGTGTTATGAAACATAAGCGCGACAAAGTTATACAATTCTTAAAGGATATGCAGTTAATCTGAAGGGGGATTTGTGTAGAGTAATAAAGTCTTCCTTTACACTTAAACTCGTTGAGCCAGGCTTATATGTAAGAGTTCAGTCTTCGTGTAAGTTATTTTAGGGCATCTGCTGTACACCGTACCGGCCTGCTGCTTCTCGTGCTGGTGCGGCATGAGCTGCATTATGCAGCGAAAGCCATTTGGCAAACAAATTGGCAAAAGATACAGACATTTAATGGTATATATTATAATATGCATCTATGCATTTTACTGCGCCGGCACAACACAGCCGGCATATGGCACAACAGAGAGACGCCCATGGAAGAAATACAGCCTTGTATAGAAAGATTTGTGCAGTACATACTCACCGAGCGCGGGCATTCTCCCAATACGGCCAGAGGGTACAAAACAGACCTGGAGCAGTTTTTGCCTGTGGCGCTTGGCCGGGGTGCGCGCACCGTAGAAGACCTTACCGCAACGCAGGCGCTGGCATGGATTTCACGTATGGTGCAGGCGGGGCTTTCTGAAAGCAGCATTTCGCGCAAGCTGGGGGCTCTTCACTCGTTTGCACGCTTTTTAGTGCTGGAAGAACTGCGCAAGGATGACTTTATGGCCAGCGTGCCGGGGCGCAAACGTCCCCGCCGTCTCCCGCGCGCCCTTTCAGTGAACAGAATGCGCAAAATGCTTCACCAGTCTGACCCTGCCGATGTGCGTTCCCTGCGCAACAAAACTGTGTGTGAACTGCTGTATGCCACTGGCCTGCGCGTTTCAGAACTATGCGCCCTTACGGTAGATGACCTCGATCTGCAGAACCGCACCCTGCGCTGCTTTGGCAAAGGGGGCAAAGAGCGCATGCTGCCGGTTGGCCAGGTAGCCTGCGACTGCGCAGCCCTCTATCTGCAGCAGCGAAAAGAACGCAAAAACGCCCCCGTACCTGCTGGCAGCAAAAACAGCCGGCCGGGCAGAAAAAAACAGCTCACTCTCAAAGAGGCGCAAAGTCCGTTTCTGTTTCCAAACCGCAGCGGGGGCCGCATATCGCGTGCGCAAATTCGCAATATTGTGGTCTCCAGCGCAGCACGTGCAAACCTGCCCGAAAGGGTGTCGCCGCACATGCTGCGTCATTCTTTTGCCACCCACCTGCTGGAAGGCGGTGCAGACCTGCGTGCTATTCAGGAGATGCTGGGCCACAGCCAGATTACCACCACCGAAGTGTATACCCAGGTAAGCAAAAGCCGCCTCAAGGATGTGTACAAAAAAGCGCACCCCCGTGCCTAAAGAGGCGAAATGCCTTTATTCCTCCTCGTCTTCTGCCTGCGGCTCTGTTTCCTGCCGTTCAAGCCGGACCGCCAGCTGGGGCAGCCGCGCTGCCATGGCAGAGTTGGCAACCAGCAGGCTGCACCCGGCCTCTCGGGCCAGCGGCCTCAACTCAGGCACCATGCCGTGCGAAACATACCCCAGTATCGCCCCAGAGGGGCAGATGCCCCGCAGTATGCGGGTAGTTTGCAGCGCCTCCTCGCGAGCAATGCCATAGTGAATGGCGGCCAGGTCGAATGAAGTATTCCATTCCCGCGCCTGGGCCGGCGTGATGCTGCTCACCGTGTATCCCAGCGCCTGCAGACCGCGCTCCAGCCGAACTGCCGTCATCAGGTTGGCATCTATTACCAATGCATGCCTTTGCTGTGCTTCTGTACCACTCATTTTCTCTTTCTCCTGCCCGGTTGCCCCTCTGGTCATGCTATAATATTACAGTCAGCATTACCCTGGCTATCAAGCAGTTCGGGCGTACAAAATATACCCCGTGGAAATGGATTTGCTATGAAGGAACGAACCGACCGCTGGGACCCTGGAGTGACCTACGTAATTGGCCATCAGCGGCCGGATACCGATGCCATTGCATCAGCACTGGGTTATGCATGGTTCCTCAACCAGACAGGCACGCCCGTTACAGCGGCCCGCGCCGGGCAGCCGGGGGAACAGGCGCTGTTTGCGCTCAACCAATTTCAGGTTTCCCCGCCGCTTTTGCTTACCGGCGTAGCCCCTACCTTTGGCCACTGTACCCGACCGCAGGGTGCAGTGCTTCCCAATGCATCGCTGCCGGCAGCCATGGCACGTGTGGCAGAAGGAGACCGCGTGGTGCCGCTGGTAGACGAAGAAGGCTATCCCCATGGAGTGGTGACCTCGCTGGCTCTGGCACGCGCCTATACTGCCCCCATGAATGTTACTGCCATGCTGGCGCAAACCTGCAGTGCCATATCAGAACCATCTGCCATATTCAACGCCTCCGACAGGCTGAGCGACCACAGGGTGCAGCTGCTGAGAAGCGAAACAGACGATTTTCTGGTGGTTTCTGAAACCGGCCGGTATGTGGGGGTGGCCACTCGGTCGCGCATTTTGCAGCCGCCCCGCGCCCGCCTTATTCTGGTAGACCACAATGAGCTTTCACAGGCGGTAACCGATGCAGAAGAAGCCGAAATTGTGGGTGTGCTAGATCATCACCGTTTGGGCAACCCGCCCACTGCCATGCCTATTCCCTTTGTGGTAGACCCGGTGGGCAGCACCAGCAGCCTGGTTGCCGAACAGTGCAGAAACCGCTCGCTGGAAGTGCCAAAAGGGCTGGCAGGAATGATGCTGAGCGGTCTGCTCTCCGATACCCTGGTGCTTCGATCTCCTACAACTACCGACCGCGACCGTGATATTGCCTTGTGGCTGTCGCAAATTGCCGGCGTAGACCTGCACGAGTATGGCAACGACTTGCTGCATGCCGCGCCCGGAATGTCGCAGCGCAAGGCAGATGAGATTCTGGATACCGATAGAAAAAGCTACCAGATAAGCGATGTTGCACTCTCTATTGGTCAGGTGGAAGTCACGGGCATGGAGGGGCTGCAGCAGCGCAAGGAAGAGCTGCTGGTTGTGCTGCAAGACCGCCTCGAGCGGGAAAACCTCAACTTTATCGCCCTCATGGTGACCGATGTAGTAACAGGAACCAGTCATCTGCTGTGCAAGGGCGACCACTGGATTCTTACGCAGCTGCCCTTCACCCGTCTGGATGACAGCGAATTTGATTTGGAAAACATGGTATCGCGCAAGAAGCAGCTGGTGCCTACCCTGCATGCCGTTCTGGAAGAGGGCAGGTAAAGCTACCCATGGCCTCACTCAGCCTGCCGCAAAACGTGTGGCGCAGCCGCATTGCAGGCGCGTGGCAGGCCAAGCAGATCGGCATTGCGCTGGGCAGCGCAGCACAGGGCAAATCCATTGCCTCTGCCCTGCAGTTTTATGCCGGGCCGCCCGTTATGCCAGAAAACTGCTTTATGCTGGAACTGCCCCTGCACTACCTGGCGGCCCTGCAGTCTGCCGGGCTGGACTTTACAGGCAGGGCGCTTCTGCAAGCCTGGCAGCACCCTGCTCTGCTGCAAAACGTGCGCTATGCACAGCCCGCCGCCAATCTGCAGGCAGGCATGGCCCCGCCTGCTTCTGGGTACTGGGCCGGGTTTTTTCGCGAAGAGGCAGAAGCTGCCGCAAGGGCCGACCTCTGGGCTATGCTTCTGCCATGTGTACCAGAAAAAGCGGCGGCGGCGGCTTTTTACGACAGCATTCAAGACCGGGCAGGCGAGGGTGTGTGGGCCGCCATGTTTTCTGCTGCCGTGCTGAGCGCATCCCTTTTTGTACAAGACCCCAAAGCGCTTTTTGCCATTGGCCTCGCCATGATTCCACGCAGCTGCGCAGTAACACGCGCCGTAAAAGCGGCGCTGGCCGCTGCCTATTATGCCGAAGACTGGCAGAAAGCGCGAGAGAGGGTGCTGCAGGAAGCGCCTGGCAAAAACCCCTGCCATGCAGCAAGCGCAGCGGGCTTTTTTGCCATTGGTCTGCTGTATGGTGCAGGCAATTTCGGGCCGACTCTCTGCATTGGCGTCAATTGCGGCGGCGCATCTACGGCAGTAGGCGCTCTGCTGGGCGCGGCTGTGGGGCTGATGCAAGGGCAGGAAGCCATTCCCGCTGAATGGAGCCAGCCGCTGCTGCAGACTCCGCTTGCCGTGCTGGAGGGGGCGCCATATACTCTGCAGCAGGCAGTGCAGAGTACCTGTGAGCTGGCCCTGCAAAGCATAGGCGCGCACGGTCTTCCACTCTCTCTGCCCGGCGAACAGCCCCTTTCTACGCCGCTAACCAGCCAGACGCAGCCAGACGCTTCTGCCCAGCCTTCGTCTGACCAAATCCCGGCTGCACCGCAGGTGCCCGATGAAACTGCTGCAGTACCTGTAAACGATATTCTGAGTGCGCTGCCCTGGGCGCAAAACAGCCAGGCAGCTGCGCTGCACTCCATTCCACCACAGGCCCAGCTGATTTTCTGCGGCGCATGCACCGTGCAGGCAGAGATGGCAGAGGCATTTGCCACTGTGCCGCAGCAAAAGCATACGCTGCGCATTGTTCTGCACAATGCACAGCCCGATGCACTTGCGTTTCAGGCTGCGCTGCAAACACCTCCCGACTGGGCTGCAACAGGCACGGGCCTGCAGCAAACGGTGCCGCCTGGCGCGAATGCCAACTTCTCTTTTGTAGTGCATACGCCGCAGCCTGCTGCGTCGGAACTGTTCGACAGGCTTGCCCTGCACATATCAACCCAGTCAGACCCCAATCTGCTGAATGCCGCTTTTATTCTGCCTCGCTCTGCCTGCTGGTGGACTGCAGGGCCGTTTGCCAATCACGATGGCGAGGGGTACGACACCGTGTACGCCCCGGAAATGCGCTTTGGTCTGCAGGAGACATATGCGGGAAGGTTTGGGCAGATTGTGCGGTGGCAGCGCATGGCCTTTGCTGAACCTGAACTGGCGCTGGAACCGCTGTTTATGGGAAGCGGAGGGGTTTGCTACGGGCAGGCGGTTTTACTTGCCCGCTCTACCAGCAGAGTACGCATAACGGCTGCTGCCAACTGCGGGGTGAAGCTTTGGCTCAACGGTGCGCTGATACTGCGCAGGCACAGCCGCGAAGAGTTTTCGGCTGCCTTGCAAAGCGGCAGCTGGGCAGTAGAGGCACAGCTGCTGCCGGGAGAAAACCGGCTGCTGGCAAAGTGGATACGGGGGAATGAGCCGTACCGGTTTGCTTTACTGGCATCAGACCTCACAGGCGGCATACTGCCTGCCGTTTGCTGCACCACATGGGAATAAATGCTGCATCTATCTCAACGACAAGGAGACTTTTCAGGTTGAAAAGGTATGCTCCGCTTCTCAATGCGGCTCTGCTGCTTTTGTTCTGCTGCACAAAAACGGCACGCTGCCAAACACCGCTTCCGCCTGGTACCACGCAGGAAGCGCAGGTAAACCCCATTGGTTTGCTGCGCCCGCCGCCCTATGGCTGGCACACCGGATTTTTGGGACCTTTTCGCGGCGTATTCGATGCCTCAATAGGGGTGAAGGTATGGCCGACAAGGTTTCAGCTCGACAATTTTGTGTTTGGAGGCACCCTGGATATTCTGCCCGGCATAAGGGCACGCCTGGGTTTTCGAAGAAGAGAAGGCAGCAGGCTGCTGAAAATAGACCTCGACGAATTTTACCTGGAAGCCTACGACAATTACAGGGGGAAAACCCTCGATGGGGCGGTAAGCCTTCGCTTTGGGCATGTGCGGTACCTGCATGTGCCATATCCCGACGCCATTGCCATATTCGACCCGCAGTTTGGCAACCAAGACCAGTATTCGCCCGTGGTAACCGACTACCGCACCCTTTTGCTGGAAGGAGATGTTGCACTGCACAACGGGCTGGGAGCACACTGGACAGGGCGTACAGCAGACCCAGGCGGAAGTGAGGGGCTGCACGCCATGGTGCTGGATGCCTATGCCTATTACCGTCTCAACTTCAACCCTGGCTGGCATTTTGAACTGCATGCCGGCGATCTGGCAGTGAGAGAGTTTTCACAGCTGCGCCCGGGCCAGCCGGGGGTGAACGTATACCTGGGCAAGCAGCTGGGGGAATTCAATGTAGGGCTGTTTTATGAACACAAAAGCGCAGAACCAGATTTTACAGGCATTTCTGTGCAGTTTCGGCCTACACGCATCACCCGCTTTCTGGGCAAGTATACTGTAGACTACAGCCGGCATCCCGACGGCTTTACGGCACAGATACCGCTGCTGCACTACCGACTCAACGAGCATACCCGGCCGCCGAGCAACGGGGTGCTGGTAGGCCAGATACGAGCGGTGCGTATACGAACGGTGGATGCCAACGGGTTTGAGCGCAACCAGTATGAACACAGGCTGGAGCAGTGGGGACAAACCGGCAGACACGGCCTGATCTGCGTGGTGAAAAGCGATCCGTGGTATCTGCAGGCCGAGGCGCTCTACAGCCCGCACACATCCCTCGATTCCAGGTGGCTGCATGACCGGGCAGGGCCAGGGCAGTACGCACAGCGTGTTACCTATTCTTATTACCGGCTGCGTAAAAAAAGCACACGTGCAAAGTCATGAGAGGAGAAGCCTGATGATTCAAATTGAACTGGTGTATTACCCCGAGGAAAATCCCGATCCAACTTCCCTGCTTGCCTACCGCGCACCCATAGTGCCGCGGGTGGGCGAAACCCTGATGCTGGATGCAGAAGATGCCGACACGCGCGGCCTCTGCCCGCGCTGGGAGGTGGTGGATGTACTGTACAATCTGCCTGCACAGGGGGGAGATGTGGTTTCGGCGGTGGTTTATGTAGAACCCGCTGAAGACGATGTGTAGCCGTCTGTATTTTAGCTGAATTGCGCAGCTAACCCAAAATCAGCGCCCCCTGGCACTTTTGCACAGGGGGCGCTGCCGTGTATGGCGTAAATGCGTTAGGCAGATACAGGCAGTATGCGCACTCTGCGCTGCGGTTCTACGCCTACGCTTTCAGAAACCAGCCGGTTCTGTTCTGCCAGCTGATGCTGCAGGCGGCGGGTATATGAGTTGGCAGGCGCAAGCTCTACGGCCTCCTGGTTTTGCAGCACCAGCTCAATGGCTTCCTGCGCTTCCTGCAGCGCCTCCTCGGTTTCATCGGCCTGCTCGTCATGCGAGAGAGGGCCGAGCCGGAAGATGTCGCGCAGGCTGCCGGCAATTTGCGAGTAGGTGTTGCTTTTTACAATATGCACCGGCAGTCGGCGCTGGGCAGCTTCGCGCATTTTTCCAGGCTCCCGCCTGTAGGTAGCCTTCAGGGCAAGCACCACATCAGCCTCACCCACATCGCGGGCTACATAAGCGGGCACATGGGTCTCTACAATGGCCCTGTCCAGCCTGCTGCGGCTTACCCCGTAGGGAAAAATGCGCACCGTTGCAGGCAGAGACCGGGTGGCCTGGGCCGCTGGCGGAGCGGGTGCGTGTGTCTGCGCCGGGCCGGAGTCTACCATGCGCAGACTATCGCGCCTGGAACGCGCCGCCGGTCTTTCTCTTGCCGGTGCTTCCTCTTCCTCTACCTCCCGAATCAACGGACGCTGCTCATCTGTGCGCTGCACCACATCGATGTCGCCCTGTTCATTGCGCACCCGAATTTCGGGGCGGGGAGGAATGCCCCTCAGCAGCCTGTCTACGGTATGCTCTACATCGAGATGAATGGCCAGCTTGTCCACCTCCATAATCTCAATCACCACATCAAAGGTAGGCGGTGCCTTGCGTTCCAGCACGGTTTTTTGGGTGCCGCGCCTGCGCGCCTCGTCGTCAGAAAGAGTAACCGCCTGAATGCCGCCCACCAGGTCGGAAAGGGTGGGGTTCATCATCAGGTTTTCCAGGCTGTTTCCATGTGCGGTTCCAATAAGCTGCACGCCGCGTTCGGCAATGGTGCGAGCGGCAAAGGCTTCCTGTTCGGTACCAATTTCATCAATCACTATGACTTCGGGCATATGGTTTTCCACTGCCTCTATCATCACGCTGTGCTGTTCTTCGGGGGTGGCCACCTGCATTCTGCGTGCCCGCCCAATACCGGGGTGCGGAATGTCGCCGTCGCCTGCAATCTCGTTGCTGGTATCTACAATCACCACCCGCCTGCGCAGTTCTTCTGAAAGAACCCTGGCCATTTCGCGCAGTTTTGTGGTTTTGCCTCTGCCTGGTCTGCCGAGAATGAGTATTGATTTTCCGCTTTCGGCAACATCCTGAATAATGTCTATGGTGCCATACACAGCCCGCCCAATGCGGCAGGTAAGCCCCACCACGCGGCCCTGTCGGTTGCGAATGGCAGATATTCTGTGCAGTGTGCGCTCTATGCCGGCGCGGTTGTCTTTGCCAAATGCGCCCACGCGCGATACCACATAATCCAGTTCTTCAATAGAAACCGGTTCAGAACCCAGTTCTATCACCTTGTCGGGGAAACGGGCTTCTGGCACGCGGCCCAGGTCCATCACAATTTCAAGCAGGCCCTCCAAAGCAGTTTCTGTTTCCAGATGCCTGCGTACAGAATTTGGCAGCGCTTCCAGCAGCTGGGTAAGGTTGTCTGTTACCAGGTGCTGTGCTGAGGGAAGAGAAGCGGACAGGGAAGCCGCGGGAGAGGTTTCGGCCCCTGTGCCGGTGAATTGAAAATGGTCGGAGTTGGTTGTAATGGTCATGTTAGGGTTTGATATCCTCGCTAGCCTTCCCTGAGGGAAGGGCGGTGCAATGGCATGCTTTCGCAGGAGGACCATGCCGCAGATTGTGTTGCAGCATGGGGGCGGCTGCCCGTTTTTTCGCATTCGGGCCTGCGTGTACAGCACGGGCCGCGCCGCCTGCGCCCCCGACTGTTTACGTTCACTCTCCTGAACTGGTAAGGACTGCAGCGCGAGGCTGCGTCTCTATAGATTCATGACAGGGATTTGCCCTGAAAAGTTTCTGTACCGAACTCGTATTTTCCCTCTTTCATCCGCGTCTTTCAATAATGCTCACCGGGTCGAGCGCCTGCAGGCGCAGCCAGAGCGTTCCCAGCGAAAAGAGCAGAATAACAATGGGCAGCGGCAGCGTAAAGCCCAATGCCTGTACATCGAGCGGGTTGATGAGCAGACCTTTAGGCGACAACACGAAATGCTGCAGACCCAGCAGCAGCAAAAAGGTGGCCAAGCTGCCCAGCAGCCATCCTGCAGCACAAAACAGGGCGGTTTCTCCCAGTGCCCTGGCCAGCAGGCTTTCACGCGTGTAGCCGATGGCGGCCAGGGTAGCTACTTCGGGCAGCCGCTGGCTAAAGTAGATATTGGAGAGCAGGCCACACACAAACGCAATAGAAAAAATAATCAGCGCCACTACAATATGCAAAATAAGGTAAAGGTTGGAGAGTGCGCTGCGGGTTTCGCGCACCAGCCCCGAAAAGCGCCATACCCTTACCTGTCCGTGGTTCACCGACTGGTAAATGGCGTTGTCCAGGCTGCGCTGCATGGGCTGCGAGGGTATGCGGGAAAAAGCAAGGTAGCCTGAAAAAGTAAGGGGCGACCAGGCATCTACCAGTTTGCGCGAGGTAAGGCCCAGCCAGCACGGCCCACGCAGCAAACCTACCAGTTTCACAGGGATGGGCGCGTAGGCATCGCGCGAGTCGGGCTGCAAAATCACGCTGCCAATGTGTGCGCCAATATTGCGCGCAACCGCCTCTGAAATAACCGCTTCGGGTTGGCCGCTTCGGGGCATATGGCCGGCTGCCAGCGAAAGACCTGTGCGCTGCAGTATAAGCTTCTGGCCGGCAGCTGGCAGCCCAAACACCGGGAATGGCATTTTGCCAAAAATGGTTTTGATGAATATCTGGTAAGAGTGAGTGCGGTAGAGAGCGCCAAGCTGCGGCAGTTTGCGTACAGGCGCTATTTGCTGCTGCGTTATCTCCAGCGAGTTGCGCGGGGTGAGGCCGGTGAGGTCGCGGTTGTAGCCATACAGGGTGAAAATGGTAAGGTCTACCGAATGAATAATGCTGGTAACGCTGGCTACCAGCACTACTGCCAGTACAATTACCAGGGCAATAGGCATGGTTCTGCCGGGGTTGCGCCAAAAGTAAAGCACCGGACTGAGAACAGATCGCATTAGGTATAATTGCCCTCCATTTTGAAATACGCAGCATGCCATGCATGCGTTGCCGCAGTCGGGCATGCCTCTGGCTGGCATCGAGTAGATGTGCGTTTGCAGGAGAACTCAGTATGCCTGCCCAACGCGTATAGATACATCTAGCGTTTGTGAATTACCACGGTGACAAGCCCCGTGGTAATTCCCCGTGCAGTTTACCGGCACATACTATGTGAAAATCCCCCGTATGGCAATCCGCCCCGCATGGGTGAAGCAGACGCTGTAGCGGCATTGCGGGCTGGTGCCATTCGCCGGAAAAACCCATTGGTGCATTCTGGCAAAGATTATATGATCGATATTCGGCCAGAACCGCAGAGCCATTCTGCCCATGCTGTGGTTTTTGCACATCCACATTTGCCAAACAGCAACTCTTTTCGCAAACTGAAGGAAAGTCTTGCGCAACTGGTGGAAGAGATATGGCCCATTCCCCCTCCAGGTGAGTTCATTAATGACCTCCCCATTCGCAGCTAATTACAGCCAGTTTGTTTGAAGCCTGCCTTGATGACTGCGATATGCTGCTGCAAATATGCTTGAGCAGTACCAGCGTCTGCCTCAGCATTTTGCAGCTTGGGCAGGTGCTGAATACCTGTGAAAAAGTTATTAACATTTTCTTCATATTCCTCTCGGTATAATCAACATTACTAAACAATAGCAGGGGGACGCATGAAACTTTCATCCAGACAAAAAAGGGTGCTCTACCCGTTGTGCCTGGCTGTGCCAGCCATAGCAGGCGCATATCTGCTGCATCAGCGCACAGACCGGGCGGGGGCGCAGGGCATTCCAATTTCGCTGCAGGCGGTGGTCGGCCGTCAGCCCAGCGGTTCATGGCTGCTGCCTACCGGGCAAACCGTGCTGCCTGCCGGGCAGGTAAAGCAGTTCAACGGCAGACCCGTAGACATGGCGCTTTCGCCAGATGGCAAAATACTGGCGCTGCTGCTTCCCAATAAAATTCGGCTGTTCAACACCGCAACCAATCAGTTTATGGGCGCGCCGGTAAAAGGCTACCACAACTTTGGTGGTATCGTCTGGTCAAAAGATGGCAGCATGCTCTTTTCTTCCGCTTCTCCGCGCAATGCCCAGGGCCGTTTTGAAGGCGCAGTGGAAGTAGACAAAGTGGGAAAAGGAGGAACGCTTACCCGCCTCGCTCCCATTTTTTTTGCACTGCATCCGGGCATTACTCCCGATACCCGCGCAAAAGGCTCCAGCCCCTGCGGGCTTGCGCTCTCACCAGATGGTAAAACGCTTTACGTATCTTTGTTCGATAACGCCACTGTGGCGGCGGTGAACCTGGCAACCTACCAGCCTGCCACCGGCAGCGCAGAAAGCACCCAGACCCCGGTGGGAAGCTCGCCCGAAGCGCTGATGGTCAGCCCAGACGGCAAAAGAGTGTATGTGGCAGACAGGGGCGGGAGAAGACCGAAACCGGGTGATACGGTAGACAGGGAAGACCCGGTGGTGGTAAGCCCCGATACCTGGAAGGCGGATACCGGGGAAGTAACCGTGCTGAATGCCCGCCAAATGCTGGTTCACCCGGCAAATGCGGTGTTGGCCTCCATTTCAGTGGGCCTGCAGCCAACTGCACTCGCACTTTCGCCCAATGCACCGCTGCTCTTCACCGCCTGCGCCAACAGCGATGAGGTGGCTGTAATCGATACGGTTTCGAACAAGGTGGTAGAAAAAATCGCAGTAAGCCCTGCGCCGGGCAGACTGGGCGACAGCAGCCCCAACGGCCTCGCAGTGGCGCGCAGCGGGCGCGTGCTGTATGTTTCACTGGGCGGCGACAACGCCATTGAGAAAGTCGCGCTGGATGCTGCTGCGGGAGGCACTGCACCGGTGACGCGCATCGCCGGCCTGATTCCAACCGCCTGGTTCCCCATTGATGTGCTTCTCTCACCCTCGGGCACTACGCTGTACGCGGCAAACAGCAAAGGCTTTGGCTCGCTGGGCGCACCCGAACCATTTCACCCGCTGCCTGGCGCCAGCACGCCTGCCGCAGGGCCGGGAGGTGCGCTCGCACCGGCAGGCGCATACACTGGGCACAGTGTGTACAATGTGGTGGGTTCGCTTTCTGTGATACCGATTCCGTCGGATGCACAGCTGGAGGCAGATACCGAGGCGGTTGCGTTCAACAATCACTTTCACCGCATGCAGCAGGCGCTGCAGACCTTTCAGTCTCCATTTTGGAAGCGTTTTAAGCATGTGATTATGATAATAAAAGAGAACAGAACCTACGACCAGGTATTTGGAGATGTGCCCGTACCCCCCGGCGCGCCAGGGGGCGACCCGCATCTGGTGATGTTTGGCGAGAAAATCACTCCCAATCATCATGCGCTCACAAAGCGCTTTGGTCTGTTCGACAACCTCTACTGCAGCGGGGAAATCAGCGCAGACGGCCACCACTGGGTAGACGAAGCCTTTGCAGACGATTATGACGAGCGGGCGCTTGACCGCTATCCGCGTTCGTACCCCTGCTGCGGAACCGACCCGCTTTCGTTTGCGGGCACTCCGTTTGTGTGGCAGGCGGCCATGCGCCAGGGAATTACCTTTCGCGACTACGGCGAGTACGCCCCGCTGCCTTCCATGGCCAGACATGACGACCCGCTCTACAATGTTCCGCTGCCTGTAAATGCCGGGCGCAGCGAGGATGTAAGCCATGCCGACCGCATTATTGCAGACATCAAAAAGCGCGGGCTGGCGCAGCTTACGTTTGTATGGTTTCCCAACGATCATACATCTGGCCTAAGCCCTGGCGCCTTTACCCCAGAATCGGATGTGGCCGACAACGACAAGGCGCTGGGGATGCTGGTGAGCTATATATCGCACAGCAAATACTGGCGCAAAGAGCCAACCTGCATTTTTGTGGTGGAAGACGATGCGCAGGGAGGTCTGGATCATGTAGACGGCCACCGCACTGTGGGGCTGGTGATCAGCCCGTACAACCGCACAGGCCAGGTCAACAGCACATGCTACAGCCAGCTTACTATGGTGCGCACCATGGAACTGATGCTGGGGATGGCGCCTCTGAATCAGTTTGATGCTGCGGCACTGCCCATGCGCAACGTGTTTACCAGCCATGCAGACTTTGCTCCCTACTCTCTCATAGAGAACAAGGTGCCCCTCAATCTGCACAACCCGCCTGCAGTAGCGCTGCGCGGGCGGGCGCGGTACTGGGCGGAAGTGGCATCGCGCCTCAACTTCTCAAAGCCTGATCTGGCAGACCCCAACAAAGTAACAGCCATGCTCTGGTTTCACACGCATGGCAGCGCCCCCTTCCCTCCGCCCGATGCTGCGCGCTAGGGGCAGGAGGCCGTTTATTGTTTTGCAGCGGCATGGCAGAAGGGGATGCGCCCTGCTGCCATGCCGTGCGCCCGCCTGCGCCTTGCGGCAAGCAAAGGAAGAATAAAAACAGGCACGGCAGGCGAATGCTCTATTCAACAGTTTTTTGCAGCAAGTGAGAAGCATCTGTACGCTCTTTCAAAAGTACAGAGTGTTCGCAGCCCAGGGCGATACCAGACTGCAGCGGTATTATTGAAAGCTGCTGTTTTGTTGTGAACCTGTAAATTTACTTGTTGAGAATGGTCTACTGTAGAAAAGGTATCTCGCACTTCTTGATAGAATATTGTTGCTGGTTTGTGATGCTTGGATCAACACAATGCGAGGAGACAGGTAATAATGGCTGAACACCAGAGCGCTCAGGATGTAGGGATAAGCAGGCGGGATTTTCTATCTGCTGCTGTCTCTGCTGTAGCAATCATTAGCATGAACACTGAAGCGGATGCAGCAAGTTCCAGGGAAACCGGTCTGCTGGCAGGAGCGCCCTACCGCCCGGTAGGAATTTCTGAAGCGGCGTACAGGCGTGCCCGGGCAAGGGCGGTAGAACTGGTATCCAGAATGACGCTTGCAGAGAAAGTCAGTCAGACTGGCACATCTGCCCCTGCGATACCGCGCCTCGGAATTCCTGCCTACGGGGTGGGCAACGAGGCACTTCATGGCCTGGTTCGCGGGGCGCCTGTCACCTCATTCCCACTTCCGCTGGCGCTGGCAGCCTCCTGGAATACAGCACTTATCGATCAGATTTACACGGCGGTTTCTGATGAGGCACGCGGCTGGAACAGCCACGACGGAACCGGAATGCTTTTCTTTTCGCCTACCATGCTCAACCTTTTTCGAGACCCCAGGTGGGGGCGGTGTGAAGAGGGGCTGGGTGAAGACCCTTGCCTGGCTTCTACCATCGCGGTACATACTGTGAAGGGAATGCAGGGGAGCAATTCTGATTATCTCAAAACCTCCTGCTGCGCCAAGCATTTTATTTGTAACAACACAGATGACGACCGATTGGAAGTGAGCGCCCCCGTAGATGCGCGCAGTTACTGGGAATACTACACCCGCTGCTACCAGGCATGTGTGGTAGAGGGAGGCGTATTCAATGTGATGGGTGCCTACAGCGCGGTCAACGGTATTCCCTGCTGTGCCAGCCATTTCCTTCTAACCGATTTGCTTCGAAAGCGCTGGGGATTTCGCGGCTACGTGGTTTCAGACTGCGGGGCCATTGAGTGCATTGCAGAAAATCATCACTATGTGCCTACTCTGGAGCAGGCAGCTGCACTTGGAATTCAGGCTGGCTGCGATATCAACTGCGGTGATGCAATGCCCGGCCACCTTGCACGCGCTGTCGCCCTGGAGCTTGTGAGCGAAGAAGAGATTGGGCATGCGGTAGCAAGGTGGTACACCGGCCGATTTCTGCTTGGCGAGTTTGACCACAAAGACCGGGTGCCATATGCACACATTGCGTTTGATGTATGCAACTGCAAGGCGCATCAGGAGCTTGCAGTTCAGGCGGCACGCGAGACCATTGTGCTGCTCAAGAATCAGAATAACTTTTTGCCGCTAAACCCCCAAAACCTCAAATCTGTTGCGGTAATCGGGCCTACAATGGGCTTTCATCTTGGCGGATACAGCGGTGGGCCTTCTATTAACATTTCGCCTCTGGAGGGCATTGCAGATGCACTGGGCATTTCAGTGCCGCGCAGACAGGTTTGGGGCAATGAGATGGTAAACAGCCACAACGTTCAAACCCAAAGCTCTAGCGAGGGTGGCACCAACATCGACTATATTTACAACGACTCGTGGGTGGAATTTGCTCCGCAGGATTTCACCGGCCGCACCTCTATGGCAATACGGGCATCAAGCGCTGGAGGCGGTGCGACCGTGCAGGCGAGGGCAGACAGCCTGCAGGCTGCCCCATTTGCTGAATTCAAGGTGCCAGATACCGGTGACTGGCAGAAGTGGGAAACATTCACCCTTCCCATCTCTGGTTTCACAGGCGGGCACAAGGTGTTTTTTACCTTTAGCGGGGGGCAGGGGCCAATTGTTAACCTTGAGTGGTTTCAGCTGCTGCCCTATGTAAAACCAGCTCCAGTGCCCGGCAAGCCCATTTTGCGGTTTGAGGCAGGCTGCACAGTTACAGGAGAGCGGGACGATGCAATGTTTACTGCCGCAGTAGATGCCGCCGCTAAATCTGATGTTGCTATCATGATCTGCGGGGTTAATCAGGAAGTAAATGGAGAAGGACATGACAGGCCGGATATCAAGCTGACGGGCGTGCAGCATGAACTGATTCAGGCGGTATACAAGGCTAATCCCAAAACCGTGCTGGTGCTTAGCACAAACAACACTGTCGCCGTAAACTGGGAGCAGGACAATCTGCCTGCCATTGTTTTGGCTGTATTCGCCGGGCAGGCACAGGGCACTGCCATTGCCGATGTGCTGTTTGGAAAGCACAATCCCGGCGGTAAGCTGCCATGCACCTGGTATCGGTCTATAGACCAGCTTCCCGATTTCCACGACTACGATCTGCGCAAGGGGCGCACCTATATGTATACTACCGCAGATGTGCTTTACCCGTTTGGCTACGGCCTGAGCTACACGCAGTTTAAGGTGAGCGACTGGGCGATCAAGCACACCAGCGTCTCAGCGAAACAGCCTCTGCAGGCAGTATTTACCGTAACCAACACAGGCAGCATGGCAGGAGCCGAAGTGGTGCAGCTATACATAGAGGCGCCAGAAACACCGGGTGTTAAGCGGCCCATTAAGCAGCTTGCAGCATTTGCCCGCGTAGAACTTAAACCAGGGGAATCGCGAAAGGTGACTCTCACCGTGCCTTACACGCACTACAGTCTCTGGTACTGGCATGAGGATGAGCGGAAGTTTACACTGCAGCCGGGTACTGCAGTTGTTCATCTGGGCGACTCGTCGGCAAACGTACTCATCCGAGATACTGTCGATATTCTGCCCCAGCCTGCTGCAATGGGTGAGGCGAGGTGGATCAGCAGCACTGCCGCACCTGCGGTAATAGTCTGAAAGGCACAGCCAGGCAGAAAAGCGCTCCTGCCTTTTGCTGGCTGGCGCCGGTTTAATCAGCCGTTGTGCGCCTTTCATACGCATGGCAGATGGGCATACGCCCCACCTGCCATGCCGTTTTTGGCCGCTTCGGCCCTGTTGTGCGAACAGACTGCGCACCCTGCCTGCAAAAAAGCTGTTGACAAAACGGACAGGTTTGCTTATAGTGTATTCACTGCTGGCAGAAAACGCTGCCAATGCAGTTCTTCGCTGTATTCGCTGCATGGCGCCTCCAGGAGGAATGCGCCGGGAGAATAGCCCATGACTAACATTTGCGCCCCCCCCCCGCGGCTGCCTGCGCCGCCCTGCAACTTTCTATGCCCCGCCGACGTCTCACCTGCTGAATGCGCTTTGCACCCTGCTTGCAGTTTTGCTTGCAACTGCCCCGCGGCAATGCAGCGCACAAAGCTATGATGCACCCGCCTGTACAGGAGGCATTACCACGTCGAACAATGCACCGCCTGCCCTGCTGCGTGCAGCCCGCGATGGGTGCTGGGAGAAATTCTTTCTGCCAGAATCACCACTCCAATTTACGGCACGATCTCCGGCAGTCACCTCTATGCCCGTTCCGAGCGCATGCTGGCAGATGCTGTAGCGCAGGCTCCGAACTGGAAAACAGCCTGGTACTACTATAGCAGGGTATTGTGGCGTGCAGGGCATTGCCGCTCCGCTCTCTCTGCATTTCAGCATGCCCGCTCACTGGACCGCAGCGACGCAAGGTTTACAAAACAGGTGAACCGCTGCATCGAAGAGGTGAAAATCAATATCTCCAGCCATACTGTGCCGAAGCCAGGCGAGTAACCCCTGGCGCAGTACAGTTTGGCAGGCAGGGTGTGCTCTGCCTGCCAAACTTGCATGATTTCAGTGCATTGCCGGCCCAGGCGGGTTGGTGAGGGCATCAGGCAATGGAGAAGAGGGTCTTCGGTGCTTGCGCGATGCTCCTCCGCCTCCCTGGGCAGCGGGCTGTGAGGTGGGTTCCAGTGCGAGTGCAAGTGCCTCGGAAACATCTTTCACAAAATGAAAAGTCATTTCGCTGCGAATAGATTCCGGCAGGTCTTCCATCAGGTCTTTACTGTTTTTTTCGGGCAGCAGCACTGTTTTTATGCCGGCTCTGCGAGCGCCCAGCACTTTCTCTTTCACCCCCCCGATAGGCAGCACCTTTCCCGACAGAGTGATTTCCCCGGTCATGGCCAGCAGTGGACGTGCCAGCCTGCCCGTGAAAAGAGAGGCCAGTGCAGTGGTCATGGCAATGCCTGCCGAAGGGCCGTCCTTGGGAATGGCGCCTGCCGGAACATGGATGTGAATGTCGTTGCGGTCGTAAAAGTCGACAGGTGCGCCCAGCTCTGCCGCATGTGCACGCACCCAGCTGAGCGCTGCCTGGGCGCTTTCGCGCATCACATCGCCCAGCTGCCCGGTAAGGGTAAGCTGCGAGGAACGGTTGGCAGGCGAGGGCATGGCGGTGGCCTCTACAAAAATAATGTCTCCGCCTACCTGCGTCCACACCAGCCCTGTAGAAACACCGGGGCGGGTGACTCGCTCCAGAGCTTCCTCGTTTTCATAGCGCGGTGCGCCCAGGTACTCTTCCACCAGCGCGGTAGTTACCTCAATGGGTTCTTCGCGCCCCTCGGCGAAGGCGCGCGTTGCCTTGCGGCACACATTAGCTATCTCCCGTTCCAGGCTGCGCACGCCCGCTTCCCTGGTGTAGCCGCGCACTATGGCCTGCAGTGCATCTTCTGCAAAAGAAATGCGCCCGGTAATGCCATGCTCCTCGGTCTGTTTGGGAACCAGGTGCGTGGCAGCAATCGCTATCTTTTCCTCTTCGGTATAGCCCGCAATTTCGATGATCTCCATGCGGTCGCGCAGAGGCGGTATGATAGAATCGAGTACGTTGGCGGTGGTGACAAACAGCACATTGCTTAAATCGTAGGGCACATCCAGGTAATGGTCCCGAAATGTAGAGTTTTGCTCAGGGTCAAGCACTTCCAGCAGTGCGCTGGAGGGGTCGCCTCGAAAGTCTGCATGTACCTTGTCAACTTCATCCATCATAAACACCGGGTTGTTGCTTTCAGCACGCTTGATGCCCTGAATAATCTGGCCGGGCAGAGCGCCGATGTAGGTGCGTCTGTGACCGCGAATCTCGGCTTCGTCATGCACGCCTCCCAGTGAGATGCGTATGAACTTGCGGCCAAGCGCACGTGAAATGGAACGGCCCAGGGAGGTTTTTCCCACGCCTGGAGGGCCGGCGAAGCAGAGTATTGGCTGACGCACTGTTCCATCTTTCTTAAAGCGGCGCACCGAAAGGTATTCGAGTATGCGGTCTTTTACTTTATCCAGCCCATAATGGTCTTCATCCAGCACACGCTTCACATCCTGAATGTCCAGGTTGTCATCGGTGCATTTTTTCCAGGGCATGGCCACCATCCAGTCAAGGTAGGTGCGCGCCACGTTGTAGTCTGGCGCAGCCGGGTTCATGCGGCTTAGCCTGTCAAGCTCCCGGCCTGCTTCCTTGCGCGCCTCTTCGGTCATGCCTGCTTCTGCAATGCGCGTGCGCAGTTCGTCTATCTCCTGGGTGCGCTCGTCTCCCTCGCCCAATTCTTTCTGTATCTGGCGCATGTGCTCGCGCAGATAGTATTCGCGCTGGGTTTTGCCCATCTCCTGTGCTACTTCAGACTGCAGTTTGCTGCCCAGTTCAAGCACCTGCATTTCACGGGTAATCAGCGGCAGCAGCTTGTGCATGCGCTCTTTCAGGGGCAGGGTTTCCAGCACGTCCTGCCGCTCCTGAAAAGAGAGGCGGGGCACCTGTGCCGCAATCAGGTCGGTAAGCATGCCGGGGTCTTGCACATTGGCGGGCATGTTTTGCATTTCATCGGGCAGTTCCTGTGAAAGCTGTGCAATGCGGCTGAACATTTGCCCCAGGCTGCGTTTCAGCGCCTCAATTTCCACCATGTCTTCTGCCGCCGCAGGCATCTCTTCCAGCAGTTCCACTCTTACCTTCAGGTAGGGGGTGGTCTGCAGCGCCTCCAGTATTCTGAAGCGCCGCAGGCCCTGCACAATCAGGCGAATGCCGTCGGGTGTCTGCGCCATCATGCGAATGCCCACTGCAACACCCATCGGGTAAATGTCTTCCAGACCAGGCGCCTCCACAGAAGGGTCTCGCATGCAGGCTACCCCGATGATGCGGTTGCCAGACTGTGTAGACTCGTTGACAAGCTGAATGCTGCTCTCTCTGCCCACTCCCAGCGGCGCCATCAGGCCGGGAAAAATAACAACTTCACGCAGAGGAAGCAAGCTGAGGGTTTCAGGAATGTTGTCCAGACTAACGATTTCTTCTTCCTGTGCTTCCGCCTCGGAAAGTTCTTTCAGAATATTGCTCAGGTTTTTGGTTGCCATAATTGTCTCTCTTTTACAGTGCGGTGTACAGCATAGGGAATTGCTGTGTCTGAGTTGCGTGCAGTACACTAAAGGTAAATGATAATACTATTGAAGTGCAGTGGAAGTTCCCACCCAAATCTCTGGTATACTGGCCCCTGGGTGAAAAGCGGGAGGCGTGCAGGCATCCCCGGCACAAAGACGGATGTCGCCTCGCACTGTGAATGCAGCCGGCCAAACCGACCGGGAAAAGAGAGCAGGTCAGGCACGCAGGTACTGCCGGGGCAGAAATATACTATCTACATAATATATTGTACCACCTATCCGCCGTGCCCGCCTCTGTTCGTGCAGACCCTGCCGAAAGCCGCTGCTGAAACTGGTACAATACACCACACTGCAACAGCATGCGGGGAGAAGCGGATGGAGGCGAAAGACCGGGAAATACTGCAGGACAGCGTACACGCGGAGGCTCTTATACGCGGATTGGCCGGAAACGGAGTTACCGACGAGGCGCTGCAGCCTCTGCTGCCCCTGCTGATGCAGGCTCTGCGCTCTGCCCCCGATCCCGACCGTGCAATGGCAGCGTTTGCACGCTGGTTTGGCGCGCTTGGCAGCCCTACCCTTTATCTGCAGCTGCTGCTGCAAAACCCGGCCCTGCTGCAGCGGTTTTGCCTTGTTACAGGCAGCAGCCAGCTGTTTGCCGCACTGCTGGGCAATCAGCCCGAACAGTTCGAAATCATTGCCTACCCCGGCCCGCGGGGAGGAACCAGACCGGCGGCGGCGTATCTGCGGGAAATTCGCACGCTGCTGGCAGCATGCCGCAGACCCGAACTCAAAACAGAGGCCCTGAGGCGCTGGAAAGCAGCTGCCATGCTGCGCACAGGAGTGCGCGACCTGCTCGGCCTGGCCGACATGCCTTCTACAGCCCGCGAGTTCAGCAATCTGGCAGATGCCTGCGTGCAGGCCGCGCTCGACATTGCACATGCTGCCCTGCCAGCACAAATGCACCCGCCTTTCACTGTGATTGGCATGGGAAAGCTGGGCGGACAGGAGCTTAATTACAGCAGCGACATAGACCTGATGTTTCTGCATGCCGATAACCTGCCAGACCATGTTGTAATGGAAGACGGGCGCGAGTGGGAGATGGGGCGATATCTGAACAGGCTGGCCGAAACCCTTACGCGCACACTTGCAGAAAGCGGACCGGGCGGCTCTGTGTTTCGAGTAGACCTGCGCCTGAGGCCGGAAGGACGCTTTGGGCCGCTGGTGCGCTCGCTCGAAAGCTACGCCGCCTATTACGAAAGCTGGGCCGAGGGCTGGGAGCGGCAGGCGCTTATCAAGGCGAGGCCGGTAGCCGGTGATGCTGCACTGGGGGAAGCATTTCTCACCCTCATAGCGCCCTTTGTGTATACCAGCCCGCCTTCTGCAGCACTGATGGAGGAGATTACCGAAAACAAAAGGCGTATAGAGCAGAAATGCGCTATACAGGGACAGAGCTTTCTTAATATAAAAACAGGCGAAGGGTCTATTCGAGACATAGAGTTTGTAGTGCAGCGTTTGCAGCTGCTGCACGGCGGAGCCATGCGCCGCCTGCGGGTAACCAATACGCTTGCTGCCTTGCAAAGACTTCGACAAACACACCTGCTTGCAGAACAGGATGCGCTTGAGCTGGCAGACGATCTGATTTTTCTGCGCAACCTGGAACACCGGCTGCAGCTGCTGCATGGGCATCAAACGCAAACCCTGCCACCGCCGGAGAACGAACTGGAGTGGAATTACCTTGCACGGCGCATGGGGTTCGGCAGCAGCGGAGAATTTACCCGGCAGCTGCAGATGCGCCGCGCACGCGTGCAGCATGCTCTGCAGCGGCTGTTTTACCAGGGAGCGCCAGAGCATACGGCTGAACTGGCAGAAAGCGCCTGGCAGAGAGTGCGTACATTGCTGGAGACAGGCGATACTCCTCAGGCTGGCAGGGAACTGAAAGATCGCCTGGCGCAGGCCGGGTTTCTGGAGCCAGACAGGGCGCTGCAAAGCCTGTTGCTGCCTGTATACGGCAATCAGTTTGGGGCAGCACCGCCAGAGAGTGCGCGCAGGTTTTCTGCCCTTGCCCCCAGGCTGATTGAAACAGCATCGATGTCGCCCGACCCCGACTGCGCTTTGGCCGGTTTTGAAGCGCTGGCGCAGGGCGGCCCAAACCCCGCCAGTTTCTACGCCGCCTGTCACGACAGCCCGGATATGCTCGAACGGCTGCTTATGCTGGCAGGCGCCGCGCCGCCGCTTGTGCAGCTGCTGGTGCGCCACCCGGAATGGCTGGAAGGTCTCATCAACCCCGAAGAAGATGAGGAAACACCTGCCCCTGTGCCAGACGCTGCGGGGGGAGACTGGCTGAACGCACTGGCCAGATGGCAGCAGCGCAGACTGCTGCACACCGCCGCATGGGATATATGGGATGAGCCGACTGTACAGCAGGTGCAGCAAAAACTTACCGAAACAGCAGCGCAGATACTGCAGCGTCTGCTGCAGGGCACAGCGCTGCAGCACCCGCATGCCCAGGCGCTGGCTCTGATAGGCATGGGAAAGCTGGGGGGAGGAGAAATTGGGTACGGCAGCGACTGGGATGCCCTGCTTGCCTACTACCCGCACAGGCTGCCGGAAAACGGAGAACTGCAGAGAGCTGCAGAATATCTGCTGCAGCTTGCCAGAAGGTTTCAGGAACTGGGCGGCACTGCTATGCTTGACCTGCGGCTGAGACCCTGGGGAGGAGATGGTGCGCTGGCGCAAACCCCGCGAGCCATTGCAGCATATTTTCGGCAGGGGGCGGAAATGTGGGAAAGACAGGCTGCCCTGAAAGCGGGCTTTGTAGCGGGCTGTGAGCGCACTGCTGCAAGAACTGTGCAGATTTTGAGGGCAGTCTCCTGCGGGCAGGGAATCACGCAGGAGCAGGAAATGCAAATTGCACAGATGAAAGTACGTATGGAAAAAGAGAGGCTGAAGCCGCAGGAAAAATTGCGCAACCTGAAACTGGGGCACGGCGGGCTGACAGATATTGAGTGGATGGTACAGTACAGCCAGATGCGCTATGCACCCCAGCACCCGGCTCTCTGCACCAGCTCTACCCTGCAGGCACTGCAGGAACTGGAAAAAGCAGGAAAAACAGGCGGCACAGAATCACGCTTTTTGATAGAATCATGGTGTACGCTTAGCATGCTGCGCAATAGAATAAGGCTCTACTCTGGCTCCAGTGCAGATGTGCTTCCCGAAACACCCCGCGCACTGCGCGCCATTGCCAGGCAGCTGGGATTTGCAGACCACGACCAGCAGGCGGCTTACAGAATGACGCAGGAAATGGAAGGGCGCATGAGGGAAGTGCGCACACTGTTTCTGAGATGTTTTGGTTTTGCCCAATCACTTTTTTATGCCAATCACACCGACTGAGAGTAGAGAAAATTTCAATGACACTTTGGTTCTTGCTGGCGGGCAGCTATTTGCTGGGTTCCCTGCCATTTGGACTCTGGATTGCACGTGCGGTGAAAGGAGTGGATATTCGTACCGTGGGCAGCGGCAATATTGGCGCCACCAACGTATGGCGCACCTGCGGGCCGCGGGCGGGGGTGCCTGCCTTTGTGCTGGATGTGTTCAAGGGAGTACTGCCCACAGTGCTTGGCACCCTGATGTTTCCCCACGACGCCAGGCCAGCCATTCTTGCCGGCCTGCTGGCGATAGTAGGCCACAACTATTCGGTGTGGCTGCGTTTTCAGGGCGGCAAAGGCATTGCTACCAGTGTGGGTGTGCTTGCAGGGGTGGCTCCCCGTCTGCTGTTCTGTTTGGTAGGGGTGTTTGGTGCAGAACTGCTGCTGTTTCAGTTTATTTCGCTGGGAGGTATCTGTGCAGCACTTGCTGCGCCGCCGCTTACACTCTGGCTTTACCCCGGCGACAAATACCGCTTTGTGTTTACTCTTGCAGCTGCCGCTATGGCTATTTACAGGCACCGCGCCAACATAAAGCGGCTGCTGGCCGGTACCGAACCCAGGGTGCGCATGCCCTGGCAGCGTAAGGAAAGCAAAACCGATGGAGCAGGATAGCCTGTGGGAAGAGTACAACGAAGTGCCGATTGCCGAGGTGGCGCCAGACCTGGATGTGCCGGGAATGGAAGATGCCTACTCGTACCGCATACCCGATTTCCTCGGCAGCACCCTGCAGCCTGGCCAGTGCGTTCAAATCAATTTTGCAGGGCGTGATGCCACCGGATATGTGCTTTCCAGAAAAATGCTGCCTGCTGCTCATCCGCTCTGCACACGGCTCAAGCCGCTCATTGCCATTGTAGAAGAAGCGCCTGTACTCAGCGCAGAGCAGCTGCAGATGATACGCATTCTGCAGCAAACCACGCTTTGCAGCCTGGTGTCGGCAGTAAGATGCGTGGCCCCCGCCGCTTCTCATGCCAGGGTGAGCGTGCGCGTATGCCTGGCTAACCCAGAGTTGAAAGGAAGCGATCTGGCCGGTTCGCTGCATCAGGCGCATATTGTTGAGGTGCTGCGGGCAGAGGGCGGAGAAGCCGATCTGGAAGAACTGCGCAGCGCCGCCGCGCTGCCTTCTTTTCGCACTGCCTACAACGCACTGCTAAGACGCGGGTTGATTGCTGAAACCCGCTCGCTGCAGCACGACGGCGCACGTGCTCAAATGGTGAGAGCGGTGCGCACAGGCAGCGCTGTAGGCTCGCTTGCCCCTGGCAGCCGCATCAGCCCGCAGCAGCAGAGAGCGCTGCAGGCTCTGCAAACATGGGAAGCAGTGCAAAGCGGCCCTATGCCTGTGAGCATATTGCAGCAGAGGGCCGATGTTTCTGCTGCTGTGGTGCGCGCACTGGTGCGCAAAGGGGCGCTGGATGAATGCAAAATACGCGTGCGGCGCACCCCGCTGCTGGCAGAGAAAAGCACCGCACCGCCCCCGCTCACCGAAGAACAGAAGGCTGCATTGAAGCAGATTTGCCAGGCGCTTGAGGAAGGCGCTGCGCAAACCATGCTGCTGCACGGGGTAACCGCCAGCGGGAAAACAGAGGTGTACCTGCACGCAATAGAGCAAACACTGCTTCAGAAGCGGGGAGCAATTGTTCTGCTGCCTGAAATTGCTCTCACTGCACAGGTGGCCGATGCGTTTGTGGCACGCTTTGGAGACCAGGTTGCACTGATGCATTCACGACTCTCTGAAGGGGAACGTTTTGATGAATGGCAGAGGCTGCAAACCGGCGAGGCGCGCATTGTGGTGGGAGCGCGGTCTGCACTGTTTGCACCGGTGGAGAACGTGGGCCTCATCATTCTGGATGAGGAACACGAAACCTCTTATAAACAAGACAAAACC
The DNA here is from genome assembly GCA_027459665.1 of Chthonomonadaceae bacterium. Classification (GTDB taxonomy): domain Bacteria; phylum Armatimonadota; class Chthonomonadetes; order Chthonomonadales; family Chthonomonadaceae; genus DAIDHN01. The sequence continues at coordinate 20,660 of DAIDHN010000027.1, read as the reverse complement.
CCCAGGTACAGTGCACGCGATACCGCACGCGAACGCGCACGCCTTACCGGGGCAGTGCTGCTGCTGGGCAGCGCAACCCCCTCGCTTGAAAGCTATGCCTCTACCCTGATACCGCACCCGGAAGGCATTGCACCGCAAACCGCACAGCGCATTGAAATGCTGCACAGGGTGAGCCGCCGGCCGCTGCCTGATGTTTGCCTGGTGGATATGCGGGAGGAGTTCAAACAGAGAAGAGCGCTTTTTTCACAGCGGCTTACCGAAGCCATTGCCTACCGACTGCAGCGAGGCGAACAAACCATTCTATTTCTCAACCGAAGGGGATATGCCAGTTTCGTGCTATGCAGAGACTGCGGCCATACCCCGCACTGCCCTGCCTGCGATGTTTCACTTACCTATCACCTGCACAGCAGAGCGCTTCGCTGCCATCACTGCGACCATTTTGAGCCTGCTCCCACCCTCTGTCCGAAATGCGGGGGAAGCAGGGTGCGCGCTTTTGGCATTGGTACGGAAAAGGTAGAGGAAGAAATCGCGATGCTCTACCCGGAAGCAAGGGTGGTGCGGATGGACCGCGACACAACCGCACACAAGGACGCCCACCTGAGCATGGTGCGCACTTTTCGCAGCCGAAAGGCAGATATTCTTATTGGCACCCAAATGGTGGCCAAGGGGCTGGATTTTCCGGGGGTAACGCTGGTAGGGGTGGTAAGCGCAGACACTACTCTCAATATGCCCGATTTTCGCGCTTCCGAGCGCACCTTTCAATTGCTTACCCAGGTTGCAGGGCGGGCAGGCAGGGGGGAACTGGCAGGCGAGGTGATTGTACAAACCTTCACCCCCGAACACTATGCTGTGCAGGCGGCGCTGCGCCACGACTACCATACCTTTTTTGCACGTGAACTGGAATTTAGAAGGGAACTGCGCTACCCGCCCTTCAGCCGTTTTGCAAACCTTATTTTTAATGATGCAGAAGAAGCAGCTGCCCGCAGGCGGGCAGAGAGGTTTGCAGGCGTACTGCAGCCTCTTCTTCCGCCCGGAGTAGATGTCATCGGCCCGTCGCCTGCACCTTTGGCCCGCTTGAAAAACCAGTTCAGGTTTCATTTAGCCCTGCGTGCGCCGCATGCCGTTGATTTGCCCAGCCTGCTTCATGCAGCGCTGGGCACTCTTCCTGCTGCAGAGCGGGCTGCGGTGATAATAGACATAGATCCGGTAGTTATGATGTAAATTCGGGGCGCGCGCCGGGCAGTTATGGCGTTTTTTTAGGCCAGACTGCCCAAAAATCTGTCTTTCGGGTAGACTTTATCCATTCATTTACGTATATGCTGCTATAACGTATGACCAAAAAACCACCCCAGTCTCCTGCCAAGCCCGCCCGGCCGCGCCGTTCCGCATCACGCCGAAGCGGAGCGCGCCGTTCCGGCCGCCTGGGCTTCAAAACCATCCTCGCACTGATGCTGCTGGCAACCGAGGCGGTTTTGGCAGCGCTCTTGCTGGTAGGGCTGGTAGTGTTTTACAAATTCTCCAAACACCTTCCCAATGTAAGCGTGCTGGTGAATGATGTGCGCCCGCCCAACGCCACCACAATCTGGTCTTCAGACGGCGTGCTGCTGGGGCGGCTGAATGCGCAAAACCGCATACCGGTTACTCTGGCAGACATCGATTTGGATATGCAAAACGCCACTATTGCCATAGAAGACCATCGCTTTTATCACCACTTTGGCGTTGACCCCAAGGGCATACTGCGTGCAGCGCTGGCTGACTTTACAGGGGGCAGAATCAGTGCGCGCCAGGGCGCAAGCACGCTTACTCAGCAGCTGGTGCGCAATGTGGGCGTATTTGGGATAAGCAGGCAGAAAAAGTATTCGCGCAAGGTGCGCGAGGCCCTGATTGCCATGCGCATCGAACAGTTTTACTCCAAGCATGAAATTCTGTCGCTCTATCTCAACAATGTTTACTACGGCGCAGGCGCATATGGAGTGGAAGCCGCTGCAGAAACCTATTACGGCATTCATGCCGCCCAGCTTGACCTGGCGCAGGCCGCGCTGCTGGCAGGGCTGCCCCAGCGTCCCTCCAGCTATTCTCCGTTTGTGCATATGCGCTATGCCATTGAAAGGCAGGGGCAGGTGCTTGATGCCATGCTGAAGTACGGGTACATCAATCAGCAGCAGCACGACAGCGCCGAAGCGGAAACGCTGCATTTTATAAAGCCCAAAACACAGCAGTACAACTTTCGGGCGCCCTACTTTGTATGGTACGTGCTAGATGACCTGTATCACCGATATGGCTCTGATTTCGTAAACTCAGGCCTGAAAATAGTTACCACCCTCAACTGGAAAATGCAGCATGCAGCAGAACAGTCGCTGAAAAACGGCCTCGCAAATGTCGCCTACACAGGGGCCAATCAGGCATGCCTGATCAGCCTCGACAACAGCAACGGATACATTCGTGCTATGGTGGGAGGCAGAAGTTTTCGCACCTCGCAGTTCAACATATCGGTAGAAGGGCTGCGGCAGCCTGGCTCTACTTTCAAGCTGTTTGATTACGCAACTGCATTCGACCTCGGTGCGGCCAGCGTGGATTCCAGGTTTCGCGATGTGCCTGTTGTGTACCCGAACAGCCATGGCAAAACCGTACACGATTTTGAGGGGTACTCGTATCGTAACATGACTTGCCGCGACGCCATTGCCCAGTCTATCAATACCATTGCAGTGCAGGTCGCGGCACTGGTGGGCATACACCGCGTGATAGCCTATGCGCACCATTTGGGTATACGCACGCCCATTGCGCCCTACCTGCCTTCGGCCATTGGCGCCTCGGCCCTGCGCCCTATCGATCTTTGCGTTGCCTACTCCTGCGTAGCTGCAAATGGGGTAAAGCACCGGCCTGTTGCACTGATCAGCGTAACAGATTCGCAGGGAAATGTAATAGAGCAGGATTTGCCGCACGCCACCCCCGGGGTGCTGAAGCAAAGCACTATTGATCAGCTCAACGATGCTTTCAGCGCCGTTGTGCATTACGGCACTGGTGTAGCTGCCCGTGGAACTGGCAGCGATATTCTGCACAATGTGCATGGCAAAACAGGCACTACCTCAGATTTTCGCGATGCATGGTTTGCAGGCTATACCCCCGAACTCACAACTGTGGTATGGGGAGGCGATGTGCACCACGGCCGCTATCTGCCCATGCGCAACGGGCAGGGAGCAGTAGTATGCGCACCTATCTGGCACGATTACATGATGCAGGCAGTGCCCGAAGAACAGCGCATACTGGCAGCCAAAAGCGCTGCCTCTTCACCGCCCAGCCAGCCGCAGCCAGACAGCCAGAACATCAACCCGACAACCGCTGCCGCCTCTAAACCTGCAGGCGGAAACACGCCAAATTCTGCCGCTCAAGCCAACTCGGCATCGCCTGCTGCACAAACCGGTAGCCAGACGCCGCCTGCCCTGCAGCAGCCGCCTGTCATTACTCCGCCTTCTGCACTCAACAGCGCGCCGCCGCTGAATGGTTCCACGGCACAGGGCAGCCCAAATGCAGGCACAACCGACCAGGGCAGCACTGCTGCCAAACCGCCTGCGCTGCCGCATCCATCCATGGCAAACCTGCACACTGCTCCGCCGGTGCCGCGCAAAAAACCGGATAAAATGGTGACCGTAACCATCTGCGCCGAAAGCCACCTCAAAGCCACTATCTGGTGCCCGGTTACTATACAGGTAAAAATGCCTGAATCGGAGGCGAAACGCCTTAAAAAATGCAATATACACCATCCCCCGCCGGGGGCGGGATGAGAGAGAGACATGACCCAGACCCTTTTATACAGCGGTAAGAAAGCCGGCGTTTCAGCCTCAGCGGTAGAACTGAGCAAGGTAAGCGTGCGCTACGCAGAACAGAACGCTCTGCAGCAGGTGAGCCTCTGCATCAGCCCGGGCGAGTTTGTGTTTATCGTTGGCCCAAGCGGTGCCGGAAAATCTACCCTGCTCAAACTGCTCTACAGGGCCGAGAAGGCAACAGAAGGTAAAGTACTGGTGAACGGAACAGACGTAGGGACTATGAAACCGCGCGAAACCCCTTTGCTGCGCAGACACGTGGGCATGATTTTTCAGGATTTCAGCCTGCTGCCCGACCGCACTGTGTACGAGAATGTAGCATTTGCCCTGCGCGTTACCGGTGCATCACGGCGTGAAACGCACCGCAGGGTGCCGCTGGCCCTGGAAATGGTGGGCATGGCGCACCGCCCCGACGCTTTTCCGCATCAGATTTCGGGGGGCGAGCAGCAGCGCGTAGCCATTGCGCGTGCGCTGGCGGCACAGCCGTCGCTTCTGCTTGCCGATGAACCTACCGGAAACCTCGACCCCGATACTTCGCTGGGTATTCTCGAACTGCTTCATTTTATCAATTCACAGGGAGCCACTGTGCTCATTGCCACCCACGATGTAGCGATAGTAGACCGGCAGGAACGCCGCGTGCTGGAGTTTCAGGCCGGAAAACTGGTGCGCGATGAAGCCTGCGGGCGCTATGGCAATACCTCTGCAGCGGAGGAGGAATAATGTTTTCCAGCGCTGCCTTTATTCTGCATGAAGCATGGCTCAACATGCGGCGCCATTTCTGGATGACCCTGGCGGCGCTTACCACCATCACTGTTGCCCTCACAGTGCTGGGAGCCTCGGTGTGGACTGCCTGGCGGGTACACGAGGTGGCGGCACAGGAACCACAAAAGTTCAACACCATAGATGTATTTCTGCACCCTGCCGGAACAAGGCAGGCCACCCTGCAAACAGAGGCCGCCATTCAGAAGATGCCGCAGGTGAAGCAGGTGCGGCTGGTCACGAAAGAGCAGGCATGGGCGATGCTGACCAGGCGCGAGCCTTCGCTTACTCATGCACTCAGCGTGAACCCGCTGATGGACAGGCTGGAAGTGCAGGCGAAACAGAGCGGGCAGATAGCCCAAATCTCAGGCATGCTGCGCAGCAAGACCCTCTTTCCCGATGTAATGCAGGTCAACGATGCCAATTACGAGGTGCGGGTACTGCTTGGTTTTGCTCATGTAGTGCGCACCATAGGCATTTTTCTTACCCTTTCACTGTTTGCCGCCACGCTTTTTATTGTGTTCAACACCATTCGCCTCACGGTGTATTCACGCCGCCGTGAAATACGCATCATGAATCTGGTTGGGGCTACCCCTGCATTTATACGGCTCCCCATGGTGCTTGAAGGGCTGTTTCACGGCCTGGCGGGCAGCCTGCTGGCTTCGCTGCTGGTAATCGCGGGGGCTTCTCAGGTGAGCCGCTTTTTCCAGAGCCTTCACTCGCCGCTCATCGGCGATGCGCCTGCCAGTTTTACGGCGGCCACTCTTACCCTGCTTCTGATGGCTGTCGGCGCACTAATCGGCGCAGTAGGGAGCGCGCTGGCCATACACCGGTATGTGCGCCCATGAGAAGAGGGGTTCTTTTTGCGCTGCTGGCGCTCGCCCTGGCAGGCATTGGGCCGGCAGCGCTGGCTCACCCCCGCCGCCGAGTAATACATCACCGCATCATACATCACCGGGTGGTGCATCACAGGGCACGGCGGCGCCCGCCAAAGCGCCGCATACTCAACTTGCACGAGGCGCATTTGGCTATTCAGCGAAAACGCGCACTGGCTGGCAAGCTGCACCAGCTGCACTACCATATGCACCTGGTGCGGGTGCAGATTCATGCGGCGGCGGCAAAAGCGCATCACATCAACCAAAAAATCGCGGTGGTGCATCAAAATGTGGCAGCAGCACGCCATAAACTGAATGAGGTGGGAAACCGAATGCAGCTACTGCAGGCCGAACACCACGCCACACAAGCAAAGCTGATAGCTACCCGCAATAAGCTTAGCGCCCGCAGAGATCTGCTTTCTGCCCGCATAAGAGAAGACTATATGCGCGGCCAGACTACCTATGCGGCCATTTTGCTGCAGGCGCGTTCGCTGCAAGACCTTCTGGCACGGCGTGTGTATGTGCGCCAGATTATGCAAAGCGATCTCAATCTTATTTACTCAATACAGCGCAACATCGCCAGCATTCGGCGCTACAAAAAACATCTGGAAGAGCTGGAAAACGCACAGAACATACTGGCACAGCATTTTGAAAATCGCAAGCAGGTGTACCTGGGCGCACTGGCACTGGAACAAAAAAGCCTGCACAGCGCGCTGGCGCAGCGCGACCGGGCACAGGGCGATCTGGATGTGCTGGTCAACCAGGCCGAAGAGATGACGGGAACCGTGCAGATGCTGGAAAACGAGCTGGATGCCCGAAGGCATGCTGAAGAGCAGGCATGGCTTGCAGCGCATCCCCACGCGTCCCGCAGAGCCAGGCACCGTGCCGAATCGCATTTCGCCTATGCGCCCATTTGGCACGGAAAACTGATTCGACCTGTACACGGCCCCATTACCTCACCGTTTGGAATGCGCTTTCACCCCATTTTGCATCGCTGGATTATGCACACCGGCGTAGATTTCGGCGTGCCCGAAGGCACTCCCATTCATGCAGCCGGCAGCGGGGTGGTGATTTTAGCCCATTACGTTAATGGATACGGCTATACCGTGGTAATAGACCACGGCGGCGGGCTTTCTACACTGTACGGCCACTGTTCGCGCCTGCTGGTGCATGCTGGTGAAGAAGTAAAGCAGGGGCAGGTCATTGCACTGGTAGGGGCAACCGGCCTGGCAACCGGGCCTAACCTTCATTTTGAAGTGCGGCACGATGGCAGGCCGGTGCGCCCGTTTTGAAATATGCCGGGTGGTGCGTATGGCTCTGCAGTACAGCAGAGAAGTAGCCGGGCAGTACACTGATGTGCAGTTACAGCAATTTTGCGCGTATAATGCTTTTGTAGTATGCCGATTACTGGAGTGCAGCGCTTGTGAGCCAGATGATCAAAAACAAATATCAGATAGTACACGAAATAGCCCGCAGCAACGACATTGTGTACGAAGCGCTGGATGTAACGCTGGGCCGCAAGGTAGCCCTCAAAGTGCTCAATTTTCCGGCGGGCATTACAGGGCAGGCACGGCGCGAGCGCATTGAACGCTTTTACCGTGAGGCAAAGGCGGCAGGGCGTCTCACACACCCCAGCATTGTGAGCATCTACGACTGCGGCGAGCAGGATGGCCTCTACTTTATTGCCATGGAATACCTGGAGGGACAGACGCTTACCGCCCGCAGGCAGGCAGGCGGCCCGCTGACCATGCAGGAAGCAGCAGACATTGGCAGCCAGATTCTGGATGCGCTGGAAACGGCACATGCGAGCGGCGTAATTCATCGCGATATTAAGCCAGACAATATTTTTATACTGCCAGACGGGCGGGTGAAGCTGACAGATTTTGGCATTGCCCGCATCACCCAAGACCAGGCGCTTACCAGTGACGGGCAGGTATTCGGCACCCCGTCGTATATGTCGCCCGAACAGATACACGGCGGGCAGATAGACAGGCGCTCCGACCTGTTTTCAACCGGCGTGCTGCTGTATGAGCTGCTTACCCTGCACAAGCCTTTTGAGGGCGACAGCGTAATTGCCATTACCTATGCAGTGGTGCATCAGGCCCCTGCCCCTATGCATGGGGTGCCGCAGGCCGTAGAGGGCGTGATACAAAGAGCGCTGGCAAAAGACCCCAATTACCGCTTTCAATCTGCCCGTGAAATGCAGCAGGCTTTGCAAGCCGCCATGCTTGCCCCGCGCACTTCTTCCTGGATGGTTCCTCCACAGGTTCAGAACCCCACCGGGGCCTTTGCACCGCCGCCGTATCCTGCCCAGCAGGCATACGCGCCGCCGCCTTCCTATGCGCCGTCTGCCAATCTGCCCGGCATGTTTCTGCCGCAGAGCGGGCAGCAGCCTTACGCCCCCCAGCAGTCAGTGCAAATGCCGCAGGGCAGTATGCCCTGGGGATGGAACGGGCAGGCAGTGCAGCAGCCCCAGCAGCCTCAACTGCCGGTGCGGTACCAGCCGCTCATCGTTGTATCGCCTCAAACCAGGCGGGTTCTGCTTACTCTTGCCTTGGCTATAGCTGCAGGCATTCTGCTTGGGCTGGGCGTGCTTGCGTTTATCAACCGTTACAACGACTATAAGGTGCAGTCGGGAAACGCCGCTATGATGGCGCAGATACAACAGGCAGCCAATCTGTACAACAAGCAAGAGTATGCCAAGGCGGCAGCGCTGCTGCAACAGGCGCTGCAACAGCATCCCTCGCAGGCGCAACTGCAAACCATTGATCAGGAGCTGGCCTACTGCTACGTACTGCTTGGCCGAAAGGATGAGGCTCAAAACAATTCTGCACAGGCAGAACTGGATTTTCGCAGTGCGCTGCATTATGCCCCCAGCTATGCAGATGCGCGGCAGGAACTGGCCTCACTGCTGAAGCAGACAGGCAAAACCGGGGAAGCGCAAATGGAAACAGACAGCATACCCTCTGGCGCTGCCTCTCAACCCCCGCCCTCCAGCCTCAACTCTGCTTCCGATGCATCCGTGGCAGGAGCCTCCATTTCTTCCAGCCAAGACCCGCTGATACAGCAGCAGCAAAACAATGCGCAGCAGCTTTTGCAGCAGGGTGTTCAGTATCAGCAGCAAAACGATTTGCAAGATGCCTGTACTGCATGGCGAGAAGCATCTACAAATTACCCTGCTACCAATGCAGGCCAGCAGGCTGCGAATGAGTACAGCACGTACTGTTCGGGCGGTGCCGGCCTGTGAGCTTTGCACCACAGTCTGAACTGCATCTGCTGAAACAGGGCAGGCGTTCGTATCCTCTGCAGGTTACACGACAGCAGCTGCCTATGCATGGCCTGCCGGAAAACTGCCGGGGCAGCCTGCTGGCGCACCTTACCGATTTTCATGCAGGGTATGGCGGCACAGATGGCGTGCTTCAGTGGGCAGCAGCCTTTGTTGCATCTCTTGAGCCAGACCTGATTTTTCTGACCGGCGACTTTATAGATGATCATTACAAAGGGGCAGGCTACCCGCTGCAGCAGCTGCTTGCGCCCCTGCATGCCCGCATGGGGGTGTATGCCTGCTATGGCAACCACGACCATCGGCGCGGGCTTGCAGAAGCACGCAGCGCGCTGGAGGCCCTTTCCATTCCCCTGCTGGTCAACGAAGCAGTCGAACTGGCCGACGGGCTGTGGGCAGCAGGCGTAGATGATATGTACGAAGGCAGATGCAGCCTGAAAGACGCATTGCACAACGCCCCTTCCGACCGCACGCTGCTTATGCTCTCGCACAACCCCTCCCTGCTCGATAGTGCAGGTGAAGAGGATATGGTAATTTTTTCAGGTCACACGCATGGCGCGCAAATGCACATCCCCTTTCCCTCGCCAGAATTGGTATGCAGGGTGCATCTGCGCTGTAATCAGGTAGAAGGCTGGTACCGCAGGGGTGTCACACGGCTCTATGTGAACAGGGGCCTGGGGGTAACGGGGTTTCCAATACGGTACCACTGCCCTGCAGAAATAGCGCTGTTTGAGCTTGTGCCTGCGGCAGCGCCAAATGCCGGCGGCGAGGCAGCAGCCGAAAATGCGGCACAGGAGGCATCTTCTTGTCGTCAGACGGGCTAGGAGATGCCGAGCTGCGGCATATACTGAAAAAGGTAGACCTGGTTACAAGGGAGGTAGAAGCCGGAAAGCGCTGGAGCATGCAGTCGCTGGAAGACCAGGATGCTCTTCTGGACGCTTCAGAAGACATGCACCACTTTCCATTCGGCCTGCTTCTCTGGGAGTCTGCCATAGCCCTGGCGCGCTATACCGCCGGGCATGCCGGGCAGGTATGCGGCAAAACCGTGCTTGAACTGGGGTGCGGGGCAGGTCTGCCGGGCATGGCGGCTGCAGAGGCGGGCGCGCAGGTATGCCAGTCAGACCATTTGCCGGCGGCTCTCGCACTGGCCCGGCGCAACGCGCTGAATAACAGCATGCCCCCTATTGCGCAGTTTCTGGCAGACTGGCAGCAGTGGCCCCGGCGTGAGCGCTGCCAGATTGTGATGGGCGCAGACCTGATTTACGACAGAACGCTGCACCATGACCTGTGGCGTGTGCTGCAAAGAAGCGTGCTGCCCGGCGGGGAAGTTTGGCTTACTGACCCCCAAAGGCTTACCCTGCCCGAATTTCTTGCACTCAAACCCGGCGCCTGGCAGCTGGAAACCGTACTGCTGCCCACGCAGTCGCTGCCGGATGCCGTATCTGAATCGCGGATAGTGGAAGTGAAATTGATGCGGTTTATTGTACCGTTGTCGTAAGCCCCTGGCTGGGGACAGGAGTGAGCAGCCTTTCTGCGCCTGCTTTCAGAAGCGCCCGGCCCACTGTTTCGGGCTGGTCGGTGAGTGCTATAATGGTGCCTCCTCCTCCCGCACCGGCAAGTTTTGCACCCCATGCCCCGGCAGCGCATGCGGCTTCTATCAGCCGGTCGTTGTCTGGGCCGGAACCGCCCAGTTCCGCTACCAGCGCATGGTTCTGATTCATCAGCCTGCCCAGCAGTTCCCAGTCTTTTTCCACCAGTGCGCGCTTGCCCCTTCTGGCCAGCGCTGCAATTTGCAGGTAGGCGTCGCGCACTGCCTGGTCTCCTTCCAGCCAGCGCTGCCTGGGAGACCTGTGTACGGTGCCAGAGTGGTGCTGCACACCTGTATGCGCCAGCAAAAGCGGCGGTTTGGGCAGCAGCGCAGCCAGCGGCTCAATGGTGGCCAGCGGCTCATCGGGCAGCTGCTGCAGCATCTCCTTGCCAGCAAAATCCATAAAGTTGAGGCCGCCAAACACAGCCATGTGCTGGTCTTGCAGCCCGCATACAATTTGCATATGCTCTGCTTCTATGTGGCGCGTGGTTTCTGCCAGCTGGTATGGGTTGCCTGCCATGCCCAGGTAGGCATCAAGCGCGCCTACAATGGCGGCCAGCAGCGCAGTAGAACCCGCCAGTCCGGCTCTCATGGGCAGCTGGGTGCTGAGGAGCAGCGAAAAGCGTTGTTTGGCAGGGTCAATTTCAAAATGGCTCAGGGCGGCGCGGGCTATGTCGAGATGGTCTCCCTGCAGGGCAAGGTCTTCTACAGAAACAGCCTCGGCATGCTGATCACCGTTGTGCAGAGTGAGCAAAGAGGTATTAGGGGTGAGCAGGCAGAAGGCGCGCTCCTGGGTAGAGCACGAAACAACACAGCCGCCGTACATATCGGTGGGGTTGCCTATCACGCCGCAACGCCCCGGCGCATGGGCTTGAATGCTGTTCAGAAAGCACCTCCAGAAATATCTGTTTTCCTGTTCGGCAGCAGCGCCCGCAAATCCTGCCAGAAAATGCAGGCATCACCTCTGCCGTCACACAGCCGCCTGCCAGGTTCAAAGCGGCCTGTGTTCCTTTCTGCACAATCTGTTCGGGTAAACTGACTGTATCAGAAATCTGCTGCGCGCCCTGCATGCAGAGGCATGGAGGCTGAAATTTGTGTTGGCCGCATGAACCGCACATTCGCGTAGTTGAGGAATTTTATGAATGCATACCCTGAAAACGGCGTGTTTCTGCTTACCGATATAGAAGGCAGCACACGCATGTGGGAAGAAGCCCCCGGCGAGATGAAAACCGCGCTGCTGCGGCACGATGAGATTCTGCGACAGTGCATAGACGAAGAGCAGGGGCATTTGCTTAGGGCAATGGGCGATGCGTTTTTCGCTTCTTTTGCAACCGTTGGCGCTGCGGTGCGCACAGCACTGAACGCCCAGCTGCGCCTTAGCCAGGAGCAATGGCCAGAGGCTGTCCCCATTCGCGTGCGCATGGCGCTGTACATGGCGACAGGCAAGGTGCAGTACGCAGAAGAAAACTCGCTGCTGAACAGGGCTGCCGCACTGCTGGCAGCTGCATGGGGCGGACAGATTCTGGTACAGGGCGAGATGCAGGGGGTGATCAGGCAAACGCTTCCGGCAGAAGCCTTTTTGAAAGAGATGGGTATGCACCGGCTGAGAGACCTGAGCGCCCCTATGCAGGTGCTGCAAATGTGCCACCCGGCGCTGCAAGCCAATTTCCCGCCCCTGCGTTCGCTAGACAGCTCTGAGCTGCCAAACAATCTGCCCTGCCAGCTCACTTCATTCATAGGCAGAACCGGCGATATAGAACAGATTAGGCAAATGCTGGGCAAAACACGCCTGCTTACGCTCACCGGGGTGGGTGGGTGCGGCAAAACTCGTCTGGCGCTGCAGAGCGCTTCTGCGCAGTCTGGCAATTTTCCACAGGGCATCTGGCTGGTTTCTCTGGCCCCGCTTTCCAGCGGGGATATGGCAGTGCGTGAATTGGCGAACACTCTGCAAATTCGTGAAACCTTCGACTGCCCTCTGCTGCAGGCGGTAGCCCAGTATTTACAGGGCAGGCAGGTGCTGCTGATTTTAGACAACTGTGAACACATTGTGAAAGAGTGCGCGAAAATTGCAGAAACCCTGCTGCAGCGCTGTGCCAGCCTTAAAATAATGGCAACCAGCCGCGAGCCGCTGAATATTCAGGGTGAAGCAGTGTGGCGCGTGCAGCCGCTTTCAATACCACCACAAGAAGACATTTGCAGCATGCAAAGCATTTTGCAGCATGAATCTGTGATGCTGTTTACCGAACGAGCCAGGCATGCGCGTGCCGATGTGCACTTTTCTCAGGCAGACATGCCGCTGCTGAAAAGCATTTGCCGCAGGCTCGACGGCCTGCCGCTTGCACTGGAACTTGCTGCGGCGCGCATGCGTTCTCTTACACTGCCCGAATTGAATAAACGCCTGGAAGACAGGTTTCGCATTCTCACCGGCGGCAGCCGGCATGCGCTGCAGCAGCATCAAACCCTGCGCGCACTGATAGACTGGAGCTATAACCTGCTTTCGCAGCAAGAACAGGAACTGCTTAGGGCGCTCAGCGTGTTCAATGGCAGCTGGGGAGTGCAGGCGGCGCAGCATATCTGTTTTGACGGCGCTCTGGAAGAATGGGAAACCGAGGAACTGATCACTTCTCTCATCGATCGTTCACTGATACAACAGGAAAACAACCGTTATGTTCTGCTGGAAACCATTCGGCAGTATGCAAGTGAAAAACTGCAGCCCCCTGAAGCTACCCACCTGCAAGACAGGCATGCAGAGTACTTTTATGAGTTTGTTATGCAAATTGCAGCAGAACTGAAAGGAAACGGAGTGCAGCAGGCGCTGATGCGCTGCTCGCAGGAATACGACAACATTCGTGCAGCCCTGAAGTACGGAATATCGCGCCCCGAACTCTATACAGCTACCCTGCTGATGAGCGCCTCTCTCTGGAGCTACTGGCATATGCAGGGACGAATGGAAGAAGGGCTGGAATACCTCAAAACGATTCTGAAGGCAGCATCTGCAGAGGGAGAAGAGACGAATGCTTCAGAAAAGCTGGAACTGGCGCAGGCAAAGGCATACAATTCTGCTGGAATACTGGCGCAGATATGCTTCAAATACGCTGAGTCTGTACAGTATCAGGAAAAATCGCTTGCGCTGTGCCGCAAACACAATTCTGCGGCAGGCATAGCCAGCAGCCTGAGCAACCTGGGTGTAGTGGCGATGTACCAGCAAGACTTGGCTCATGCCAGAACGCTTTTTGAAGAGGCGCTGCAATTATACAGATCGATGGGGCTTCAGAGCGGCATGCTGTCTGCCCAGATCAATCTCTGCCTTGTGCTGCGGCAGATGGGGGATACCGAGGAGGCGCTGCGCACAGGCGAAGATGTGCTGCAGCAGCTGAATGCAACAGAGTACATGGCCCACAGAAATGCATTGCTGAACAACCTGGGAAACCTTACCTACAGCATGGCCGATTTGGTAAAGGCAAGGGCCTATTACACAGAAGCGCTTGAAATTCGACGCAGCATAGGAGACAGGTGGGGCGTGGCCTCTACTACCTCCAACCTGGCGCTTTTGGCCCTGTTTGAGGGCAGCAACGCTGATGCAGCAGAACTGGCGCAGAAGGCTTTGGAAGAGATGAGAGAGTTTGGCGACAAACGGGGAGAAGGGGTCTGCCTGGAAACCATTGGGCTGGTTTTTCTGAGAGAGGGAGACCTGGCAAAAGCATCTGAGCTAATTGGCAGCAGCCTGCAGATATACCTGGAAATTGACGACAAGAGCCTCCGCATAATCAGTACCGAATACCATGCTGAACTGGCCATGGCAAAAAATCTGCCTGTAGAAGCGGCCCAGCTTTTGGGGGCAGCTGCACAGATGAGGAAAGATTACGATATGCCCGGAGACAGTATTGAACAAAGCGAAAGGAACAAGTTGGAACAGTTGCTGCAGCAGACACTGCCGGCGGAGCAGCGGCGCTCTGCATGGCAGCAGGGCGCAGAACTGAACTCCGACCAGCTGATGAAGCTGCTGGTGCAGCTGGAGAAAGCGTGATGCATACTGAAAGCGGCGCTTTTGCCCTGCCAGCCGAACACATGCTGAAAAAAGTGCACAGCGCCACGCTAAACACCCCATGGGAGGGCAGGCTTTATCTGGTAGGAGGCATAGTGCGTGACTACCTGATGCATCTGCCGCACCCTGCCGACACCGATCTGGTAGTGGAAGGGGATGCAGGCGAGCTGGCGCAGATGCTCTACGAAAAAGGCATTGCTGTTTACCGGCCGGTTATCTATGCCAGATTTGGAACTGCACTGCTGCAGGTGAGCGACTCTGAGGGCGAACTGCATGCCCTGGAACTGGTTTCGGCGCGCGCCGAAAGCTACCAGCCTCACTCGCGCAAGCCGCAGGTACAGCCTTCCAAACTGAAAGAGGATGCATTTCGCCGCGATTTTACCATCAACACCCTCATGCAGAATCTGCATACGGGCGAACTGCTCGACCTGACAGGGCAAGGCATGCAAGACCTGCAGCAGGGTGTTTTGCGCACCCCGCTTGACCCGAAAATCACGTTTTTTGATGACCCCCTGCGCATGCTGCGCGCCATACGCTTTGCCGCCCGGTTCAATTTTACGATAGAAACATCTACCTGGCAGGGCATTCTGCTTTGGGCGCAGCGCCTCAACTCTTCTGCCATCAGCCCAGAACGCATTCGTGATGAGTTTTTTCGTATGGCGCTGCTGCCCGGCGCAGGGTTTCGGCGAAGTATGGAACTGCTGCGCACAAGCGGGCTGATGCACCAGTTTCTGCCCGAAATGGAACCCATGGCAGGCTGCCTGCAGGGGGGGCTGCATTTGTATGACGTATGGGAACATACGCTGACCGCCCTGCAGGCCCTGGCTGATGAAAGCTCGCTGCCGCTGCGCCTGGGCCTGCTGTGGCACGACATTGCCAAGCCGGTTTGCAAAACCGAAGAAAACGGTATGGTGCGGTTTACCAAACATGCTGAGAAAGGGGCAGAGATGGTGAAAACCATTGCGCGCAGGCTGCGCTTCTCTAATGACATCACCGGGCGCACAATCTGCCTGGTTGCCCTGCATATGAAGCCGGGGCAGTATAAGCCTGAGTGGACGGATGGGGCGGTGAGAAAGCTGATCAGGGAAGCTGCAGAAGCGCTGCCCGACCTGCTGGAACTGGTTCGCTGCGACCAGAGTGCCATGAAGCCTGTGCCAGGCATGATGGAAAGCCGCATGGAACTGCTGAACCGCATACAAAAACTGGAAGAGGAAAGCGCTGCGGCCAAACTCACAAGCCCCCTCAATGGAAACGAGATCATGGCTCTGCTTGGTCTGCGCCCCGGGCCGGAACTGGGCAGGGCAAAAGATTTTTTAACAGATGAAGTGGTGGAAGGGCGCCTGAAACCGGAAGATCATGCAGGAGCAGAAGCGCTTTTAAGAGAATGGTATAGGGTGAGTTATCTAATACAGGAGGATACTGAACCATGAGCAAGATACCGGTAGGGCTTCAGCTCTACTCTGTGCGCGATGAATGCGCCAAAAATTTGCCATACGTACTCGAATCGGTGGCGAAAATGGGGTACGAAGGAGTGGAGTTTGCAGGCTACTACAACCATTCTGCAGAGCAGCTGAGAAAATTGCTTGATGACAACGGCCTCAAATGCTGCGGCACTCATGTGGGCATTCATACCCTGCTGGGCGAGGAACTGCAGAAGTCAGTTGACTTCAATTTGGCGCTGGGCAACCGGTACCTGATTGTTCCTTCGCTGGGCCATGAATACAGCTCCAGCCCGGCGGCATGGCGCAAGGCTGCAGAAACCATGAACAGCATTGCAGCGCAGCTGAAGCCTCACGACCTGCAGACCGGCTACCACAATCATCACACAGAATTTGTGGAAATGGATGGCGAACTGCCCTGGGATATTTTTTTCGGCAGCACAGTGCCAGAGGTAGTGATGCAGTTTGATGTTGGCAATGCAATGCACGGCGGGGGCGAAGCTGCTCCTTTTCTTAAGCGCTATCCGGGGCGCGCACACACGGTGCATGTGAAAGAGTATTCCAAAACCAACCCCAATGCACTGGTGGGCGAGGGCGATTTGCCCTGGGAGGAGATTTTCACCCTGTGTGAAACCATTGGCGGCACCAAATGGTACATTGTTGAGCAGGAGACCTATTCGCATCCCCCCCTGCAGTGCGTAGAACTTTGCCTGCAGTCCATGCGGCGCATGGGGCGCTGAGCCAGCCCCGTTTGCCCCGCCTTTCGATGCACTCGAAGGCGGGGCTTTTGTTTACGGTGTGTACTCGGGGGTAACAGGCGGCAGCGGCTCGCCGCAGTCGGGGCAGAACTGGTAGGTAATGTTGGTAATCAGCAAGCTGCAGCTTGAGCAGTATCGCTGCCCATCTGCAGCAGAGCGGTGCGGGTAATCTCCTCGCAGCAGCCTGGCATACTGTTCTGTGTGGCTCCAGTCTACAATTTCTCTGGCGCGCACAGCAGGAAACGGCTGGGTCTGATGCAGAATCATGCCTATTTTGTAATAAAGGCTCAGCAAATCGTCATCCATATCTTCATACAGCTCTGCCTGCCTTGCAAATTCGGCGGGATTGAGATCGTCCATCAGTTTTTGCGAGCCTCCCACCAGTTTCAGCAGAGTAGAGACGCACACCTCGGCATCTTGTGCAACCAGCAGCCCGGCCCTGTCTGCCGTAAGCTCAGATTTGCGAAACCATGCAGAAAGCGCCAGCAGTATGCCCTGGCTCATGAGAGCCGCCGGAATTGTAAAGACCTGGGTGGCCTCCTGCAGCAGATCAGCAAGCGCCCGCGCCATAGTTCTGTACAGCATATGCTCTGCCTTGATGTGCCCCAGCTCCCGCCCGATTATCTGCAGCCGCTCGCTGTCTGAGAGCAGGTCTACCAGTGAGGTAGTAAGCACCAGGGTATGACGCTGCATGCCAAAGGCAAATGCGTTGGGAAACGGGTGCTGGCTCAGATAGAGTTCGGGTTCGCGCACATCCAGAATGGCGCAGGCTTCACGCAGGTCGTTGTACAGTCTGCGGCACTGCCTGGGCGAAACGCGTATGGCATCGGCGGTAAACTGCAGCCGCAGCAGCCTTTCTGCACCTGCATCAGAAAGCCATCGAAACAACCTGTCTAGGCCGGGAGTTTTGCGCAGTGCTTCCAGTGCAGTGCGATCGCCAGGATGTTCAAATGCCGCGCTGTCGAGGCCGGGGAAACGAACGCGCGGGGGAAGAGTGGCAGTAGTCAAAGGGAAAAATCCTCCTGACCGAAAATGGGTGTATCCATGCCTGGCTCTGCCGCATCTGCGGCCTGGCGGCTATCTGGATGGAGTGCCGTTTCAGAATGTTGCAGCAGGTCTTCTGTGTGCTGTGCTTCCTGGCGTGTGCCGCAGTAAGGGCAAAAGCGCACCACCCTTTCCAGGCGCTGGGCGCAGTGAATGCAGGTGCGCGTTGTTTGGGCAGCTTCTTCGTGCGCAGGCAGCGTAAGCGATTGAAATACCTCTGCCAGTGCTGCGGCGCTTTCACAGTGCAGGGCGCCTCTCAGGCGAATGCGGCATACCCTTCCATCGCGAAATCGTATAATCAGCCGTGCAGCAGCCTCAGCTCCAAAGGTTTCAATTTCCTCTACTTCCATGCATTGTATGTCTGCAAGCGAAAAATCCTGCGGCTTTGCACCACCTGGTCTGCCGGTGCGGTTGTTGAGAAACTGAATCTCCAGCCGCTTTTCTGTAAGCGCAACATGAACGCGCGGGGCGGCCAGTGCGCCGTACCCCATAGAGATTCTGCCGCTCAAACCGCCTGCAATGCGCCCGCGGGTAAACCCCAGCAGCTGTTCGCCCTCCTGCAGGGTTTTCATCAGTTCCCGAATTACAAACGCCTGTTCAATGCGTCGCAGGGCATGGGTATGCTGATCTAATTGTGAGCGGGAATAAATCGATTTGTTGCCCATCGTGTGCAAATCCTTTCTCAGGCCGCAAAGGGCAGAGAATGCCGTCTGCACCCTGAAATGATTCTTCGGCGCAGATATAGTAGATGCTACGAAATCTGTTTGGGCAAGGTTTCATGCAGTGCTGCCAGCAGTGCGCCCGCCAGCAGGGGAGCAGTGCGCGCAAAGTCACTGTCTCCTCGTACAATCAGGTCTGCATACACGCGTGAAGGCTCTATATAGGCTGTGTGGCCAACACGCGCACATTCGCGGTAATAGGTTGCAATCCAGTGGGGGTCGGTGCTGCCCCTGCTGCCCTGCATATCACGCAGCAGCCGCCTCAGCGCACGCAGGTCGTCTTCCAGCTCTACAAAAATTTTCAAATCGATGCGTTCGCGTATATCAGGCACCGCCAGAAGCATGTGGCCTTCCAGCAGGATGATGCTGGGAGGGTTCTGCGCAGTGAGCTTTGCCTGCAGGTCTTGCAGCAGAAGGGTGTTGTCGGCAGAATTGAGGTGGTTGTTGTTTGGCAGGTCTTCGCCGGTAGAAGGTGAGATGAACCGGGGGCCTCCCGGTGCGCCTCGGTAGAAATACTTGTCCATTGCCATGGTTTCTATGGCCAGGTCAGGGCGATTCTGCTGCAGAAACTGCAGCAGAGCGGCCGCGAGCGTGGTTTTGCCCGAAGCAGAGCCGCCTGCAATGCCGGCTACCAGTGTTTTATAGCTCATCGGTTGCCTCGTTTGTGTTGTTTTGCAAATTCAGCGCCTTTTCCAGGCGGGAAAGCGAAAGGGTGAGAGTAAGATCGGCACGGGTTCTTTCGAGAACAGCGCGAAGCGAGTCGGTGCTTCTGCGCAGGCCGGATGTAATGGCATCGGGAAAGTCGAAGTTGATCAGAGTAGAGTAAATGTCGTCCATAATTTGCAGCACGCTTTCCGCGCGTTCCATCTGGCCTGTGCGCATCAGATCTAGCACATGCCTTCTGCTTTCGCTGGCGGCCTCTGCAATTCCATTGAGGTAGGCGGCAGGTTCTACCAGCAGGTCTTCGGGACGCGGCAGTCTGTCTGTTTCTACGATGGCCAGCATGAACACGGCCTCTACGTACTCTTTTTGCGCATCGTGTACATATCCCGAGTAATACAGTTCGCGGTGCTGCGCCAGAATTTCCCGTATGCGCGTAAGGCAGTAATATGCCTCTTCGAGGCAGGCGGCCGCGTTTTCCCTTTCCTGGCGGTGCACAGCCCGTATGGTTTTTGCTGCATGCTGTATACACTCTCTGCAAAGCCGCAGAGTTTGCTCACGCACTCTGTGGGTGGCTTCCAGCTGCGCATGCAGGCCAGCGGTAATCTGTTCCATGCCGGCATTGGGTTCAGAGGTCATGCTGCTTCCCTCCTGGGCAAAAATCCCCGACTGCCGTGCAGCCAGGGATTTTTGACGGCATATAGGCTAGTTCTGTACATGGCTCCTGTTGAGCTTCTGCTGTCTGTTGATGGTGCGGGCAGGGCGTGTGCCAGCTGCCTCTGCTGCCTGCATGCTGGCAGAACTGATGTATGTGCCCAAACAGAGATCGGCAAGTGGAAAGAATACGTTGAAATTGCGCTGCATGTACTTGTGGTGAATTCGGTGGTGTTCCTTGGCGAATAGAAAAGGACGTGTGCGCTCGAACCAGCGGTTTGCGGGTACATGCATCTGATAATGAAAATACTCGTACACTGCATAGTAGCTCACAATGGCTGCTACCCCTCCCCACAGGCTTTGCCAGCCGGTGAGGTACTGAATGAGGTAGAGAACGGGCAGGTGAGAACCTACAAACATGGGCAGGGCAAACCAGTCCATGGCAATGTGGTCTTTTTCGTAATCCGACTGCCAGTGGTAGGAGGCAGGTTCATATTTGTAGCGCTGGTGGTGCACCAGATGATGCGCCCGAAAAGTTGCCTTGATAAATCGTGGTGAGTGAAACAGGTATTTGTGAAACCACCACTCAAAAAAACTGCCATAAAGAAAGTAAAATACAAAGGCCAGACTTTCCTGGCCCAGCAGGTTCCATGTCATTCAGAATGCTTCCCTTCCATCTGGTGTGCAGCGGCGCCGTGATATACCCGTCTCAAACTGATTTATGAGCACAACGCACTGCCTAAATCAATATACTGCATGTGTATTGAATAATGCAGTAAACCATTGTACCAGTTTCTACCGGGAGCGTCAACGTCTGCAAAGGCAGGTAAGAGTTCAGTCTTGGTGTAAGTTATTTTTGTGCGGTATCTTTAAACTCGCACCCACAGCTGCCAGGAAAATTATTCTATTTGTCGGCCAGGGCCTCAAACCAGAGCTGTTGCACGGGGTTGAAACCCCGTGCTGATACGCCAAGCCCTCGCGAGGGCTGCAGAGTTATGCTTCCAGGCTGCACCAG
>DAIDHN010000026.1 GCA_027459665.1 Chthonomonadaceae bacterium | reverse complement strand
GCAGGGTAATGGTACCAGTCGGCCAGGCGGTCATGCGCGTTCTCCTCCCCCAAACGGGTATACACCTGCACATTCGCTAGCCGGCGGCATGAATCCTGCAAGACAACCTCACCCCGACCTTACGGCGCTGAAAGAGGGGCCAGAAGGCTGGTGCAGGCTGGCAGCACATCTCTGCAGCCCTCGCAGAGGGCTTGGCGTATCAGCACGGGGTTTCAACCCCGTGCAACAGCAGGTCGAGGGGGTGAGGTGAACTGCTAACCAGAGACGTCATACCGGAGAAAAAGGCCCTGCGGCCACATACGTTACAAATTGGTTTTTTTGACAGATGTGTTATTTATACTGTACACAATGTGCTAGAGTAATAATATCAAAAAAACAGTTCCGTAAACAGGACAGTTTCTCTACAATGGCACAATCGAATGTTGAACGCGTAGGCAAAGCGCTGGAACTTCTGCGGAATGGGCTTTTGCCGTTCGTCGAGCGGGAGCTATCGGCAAAGTATGGTAATTACTGGATTACTTCGTGCACCGAGCAGTGGGCACGTGATGTTGACTGGGGACCGGATGATAAGCCGCATCTGGATGCGCAAGCGCTCCTCCGGCTCCTATGGGATCAGTGGAATTCCGTGTTCAATCAGACGCTGGGCCACGGTGAACGAAGCATTGTCTCGGAACTCCGCACTACTCGAAACGACTGGGCGCACCAGAAACAGTTCACGAAAGATGATGCCTACCGCGCCCTCGACTCTGTCGAAAGGCTGCTCAACGCTGTTTCTGCCCCCGAGGCCGCGGAAGTAGCAAAGATGAAGAAGGAACTGCTGCGCCAGCGCTATGAGGAAGAGACGCGAAGCGAAATGCGCAAACAGTCGGCGGCTGTGGAGAGCGCGCTGGCGAAGAAACTGCCGGCATGGCGGGATGTCATTACACCACACCAGGATGTGATGGACGGCATGTTTCAGCAGGCGGAATTTGCCGCGGACCTCTGGCAGGTCTACCTGGGCGAGGGTACGCCCGAATACCGCGAGCCAGCGGAGTTTTTCAGACGGACCTACCTTACCGACAGCCTTAAGCGGTTGTTGGTCTCTACCGTGCGGCGACTGGCCGGCCAATCCGGCGGCGACCCGGTGGTGCAGCTGCAGACCAATTTTGGTGGGGGCAAAACCCACTCAATGCTCGCGGTGTTCCATGCGGCGCATGGTGGGTCACCTTCGCAGCTTGCAGGTTTAGATGAGATCCTACGCGACGCCTGTGTGGATGAACTTCCCCGGGCAAAGCGTGTGGTGCTGGTAGGGAACAAGATTTCACCCGGCAACCCGGATGCCAAGCCCGGCGGTATCAAGGTGCGAACGCTTTGGGGTGAGCTTGCCTGGCAGCTAGGCGGCGCTGAGGCCTATGCTGTCATTGAAAAAGACGATGAGAATGCTACGAACCCGGGTGACAACCTGAGGGTCCTACTGAACACGTACGGCCCTGCGGTGATTCTGATTGACGAATGGGTGGCTTACGCCCGTCAACTTCATGATGAACCCGGTCTGCCTGGCGGCACGTTCGAAACCCAATTCACCTTCGCGCAGG
This sequence comes from Chthonomonadaceae bacterium, assembly GCA_027459665.1. Lineage (GTDB taxonomy): Bacteria > Armatimonadota > Chthonomonadetes > Chthonomonadales > Chthonomonadaceae > DAIDHN01. Next base: position 54,011 of record DAIDHN010000026.1, on the reverse strand, counting down.
CGCTTACCGAGGCTGTAAAGCTTACGAGTAATTGCGTGCTGTTGGTGAGCCTTCCGGCGAGCGATACGGGGCTAATGTCTCACGTTGAGACCGCTGACATCGAGGTTGGTGGTCAGCGCGGCAGGGCAGCGTTAGATCGGCTGCGAAATGTGGTGGGGCGCCTGGACTCGTCGTGGCGGCCCGCCACCGCGGAAGAGGGGTTTGAGATTGTAAGACGGCGCCTGTTTGATCCCATTGTTGAAGCCGAGAATTTCAAACTGCGTGATGTCGTTGCACGGGCATTCTATGAACTCTACACGAGCAATCGCGGTGAGTTTCCGCCGGAGTGCCAAACCACAGATTACGAGAAGCGAATTATTGCGGCCTATCCCATTCACCCAGAGGTGTTTGAACGACTCTACGGGGACTGGTCCGCGCTTCCCCGATTTCAGCGCACCCGAGGCGTGTTGCGGCTCATGGCATCTGTTATTCATGAGTTGTGGGTCTCTGGCGATCACAATCCACTTATCATGCCTTGCACAATTCCGGTGAGCGAGAAGCAGGTTCAGTTTGAGCTCTGCCGGTATCTGCCCGATGAGTGGCATGCGGTGATTGCAAAGGAGGTGGACGGCCGCGACTCGCTGCCGGCGACCATCGATAGCGAAGTCTCCAGTCTGGGCAAGCTGGAGGCATGTCGGCGTGCCGCTCGAACGGTGTTTCTAGGCTCTGCGCCCACTACCGGTGCGGCAAACAAGGGCCTGGCCGATGTGCAGATTAAACTTGGAACAGTTATGCCTGGCGAGCCACCTGCGACCTTTGGTGATGCGTTGCGCCGAATTACGGGCAAGGCTACTCACCTCTATAGCGATAACAATCGCTACTGGTTTGATACCAGCCCCTCTATCAGGCGGACGGCCGAAGAATTGGCCGCTCAGATTAGGCGCAACCAGCCTGCCGTCTATGAAGACCTGGAGGCACGGTTGCGCACAGCGGCGAAACAGCGTGGACAGTTCGCCGCCGTCCATTGCGCGCCAAAGTCGAGCGGCGACGTGGCGGACGAGCGCGAGGTCCGGTTAGTGGTGCTGCCGCCAGACGCGGAGTACGCCAAGGATACCGAAAGCAGTGCGATGGAGACTGCAAAGGGACTATTAGAGACCCGCGGCACCGGTGCGCGCCTTTACCAAAACACGCTCGTATTTCTGGCTGCGGATAGAGCAAAACTGGAAGGTATTTTCGCGCATGTGTGTGATTACCTGGCGTGGAAGACGATTGCTGACGATCCCGAACGGTTTAATCTCACCGCGCAACAGAGTAAACAGGCCACAAAGCAGTGCGGCGAGGCCAATTCACGGGTTGATGCGATGCTGCCAGAGGTTTACCAATGGCTATTGGTACCTGGCCAGGATAATCCGCGCGCTAAAGTGGAGTGGCAGGCGATGAAAGTGAGCGGCGGTGACACACTGGCGGAACGCGTCTACCGAAAATTAAAAAGCGAAGACCTGCTAGCAGCCGAGCTAGGCGCCATTGTCCTGCGGCGCAGTCTTGACGAGATCCCGCTGTGGCGCGACAATGACGGGCGACACGTTGCGCTTTCGCAGCTGATCGACGATTTTGCGCGCTATCTCTACTTGCCCCGACTAATAGGACCGCAAGCCGTGGCAAAGGCAGTAACCGATGGCGTGGCGCTGCTCACGTGGGAAGCCGACACCTTTGCATTCGCCGAGGGGTTCGAAGAGGTCACGCGAAGGTATCTGGGGCTGCGTGCGGGCGAACATCACGTGATTACGGCCGACTCCGGTGGACTGGTTGTGAAGGCCGAGGCAGCCAGAGAGCAATTGCTCACCGAGGCGGCAGCCCGAGCCATGCAGCCTGATTTCATTGCCACCGAGGGTACGGAGTCACCCGGGTTTGCATCAATCGAAGCTATGGCCCCTTCTAATGTTGGTCAACTGCCGCCGATGCGTCTGCCGGGAGCGCCCTATGCGGCGCCAGCCCCTGCTGCGCCGCGTACCCCAACACGGTTCCATGGCACCGTGCAGCTGGACGCGGAACGGGCCGGGCGCGACGCATCGCGCATAGCCGACGAGATTATCGCGCACCTATCTGGCCTGTTAGGCGCGAAAGTAACGGTGACCCTCGAGATTGATGTGGAAGCGCCGGCGGGCGTACCCGACAAACTTGTGCGCATCGTCACCCAGAACAGCCGCGACCTTAAGTTTAAAACGCAAGGCTTCGAATAGGCAGCACTGGTGCGCCAGTTTGTTGTTATTTCCGACCAAGCTGCAGGTCGGTCAATCCTCATTTGGGAGTCCTCATGACCACTATAGCCCGTAAGAAGCTGATTGAGGTATCGCTGCCGCTCAAGGCGATCAACGAAGCTTCGGTTCGCGAGAAATCGATTCGGCACGGCCATCCCAGTACCCTCCATCTCTGGTGGGCGCGGCGGCCGCTCGCTACTGCCCGCGCGGTCATCTTTGCGCAGATGGTGGATGACCCCAGTGCCTGCCCGGACGAGTTTCCCACGGCGAGGGAGCAGGAGGTGGAACGGGAGAGGCTTTTTCGGTTGCTGGAGGAGCTGGTGGTGTGGGAGAACAGCAACAATGAAAAGCTGCTGGCACGAGCGCATGCCGAGATCGTGCGGAGCTGGCAGCGGGCTTGCCGCGATAACGCAAACCATCCGGATGCGGCTACGCTCTTCAATCCTTCAAACGTCCCAGCCTTGCACGACCCGTTTGCCGGCGGCGGCAGCATTCCGCTGGAGGCGCAGCGGCTTGGGCTGCAGGCCTATGCCAGCGACCTTAACCCTGTGGCAGTTCTCATTAATAAGGCGATGATCGAGATTCCACCGCGATTTGCCAACAGAGCGGCTGTGAACCCTGCCGCCGAGGGAAAGTGCGGTATGATCACCTGGAACGGCGCGCAGGGGCTGGCCGACGATGTTCGCTACTATGGCAGCTGGATGCGTGAGGAGGCGCAGCGGCGCATTGGTCACCTCTACCCCACGGTGACGATTACCGAGGAGATGGCGAAAACCCGCCCCGACCTAAAGAGGTATGTGGGGCGGAGCCTCACCGTGATTGCCTGGCTCTGGGCGCGCACCGTAAAAAGCCCAAACCCGGCTTTTCGGCATGTCGATGTACCTCTCGCTGCTACTTTTATGCTCTCTACCAAACCGGGTAAAGAGGCGTACGTCGAGCCGGTGAAAGAGAACGATGGATACCGCTTCGAGGTAAAAGTGGGCAAACCACCCGCTAGCCTGAACGCAAATTCGGGTACAAAAACATCTGGTAAAAATGGTGGTTTCAGCTGCCTCCTTTCAGGTACACCCATATCTTTCGACTATGTACGAGAGGAGGGAAAGGCGAAGAGGCTGGGTTCGTGCATGCTTGCAATGGTTTTGGATGGTGATGGCGGACGGATTTACCTTGGTTCAGACAGTGATCTGGCAAACGCAATCAATATACCGCTAGAAGAGAAAGAACATTCCTCAGCTTTACCGGCGAGGGCGCTAGGATTTCGAGTACAGGAATACGGCATGCTTTACTGGGATGATCTCTTCACGCCGAGGCAGCTTACCGCGCTTAACACGTTCAGTATGCTCGTGAGTGAGGCGCGGGACCGTGCCGTGCGCGATGCCGTTGCTGCCGGCCTTGCTGACGACGGCGTGCGGCTCGAGGATGGCGGCAGCGGGGCAGCGGCGTACGGGGATGCCGTTGCAACCTACCTCGCCTTCGCCGTTGACAAGTGCGCGGACTATTGGTCATCGATTTGCACGTGGCATGGCTCGAGAGAGTTAATAAGGAACACGTTCGGTAGACAGGCGATCCCAATGACATGGGATTTTGCTGAGGCAAACCCTTGCAGTGACTCTTCAGGCGGTTGGGCCGGAATGCTGGGCTGGGTGCCGAAGTTCATCGGTGGCCATAAGTTTACCGAAATGGGCACTGCAAATCAGGCGGCAGCACAATCTCAGCACGTAAGTATAAACAAGGTCGTTTCTACGGATCCGCCTTATTACGATAACATCGGCTACGCAGATCTTTCTGATTTTCTCTACGTCTGGTTGCGTCGGTCCCTTCGTGATATATTCCCCAGCCTGCTTGCCACAGTCGCCGTGCCGAAGGATGAAGAGCTGGTGGCGACGCCGTTCCGGCATGGCGGTAAAAAGGGTGCAGAACAGTTTTTTCTGGCGGGCATGAGGGATGCCATGGCCAACCTCGCCATCCAGGCGCACCCGGCATTCCCCATAACTATCTATTACGCGTTCAAGCAGAGCAAAACGGACGGTGACGGCGCCACGGGCAGCACGGGCTGGGAGACCTTTCTGGATGCGGTGATCAGTGCGGGGCTTGGCATTACAGGCACATGGCCCATGCGTACAGAAATGTCCAATCGAATGATCGGCATGGGAACTAATGCTCTTGCCTCCAGCATTGTGCTGGTCTGTCACCGCCGTGCAGCGGACCTGCCTATAGCCACGCGGCGTGAGTTTCAGCTGGCGCTGAAGCGGGAGATGTGCAGCGCCATCCGCGACCTGCAGCAGGGCGGTATCGCGCCGGTAGACATGCAGCAGGCAGCGATTGGCCCAGGCATGGCGGTTTACAGCCGTTACCGTCAGGTGATTGATACCAATGGATCCCCTCTCACCGTGGGGGATGTGCTGCGGGTCATCAACCGCGAACTGGATGAGGTGCTGGGCGAGCAGGAGTCGGATTTCGACCCCGGCACCATTTGGGCGCTCAACTGGTTTAGGCAGCACGGTTTCGATGCCGGGCTGTACGGCGAAGCGGAGACGCTCTCCAAGGCGAAAAACGTCAGCGTGGAGGTCATGGTCAACGCCGGCATCGCGGAGGCCGTACACGGCAAAGTACGCCTGCTGCAGCCCAACGAACTCCGCCCACTTGATGATATCGGCAATCACGGTGCGGTAACAGTTTGGGAAGCATTGCACCAGCTTGTGCACGCTCTCGAACGCGGTGAGACCGCCGCCGCCGAGGTCATGAAGGCGCTTGGCCCTGCCTGCGTGCTCGCAAAGGAGCTGCCCTACCGTTTATATCTTCTCTGCGAACGCGGGGGCCAATCAAAAGAGGGGCAATGGTACAACGAACTCATTCAGAGCTGGCAGGAGATCGCCAGGCTTGCGAAGGAAGAGCCCTCGGCAAATCCACAAGGCGCGATGGAGGTGTAGGAACCACCCCGATCGGGTTGTTGCCGCTCTGGGTGCGGGGATGGCGTTGTTTGCGAACGGGGCGGTGACCGAACGGAGATGCATGCGAACGGGGTTGAAACCCCGTTCTGATATGCAAAAGCCCACGTTGTGGGCTAGATGCAATAGCCTGCCGGGCCTGCGCGTCGTAGTCGGCTGGTGTGCGTCTGGTGCCGGGTCGGTTTCTTCACGCACGCCCCATTACCCGCATAGCCCCCCGACTTGAGCACCGTCTGGCAGCCCGCTCGTGCGGGCTTCGCGTATCAGTACGGGGTTTCACCCCCGTGCGTACACCCCCGTGCGTACACCCCCGTGTGTACCATCCCCGCGTGGACAACCCCGTGCGTTCACCCCCGCGATCACAAACGCAATGTGTACAAGCGGGTACGCATAATGCAATGCGAAAAAACCCATTGAAACCGCCTTGGCACGCATTCAACCCACGCAGGTGCGCACTCGGATATTTGCGGTTGGTGACAGCCGGGGTTGGCGGTGAACGGGGCGGGGGGTTGTTGGGCGCGGTTGATCACAAATGCAATCGCCAACAAACGGGGTTGATTTCGAACGCGGCGGTGCACGAACGGGGTTGTTTGCGAACGGCGTTATTTGCGAACGGGGTTGAAACCCCGTTCTGATACGCAAAAGCCCACGTTGTGGGCTAAATGCAATAGCCTGCTCGGTGTACTCGTAATTGGCCGATTCGCGTGTGGACCACGGTGCATTCATTCGCGCAAACGCCAATAGCCGCATACCCTCCGATCAGCGCGCCCTCTGGCAGCCCGCTTGTGCGGGCTTCGCGTATCAGCACGGGGTTTAACCCCGTGCGTACAATCCCGTGTGTGAATCGCCGTGCGAAGGGCAACCCAATAGGCGAAAATCGCCGAGCGTGCGGACGCACCCACATCCCATTGCCCGCGTACCCTTCGATCAGCGCGCCCTCCGGCAGCCCGCTTGTGCGGGCTTCGCGTATCAGCACGGGGTTTCAACCCCGTGCGTACAACCCCGTGTGTGAATCGCCGTGCGAAGGGCAACCCAATACCAGGTGCCAGTTAGGACGGGTTGTCAATAACGTCAGCGGGTTCCCAATCACGATGAATCGTGTGCGCGCCATGGTGGATTTTTTGATTCTCGATGTAATAGGTAACGGACTCTAACGCATTCTTCCCGACGCTGAATGCTCCGTATGCGCCTTGCCAGCGGAAATCGCGTTGCCCCAGTGCATGTGCGACAAAGTGGCTGGAACTGCCCTTTATATCTTGTGCAACCTGGGAAATTGACAATGACGGCGGCATTCTTATGAGCAGGTGGACATGGTCTGGCATGCCGCCAATGGCAGTTATGTGTGCCTGCATTTTCTGGCAGCGCGAACGAATGAATTTGTAGAGCGGTTCTTCATAATCTGTCGTGATAATGGGCTGCCTGTTTTGGGTCGTCCAGACAAAATGGACATACACTTCGGTATGCGAACTTGGCATAGGTCGTATCCTCGTTGGCGAATAAACAGTGTCGGCAGCACAAAAGGAGTGGTACACGATGTACAGCGGGAATTATGCGTGATTTATGCTGCGGAGTAATTATCCCTACCTGCTGACTTAAGAGTCACTGCGCTTATCGCGACTTCGCTTGGCTAACAGGGAACCGTGGCGCGTGGAAGCAGGCCCTCTGCGCCATTTAACCGATACTCCATGGTAGTGACGCCAAAGTCTGGTTGGCGTGTGAATGGCCGCCGTACATAGTGAACGGTATGTTTGTCGCCATAGAACAGCACAATGGCTAGGATGTAATCGTCCGGCTTGTTGAGCGCGGTAAGTACCTCATTGCAGGTCACTGTGATGGTTTCAGCCGAGGCATCTCGGCCCTTGACCTCAATGAATCGCAATCGGCCTGTGCCCGGTATGCTGCTTTCCAAGTCATAGCCAAGTCGATCCGTCTCACGATCCTCGGGCTCGAAGCCAAGTTCACGTTCCACTTTCATTACAATCTCTCGCGCACGCCTGGCCGATTCTGCAGTTTCAACGGGCATGCCCGTGGGCGCCGGCGTACCCATTAGTTGCGCAACGAGTCCCGCGGGCACCACCAACAACCCACCGATTACCTGCGGTGACCGGGCGGTGAGCTGCTTCTCCTGTTGAATAGCTGCCAGCCGCTGTTTCATTCGCTCCTGAAGCTGGTCCGCTCGCTTGCGAGCCTCCCCAGAGTTGAGGTGCGCGTTGCTGCGCCCAGAGTACTCTTCATTCCGTAGCACCTCTGCGCGATGATCCCAATAGGTGATTTCGCGGGTGAGACGCTCTTTAACGGCTGCCTCGGTCTTCTCGAGCAGCCCCAGCCTTCGTTCGCGCACCTCACTTAGGTGAGCAGGCACCAGGTGCTCAATACAGTGTGTCAGTGCCGTCCGCTCCATGTTGCGATTAATCCACTGGCACAAAGGGCTGCTGGCAATCTCAAGGGCCGTTGGCTCAGATTCGGCCAGTGGCCGGTAGTCCAAATACGGCGCATAGGAGAGGTGGCGGGTAGCACCGTCGCGTTGTATCTCCACAAAAACCATCCGGCGGGATATTGTTCGCATGTCCCCGCTACGCGTCGTACTACCATCTTGAACATCGTGCTGCAGTATGAAAAGCACTCTTGGCTCTGTACCGTAATCGGCATCATCTACCAACACTGTGCCCTGTTTTAGCAGTGATCTGTTCTGTTCCAAAATGAGATCCAGCATGGAGTTAAGCAGAGGGTGTCCTGGGTAGATAAATGCTGCTGGCGGCTGGGCAGCCACCATCGATTTGTCGAATGCGATGCGCTCGTATTTGCTAAGCACTGGCTCGCCGAAGCCGATTTGACGGTCTCGCTCACGGATGACCGCCGGCACGTGGGTAACCTCATACCGCCGTGATTCCCTCCTGCGGCAGCTGCCGCCAAGTACCGAAAGGGCCTCCAGGAAAAATGACTCGATGTAGTGAGGCTGCAGCCTGCGAGCCTCAGCGCGCTCCATCTCCCTGCGAATGTTAAATACCCGCTCGGCGTTCATGACGTCATGGGCAATGGCGCGGTTGTTTAGCAGGGACTGGAGACGACCACGATCTAACGCGTTTGCGACCGCCTGTGAAAGACGCATGCGTACCTCGGGGCGCTCGCCGTAGCGAATTGCCTCTAGCAGGAGATCGCGCAACGGTTTGCCATCGAATACCATATCGCCCAGCACGTCGTAAACACGGCCGCCCAACGCGCTACGTGCCTCTTCCAGCTTTTCAAACAGTGCTCTGTAGACCTCACCTTCGCGGGTCTCATCCGCAACCAAATTCCACAAGTGGCATACCTCGGTTTGTCCAATGCGATGGATTCGCCCAAAGCGCTGTTCCAGTCGATTGGGGTTCCATGGAAGGTCGTAATTTACCATCAGGTGCGCGCGTTGAAGATTAATCCCCTCCCCTGCGGCATCCGTAGCGAGCAGTATTCGCACGTTGGGGTCGTGTCGGAATGCCTCTTGGGCAGCCATCCTGGCCTCGCGCCCCATACTACCATGTATTTCTACAATCGCATCCGCCCTGCCCGTATGGGTGCTGATGCGTTCATGTAAGTAACGCAGAGTATCTCGGTGTTCGGTAAAAATTACCAGCTTTTGCGTGGGAGCAAAAACGGGTTTAATCTCGTTGCCGTAGGATGCGCGACCTTCGCCTACCTGTGCGGCGAATCCATTAGGAGTGAATATATCGTTGAGTAACGTTGAGAGTTCAGACCACTTTCTGTCCTCTCCGGACCGCCGTACCGCGGCGGCCATCCCCTCCAATTTCTTCAGGGTCTCAATTTCGATTTTAAGTTCTGCAATGGTGTTTGCTGCGGTTGCCTGGTACAGAACCTCGTTTTCAACCTGGTCCATCTCCGTTTCAGTAACGTCATCCAGTTCATCAATATCGTCGTCGGCCAATGTCTGGTTTGATACAACCTGGCGTTCAGCAGCCTGCCCACCTCGGTGCAATAGCTGTGTTTCGCGCAGCTTCCGCTCCAGCTTTTCGCGCCTATTGATAAGTGATGTAAGTATGGCTTCGGGCGAGGACGCCAATCTGCGCTGCAGTATGGTGAGTGCAAAGCCAATGGTCCCGGTGCGGCTCTTGTTTTGCAGCTTTTCGGCTCGATTGTACTCTTCTTTAACGTATTCCGTGACCTCTTTGTAGAGGGCCGCCTCACCATCCGTGAGCTTGTACGGCACAGTGTAGGCGCGCCGTTCGGGGAATAGCGGTGTTGCATCAAAGCGCAGCAGGTCTTCCTTCACCATCCTTCGTATCATATCGGATGCGTCTACCGTATGCGCACCGTCACGGTGGCGGCCCTCAAATCTATCACCATCCAGCAGCGCCATGAAGAGTTGAAAATCGATGTCTTTGCCGTTATGTGGAGTAGCGGTCATTAACAGGTAGTGCCGAGTTACCCTCGAAAGCAGCTGACCCAATTGGTATCGCTTTGTATACTTCACCTCGTCACCGAATTGAGTGGCCGACAACTTGTGCGCTTCATCACACACCACAAGGTCCCAGAACGCATCGGGTGCCTTCAACTTCTCCTGGAGATCGGTGTTACGGCTTAATTTATCTAGTCGAGCTATTACTAGATTGTGCTCAATGAACCAGTTACCAGTGTGTGCAGCTTCTAATTGGTCGTTGGTGGCGATATCGAATTTAAGCTGAAACCGGCGGTGCAGTTCATCCTGCCACTGTTCGGCTAATGAACCGGGGCATACAATGAGGCAGCGCTGAAGGTCGCCGCGCACGATAAGCTCGCGTATTAATAAGCCCGCCATGATGGTCTTGCCAGCGCCTGGATCATCGGCGAGAAGGAACCGAAGTGGCTGCCTTGTCAACATCTCCTCGTACACTGCCGTAATTTGATGCGGGAGCGGCTCAACCTGCGATGTATGAACGGCCAGAACAGGGTCAAACAGGTAAGCGAGGTGAATTCGGTTGGCCTCCGCTACCAGGCGAAACTTAGAACCGTTGCTATCGAAGCTCCATGGCAGGCCCTCCTGGGCAAGGCTTAGCCGTTCTTCATCGGTACGGTACAACACAATCGCCGCCGGTCGCCCGTCCGCAGTTTTGTACGTAAGTTCTATAGCCGCACTGCCATGCCAGATCACGCCAATTACTGTGACGAGCTGGTCCTGCACAACCCCTTTAACGATCGCATTCGCTTGCAGTTCCTCCAGTTTCATTAACACCCTCGCTTTGTAGTACCGCTCACTGTGCAAGTGAACAGTTTGATTGTATTTACCCTGTTGTGATAAGATATTTTAGCCGTTGAAAGGTTATTTCAGGCAGGTTCTCAGGCTGTATCGCCTGAATGGGATGATGGCAGCACATACCTGCCAGCAAACAGAAACAAGATGGCACCACAAGCAATGCATGATTGCAGGTATATACACATTATCTGCAATAATAGAGCAGAAACTCAAAGGCGCAGCATAATTCACAAAACTTTCGTCCTGCCATACTGCATCAACAATATTGATAATTATAAAAATCTGCATCAGAAAGAGCGGCAGTGTATGCATAACCACATTCTGCCAGCGAAAACTGAAGTTTTTTGCATCATTAATAAATACTTTTTCATCTCTATTCACAGAGACAAACAGCTGCATGCAAATAAACTGGAGAGGAGACAGGTACTTTGTCTGAGGCATGTGATCTGAGCAATCCGGTGAAATCTGTTCTTGAATATTTGAAAGTCATTCAGCATCTGCGGAATGCATGGAATTTGAGAAACAGCGATGAAATGTGGTTTCGGGGTGAACCGCATGAATATCAAACCAGCCTGCGGCCGGCGCTTTACCGCCCCTCTGCACCATTCTCCAGGCTGAAGTCGCTGGAATCTGTTATTTACCAGGAATATCAGCAGTTTCGCCTTTTTCAGCATGAGGCGGAGCAATTCAGGGAAAAGGCGTCTTACCAGTTGGACAAGGACTGGGACGACTATTTCCTGATGCAGCACCATGGCGCACCAACCAGACTTCTGGATTGGACTGTTCTGCCACTGGTCGCACTGTATTTTGCACTGCAAACTACCGATCAATCATGCAGTCCACGTGTATATGTGCTCGAATGGGATCGAATGCAGGACAAATTAAAAGATAGTGTTGCAGAAGATAAGCATCTGCGCGACTGGCAAAAGCACATCACCGAAGACCGGTGTACGCAATATAACTGGAACGAATGGGAGATGGCATACTTACCAATGGAAGATACCGTGCGCAATAAACTCCCCATGCCAAAAATGCCGCTCATTCTCGAATATGACCACTATTCCCGCAGAATAAATGCCCAGGGCAGCCGCTTCGTTATTTTTGGCACAGAAGTCGACTCTCTCGCACTGGAACTTAAGCGAAACAGCCAGGATCGCGCCATTGAGCAGATTCTTATTGATGAGTCAAGCATTGATGCCATATCAGACGAACTTGCGAATTACGGCACTACCCCTGTACTCATCTTTCCTGATCTTGACGGCGTAGGAAAACTGATCAAGGATAACTGGAAACGCTGGAACAAATCGGATTATTAGGCTCATAACCGCTCTGCATTCTCTCTACCGCCGGCGCGTGAGGCAACCTCACCCCGGCCTTACGGCCACGGGGTTGAAACCCCGTTCTGACAGGCAAAAGTCCACTGCGTGGACTAAATGCACGATGCATCATGCCGCTCTGCAAGCCCACTGCCGCCAGCGCGTGAGGCCACCTCACCCCGGCCTTTCGGCCTGCCCCTCTCCCGGTCGCGCCTTACGGCGCTGAAAGAGGGGCCAGAAGGCTGGTGCAGGCTGACAGCACATCTCTGCAGCCCTCAAAGAGGGCTTGGCGTATCAGCACGGGGTTTCAACCCCGTGCAACAGCAGGTCGAGGGGGTGAGGTGAAACAGCCTGTCGGCGCTGAAAGAGGGGCGCAGAGGGCTGCCGCTGCCCGATATTGCCTCAAACTGTTTGACAGTAAGAATGCAGGAACAACGTCCTCAGTCCCGGCAAAGAGACGGGTATAATAAACCATCTTCTTGCAGAAATCATTCAGCTGCACGGGCGTAATATTGTACTGCCAGGTACGTTTATTTATAGTAAGCCCGTCAGTGCTTTTGCTGCCTGCCGGGGGCAATTATTACCAGGAGCCGCACTCATTATGCACTTATACCGCAGAGGTTTCAAACCTCTTTTCAGCCTCATTGTAGCCCTGGGACTGGGAACTTTGGGGCTGTTTTTTGGGTTGACCATCAACAGCTATTTCTCTGCCCACAAAACTGTGCCAGCATGGCTCGATCCGCTCAAAACCATGCAGACACAAATGCCCGGCTACATGAACTTTCTTACTTTTGCCCTCTGCGCACTGGGGGTGCTTTCCGGTTCCATTCTTGGCAATTACAGCGGCCAAAAACTGGTAGAAGCCGGCAATACCCTGGAAAAAATGTCTGCACGAGACAAAATAGCCGTCATTCTCGGCGCACTCATAGGCGCCTTTATCTCTGTACCATTCTGGCTGATCTTTTTCAGGCTCGGCATTGCAGGCTTCACCCTGGCAGCACTGCTCAGTGTGGCATCGCTTTACCTGGGCATTCGCGCGCTCTGGGGAATGAAAGAAGACATTCCACTGGGAAACAGAGCGAAAAACAGCAAGGAGGCAGAGCAGGAGGGCGAAGAAGTCTCTACCATAGGATGCAAAATTCTGGATACCAATGTGATTATAGATGGACGCATTGCCGACGTAAGCAAAACAGGGTTTCTGGAAGGCATTCTGTATGTGCCCGGTTTTGTACTTGATGAACTGCAGCACATTGCAGACTCGGCAGACGGACTAAAAAGAGCCAGAGGCAGACGAGGGCTGGACATTCTAAACATTATGCAGCAGGACCTGCCGCTGAAAGTGCGTGTGTGGGACAAAGCCCTGGAGCGTGCAGCACAGCACGATGAGGTAGACACAAAACTTGTAAAGCTTGCAAGAGCGCTGGGAGGAATGATCGTAACAAACGACTACAACCTCAACAAGGTGGCCGCGCTGCAGGGAGTGCAGGTTCTGAATGTAAATGAGCTGGCAAATGCCATCAAACCCGTAGTGATGGTAGGCGAAAGCATGGTGGTTGGCATTGTGAAAGAAGGCAAGGAAGCAGACCAGGGAGTGGCCTACCTGGACGACGGCACCATGATTGTGGTGGAAGACGGCAGACGCTACCTCAACAGCACACGCAGCGTGGTGGTTACCAGCGTACTGCAAACCGTAGCGGGGAAAATGATTTTTGCAAGAACCAGATCGGAAGAAGAAGGGGATACCATAGAAGAGCATGGGGCAAACCACTCCACCCCCGGCGGATTTGCCGGAAACGTATCGCGCCGCAGCGATAGTGCCCGCAGCAGGGCAGGGAAAAAGATTTAAGGGAACAGAAAACAAGATATGGAGCATGCTGGCTGGCGCCACACTGCTGCACAGAACCCTCAGCGCATTGCAAAACCACCCGCACATCAGCTGCATTGTGCTTTCTGTCGCGCCCGAAGAGCAGGAAAGAGCGCTGATGGAGACGGCGGCATTCTCCAAAGTGCATGCTGTGGTGGCAGGGGGCGCTACCCGGTGGGAATCGGTTTTGCGCGGGCTGGAGGCGCTGCCCGAATGGGTGGATATAGTGCTGGTGCATGATGCCGCCCGCCCGCTGGTCTCTGCCGAGCTCATTGACAGGGTGCTGCAGGCAGCCAGCCAGGCAGGCGCCGCAGTGCCGGGTCTGCCGCTCTCTGATACGGTAAAACGCGCAGACGAACTGGGGAACGTGCAGCAGACAATATCGCGTACCATGCAGAGAGAAGGCCAGCCGCCGCTGCAGGGCCTCACCGCAGTGCAAACTCCGCAGGGCGCAAAAGTAGAACTGCTGCGAAGGGCATACCAGGCCTTCCCATTTGACAGCGCAGAACCTACCGACGAGGCTTCGCTGATAGAAGCGCTGGGAGAAACGGTGCGCATTGTACCCGGAGACCCTCTCAACATCAAAATTACCCGCCCGGAGGATACAGCCCTGGCAGAACGACTGCTTGGTGGTGCAGCCGCAGAAATACGCACCGGCTTTGGCTACGATGTGCATGCCTTCGCCCCGCCGGAGGCCGGCCGCACACTCTACCTGGGTGGAATAGCCATCGAACACCCCTGCGGGCTGGAAGGGCACTCAGATGCCGATGTGCTGCTGCACGCACTGTGCGATGCGCTGCTGGGGGCAGCATGCCTCGGCGATATAGGAATGCTGTTTCCCAACACAGACCCGGCCTACCGCAACATCTCAAGCCTCAGCCTGCTGAAAACTGTACACCAGAAACTGCGCGAAAACAGATGGGAAATCGTGAATATAGATGCTACTGTGACAGCAGAAGCGCCAAAGCTGCTGCCGCACCGGGCCGCCATGCAGCAAGCCATTGGCCAATGCCTGCAGCTTGAGGCAAACAGAATCAGCATCAAGGCGACTACATCGGAAAAATTGGGGTTTGTAGGAAGACGCGAGGGGATTGAGGCATCTGCAGTGGCCGTGATACGGAGAGCAGCTCAATGAAACCGCGTCTCCGTGCAAAAATAGGCTGGCTGCTCAAAACCATGCAGGGGAGAGTTGCGCTGCTTGTGCTGCTGTGCGGCCTTTTCTCATGGGCATGGTGGTACAACATACACAGAACCATTGGATGGGGGCAAACCTTCAACCCGGTGTACTGGTATCACCGCTGGCGCGGAGACGACCTCTACATACCCAGCCAGGCTCTGCTGCTGCACGGAAACCGCGCGCTGCATGAGGTGGCGCTCACCTTCGACGACGGCCCGCACCCCGAAAGCCTGCCCTCCATACTCGCTACCCTGCAGCGCTTTCATGTGCACGCCACCTTTTTCGATGTGGGCGAAAACATGGCAAAATGGCCCTGGCTGGTAAAACAGACGCTGCAGGAAGGCAACGAGGTGGGAGACCACTCTAGCACGCACCTGCGGTTTCTCACCCTCTCACCCGAAGAGCTGCACCACGAAATCAACGATGCCGATATCACCTTCTGCCGCATAACAGGGCAGCACATGCATTTGCTGAGACCCCCCGGCATGGATTACAACAACCGCGTGCTAAAAGTAATTCGCAATCATGGCTACATCACAGTAAGCTACAACACAGCCTCCCGCGATTTCAGTTCACGGGTTACCCCGGCATTCATTGCCGACCGCACCCTCGACAGGGTGGAAAACGGCTCTATTATCCTGCTGCACGATTACCCCGGCACAGCCAGCGCCCTGCCCGCTATTCTGCAGGGGCTGCAAAAGCAGGGGTACCGCATGGTCACTGTATCGCACATGCTGGCCGACCTGCCGCAGCGGCAGCGCAGACCTGCGCTTGCCTTTGAACGCGCACAAACCGACCCGCTTCGCTCCACCGACTCTACAGCAATCCGCGACGCTTCCGCACAAACCACTCCAGAGTAAGCGGCACAATAAACAGCAGTAGAAAAAGCGGCGAGTCCCATACCTGCACTTCCGTTTGCCGGTGAATAACAAGCGGCAGCTTGTGCAGGCTATGCATCCACTGCTGCATCTGAGCAGGCGTGTAGTACTTTCCCCCCCCGGCAGCGGCCAGTTTTTGCAGCATGCGTACATCCAGTTCCGGCTTCTGCTGTTCCAGCGCCTGGCTCTCCACCACAAACGCAGCAGAAGCATGGGCATTGGGATTGCGGGGAGAAGCGAGCAAAATGGAATAATGCCCCACCCTGCCCGGCTGGATGACAGCAGTGTACAAACCGGGAGAACCCGGCGCGGCGCGCAGCGCCACCTGGCTGCTCTGCCCCCCGGTTCCGGTAAGAACGGCAGTTGCCTGCGGCACCACTACCGGGTGATAGTAAGGGTCAAGCAGACGGGCGCTCACGGTTACTTTCTGCCCTATTCTGTACTCGGTGCTGTCGGTATTTATCTGCACAAACCGGCTGTTGCCCGGCAGCTCGTGCGGCGTAAGCGCGCGCAGCACCTGCCCCCAGTAACGGTAAAAGTACCTGTCGCCCACCTTTGCCCGCCATTCCCAGGTGCTGTCGGCCAGCTCTGCATAGCACATGCCAGCTCCAAATGGCTGAATAACCGCCAAAGGGTACGGCCCGTAGGCGCTGCTGCGGGCGGGGTTCACCGCAAGCACGGTAGCCGCAGGCCGCGGTCGCACTACCCCGGCGCACCAGTACATGCCCGGCAGCGAAGCCCATATCTGCGCGTTTGCTGCCGGGTCGGCAGAGAGCTGCATAATGGGGCTGCGCTCTCCTTCGGGGGTAAGCTTCCACTGAAACGGGCTGTCTGTAACCACATTGTCTGGGGTTGCGCCAAACACCACCGGTATCACCGGTTCAAGCGGGGTGCCTGCATACTCAAAGGGCATATGATTTTCTCCTGCCAGTATCAGCAGGCTGCCGCCCCGATCTTCTACAAAACGGCGCAGCATATTGAGCTGGTCGGGGGTGAAGTATGAGGCAGGCACATCGCCCAGCATCACAATGTCGTATTGAAAAAGCGTTTTCTCATTGTTGGGAAAATGCGTAACAGGCAGATTCCCCTCCCCGCCCGATGCAGCATTGTCCCCTTTCAGCAGCAGGCAGGCAAAGCGCAGTGCAGTATCGCGCAGTATTGCGCTGCGCAGATAGCGGTACTCCCACCGGGGCCGGTTCTCTATGTAGAGAATACGCAGTCTTTTCTTGATCACGGTCTGCACCAGCGAGCGCCTGTTGTTGGTAAGCGTCACTTCCTGGGGCTGGGCAGCCGCCTGCACGGTCATTACATATCTGCCGGCCTTGTGAGGTATGTAATTGAAGCGAACCTCCTGCTTCTGGTTGTCGGGGGCAAGCCGCACCATTTTCTGCAGGTAGGGCCTGCCGTTGCGCAGCAGGGTTACGGCAATGGTTTTGCCTGCATAGCCGCGCTGCTGCAGCTCTGCATACAAAGTAACCACATTGTCTACGCGCACGCTGTCGTCGGCAAGCACGCTGATAACGGCAACATCTTTGGTGGGCGTAGGGTCGCCCAGCCCCAGCGTAGAAACCGGAATGCCTGCCGCGCGCGCCTCCGAGGCAGCGGCAAGGGGGTCTGGCCCCAGATTGCTGCCTCCATCGCTCAGCACAATTGCACCGGCAGCAGGCTGCCCGGCCAGGTCTTGAGTCATCTGCTGCAGTGCGCCGCCAATCTGGGTAGAGTCGCCGGGGCTTGCAGCAGACAGGTCAAACCGGTAGCGGCTTCTTTTTGCAGAAGAAGGCGGAAGGGGCACGGAATGCGAATGCCCTGCAAAGGTGTATATATGCACCTGGTATTTTGCACTCAGCTGCTTCAACAGCCCCGAATGATTGAGCAGCGCATTGGCGCGCTGCAGGCGGGTAAGCGAGGGTATCTGCCCCTCTGCAAGCCCCGTGCCTGCTGCCTCGCGTGCGGCAAAAGCGCTGGGCAGGCGGGGGTCTGGCCGGTTCATAGATTGAGAGGTATCTACCAGCACTGCCACAGAGGGGGCGACCCGGCTGATTTGCTGAAGGCGCAGTACGGGCTGAAACAGCATAAGCAGCAGGGCGGCAAGAGCCAGCATGCGCAGCACAAGCAGTGGCCCCTTCACCCACCACGAGGGCCTGCTGCCGTCGCGGTAGTACAAAACGCCAAACCAGAGCAGCGAGAACAGCAGAAAGCCCGCAGCAGCATAGGCAGACCAGGGGGTGGCCCACAGCAAATGCGCCGACTGCAAATGCTTTACTGAAGCCGGAATCGATAGCAGATGTCGAAGCATAGGGTTCATGAGGCGGCAACAGACAAATAGAGGGCACGAAACAGCATACGTTCTCCTGCGGCGCGAAAGGCTTACTGCTGCAGGCTTTCGGCATTTACAACGCTTTTTCCTGCTGCATAGCCATTAGACGCTTTCAAATGCCTGCTGTTTCAATTCTTGAAGGCATTCGGTAACAACGGTTTTGCCGCAGCAGGCCGCCTTGCCGCACAATCGCGAAAGAAGCATGAAACCCTGCGCCAAACTACGCGTCTATAGTGCTGTACAGGGCAAATAGTGTGTGCCAAAATCCCCTTACTGTAGAAAGCGTGCAGAGAAAATCCATGCTCAAACTCAAACGAATGCAACTTGGAACCATGCTGGTAGAAGAAGGAGCAATCACCGCAGATCAGCTGGAAGCGGCGCTGGCTGAACAAATGCGCATTCGCGACGGCAGAAGAATTGGGGAGATACTGGTGGGAATGCGGTTTCTTACAGACAACCGGCTGCTGCAAACACTCGCAAAACAACTGGAAGTAGACCTCATTGACCTCAATGAAACTCCCCCAGACACCGATGCCCTCGAAATGGTGCCCTCAGAATTCGCCATGCGGCACAACTTGGTGCCTCTGCGCAAACAAACAGGACGGCTCACCGTTGCTATGGCAGACCCGCTGGATGTGATTGCTGCAGATGACCTCAACCTGCTCACCGGCCTGGAAATCTGCCCGGCGCTCGCGCTTGCCTCAGAAATTCGACGCGTGTGTGAACAGGCATATATGTCGCGCATTATTCAGGATGTTCAGGATGCCGAGCGGGCAGTGGAAGATGAAGACAGCCTGGATATTGCCGACCTGCAGAAAATGGCCCGTGAAGAACTGGTGATCCAAATGGTGAACCTCATCATCAACCAGGCCATTCAAGACAGGGCCTCCGACATTCATATAGAACCGTTCGACAAGGAACTGCGCGTTAGATACAGGGTAGACGGCGTGCTGCATGAAGTAAGCGCACCGCCCCGGCGCTACCATTCGGCAGTAGTGAGCCGCGTAAAAATTCTATCCGACCTCAACATTGCAGAACGCAGACTGCCGCAGGATGGGCGCATGAAAATACGCGCGGCAGGCCGCCAAATAGACTTGCGCGTCTCTACCGTGCCCACCGTATACGGCGAAGCAGTGGTAATGCGCATTCTAGATAAATCTACCGCCATGCTCGGCCTCACAGAACTGGGCATGGAACGCGGTATGTTTCATCAGTTCAGACGCCTCATTCAAGAGCCGCACGGCATCATTCTGGTAACCGGCCCCACCGGCAGCGGAAAAACCACCACGCTCTACGCCTCCCTCAGCGAAATCTACAGCATCGAAAAGAAAATTATTACGGTAGAAGACCCGGTGGAATATCAGCTCAACGGCGTCAACCAGATACAGGTGCAGCCGCAAATTGGGCTTACTTTTGCAAACGGGCTGAGAAGCATTGTTCGTCAAGACCCCGATGTAATCATGGTGGGTGAAATAAGAGACCATGAAACCGCTGAAATAGCCATACAGGCGGCGCTTACCGGCCACCTGGTATTCTCTACCCTGCATACAAACGACGCGGCAGGTGCAGTAAGCCGCCTGCTCGACATGGGCGCCGAACCCTACCTGGTTGCCTCATCGCTCATCGGCGTGGTGGCGCAGCGCCTGGTGCGCATCAACTGCCCCCGCTGCCGCAGGCCGGTAGAGGAGAAGCCAGAATCACTGCGCGACATCGGAATAGACCCCGCTGAAGTGGAAAAACATCCCCTGCAGCAGGGCGTGGGATGCCCTGAATGCAGAGGCAGCGGGTTTAGAGGAAGAAGCGGCATTTATGAAATGCTTACAATCGATGAGACTATTCGGGGTATGATCACACGCCGCGACCCTGCCGGGGTAGTGAAACAGTATGCGCAGCAAACGCAAAACATGACCACTATGCTGCAGGATGGAAGAGCGAAAGCGCTGCAGGGCGAAACTACTATTCAGGAAGTACTGCGCGTTTGCCAGAGAGAAGAGTTCTCCATTTAATTCGAGGAGCAGAAATGCCGGAGTTTACTTATCAGGCCCGTGATGGAGCAGGACAGTCGGTGACAGGAACCATATCCGCCAGAGATACTACCGAGGCCGCCATGCGTGTACGCGCACTGGGTGTCTACCCTACCCGCGTAGCGCCTGCCAATGGCAAAGACCGCGAGACGGCCCAAAACGGTAAAAACGGCACGGAAACAGTTACGCGCACCAATGAAAAAGTACCGCGCATGCAGGTGCTGCTCTTCACGCGTGAAATGTCGGATATGCTGGATGCAGGCATGCCCATAGACAGGGCGCTTTCTGTGCTGATCGAACAGATGGAACAGGAAGGAATGCGCAATCTGCTCACGGCAGCGCAAAAGGAAGTACGCGCCGGACAGCCGCTTTCGGAGGCACTGAGAAAATACCCCCGACAGTTCCCCTCTCTCTATGTCAACATGATTCGGGCGGGAGAGGTTTCAGGGCAGCTCCCCGACGTTATGACGCGCCTGGCAGACTTCATGGAGAAAGAACAGACGCGCCGCAGCCAGATTATGGCCGCTCTCACCTACCCTATGGTGCTGATGGTGGTGGCAGTCAGCGCGGTCACATTCCTGCTCACATTCGTGGTGCCCAAACTCTCAGGCATCTTTCACGACATGGGCAATTCGCTCCCCCTCCCCACCAAAATCCTGCTGCTTATCTCAGGCTTTGTTGGCAAATACTGGCTGGAAATCCTGATTGCACTTGCTGCAGCAGTCGGCGGAACACGCTTCTGGGTGCGCACAAAACGCGGCGCAGATTCACTCGACCGCACACGCATGAAACTGCCTGTACTTGGCCCCGTCATTCAAAAAGTGGTGGCAGCCCGCCTGGTGCGCACACTGGGCACACTGCTGGCAGGAGGCGTGCCTATTCTGGAATCGCTGGACATCGCATCCAGCGCACTGGGAAGCTCAACGGCAGCCGCTGCCATGCAGGTGGTGCGAAACAGCGTGAGACAGGGCGAAATGCTGCATACCGCCATGGAAAAAACCGACACTTTTCTGCCCGTAGTGCTGCATATGACCGCTGTAGGAGAGGAAACCGGGCGGCTGCCTGCTATGCTTCTTCGTACTGCCGATACCCTCGATTTTGAAGTAGACAACGCCATGCGGCGCCTCACCAGTCTCATAGAACCGCTGGTGGTGCTGTTTATGGGCGGATTCATTGGCTTTGTCGTACTCTCCATTTTACTACCTATCTTTCAGGCCAACAACCTGGTTACACACTGAGGAGAAAACTTTCATGATTGCAAACAGAACCCGAAAAAACTGGCAGGCAGGCTTCACACTCATCGAAATCCTGGTGGTGGTGGTCATCATCGCCATACTGGCAGCGGTGGTGGTGCCCAATGTTATCAGCCGTATCAAAGATGCAAAAATATCTTCTGCCATCGCCAATATCAAGGCGTTTGAAACTGCCATAGACCAGTATAAACTGGACATGGGCACAGACCCGGCCTCGCTCAACGACCTGGTCACACCCCCAAGCCCGCGAGGCAAATGGAATGGCCCCTACCTCAAAAACGTTACCTCCATTCCACTCGACCCCTGGGGACACCAGTATGTATACACTGTACCGGGAGCCAGCGGACGCGAATACGACATCTCATCTGACGGCCCAGACGGACAGCCAAACACATCGGATGATGTGCAAAGCTGGAATCTGCAGGGAAACTGACCAATGCATTCGGCGCGCGCCTTTACCCTGATAGAACTGCTGGTGGTGATCATTATCATTGCGGTCACTGCAGCTATTCTTGTGCCTGCCTACAGCAGAATGGTAGACCGCGCGCGCTTCAACAACGATGTCGCCGATGTAGAAAACCTTTTCGCATGGGCGCATCGCAATGCCATTGCGCTGGATGCCGATGTAACGATACAGGTGAACCCTGCACAGGGCGTTCTGACAGCACAGCTGCCGCCTCCGCTGCCTGTGCAAGACATACCGCAGGCCCTGATGCAGCAGCAGCAAATTCAGGCTGAATCTGGCCCGCAGCAGCGGGAAGCCCTGCTGGGCAATACAGTGGAAATGCAGGCCATGCAGCAAAACGGCTCGGCAGGCGCACCTGCCAACTCAATCACATTTCATGGAGACGGCACCTCAGACGCTGCCACGCTGCTGATGCAGGATACCAGGGGCGATTCTGCCTCCCTGCATCTCTCGCCTGCCACGGGGCAGCTGCACAAAGAGCAGACAGGCTCTGAACAGGCGGCGCCATGAAGAGGAATAAAGGGTTTACCCTCATAGAAATGCTGGTGGCCATTGTGCTGCTTGCCATAGGAGTAGCCGCTGCCATCGATGCCGTAGGGCAGGAAGTAAACACCGAAAATATTGCCCACAGAACAGAAATGGCAGCGCTGCTGGGCAAACAGGAACTTTCGCAGCTGGAACTGCAGGCCGCAACAAACGGGGGCATTACCGCAGACCAGCAGCAGGGCAATTTCGCACCCGATCACCCAAACTACACCTACCAGTACAATATTACTGCCGACAACTATACTGGCCTGTATCAGGTTGATCTTACAGTGCAGTGGGGCACGCCGGGGCAGCAGCACTCGGTAGAGTTCAATACCTGGCTGATAAACAACCAGCAAATACAGCAGGCAAGCCCTCAGGCCAACAGCTCTTCCAGCTCCTCAGGGTCTGGCACGGCAGGCTCTGGTGCTTCGGGAGGCGGCAGTGGCATATAGAAGCAGCACAGGCTTCACGCTGCTGGAGGCGCTGGTAGCCCTGATCATATTCACCATCATCACCACTACATTGGGAATGGTGCTGGCCAGTACTGCAAACACAAGCGAGCGCATTCGGGGATACCAGGACTCTGACCGCGATGTACGGGCTGCATTTGGCTTTCTCGCACACGATCTGGCTGCTGCCTATGCCTCTACCACCGATCCCAATTCGCTGTTTCTGGCGGGCACTTCAGCACAGGCCCCCAACAGCCCGCTCTCATCGTACGACCCCGGCCTGCTTACCTTTGATACTTTCACAGGGAGAATCACCACCACAGATCCCAATCTGAACCCAATGCTCGGCAGCCCATCACAACCATCTGGCAGCAGCACTGCCGCAGACAGCGCGCAGCAAACTGCACTGCCGCAGTCCAGAGAACTCTGGGTACGCTACAGCTTGCAGCCAGACCAGACCCTGCTGCGCCAAACGCTCAATGTGCCCAGCCTGCAAACCCTGCAAAGCAGCATGTCGCAGCAAAACGACCCCAGCCAGCCGCCCGGGGTGCTTCTGCACAACGTGCAGTCGCTGACCCTGCAGTTTTGGGACCCCAGCCAGAATGAATGGCGCACGGAATGGGACTTTGAACAGCCGCTGTATCAGCAAAACCTGGCAGCACAGCAGCAGTCTTCCTCAGGATCAGCCACAGGCGCATCAAACGCAGGCTCTTCTGCCGCCTCCAGCAGCTCTTCCAGCAGCTCGCAAACAGGCGATATGCAGCTTCCGCCTTTTGTAAAAGCAACCATTGTCTTGTCTGGGCCGCAGGGCCAGCCTGAAACATTTACCAGCATTCTGCCGGTAAATGCCCCCATGCCGCTTGAGGCCAACACGCAGCAGGCAGAAACCAGCAGCAGCACAGCAAACAGCTCAGGCACAGGAGGGTTGCCATAATGCTCAGAAACAAATCGCATGGGCAAGCCCTTGTTCCTGTGCTTTTCATCATGATCGTACTCACACTGCTGGCCGTAACCATTGGCGTACAAACCCATAATTCTGCACTTGCAGCAGAAAATTACAGAACTCAAACCCAAAGGTTTTATGCAGCAAGGGGGGCGCTCAACTACGCTATGGCAGCCCTTTCGCAAACCAGCAACTACGGCGGCACCTACGGCATTGTGCCTCCTGCTCCCACTGCCGACAGCAACGGCTGGTGGCAGATAGGCGACTGCTGGGTAAAGCTGGAAGTTGTAGATACCGGCTCTCTCATCAACCTCAATACTGTTTCGGCAGCCACGCTGCAAACCTTCCCCGTCTTTCAGCAAGACCCAAACCTTGCGCAGGCTATTGTAGACTGGCGCACCGCCAGTTCTACAGGAACAGGGGGTTCTGCAGGAAGCGCTGCAGGCGGCGCTGGAACAACGGCCGCAGCAGCGGCAGGCGGAGCAAACTCATCCTCGCAAACCAGTTCCGCTTCAGAAAACCAGTATTACGGCAGCCTGCCAGAGCCGTATGCCAACAAGGGAGCAGGCTACGATTCTGTTTCCGAGCTTTTGCTGGTGCAGGGCATGACCCCCACCCTGCTCTACAGCACCCCCTCTGGCCAGCCGGCTTCTCCTGCCGCCCTTGCCGCACAGAGTCAGAACGGCAGCAGTTCGGGCACAGGCAGTTCGGGCAGCGGATACGGCATGACCCGCCAGGCACGTCCAGGCGGAGGCGGCCCCAGACCAGGAGGCGGCGGGGGAGGCCCGCGGCCGGGAGGAGGCGGTCCGGGAGTTGGACGCCCCAGACCGGGAGGCGGCCCCAGACCGGGCGGAGCACCAGGCGCAGGCGGAACAAACGGAACGACAGTCGGAGCAGGTGCAGGCAGCGCCAATACTGCTGCCAATGCACAGCAGTTTGCCAGCATTTATCAGCAAAGCACGCTGCCTCTCTCAGAACTGTTCACCACCATAGTACGCACCGGCAATACCTCTGCCAACGGCCTGCCGCGTGTAAACGTGAATACAGCCAATGCTCAGCAGCTGCAGCAGGCAGGGTTTACTTCTACCCAGGCAAATGCCATTGTTGCCTACCGAAACCAGCAGACTAGCAGCACAAACACGCAAAACAACGCCGGGGGCGCTGCTCCGAAGGCAGCGGCAGGAGGCGCCGGCCCGGCAGGCAGCGGAACAGCCGGGGGCGCAGCTGCAGCTGGCGGGAACGGAACAGCCGGGGGTACAGGAACGGCTGCAGGCGGCGGACAGCAGGCTTTTACCACCATTGCCGACCTTATGAAGGTGGGAGGCATTACCCCGCAGGTAATGCAGCAGGTTGCCGACAATGTAACCACCAGCAGCAACCCCTACCTGCTCAATCTGGTAGACATCAACACCGCACCGCAGGAGGTGCTTGCTGCAGTGCCAGGAATGGATATGACCATTCTCGATGCTATTCTGCAGTACCGTTCTTCGGGCAGCGTGTTTCAGACCATGGATGATTTTTTCTCGCTGCAGGGCATTTCTGCCGCAGAGTTTCGCAGTGTAGCCGGCTCGCTGAGCACAAAAAGCTCTACCTATCGAGTGCGCATTCTGGTGCGCACTGCAAACAGCCCGGCTGTGTATGCCGTTTCCGCGCTGATAGAACTCACCCCAAACGGCCCCCAGATTCTGCAATGGATGCCCGAACAGAGTGCGCCTGGCTGGCTGCAGTGGACAGCGCCGCCCACTCTGCCCATGCCGCAGCCTTCTTCTTCCAGTTCAGGCAGCAGTGCCGGTTCCAACGTTCCCTAGGAGAAACCCTTGGCAAGTATCAAATCTGCAACACAAACACCATCTGTGCACATCGCTCTGGATATTGGCTTCCATGAGGTGCGGGCAATTGAAATGGCGCGCAGCCGAAACCCAGCCGACTGCCAGATTACCCGCCGCGGCACGGCGCCGCTGGATGCTGCCTTCTGGACCAACAGCGGCGGAAACCGCTCGTATCTTGTTGCTGCACTGCAAAGCGCACTGCAAAATGCCGGTATTACAGGCAAACAGGTGGCCGCCTGCCTGCCGCGCCGTCTCGCTACGGTGCGCATACTGCAGGTGCCGCCTGCCCCGCCCGAAGAACTGCGGGGAATGCTGGCATTTGAGGCACAGCAGCTGCTGCCCTACCCAGTGGAAGAAGTGGTGCTGAGCAGCCACATGCACACGCAAATTGGAGCAGACGGAATGGCACCCGTTATGCTGGCAGCAGTGCGGCGCGAATTGGTGCAGGATGTGCTTGCTGCTTTCACACAGGCTGGCCTTCAGCTGGCAAGGCTGTCGCTTTCATCGCTGGCGCTGGCAGAATTGCTGCCCGTTTCGTCTGCCCCGCAGGCGCTGTTCTGCGTGAATGAAGAGGCGCTGGATGTAGCGGTTACTAGAGAGGGAGAAACGCTTTTTACCAGAGCCTCTACCCTGTCGTCAGCCGAAAACTTTGCCGGCGCGCTTGCCCGTGAAGCCGACCGCACAATCACAGCCTATCAAAACGAACAGCGCGGCAGCCAGGTGGAAAAACTCTGGATCACAGGCCCTGTGCTGGCACGACCGGGGGAAACGCTTTCGCAGCTGCAGGGAATGCTGGAAAAAGAGGTTAACCTGCTTCAGGAAGGCTGCCTCAGCCCCTCCGACCCCGGTCTGGCCGCGTATGCCACAGCCATAGGCATGTGCCTCAATGCCGGAGCGCAGTCGAGGTGTTCACTCAACCTGATTCCTGAAGACCACGTTTCACAGCGTCAAAAAGCAGCGCGCTCAAGACGCAACGCCATCTTTGCGCTGCTCGGAGTAGTGGTGCTGTCTGCACTCATCATGCAGGTGCAAAACTACCTGCATGAGCAAAGCATACAAGAGCAGAACACCATAGATGCAAATAAAAAATGGCGTGAGCTGCAGCCCAGACTGAAGCAGCGCCAGACAGAGGAAGCCGCTGTTCAGTCTTTGGCAGATGCTCTCAACAACGGGCTGCAGCCCGGTCACCCGGTGGTCAATGTGCTGACGGCCATCTCAAAAGCCATGCCCACTACCAACAAAATATGGCTCGAAGGGCTTACGTTTCAGCGCGGCAGGCAGATTACCCTGCGCGGCAGTGCCTCCGACCCGCAGCTGGTTACAACTCTTCTGCTCTCGCTGCAGTCTTCACACATCATGCACAATTCAAGGCTCACCTTTTTAGGCGATGTACGCGAAACAATGCCGGCAGCGGTTTCACTGGGCAGCCTTCCGCCGCTGCCGCCCCCTCCTCCTGCCTTCCAATTCCCGGCAGGGCAAAACCAGGGTGCATTCCCGCATTTTCAAGGCAAATTCCCGCCAGGCGGTTTTCATTTTCCACCAGGAGCACCGCCCCAAATGGCAGCAAACCCTGCCGCTTCTCCTCTGCCCGCAGGCGCTCATGTCATTCTGCCCGGCGGCCCTCCGCATCCGGGAGCCGCCCCCCCTTCGGCGCCGGCTCAACCAGCCAAAACCGCAGGCGCTTCCAGTGTAATCACACGCATGGTTACAGGGTTTGTAATTACTTGCCAGCTTGCAAAGGAGACTGCCTCAAATGCGCACTAAAAGAGAAAAAAATCTTGTACTCCTCATGTTACTCATTGTGGCAGCAGCTGTCATCATGGAAGTCACAGCCCCTTCAAGCAAACCACTGGGCACAACAGCCGGCCCTGTTTACCCTTATGCTGTTGCTACAAAAAAATACCACGACGGAGTAACGCAGTACCTGGCGCTGGGCAGGCAGGAGGATGTACTCACACCCCAAATTCAAAAACTTGCACAAAAATCTGCACCCGATCAACTGGTGCCAGCCATGATAAACACGCTCATGAAACAGGCTGACAAGGCATCTGTACACATATCATCGCTGCGGCCGCTGCAGCCGGTGCTGGTAGGGGCAGGGCAGGCGCTGCAGGTGCCCATACAAATGCAGTTTAGCGCTCCATTTCATCCAGACACACTGCATTTTCTCTACCTGCTCGAAAACCCTGCAAACCGATTTGTCATCGACCGCCTGGATGTCTCTACAGACAACCGGCATCCCGGCATGGTGAATATCACCGCCCAGGTAAGCGCTTTCACCACCAATGTCTCTTCTACAGGAGGAATCAGTCATGCATAATTCACCATCTGCGGGCCTGCCTCTTTTTGGCATTTCAGGCAATGCATCTCCCGTGCAGGAGAAACGCATTGGCTTTGCCGTTGTCTTGCCGCTCGCAGCAGTTGCACTGGCGGGCGTAACGCTTGCTCACTCTCAAGGAACTTCCCATGCGCCTGCGCCGTCCGCGGCCGCTGCCGCCCCCGCAGTCAAAACTGCAGAGGCTGCAAAGGCAGCAGACTACCCGGCCTTCAGCTATTACCAGAAAAGCATACGAGGCACCCTGTTTTCTCCCCCCATCCCTCCTGCACCAACGGTCAAACCGGTCATTGTGATGCCGCACGTGCTGCCTATGCCCATAGACCCGCTGGCGGGCTGGAGCTATACAGGCAATGTGCAATTTGGAGGCCGAATGGAAGCTTTGCTGGAAAACCCCTCCGTGCATCCGGGGCAGTGGGTGAAGCAGGGCGGCTTCTTCCTGGGGGGGCGCATTGTACGCATCTCTCCGCAGCAGGTGGAAATACTGCTCGACGGCAGACCCCGCATGCTTGCCCTCTCTGATGCCATCAACCCGATTCCCCTCAACGCTCCTCCCAGTGCAGCAGCAGCCAAACCGGGCGCACCTGCCCAGCCGGCGCCAGGAGCGCCTGCCCCCGCAATGCCGGGGAAAGCAATGGTCTTTCCCGGCGGCATGAGCATGGGCGGGTTCAACCCGGCTGGCATACCTGGCTTCAACCCCGCAATGGCCAAAAGGTTCATGCAGCGCTTCAGAAAAATGCGCGGAGGAAAATAATGCAAGTCACTACACAACCAAAAGAAAGCCCTGTTATGCCAACACATACCCCTCTGGCGCATTCTGCTTCCGGCGCCCGCCCGCTGCTGCGCCCAGCTGCCGCAGCTCCTTTCTGCCTGGCAGCGCTGCTCTGCTCTCTCCCGCTCATGGCCAGCACGCCTGCAGCGCCGCAAAAGGGCAAAAAAACCGGAAATGTTAAATTTCAGAAGCGCAGTGCACGCTTCCAGGGCAAATTCCCGAAAGGCAAATTTGTCTTCGGCGAACACCCCGGCGCACCCTCCAGCTACCATTTCACCCCTACGCGATTTGCAGGGGCATTTCCTGGCATGCATCAGCCTATCTCGCCCAATGCCATGCGCTTCTCATTTGAGTTTCATGGCAGCGACATCATGGATGCGCTCAGCCTGTTTGCACGCATGGCCAATAAAACCGTGGTAGCCGACCCCTCGCTGTCGGGCAATGTGACCATCATCAACCCAACGCCAGTCACCCTCGATCAGGCGTTTATGATTTTGCAGCAGGTGCTGGCAGCACGCGGATTTACTGCAATGGAAAATGGCAATGTAATCAACATTGTGCCCTTCGACATAGCAGGCAAAAACACCCCCATTCTCAATCCCGGCATCAACGACAACGGAGTAACTCCGGTTGACCCCCGAGACCAGGTGATGACCCAGGTGATTCCGCTGGACAACGTAGACGCAACTTCCCTTGCTAAAGACCTCAAGCCGCTGGTAAACAAGGGGGCAAGCCTGGTGGCAAGCGCTCAAACCAATGCGATTATTCTCACAGATACTGCCAGCAACGTACAGCGCTTTATTGCTCTTGCACATGCACTCGACAAGGCATCCGACAAAACCCAGCTGCGCGTTTATCCGCTGCAGCGCGCCCAGGCGTCCGACCTGGCAAGCATCATCAACGATATCTATAAGCAGCTGAGCAACACAGGCGCTTCTACCAGTAAACCCAAACCTGGCCAGCCCTTTCAGCCGCCCGGCATGCCGGCAGCGCCCACTGCACGCCCCTCGGTGTACGCAGTGGCAGATACACGAACCAACTCTCTTATTGTAGTTGCCTCTGCAGACAACCAGCGCAGGGTCGCCCAGGATATCATTGCCCGGCTGGATGGCGGCGAAACCAACCCGCTCTCTACAATAACACGCAAAATCATCTACGCAGATGCCTCGAGCGTGGCCGACCTGGTAAATACAGTGCTTTCCAACCAATATGGCAGCGGAGTATCGCAGGGCAATGGGCAGCCATCTTTTCAAAACCGCGTGTTTGGCAGGTTCGCTTTCTTCAACCAGCAGCAAAATCAAAACCAGCAAAACACCCAAAGCACCGACCCATTTGGCAAAGTGGTGGCCGATCCGCGCACAAACTCTGTATTCATCACGGCTTCTTCCGACAGAATGCGCACCATCAACAATCTCATAGATGACCTCGACCGCCCGGTTCCGGCAGAGGCCACTACCTATGTGTTTCCTCTCAAAAACGCACAGGCATCTGATGTAGCCTATGCGCTCAGCCAGGCATTTGGAACAAACAATAACCTTGGGCAGGGCAACAACTTCTTCAACTTCGGGGGCACGGGCGGCACGGGCGTTCTAAACCAGCCGCAGAAAATCAACCGCTCCCTCAGCTCCAGCAACAGCCCGTTTGGCAGAAGCACATCGCCTCCTGCCCCCCCCAATGCGCCAGACAGCACATCGGGCAGCCAGAACATACCGGGAGTTATGACGCCAAACGGCTTTGTGCCCGACACTACAACCACAGCAGGCGGAACGCCAACCCCGCTCACACGCCAGTTTTTCCGCCCATTCTTCGGCGGCTTTGGGCAGCAGAGCCGTTCACTGGGTACAAACAGCGGCCCGCAGTATGGCCGGGGACGCAACGGAACCTATGCCAACCTGCTCAACCTGCAAAGCAATGTGTACGTAACAGCCTCGCCGACCGGAGACAGCCTGATTGTTACCACTACCCCCGACAACTACGATGCCGTAAAAAAACTGATAGAAGAGCTTGATGTTGTGCCGCGCCAGGTAAGCATTCAACTCATAGTGGCCCAGGTTACGCTCACTAAAGATCAGAAGCTGGGCTTCTCTCTTTCAGGTCTGTTTCAGAATTTGCTTGGCCATACCAACACAGCAAACGGCCAGATTAATCTCACGCAGCAGGGCTTTAATGCCGGAACCAACGGCACAACGCTCGACCCAACTGCTGCAGGCGGGCAGTTTTCTCTGAACGGCGCCAGCTACTCGGCGCTGCTGCAGGCCCTGGAAGCAGATACCAGCGTGAAAGTGGTGGCTACACCGCGCATATTTACCTCTAATGGGCAGGAAGCCTACATAGACATAACGCAGCAAATACCCTACTACGGCGGCGCGCCTACCGTGAGCAACGGGGTAATTGTTCCTGCGCAAATCATCAACGCGCAGGTGGGCTATCAGCTGGATGTAACGCCGCGCATCACTGCAGGGGGCATGGTTTCTGTAGACCTTTACACCATTGCCAGCGACCTGGTGCAGTTTGAAACGCTCGGAACAGGGCAGTTTGCTACCCAGGTGCCCATCATCAATCAGCGGGCAGCAGATACCGAAGTCACCATACAAAGCGGAAAAACAGTGGCAATCGGCGGCTTGATTCAGGATACCGCCACCAACACCGTCAACAGAATTCCGCTGCTCTCCGACATTCCGCTCATCGGGCAGTTTTTCCGCTCAAGAGAGCATGTAAACAACCGTACCGAACTGGTTATTTTCATGACGCCTCATGTCGTGGCATCTACCGACCAGGCAGACCAGATGACCCGCAATGAAGGAGGCAACATTGTGAAAGAGACGCCGGTTCTTACACAGCTTCAGCCCAATCTGAACGAGCTTGTGCCTCCCAAAAAAGGAACAGCCTCGCCCGGCCAAAAGAAAACGGCGCCGGCAAATACGGGCAAATAGCTGCGACCGGCAGCAGGCGGGAGAGAGCAAAACTCTCTCCCGCTTTTTTATGCTAATGCACCAGTCCGTCGAGCAAAACAAATACAAACAAGCTCACGCTGATCCAGCCGTTGAGGGTAAAGAAAGCCAGGTTCACCCTGCGCAAATCATTTGGTTTCACCATGCTCTGTTCCCAGGCTATCAGCAGAGCGGCCACTATCACGCCCACATAATACAAAACTCCCACGTGCATCAGGCTCCCTGCCAGCAGCAGCACACAAAGCATGCAGCAGTGCATAATGCGTGAAAGCGTTAGGGCATGCGCCTTTCCTATCAGCTTGGGCAGCGAATGCATGCGGGGGTTGGTACGGTCGTGTTCATAATCCTGCAGGGCATAAATAATGTCGAAGCCGCCAATCCAGAGCAGCACGGCCAGCCCCAGCAGCAGCGGAGGCAGCGCCAGAGAGCCGCGCACCGCTATCCACGCCCCAATAGGGGCAATGCCAGTGCCCAGACCCAGCACAAAATGACAGAGAGCTGTGAATCGCTTGGTATATGAGTACCCCAGCACAATGAGCAGTGCAATGGGAGAAAGTTTCAGGCAGAGAGGATTGAGCTGCCATGCAGCCAGTTCGAAGAGGGCGATGGCAGCCAGCAAAAAAAACGTTACCTGTCCCCGCGAAAGCAAGCCGGCAGGCAGATGCCTCTGTGCAGTGCGTGGATTGGCGGCATCCAGCGAGTGATCGGCCAGCCGGTTAAAACTCATGGCAGCGCTGCGTGCACCTGCCATTGCTGCAAGAATCCAGAACACAGTGGCGGCCGCAATGCCTCCTGGTTCTTCCCTGGCAGCAAACAGCATGCCAATGAGTGCAAAAGGCAAAGCGAATATCGTGTGTTCAAACCGAATCATTTCCAGCAGCATTTTAATGCGCTTCAGCAAAGCACGCATCATTCCTCCCGGGGGCGCTGCCATTCGGGCAGAAGCTTCTGTTCCTGCCCAAGCTGATTCAAAATGCGCGCCACCACAAAATCTACCAGGTCTTGCACGGTTTGCGGATGATGATAAAACCCCGGCGCCGCCGGCAGCACAGTAGCCCCTGCTTCTGCAAGCTGCGTAAAATTGCGCAGGTGAATCAGGTTCCAGGGGGTTTCGCGGGGCACCAGAATGAGAGGGCGGCGCTCTTTCAGGCACACATCTGCCGCACGCGTAATAAGGTCATCGCTTATCCCGCTGGCAATGCGCGCTGCAGTGCCCATCGAACAGGGCACTATCACCATGCCGTCATGCCGAAACGAGCCGCTGGCAGGAGGGGTAAAATAGTTTTTACTCCCCAGCAAATGCAGCCCGGGGCATGAAAAGCCCAGCAGCTTCTCTGCACTAAAATTACTCTGGGTTATGCCAATGCCGGTTTCCACCCCAATTACCTGCAGCGCCTGCTCGGTAAGCATCAGGTAAATTTCACTATACAAAAGCGCTGCCTGCTGCAAAAACCGTATGGCATAGGGCGCCCCGCTCGCGCCGGTAACTGCCACCACAAGGCGGCCGGTGGTATGTGCTGTCTGCATCAGAGATGCTCTTCGCGCATTGCCCGCAGCACAGAACCCAGTTCCACATCTTCACAACGAAGAAAGCGGGCTGCCTGGCGGCGGGTTTGGGGGTTGCGTGCCAGTGCAATCAGCCCTTCGCGCAGCAAAATAAGGTCATGGGTTTGCATGTTGCGCCGGCAGTCTTCCAGAGTAAACAGCGAGCGGCTGGCCACTATGCCGGCGGGGTCGCGGCGAATGGGTTCCAGAGAGCGCACAGTACCGGCATAAAACCCCATGCATGTAACCGGCGGATAAGCGTAGACCTTGCCCGGAATGCGCGCAAGGCATTCTATGCGCATAGTGGCAAACAGATGGTATCCCGGATTGAGGTGTGCCGCTGCCTCTTCATACAATTCCCTGTCGAGCGCGGCTTCCCACGACTCGGCAGGTTCCAGCCTACCGCCGGGGTAGCCAAACAGGCCTCTCCTGTCGCACACCACCAGAACCCTGCCCCCGTACAATGCCACAATGTGTACCGAAGTGATGGGAATATCCTCCGGCAGAACAGCAGAACGCAGCGCGGTAAGCTGTACCGGCTGCATTCCCCACTGCTGCTGAACTTCAAACAATGTCTCCCCGCTCACCCTTGCAATTCCTCGTTTTGCAGTTTATTTTCCCTACAAATCATTTTATGCTGTACAATACTTCTGTTCTGCATTATACAACGGGATACGAATGGGCGTCAACAAAAGTAGACCAGGGCATACCTCTCATTGGCTGTGCAGAGCATAGAACAGATGCGTACAGATCGAGCAGGCGCAAATTCTGTACGGGCAGGCGGTTCAGGGCTTTGGCTTCCAGCTGTCCACTGCTTTGCGCAGAGCATTCAGGTAGCTGAAACCGTTTTTTTGGGTAGGCAGTATATAGCTCCCCTCCCCCAGCTCGTTCCATGCTTCCACCAGCAGAACAGGTCTGTTCTTTTCTACCCTCACCCCCGGATTTTGCTGCCACCAGTTCAGCCCCGCCTGTACCAGGCGCGCAAACTCCTGCGGGCTGCGGCGATACCAGAAATCGGTTTCATGCCAGGGGCGCGGGTCCCACCCCGTCATAATAACTGGCAAAAATGGGCGCCTGCCATCGTGTGCAAACATATTGAATATATCCAGGCTGCCATTATACAAAAGAGAATACGGGTTAGAGCCTTTTACCGTGCCCGCAACCCCGGGATAATTGTATCCGGTAAACGCATCATAACCTTCCTGCACAGTGCGGTTCAGGTCTGGCCAGCCGTATTTCGGCCCTGGCAGTGTGCAGGCTGCCACATAAACCCCTGGCAGACCGGCTTTGTGCGCAATGGTCTGCAGCTGCTGCCATGCTTCTGCCGTCTTTGCCGGGCTGCCCCACGTCTTCTCCATGTCGCCGGGGCTAAAAACTGCAAGCAGAGGCTTGCCCTGTATGGTTTGATAAAATGCACTTTTGAAATAGTTTGTCACCCAGTCTCTGCACTGCGCCTTCCAGGCAGCGGGGGAAATAGAAAACGGGCCGTTGTTCACATACAGCAATGCGTACTTCATCCCCATTTTATGACGATCGGCCTGAAAAAAATGCAGTGCAGAATTAATGGTCTGATCTGTAGGGGCAGGGTCATGGGCGGTATTGAACCAATCGAACATAAAAAAGTTTATCCTGGCGCGGGCAGCCCACTCTATTTGCTGATGCACCAGTCTGGCAGAATTGTCGTACCAGCCGCTCAGGGGTTCCCGCCGGGCAAATTTACCTGTCAGGCCATTCATATGAAAGTTGGCGGCAGTAGTATCTGCCCATCCATCAAAATAGTACGCACCTATCAGAGGCGGGCGCACCGGCGCAGCAAAGCAGGCTGACAGCGCAGCAAAAAACAGCATGCCCGCCAGCAGCGCCGCCAACACTTTGTTCGCACTCTTCACAGCTCTTCCTCCGGGGGCTTCAAACAGCGCGCCGGTTTTACACCATTGCGCAGTGCAGAAGCAAGATATTCTTCAGTTTGCAACATATGGGCCGGTTCGATAATACTCAGGTTTCGGCAGTACATACAGCATATACGCCGCAACATCGGCGCGCGCTATCTGCATGCCTCCTGGCGGCAGGCCCTGTCTCTCTTCGCGCCAGGCGTTTTTCCCTGGCTCAGTGGTAAGCCGGGGGGGATGCACCACGGTGTAGTTCACACTGCTGGCTTCTATCAGCCGTTCCTGGGCGGCGGCATCGCGAAACGGGTTGCGCAAAAAAGTAGCCTTGACTGCCCAAAACATAATTTTGCGTCCAACAGTCTGAAACCTCATCGAATTGTGCAGAGCGCCGGCCGCGCCCAGCACCACCAGGCGCTCTACCCCATGTTCGTGCATGCCAGCCAGAATATGCTGTATGGCGGTTTCCAAAAGGTCATCAGTCTTGAGGTCGCGTGCGCCCAGGGCAGAGAGGCAGGCATCCTGCCCCTCTAAAGCGGGCTTTACATCTTCGGCCTTGCGGGCATCGCCCTCTATAATTCGCACTGGAGCAATGCCGGCAAGGGAATCGGCAGAACGCACAAACGCTGTCACCTCATGTCCTGCCTGTATTCCCTGCTGAACCAACTCTCTGCCCGTGCCGCCGCTAGCGCCAAATACTACTATTTTCATGCACTGCTCCCCTGTTTATTTGCCCGCACTGTCGGCTGGGATATAAGGAGGAAGCTTGCCGGCCAGTGCATCCTTTACAAACACTCCAAAATAGGGGGTAGGTATGTATTGCCAGTTCAAAATCAGGTCGGGGCTGGCAGAGGGATGCATGTCCCAGGCTGTCCAGTTCCAGTGGTATTTCTGCATGGCATTCAGGGTTTCCAAAATCCACTTGTTGCCTGCAGCGCCTTTGTCAGTCGGGCCTGTGCCAAACTCGCTCACTATCACCGGCACCTTGGCGGTAGCGGCCTTCATTTCTGCAATCCACTGCTTCACGGTATCTCCCTTGAACGGGTAATCATGGTTTGCATAAATCACCCCGCTGCCGGTTGGGTCAGAAAGGGCGTATCCATTCAAAATGCCGCTCATATCATAGGCCCAGTTCAACCCGCCAGCCAAAACCACATTTTTTGCACCTGTGCTACGCACGGTGTTCAGCAGAGTTTGCAGACCCACTGCAAAATAGCTGATTGAAGCGCCGGTTCTTTTATTTGTCTCTGTTACTTCGCCGCCATCACGCCATGTTTTCCAGCTTATGTGAAAGGGTTCATTGTAGAGATCAAAAATCACTGCCGGGTTGTTTTTGTATACCGCTGCAAAACTCTTCCAGAAAACAATGCTGTTGCGGTCTGGCATCTTGTGCTGCCCAATGTGCTTACCCCATACATCCTCGTCAGACCAGTGGTCGTCGAGTATGACATAGCTGTTGAGCGAGGAGATGCGTTTTACAATGCGCGCAACCAGGGCACGGTACGCAGCCCCGCCGTCTGTTTGCTCCGGGCCTTTGCCAAACCACCTGTCCTGCGAGAGCGGCAGGCGAATGATATTGGCATGCCAGTTTTTTATGGCTGTAGCAACCGTCGTCAAAATATGTCCCTGCCCGTCGCTTGTCCACTCCATGCTGGCACAGTCTACTCCACGCAGCAGCACAGGTTCATTCCTGCTGTTCAAAATCTGGCTGCCCGCCACATGCAGCGGCAGTGGTGCAGCCAGTACTGCCGTTTGGGCAGCAATCAGCATCAGCGCTCCGGCCGCTATACATCCTCTTGCAAAAGTGAGGCATTCTTTTTTGCTGTGTATATGCATTTTTCTATCCTCCAGTAAGCACAATGGTTCTTTTGCTATCATGACAGTTTGTACAGAGTTTGTCAATCACTCTGCCCTGCATGCAAATACCGCCGCATCTAAAACATGCCTCAGTCAGGCTCTGCAGAAACATAATTTGCTCACTCATTGTGAAACAGTTCACAGGCAACACCCAGGCCAAACGGCTATAATAAACACAACTGCATATGCATGAAAGGGAAAATAAACGGTGACTTTGGATACAGCACAAAGGAATGTATTTACCCGCCTGATAGCCAGCTCTTTTTCAGATCGGCACAATTTTTCCGGCGGCCCGGGGGTTTTGCCAGACAGCGTGCTTGCCCAGGCGCAGCAGAGCCTCATAGAAGCGCCCGGCGCAGGCATTTCTCTGCTGGGGGTAAGCCACCGTTCCAGCTGGTTTCGCAATGTGCTTGACGAAGCCGAAGAAAACATCCGCTGCCTCCTCTCCATCCCTGCCGAATATCATGTGCTGTTTCTTCAGGGCGGAGGCACCATGCAGTTCAGCATGGCGGCCATGCATATGCTGCGCGGCAAAACAGATGCCGCCAGCTACATTACCTGCGGCTACTGGAGCGACAAGGCGCTTTGCGAGGCGCGCAAGGAGGGCAAAGTTGAAGAAGCATGGCGGTTTTCTGCATCACGGGCAAACCGTGTGCCAAATGCCGATGAACTTGTTCTCTTGCCCAATGCGCCCTGCCTGCACTATGTATCTAACGAAACAGTAGAGGGCCTGCAGTTTCACTACCTGCCCGGCCTGCCGGAAGTGCCGCGCGTATGCGATATGTCTTCCGACTTTCTCAGCCGCCCTTTCAACATACATGACTATGCGCTGGTGTATGCCCATGCCCAAAAAAACCTGGGGCCATCAGGAGTAACCATTGCAGTAGTGCACGACGACGTAATCAAAAACCGGCCGCCCAGCCTGCCTGCCGTTCTAGATTACTCGGTGTTTGCGCAGCACCGCTCCAATTACAATACCCCGCCGGTTTTCGCCATCTACGTAGTCAATCTGGTTACCCGCTGGCTCAGGCACGAAATTGGCGGCCTAAATGCCATGCACCGCATCAATGCGCACAAGGCGCAAACGCTGTATGACGCACTGGAAAAGAGCGGAGGGTTTTACACCTGCCATGCAGAGCCGCAAAGCAGGTCGCTGATGAATGTCACCTTCCGTCTGCCTTCTCCCCGGCATGATGCCCATTTTCTTGCACAGGCAGAAGCGGCAGGCTTTGTTGGCCTGACAGGGCATAGAATGCTGGGCGGCATACGGGCCTCGCTGTACAATGGCATGACGCAGGAAGCGGTAGAAGACCTGGTTCAGTTTCTGCATGAGTATCAGCGCACCTGCGCATGGGAGGCAGAGCAGTGACACCTGTTGCAGACAGCAGCATGCTTTACACTTCACGCCCCTGGCCAGTGGTTCGCAATGCCATTGTCACCCTGCTGCAGCAGCATCGCGAGCACACCGTGTATGGCAGCGCTGAAGTAGATTTCACCCTGGCGCAGCAGCGTATATCTGAATACCGCCGAAAAACAGGCATGGCCGTTTCGCCCCATGCATTTCTCATACACTGCCTTGCGCTGGCCGCATCAGAACATCCCGAAGTAGTTACCTACCGCCGGGGTAAAAACCTCATCACGTTTTCACATATAGATGTAGGCACGGTAATAGAAAAGCTGGTGCGAGGCACAGGCCGCATACCAGTGGGCTACATTTTTCGCAGCGCAGAAAACCAGAGCATGGCCTGCTGCAATATGGAACTGAGGCAGGCTTGCAAAAGCAGCCTGGAAGCAGATGCACTGGTGCAGCAGCGCAGAAAAATGGCTGCCTACCCCGGTATTGTGCGCAGCATACAGGCGCACCGCATCAAAAAAGACCCTCTGCTGCTTCGCAGGTATCACGGCGTTATCGGCCTCACCAATTTACAGGTGCAGGGGCTGAATCGGCCTTTTTTCGCCTTTCCAACGCAAATTTACACGCTCACCCTCTCTGCAGGCAGTCTGATAGAACGTCTCTCTATGGGAAGCGGCGGCATGGCAGTGAGCAGAAAATTTTTGTGCATGGCCGCGGGGGCAAATCACGAGGTAATCGACGGCATGGCAATGGCCAAATTTGCAAGGCGGTTTACAGAACTGGTTGAAACAGCGCATGGCCTGGATGAGAGATTTATACAGGAAACCATCTGCCTGCGCAGAGAACGAGAACTATGACAGAGCAAAAATTGAAAACAGCAGACAGCCGCCGGCAGCACTGGCTCATGGGCAGCGCCAGGGCAATGGCAGAGATACCGCACCTGTTTCCGGCAGAACTGGCATGGCAGCATGGAGGCATTGCACGCTTTAGAGTACTGCATCGGCCTTTTGCAGCCATTGCACACCCCGAATATGCGCGCCAGGTGCTGGTTACCCGCCACAACGCCTACCAGAGAAGCTACCACTATCGCACAGGCAGCGCAGTGATTGGCGAGGGGCTGCTCTCTACCGATGGAGAACACTGGCTGAAACACCGCCGACAGGTGCTGCCTGCGTTTGGCAAAAAAACCATGGAGAGAGTGGTAGAGGCATCCAGAGCGGCAGCAGCAGATGCACTGGTGCGGTGGAATGCAATGCAAAAAACCGGCAGCCCGCTGCCCATAGTGCAGGAAACCCAGCGCCTTGCGCTCTCTACCATTGCCAGAACGCTTCTCTCGGTAGAGATGGAAGACAGCGAGGCAGAGCGTTTTGGAAAAGCCGTTCGGGAAACCCTCTACCTGGTGCGCAGACGCAACACCTCCTGGCTGCCCCATTGGGCGCCCTCGCCCGCCGATAGAAAAATGTACCGCACCCGCGCAATACTGGACGACTATTTGCAGCCGCACATTCGCAGAAGACAACATTCCGCACAAACCTCAGCGCCCGATATGCTGCATGCTCTCTTGCAGGCTCAAGACCCAAACACAGCAGAACCGCTAGACAATCAGGCGCTGCTAGATGAAACTAAAACACTGTTTGTATCTGGTTTTGAAACCACGGCCACCGCGCTGGCATGGGCGCTGCATTTGCTGGCCAGAGATATTGAAGCGCAGCAAAAATGGCAGGAAGAGTGCCGCACAGTGCTGAACGGCAGGCTGCCAGAGATGGAAGACCTGGAGAAAATGCCCTTTACCCGCCAGATTATCAACGAAACACTGCGCCTTTACCCGCCTGTGTACAACATGGCCAGAGAATGTATTGAAAGCGATGAAATAGGCGGCAAGCACATTTACCCGCGGGATGTGCTGATCATATCGATTTACGGCATACACCGCTCAGAAGAATACTGGAAGTCTCCCGGCTGCTTTGTTCCCGAAAGATTTGCCCCCGGCAGCGTCTACGACCCTCACGCGTTTCTGCCGTTTGCAGTGGGCAAGCATGTGTGCATCGGCGCCCAGTTTGCCATGTATGAACTCATGACTTTTCTCGCAGTTTTGGGCAGCAGTGTGCGCCTTACCCCCTCAGACAATCAGCCCATTGGCATTCGCGCGCAAATCACACTGGCCCCCGAAAGAGAGATTTGCCTGCACCTGGAGGAACTGGCATGAAACTCACAGCAGACTTGCGCCTCTGTTTGCTAAACAGTGAGCGCCCCGAGGAAGTAGAAGAGTATGAAAAGGCGTTTTACCAGGCGTTTACCCGCGCAGAAGGCAATCTGCTTATTCGCAAGCTCTGGAAATGGGATGACCGCCGCCAGCGCCTGGCAGTCAGCCTGCCCTATGCCTGCCAGCAAATATACATTCTGCGCCGCGAATCTACCGGGCAGCTGGTCACAGCGCTGGCAGTAAACCATAATACATCTCTGCTGCAGTCAGCCGGCTATGGTTTTTCCATTGCAAGCCCCGGCCCTGATACCTCTGAATTTCTCACCTTTTTTTCTGTGGGAGAATACTGCATGGAAAGCAGATTTGCCTTTTGGAGATCGGTTTTTCAAGACCTGCGCTGCCAGGGCATCACCACAGCCTATGCCACCACAGCCGGCAGAATACTGCGCTTTTACCAGCGCATGGGCGCAGAAATAGTGAAAACCTGTGAAATAGAAAACGAAAAGCGTTACTTTTTGCGGTTTCATACCAGTCATACGTTCTGGGGCAGCCAGCATGCAGGCATTCACCGCACTTCAGGGTAAAACCTGGCCATGGTTTTCTGCGGCGCGCCCAGCGCCATTAAAATATGCAGAAAAAACCAGACCATCAGCATTTTCAGGCCGCTGCGGGTATTGGAAAAGCGCCGTGAGGAAGTAGATACCGTTCCCTCGCGAAGGTAGGCCAGCGGCCCCATTTTGCGCAGCCGCAAAACCAGTTCTATGTCTTCCATAATCAGGTCGGCATGATAGCCGCCCAGCTGCTCAAAGCACTCCCTGCGAACAAACAGGGCAGCATCGCCGTAGCAGATTTTCAGGCGGCTTCGCCAGTTGTACAGCTGTGCATACAGCCTGGCAAGCGCGTTAGCGGGTTCAAACGCAATGCGAAAAAATCCGCCGGGCACGGCAGGGTTTTGCAGCGCATTTTCTATCAGCTGCAGTGCGTTGGCGGGCAAACGGGTATCGGCATGCAAAAACAGCAGCACATCTCCCTTTGCCAGTTTCGCACCGGCATTCATCTGGCTGCCCCTACCCCTGGGGGCCTCCAGCCAGCAAACAGGTACGCTGCACTGCTCTACCACACGGCGCGTACCATCCGTGCTGCCGCCGTCTGCTGCAATCACCTCACAGCCCGGCAAACAGTCGGCCACGTTTCGCAAG
Source organism: Chthonomonadaceae bacterium (assembly GCA_027459665.1). GTDB lineage: Bacteria > Armatimonadota > Chthonomonadetes > Chthonomonadales > Chthonomonadaceae > DAIDHN01. The sequence goes on along the minus strand of DAIDHN010000026.1, from coordinate 12,456 downwards.
GTGGCAGCCAGGGCGGCTTCCTCATTCAAAACAGGCACAATCACGCTAAGCTGCATTGCTGCATATCCAGTTCCAGGTATGCTGGGCCAGCCTGCGGGCAGAAGCACTGGCGCAAAGTTCCTGGCGCAGGCGCATCAGATCAGCTGGAGTATCTATGTCATACCAGGCAGGGGTAAGATACGAACGCAAGCCCAGGTTTTCGGCATTGCGCAGTATGCCTGCCAGTGCATGCGTGGTACTAAACTGCACAGAATGCATCAGCCCGGGGCAGGGTGTACGCAGGCCAACAGCGCAAAACCCGCCATCTGCTGTAGGAGTCAGGGCAACATCGGCCTTGCCGGCACCCAGCACATTCAATGCATCCTCTATATACTCCAGCGGCAGTGTGGGCAAATCTGTACCGGTAAGCAGCACAGGGGTGCGGCCATCACGGCAGGGCAAACCAAGTGCATGGTTCATGCGCGCGCCCAGACCGCCGCCGCGCTGTGCAAAACAGCGCCACTCATCAGGCAGCCAGTTTTGCCTGTCAAAAGCATCCATGCCAGCAACTGCACAGTAATGCATGCCAGGCAGGCAGGAAAGAGCTGCAATGCGGTCTTGTAAAAAGCAGCTGGCAAGTTCTGCCGCCATTTGCGGGGTAAGCGGCGGAACAAGACGAGTTTTTACTTCTCCTGCACGCGGAACCTTTGTCATTAAAACAACTGCCGGCGGTGTATATAGAAAAGACAAGGAAATTTCCTCTGTGATACTCGAATAATATAACAATACACCACCAGAGAGGTTTTTTATGGCTTACTACGATGAAGAAGACCTGGACAGGTTTCAGGAAATATCACGCGAACGGCCGGAACTGTTTACAGCCTTTATGCACTGGTACGATGCAGTACTGCAGGAAGGGGCGCTTACCAAACGGGAAAAGGCGCTCATTGGGCTTGCAGTAGCACATGCTATTCCATGCCCCTACTGCATCGACTCTTATACACAAACCTGCCTGGATGCCGGTTCGAACATGGAACAGATGACAGAAGCAATCCATGTCGCAGCGGCAATACGCGGCGGCGCCACCCTGATACACGGCCTGCAGGCGAGGCGGGTAGTGGAGAAACTCTCTCTGTGAACGCTCACCCAGACAATGCCTTTGAAAATAGAATTGCCGAACTTGGCTTCAGCGGCCTCTACTCAGACCGGGCAACAACGCTGCAAGTGAATATGGGCAAGGTATGCAACCAGGCATGCAAGCACTGCCATGTAGATGCAGGACCAAACCGAACTGAAAGCATGAACCGTGAAACCATAGATCAGGTAATTCATGCACTGCATGCATTTCACTTTGAGACACTGGATATAACCGGAGGCGCCCCGGAACTGAACCCCTATTTTCGCCTGCTCGCAACAGAAGCAGTGCAAATGGGAATGCATGTAATGGTTCGCCACAATTTCACAGTGCAGTTTACCCCCGGCTGCGAAGACCTGCCCCAGTTTTTCAGCAGCCTGGGCATGGAGGTAATCGCTTCGCTGCCCTACTTTTTACAACAGCAAACAGATGCGCAAAGAGGCCGCGGGGTGTTTGCCCAGAGCCTGCAGGCAATGAGAAGGCTGAATGAGGCAGGCTATGGCCAGGAAGACACAAACCTGCTTCTTAACCTGGTATACAACCCCGCAGGCGCATTCTTCCCCCCTGCCCAGGAAGCATTGGAACAGGAATTCAAACGGGAGCTGCTGCAGAGATACCAGCTCAAATTCAACCACCTCTACACCCTGACCAATATGCCGATTTCAAGGTTTCTGCACTGGCTGCAGCAGTCGGGCAACGAAGCGCGCTATCTCAAAAAACTGAAACAGAGCTTCAACCCGGCTGCACTGCCGGGGTTGATGTGCCGCAGCACCCTGAACGTAGGCTGGGACGGCAAACTGTACGATTGTGACTTCAACCAGATGCTGGAACTGCCTGCCGGCGGTGAAACAATGCGGCTTGAGCATTTAACCGAAGAGATGCTGCAGGGAAGGCGCATTGCAACCGGAGAGCACTGCTTTGGCTGCACCGCAGGCTGCGGCTCTTCGTGCGGCGGCGCAATTATACAAACCGGGGGAGTGGCATGAAATACGACTTTGATCTGATAGTGATAGGCGGCGGGGCGGCAGGCATTGTTTCATCAGTTATGGCAGGCGGCCTGAAGCTGAAAACGCTGCTGATAGAAAAAGACAGAATTGGCGGAGAGTGCCTCTACACCGGCTGCGTACCCAGCAAGGCGCTGCTGCATGCCGCGCACACAGCGCACACAATGCGCACTGCCGGCAGGATGGGCCTGCCCGCAGTAGAAGTATCGATAGAAGAGACAAGGCATGTGATGGACTGGGTGCGGCAGAGCGTTCTGGATGTGCGTGAAGCAAACGATACCATGACCATGCTGAAAAAGTTTGGGGTAGAAGTAAAGTACGGCAGCGCCCGCTTTACAACCCCCCACACGCTTCTGCTCAATGGTAGCAGCGTGAGCGCACAGTACTTTATTCTTGCCACAGGTTCCAGGCCGGCGCTGCCCAGTCTGCCCGGGCTGAATGAAGTGGAATACCTTACCAACCGCACCCTGTTTGAGCTGAAAGAGATACCTGCCTCGCTCATAGTGTTAGGCGGCGGCCCGACAGGAGTAGAAATGGCGCAGGCCATGATGCGACTGGGCAGCAGAGTAACGCTGGTACAGCGCAACAGCCGCCTGCTTCCCCGTGAAGACGCAGAACTTACAGCAGAGCTTACCGAAATACTGCGCTCTGAAGGAATGCAAATTCTGTGCAATGCAACCCCTGTGCAGGTGGAGAACCAAAATGGAGAATGCCTGCTTACCCTGCAGCAAAACGGTGCAGCGCACACCCTGCAGGCCGAAAAACTTCTCATTTGCACTGGCCGCCTGCCCAACACCGAGGGCCTCAACCTGAAAGCAGCCGTAGTGAAGACAGAGCCTCACCGCGTGCCTGCAGATTCCTTTTTGCGCACCTCTGCCCCCCACATTTATGCGTGTGGAGACATTACAGGCAGCAGACAATACTCGCACATGGCAGAGTATGAGGCCAAGACAGCCGTGAGCAGCATCCTGCTGAAAATTCCCGTGAGGGCAAACTTTCGCACGGTTCCCCGCGCACTCTTCACCGAGCCTGAAATGGCCTCAGTAGGCCTTACCGAAGAGGAAGCCCGGCAGCAGGGCAAAAAATACCGGGTGTATCAGCAGCCGTTTACGCAGGATGACCGCGCAATTACAGACTGTGAGGCAGTTGGCAGGGTAAAAGTGCTGGCGCACCCGGTTACCGGCAAAATACTGGGAGTGCACATACTTGGCCCCCGCGCCGGAGAGCTGCTGCAAGAATGGATATATGCCATGCAAAAAGGGAGGCCCGTACAGGAAATTGCCAGCCTGATACATATCTACCCCAGCCTCACCATGGCAAGTCAGCATGCCGCCCAGCGCTGGTATGAAACGGTTTCAGAACAGCCTCTGGCAGCAAAGGGGCTGAAATTGTGGGTGCGCCGCGTCCGCCCTGTACAGGAAGCGGCAGCGCTGGGAGCATTGGGCATAGCGCTTGTCGGGCTGGGAGCATACCTGAAAAACCGCACTCGTTCATAAAACCATGCACCATTCCACAGGTCATAATTCTTTCTCACCCCTTCAACCTGTTAAATTTACCTATTCTTGCTCTCACAGAGTCATGTTATACTGATAATACAGCAATTTCTGCAGTATCAGTAAAGCAAAAAACTACATTCTTGTTAGCAATAGCCGTGCCAATAAGCAGTATGGCTGGCCAATGCACTTTTCTCACAAAAGGGAGATCACTATGGCATTTTTCAGAAAGCACAGCACACTTGCTGCACTTTGTGCATGCATTTGTTCTGTTGCAGCATCGGAAGTGAAGGCACAGCAGCCCGCTCCCCCCGTTCCGCTCTTGCGCCTCTCCGTTTTGAAGCAGCTGCTGGGCGGTTCCCTGTTCAAGATTGCCCATCCACTTGTTCCGCAGCATTTGCTTATTCCACGGTCAGAAGGCAATCAGCTCAGAATGCTTGCGCAGCAGATTCTTATGCGCAGCAATGGAGCCGACTCGATCAATTACCAGGCGTACCAAAATGCCATACTGCAGAAAATGAAAATGCCTGCCGGCCCCATGCACCTGCAATTTCAGCCGCTTGGCGCACCTCCAGGCGGTGGAGGCGGAGCGGGATTTGGTCCACCCCCTGGAGGGATTTTTAACAATACGCTGCTTAGCCTGGGGCCGCAAAACTTCGCTACCAACAACATCTTCGGTACAGGCCCAGGCGCTTTTGGAGCCGGGCCAACCAATGTATCGGGGCGCATCAATGGCATTGCAGCAGACCCGCTTACCACAGGAACCATGTACATCGCATCGGCAGGCGGGGGGGCATGGAAAACGACAGACGGCGGAATCAACTGGCAGCCGCTATCTGACCAGTGGCCGGCACTCAATACCGCAAGCGTTGCTGTAGACCCCACCAACCATGATGTGTATGTGGGCACAGGAGACATAGTTTACGGCACCCTGCCTTTCGGACTGATGAAGTCTACAGATGGAGGCGCTACCTGGACAAACCAGGGATCGGGAGTTTTCTCGCACAACACAGTAAACAAAATACTCGTCGACCCGGTAAATCACAACAACATTCTGGTTGCTACCGGCCTGCCCTTTTTTGGCGGCGTATACCGCTCTACAGATGGCGGCTCCACCTGGACAGAGGTAATCTCTACCAGAGGCACATACCAGGATGTAGAGGCCAGCCCGCTTGTAAGCGGCAGCTACCCGCTGCTCTGGGCCGCAGGCAACTTCGGTGGCGGCGTGTGGAAATCGGCAGATGATGGAGTAACCTGGACCGCTGTTGCGCCGCCTGCAAGCAACCCGTTTGGAAGCTCAGCGGGAGGAATCAGCGTAGCTCCTTCGGCCGTCAACCCAAAGGGAGTGTATGTGTTTGACGGCGACCACCACAAGATATGGTATTCGGGCGATGCAGGCAGCACCTGGATAGACGTGACAGGCAATCTGGGCAGCATGACAGACGGCACCGGCAGCAGCATATGGAACCAGCAGTGGTACGACTTTTACGTTAAATGTTTCTCTTATAATGGCAAGGATGCGCTTGCTGTTGGCCTGAAGGATATTTTTGTAGCATATAACCTCACATATTTCCCTACATTTGCCGCACCACAGTGGATATCGGCGCTCCACACCTATTCGGGCAATGACATTGCCCACACCGATCAGCACGACCTCATTCCGGTGCCTGGCCAAAGCAACCAGTTTCTGATTGGCAACGATGGCGGTATCTATGCCATTACCCTCACCCCCACAAGCATTGCAGCAACCTCGCTCAACTCCAGTCTCGATATCACACAGTTCTACCACATAGACATAAATGCGGCTCAGGATGGGTGGGTGATGGGAGGTTCTCAAGACAACGGCACAGGAAGCACCAATGTAGGCGGCAATGCCTCGCAAACCAACCCGAGTGCATGGCAGATGGTGCTTGGCGGAGACGGCAACGGCTGTGCAATAGATGCGCAAAACCCTGCCACACAGTTTGCCAGCGCCGAATACAACTTTGTAGGCATGACTACAAACTACTGGAATACCAGAACATTGATCCGCCCTCTCATCGGCGGAGGAGAATTTCAGCCATTCGTCACCCCTCTGCAGCGCGACCCTGAGCAGGGAGGCGTAGTCTACACAGCAACAAACTACCTGTACCGATACGATGCCAGCCTGGGTTCCTGGCAGGTAGATCTGGGCGGCCAGAAACTCTCTAACAACCCCTTAGAAGCCATTGCAGTAGCGCCCTCCAACAGCAGCGTACTCTACACGGGCGGCACAGACGGCAAACTTTACATGAGCGCCAACAGCGGGCAGACGTGGAGGGAGATAGACCAGGGCAAGTTTACAACCGTAAACTCTATCAGCGTACTCTCATACAACCCATACAACATTCTGGTTGCCGGCAGCGGTTCACTGGGCAGCGCCGCACTCTGCACAAACACCCAGGCAGCCACTCCGGCCTGGCAGGCGCTGAAGGGAAGCGGCAGCAACGTTTTGCCCGGTATAAGCGGCCTTGCCATTGCCCGCAACCCCTATGACCCCTCCAACGTGTTCTACATGGGCACAGACCTGGGGGCATATTATACAGTAGACGGCGGCCAGAACTGGTACAACCTCAACACAGGTTCAGGGCTGCCCAATGCAGAAGCCGATGAGATGCATGCAGACCGCGGAACAGGCAGCAACAACGGCCACGGCCTGCTTACCATAAGCACCTTTGGCCGCGGCGCATGGCAGGCAGACCTTGTTAACCTGCTCTCGCTCTCTTCGCTCAGCCCGGCAGCAGCCGATCTGAACGGAGGTGCATTTACACTCACTGTAAATGGCGCACACTTCAACCCAGGCGACCAAGTGCAATGGAACGGCGGAGCACTCTCCACCACCTATGTCAGTTCTACTGCGCTCACTGCTTCTGTGCCGGCTGCCGATGTAACGCAGGCAGGGCAGGCAAACATCAGTGTGTTTGACCCCAATGTAGTCAACACCTCAAACACCCTGACCCTGCCTATTGCACTGCCCCAAATCAGCCTGAGGCCGCTCAGCATACAAAAAAACCCTTCTACCATTACAGTGTATGCTTTTGTACTAGCCAATGTTGCGCCCGTGCATGGTCTTACCCCCGTTTCTGCCACTCTGGGCGGCGTAAAGGCAACTTCCATCACGCTCAACACCTCCAGCCTGAATATCGGGGGTTCTACCAGAATCACCTTCACCTTCCCTGCTTCCATCAGCGCAGGGTTGAAGCAGATGCGCGTAAGCATCAACTTCGCGGGGGGGTCATTCAGCGGCGGTGTCTTTGTGCTTGTGCCATAAGGCAGCCTGCTGCAGGGAAGGCTTTACGCCTTCCCTGCAGCACAAGCGCTACAGTCTGATTTCCATAGAAGCGCCCCCGTAATCCACCACCCTGTCGGGAGCAGCCTCTTCCAGCCCCGCTGCATGCCCTGCACGCACCAGCACAATATGAAACTGGCGTGCATGCTGCATGCCAGAAAAACTGCCCTGCCGTTTCTCTATCAGCAGCAGGCGTTCTGCCTCTTTCCAAACAAGGCGTATCAGCGAAAAAGCGCCCTTTTCATACTCGTACCCATCCCCTTCGTCTTCATACAAAGCAAACTCTGCATCGGCGCCAGGGTAGATGCGTATTTCCAGCGGATCGGGCGATTCGCCGGCATGCTGCACCACTCTTCCCATAGGCACAATAGAGCCGGCGCGCACATACAGGGGAAGCGTGTGCAAAGGGGCTTTTGCCTGTATTGTGCGCCCGCCTGCCATTCTTTCACCAGTCCAAAAATCAAACCAGCTGCATCCATCAGGCAGGTAAACCGAACGCGATTCAGCATCTTGCTGCGTAACAGGGCACACCATTATGCCGGGGCCAAACAGATACTGGTCTGCAATGCGCCAGGTATGCGGGTCATGCTGAAAATCGAACACCAGTGCGCGCATCATGGTATAGCCTGCGCTGCTTACCATCCAGGCGACAGAGTAAATATAGGGCAGCAAACGGTAGCGCAGGTGGTTGTACTTCACCAGAATCGGCATAAAGCGCGGGCCAAACTTCCACATTTCCTTGCCGTAATTCACTCCGTGTACCCGAAAAAGAGGGCAGAAGCTGCCAAATTGAAACCAGCGCACAAACAGCTGCGCATAGGCTGGGTCGGCGGGATTGCCGCTGATGTACCCGCCAATGTCTGTATTCCAGCCGGGAATGCCGCTCATGCAAAAATTGAGGCCCGCAGGTATCTGCCGCGCAAAAGTGCCCCAGTCGCCGTTGATGTCTCCCGACCAGGTAATGGCGGCATGCCTCTGCTGCCCCGCCCATGCCGAGCGTGTGAGTATCATCACCCGTTTGCGTGCATCTGTTTCCCGCTGGCCCTGGTACACCGCCCCGGTATGCATGAGCGGATAGGCATTGTACACTTCTCTGCCCGGCCCGGCGGCAGTAGCCGTGCCGGCAAACTCTCCCCACTGGCCGCACAATTCGGGTTCAGAAGCATCCAGCCACCAGGCATCCACCCCCAGCCTGAAAAGCTGCGCCCGCATGTCTTCCCAGTATATTCGGGCGGCCTCTGGCAGAAACGCATCGTAATACCGGTCTGTGCACTGCGAGGAGAGCAGTGCATTGGCAGCGGCAAGCCGGTTGTAGTTGCCAGAGCCGGGGTGAAACTTTGCCCATACGCTGATCATAAAATGAATGTTTTCGCTGTGCAGCGCCTCTATCATTTCATGCGGATTCGGGTAGCGCACTGGGTCGAAACGATTGGAACCCCATGGGTAGGGAGACCAGTAAAACCAGTCCTGCACAATGCCGTCTATGGGAATTTTGAGCGAACGGTATTCTGCCGCCACGCCCAGTATCTCTTCCTGCGTTTCGTAGCGGTTTTTGCACTGCCAAAACCCCCAGCTCCAGCGCCCCAGCATAGGGGCAGGGCCGGTAAGCAGCCTGTACTCTGCGATCACGTCATCAAGTGCTGGGCCTGCCATAAAAAAGTAATCGGTGCGGGCGCCTGCATCTGACTTCCAGACAAGCTGCGAGGTTTTTTCAGGCAGGCTCCAGTTGAGCTGCATTACTGCATCGCCGCCTGCCTGAAAATACTCTATGCGCAGCGGGTAGCGCACCCCTGCCTGCAGCGTCACGGCGGCAGAGACGGCAGAGGCAGGCTGAACATGCCAGTTGTCTATCAGCAGATTGTTGTTCAGCCAGAGGCGTGCACCGTCATCCGAAACGGTTTGCAGCAGATACTCCCCGCTGCTGTCTGCTGTCAGCTCACCTGTCCACCGCACAGAAAAGTTGTCTGGCTTCATGCCCTGCGGCGGACTGGCAGCGAAATCAAACTGAATTTGCGGGTCTATTCGCTCTGTTTTAAGCGTATCAAAGTTCTGCCCCTCAAAGTACTGCGCTGCAAGCCCGCCCGGTTTTCCGCCGTTCAAAAGATTGGCCGCGGGCACTGGCTGCATAGCATCTGCGCCCAGCAATACATCGGTGCGGGCCGGGTTGTTCCAAAAAATGCCATAGCCAGCCGAACAGAGCAGCACAGGCACGGCCACATGCATATTGCTTTGCGCCAGGTGTACCTGGCCGGGTGAGTAGTTCATAACGCCCTGCTGATGCTGCCCCAGCCCGTAAAAGGCATCGTGCCTGTTCAGCACAAAATGCTGTTCCACTTCCAGCAGCTCTTTGCCCTGAAACTGCACGGGAGTAAGTTTTCTGCCAGCACCCTCTGTCTCTTCCAGCAGCGGCCTGCCCTCTGCATTCAGAAAACGGCACCTGCCAGTCGCTTTTTCCACCTCTACCTGCATATGGGGTGTTTTCACCAGTATATGCCGGCTGTTTTCAGCCAGATGGGCATTTATTTTTTCAGCATGGCGCGCCAGGGCAAAATCTGGCAGCGGCCGGGGGGCTTTGTGCGGGGTAAAAAGCACCCGCACCGTGCGGGGGGTGTAGAAAATCAGGTGCAAACTGCCTTTCGGCAAGGCAAGTTTCACCTCGACAACAGCGGTCTCCGCTGCCTCTGCCGGCAGCACAGCCGTGCTTTGCTGCATTATGCCCGCCAGCGGTACAGCCGTGGCAGAAGCCAAAAAGCGGCGGCGCGTGGTTTTGTTTTGTAGCACTCTATTTGTCTCCTTTCAGCGCTGCTGCACAAGGCGAATGCCTGCTGCATCTGCATGCGCACCTGCCCCAATCACAAAAAAGCGTACCACAAAACTGCTCGCGTCCTGCCATGCCGGGGTATCTGGCAGCGGTGCATAAAACCAGCCCGTGCGCGAATTGTCTGCCAGCAGTGCAACATCCTGCCCTGTCTTTCTCAAACGAACCTTGAGCGACCACTGCCCTGTTGCATGCAGCACATGCACTGCCAGCCAGCCGCGCCCTCGAAAGCTTTTCGGCACTGCAAGCTCGGCAGGGGCATAGGCAGTTTTTTCGGGGCAGGTGAACCTTACATGCCCGTTTGCCAGTGAAACCTGTGCCGACTCAACGCCAGACTCTGCATGCCACTGCTGCGGACTGCTGCAGGGGTTTTGCCAGCTGGTCACCCCGGTTTGCACCTGTTCACTTAGCTGCACTGCGCCGCTGGATGCGGTGAGCATGCCGCCTTTTGGGCCTGCAAACAGCAGCAGCGTGCGTGCAATGCTGGTGTGAGGCTGCAAAACAGCGGGCAGACTGCCCTGCATTTCAAAGCGCCAGCCTGCGGGCAGATGCAGGGCAAGGCGAACAGGCGCCGGCATGCCGCCCTGGTTGCGCAGCGTAATTACTGCAGGCACAGGCTGCCCCTCTTCGCACAGCACAGGGATGCCCTGCAGCGTAACCGCACCTGCCTCTCGCGCCAAATGCACCATTTGTGCCAGTGTTGCCGCGCAGAAACCGGTTCCCAGGTTCTGCATTGTGCTGTAATAAAACGCAGGCGCATTTGCCCCCAAATTTCCGTAGCATTCTATAAAGCAGGGGCGCGGCATGGCGGCGGCAAGCTGCCGAATGTGCTGTGCAAAGGCGGCAGGGTCGGTGGACTGGTAGTAAAACAGCGAGGTATCGGGCAGTATCACCGGGGCGCCGTCAGGCAGGTAATACACCCCTGCCCTGCCGGGCACAGGAAAGTGCGAAATGCCTTTCAGCCCTGTTTCTTCGATAAACTTCTGCAGCAGTTTCGGGCGAAACACCCCCTGGCTTTCCCAAACGTCTGCCACGCGCTCGCCCGAAAGCTGCAGCATTCTGCGGGTATGCCGTGCGTAGGCATTCAGGTCGGGCAGCAGGTCGAGCAGACAGTATCCGCCTCCGCTCACGCCCGAAAAAAAGCCATCATTGCTCGCTGCGCTGGCAGCATAGGCATGGTAGAGTGCTGGGGCATCTCTTGCCAGCAGGGCAGTAAGCCCCCAGCTGACGGGTATTTTTCCTCTTTGCGGGTTGAACCACGCCCCCATTTGCCATGCTGCTGCAATTTTGGGTGTATCGCCCTCGTTGGTTTCAAAATCGATATAGCAGAGGGGGCGCAGCGGAGGCGCCGCAATGTGCTTTCGCGGGAGCAGCGCTGCCAGCTGCGGGTATTTTTTTCCTGCTGCGGCATGAAAGCTCAGGTTGGGTGCGGCAGAGCAAGCGATGTAGTCTCCGTTTTGGCTCACCCGCCTGCAAAATTCAGGTTCTGGTTCAGCCCAGCCATACACGGCGGCTGGTTTTGGCAGGCTGTCGAGTATGCGGTTAAATTCCTGCGCCTGCTGCGGGTAGCCGGGATAGCCGTATGCGGGGGTGCGGTTTGGAGAAAGATTGAAGAAAAAGGCCCGCCGGTAAAACGCGTAATCCAGCCCCACTGCAACAGAGCCGTCTCCTCCCAGGCTGGTTCCGGCATGGCTTCTGCCAACCGAATAGCAGATTTTTTTGCTGCACCGCGGCAGCAGGTTTTTCACGGCCCACCGATATGCCTCCGCGCTGCTTTTCCATTTGCTTCGCAGATCGGCTGTTACCGGCAGAGCCGGCAGTTGTTTTTGCAGGGCCGATGTAACCGGGATGCTGTTTTGCAGCGCGGCAAGGGTGCAGGCTGCGTAACGGCATCCATCCTGAGCCGGGTCGTACAGCACTACTCCCTGTATATCGCTGCGGAACTGCCGAACTGCCTGCTGCAGCGAAGGCAGCTGGTGAAACTGAAATCCCTTTGCCGTGTAGTAGCTGATCCAGTGTGCATCTGCCTGCGGCCATGACCAGAAGAGGCTGCCAGTTTGCAGCATAAGAGCAGGCCCGCTGCGGTTCACTATGCCTTCCAGTGCAGAAGCGGCCAGCAGCCGGCTGTAGTTCAGGTTCTGCACATTCAGCCAGTACGCCCTGTGCGGGGCGCCTGGCAGGGGAGAGGCACACAGCACATGAACAGACAAAATCATCCAGGCCGCTGCCGCTGCAGTACGCTTTCCCAATTTTCCCTCCACTGACTATACAGGTATGCGCAGGTTTTCACTGCATGCTATGCATAACCAGGGGGCACTGGCAAAAGTTCCATATGCTGACAAGTCATTCAAAAGGCGATCAGCAGGCTGCGGGAAAGTTTCCATTCCACAATGGTGCGGTTAAAAGGAGCGCTGCCTGGGAATCGCTCCTCGAAGATCTGTGGTTTCCATTCCACAATGGTGCGGTTAAAAGATGATATCCATGATATCATCATAAACGCCGCCATTAGTTTCCATTCCACAATGGTGCGGTTAAAAGAGCCCCGTTCGATACTGAAAAATTCAAGGGGCAGAAGTTTCCATTCCACAATGGTGCGGTTAAAAGGCGGGGATATGACCCCGCTTGAGAAGATTCGCCTGAGTTTCCATTCCACAATGGTGCGGTTAAAAGCGCAGGTGTACTACCTGTCCGGAAGCATTTCCGACTAGTTTCCATTCCAC
>DAIDHN010000025.1 GCA_027459665.1 Chthonomonadaceae bacterium | reverse complement strand
TATCTACTTTTTGAACTTCAGTACCGGCTTGTTGTTTACTTGGCTGGATGATCAAACAAAACAACCATTTGCCTTACAAAGAGAACTGAAATTTCTTGTGCTGGCAAGCGTGCCTTCCCTGATTGTCATTCTCTTTGTGCCTGCCGGATCCCTGCACAGTAACAACTGCACCTCCAATGATTATTCTGTGATAGTAGAGCTAATCGGGAAATGGGGGGCGACACAGTTGAATTGCGTTGCGTATTATTGGGAGGGTCTTGTTATTGCTCCACTCTTGCAAATTTGTTTTAGAAGATAGAGCCTGGCGCATCTGCCGAGCATCTCTTACAGCGGCGCTCAGTACCTGCGGGCAGGCGGAGGGTGTAGCAGCATGCTTTTGCGCCGCAAGAGCACAGCCGATGACGAGTACCACCACGCTGACACTGTGGGGGTATTCGGGGTGATAACCGGTGCGAACGGGGCGGTGATGAGCAGCAGCGTGTACGATGCGTTCATAGCGCCGCAGTACGTGCAGGGAGGGGCTGACACGCAGATGACAGCCAGGCACGGCCTGAAAGCGGCTGAACCGCTGACTTTCATCTTTCACTACCCAGCGCAGCTCATGTTGAGTACGCATTTTCTCACATTGTTCACAGCATGTATTGCACTATGCCGTTTATACCAGATGAATGCCTGCTGGTCTGCAAAACATCACTACTTATCATCATAATAACCGCATTCACACTCTTTGTACTCCAGTTGTTACGCGGGCATTTATTTTGCAAACACTTATAGCTGATCTTTTTGCTCTCACAGTTCAGAGTTCAGTCCAGAATGAGGCCTCTTAAAGCGGCTTTTGCTCATGCTGCTGCCCCGGCTCCCCCGAAACTTCCCGCTTCTCTCATACGTTATAGCAATACGGTTTTCACCACAGCGCCGCGGCGAAAAGGATGGGCGAATTGATTAAAAAAAGCGATGGCGCTTTGGTCGAGCCAGTACATCATGAAGCAGACACAGCCATTGCTTTGGAAACAAACGCCCAGATGCACCGTGCTGTTTGGAAAATGTCATGGCCAACGCTGGCTGCCAATCTGCTCAACACGCTGAATGGCATACTGGATGCATTTTTTGTAGGCGGGCTTCCGCACAGCCGGCAGGCGCTGGCCGCAACAGGCACCGGCGGGCAGATTATGTTTCTGCTCATCTCATTCGCAATAGGCCTCTCTATAGGCACCTCCGCACTGGTAAGCCGGTTTGTAGGGGCAAACGACCAGCAGCAGGCAAGCAGAGCCGTTGGGCAGTCTATCTCACTCAGCGCGCTCATTGGCGCACTGCTTGGCCTGGCATGCATACTGCTCAGAGGCCCGCTCATTCTGCTGGTGCTTGGCCGCAGCAGTTCACTCTCCAGCATCTACTGTTCACAATTTCTGGCAATTGCCCTTCTGGCCACTGCCCCAACCTTTCTCACTACAGCGCTTATGGGCGCTTTTCGCGGCATGGGAGACATGCGCACCCCGCTGCGTGTGCAGTGCTGCACCATTGTGGTGCATATGAGCTGCGACTGGCTGCTGATATACGGGCGCTTTGGTCTGCCGCGCATGGGCGTTACAGGAGCGGGCACCGCTCTGGCGCTGGCTACCATGACGGGCATGATTCTGTATCTGCTCATTCTGTTTCGCCGCAAAGAGTACCGCAGTTCTTTCACAGCACACAACCTCTGGCCCAGCCTGAGCTGGTATCAGCGCATACTGCGCATCAGCATCCCTGCCGCCATACGCGGAGTAGCGCGCACACTGGCCATGCTGCTCTACACTGCAATGCTTGCGCGCACACAAGATGGGTCTGCAGCAGTATCAGCAATCTCCATTGGCATTCGGGCAGAGGCAATTGCATTTATGCCCGGAATTGGGTACAGTATTGCCACCTCCACTCTGGTTGGTCAGAGCCTGGGGGCGCTCAACCCAACTCGCGCTGAACGTGCAACACGCGCCGCAATGCTGCAGGCAATGCTGGTAATGGGAATAGTGGCCATTGTATTTCTGTTTTTCGCGCCACAGCTTTGCCGTATTTTCACGTCAGACAAGCGGGTGCTTGTGCTGGGCGCTGCCTATTTGCGCATCAACGCGATATCTGAACCGATTTTTGGAATGGGCATTGTACTGCAGGGAGCGCTACAGGGTGCAGGAGATACCATGCGCCCTACCTGGATCACCATGATCAGCATGTGGTGCCTGCGCATACCACTGGGCTGGCTGCTCATGTTTCCGGCAGGCATGGGGGCTATCGGCGCCTGGCTGGCCATGTGCATATCGAGCATTGTCAACAACTTTCTGCTGGTGCCGCTGTACAGAAGTGGAAAATGGAAAACACAAAAGGTGTAGCAGAAGGCGCATCTATTCCACCTCCCTCGCCGCTGCTGAAAAAAGCGTTTCTGCTCTATATCCGCCGATATATGCAAAGGCACTTTCACGCCATCCACCTGCAGGGCAAAGTTCCTGAAGTATACCAGGATGGCGTTACACCGCTGCTGGTGTGCCTCAACCACAGCAGCTGGTGGGACTTGCTGATGGGTGCATGGGCGGAACAACTCATCACAGGCTTTGAAAGCTATGCAGCAATGGATGCCATACAGCTGCAGCGCTACCCCATGTTTCGGCGCATGGGGGTTATTGGAGTAGATCGCACCAGCCTGGCAGGCGCACGTGCTTTTCTGCAGCAGACTACCTGCCTGCTGCACAGGCAGCCCCGCGCACTCTGGATAACCCCCCAGGGAACCATGCAAAACCTCTACCAGCGCCCCCTCCGTTTTCAGCCCGGAGCCGCAAGGCTGGCCTTCAACCTGAACCGGTGCAGTGTGCTCTGTCTGGCCATACACTACGAATTCTGGAATGAGCGCCTGCCAGAGGCTTTTCTGGCGTTTGGAGAGCCGGAGGTGGCAGTACTAACAGCGCCAAAAGAAGAAAAGCAGTTTGCAGAGCATACGGAAAAAAAGCTGGAAGCGCTGCTAAACCAGCTGCAGCAGGCTGCCGCGCAAAGAGATGCAGCGCTTTTCACACCGCTTCTGCGAGGCGGTGCAGGGGTCGCCCCGCTGTACGATTTGTGGTGCAAACTAAATGCGCGCCAGTCCAGACAGCCCTGGCTGCCCGAACATGGCGCGCTGCATACCCCCACGTGGCGTGAACAGAAAACCGATGCGGCTAATGCCCAGCAGGGGGAGCTGCTGCAGAAGCAGAAGTCGGAGCCGCCAGGTTGATTTTGAATTCAGTCGGATTCACCGAAACAATGTTGGCCGTAGAGCGGAACTGGGCAAACTCCTGATTCATTTTCTCCTGATTCAGATTCTGGGCTTTCTGCAGCAAGGCCCCTTTTCTGCACTCTTCCTCAACCTGATCAAACGGTTTGATGACTGCAGCAGAGTGCGCCACACAACGGATAATCCAGAACCCGCCCGCACACTTGAACCCGTTGATCTGCTGCCCTACGGCCATGGCAAATACTTTTTGCTGCAGCCCAGGGTACTGGCTCAGATTGGTGCGCCCCTTCACAAAAGTCACAACACCCCCATTGTTCTTGCTGGTATCCATACTATACTTGCGAGCTACATCTGCAAAGTTTGCACCGCCTGCCAGGGCAGCCTGCGCGGCTGTAATGGCGTTTTTGTCTTTATTGATGATGATCTCCAGCTGCACGGCTTCTGGCTGATAAAAAGCTGCATTCGGATTTTCCGGGCTGGATTCTAGCGCGTAAAACGAACGCACCTCTGCATCCGTAACAGTAACCCCTTTTGACAGCAGATTGTTTTGTGCCATTGTGAGAGCAATTGCCATGTCTTCATCATCAGGAGTTTCATGCAGGCTGCGGGCGATGGTATCAAAATTCGGGTTGACGCTGCGCAGTTTTGCCAGCTTCTGATCGATCTGAGCCTGGGTGGGCCACACCCCCTGTTTCTTTAGAAACTGCTCTTTCAGCTTATTGCCTATCAATATCTGGGCTACCTGATTGCCTGCACTTATTTCCATTTGGTGGTCAAACTCGTCGCGGGTAATTACATGCCCGTTCACAAAAAACATTGGCAGCGGACGCCTGTCGCGCACGTGCATGATCAGCGCACCCAAAAACAGACCCAGGGCGCCCACAAGTATGATACTGCCCTTGTTTCCCAAAGACATTGTTTTTCCGGCTTTTTTACCAGAAGCAGAAGGCGCTCCCGGAGCAGCGCGGCGCAGGTTTTTTTGCGAAGAGGCTGCAGCCGTCCCGCTGCCGCCTGCATTATCTTGCATAGTCATTTATTCCGCCCTCCTTGCTGGCAGTAACACACAACATCTCAAGGTATTTTTACCCAACGGGTATGAAATACCACAAGTGATTAGTATCGGAAATAGTATACGCAAAAATGAGAGCAGAATTTGCAATGTACCTTCTGCATCATGCTCACTGCTTCACTTCTATGCGTGCATAGCGGCGCGCGCCCACGCGCAGCACAGCATTCTGCACTTCTTCTACAGGCAGTTCCAGGCTGGCATCGGTCAGCTTCTTGCCATTCAGCTCAACCCCTCCCTGCTCCAGCAGCCTGCGCGCTTCCCCTGTGCCGCCGGCCATTCCTGTTACAGTAAGCAGCCGGCATACCCACACCCTGCCGCTGCGCACTGCATCTGAGGGCAGCTCTGCTGCAGGTATCTCTGAGGGCAGCTCGCCGGCAGAATGAATGCGCATCCACTCTGCATCTGCTTCTGCTGCAGCGGCATCGCCCTGATAAATCTTCACGATTTCGCGAGCCAGGCGGCGCTTTACATCGCGCGGGTTCGCTCCCTGCGCCACCGTGCCTAAAAGCTGTTCCATCTCTTCCAGCGGAATATCGGTGCAAAGCGTAAAATACTCGCGCATCTGCGTATCTGCCAGCGACATCAGCTTGCTAAACATATCCAGCGGCTTTTCTGCAATGCCCACGTAATTGCCCAGCGACTTGCTCATTTTTTTCTGGCCGTCCAGCCCTACCAGCAAAGGCATAAACAAAGCGGTTTGCGGTTCCTGCCCCATTTCACGCTGCAAATCTCTGCCCGCCAGTATGTTGAAGGTCTGGTCAAGGCCGCCCATCTCAATATCTGCTTCAATCGCTACCGAGTCGTATGCCTGGGCGAGCGGGTAGAGCAGTTCATGCAAACTTACCGGCTGGCGGGCTGCCATGCGGTTTGCAAAATCTTCACGCTGCAGCACCTGTGCCACCGTCATGCGAGAAGCAAGCTGCACCACGCTGGCAAAATCGAGTTTGCCCAGCCACTCGCTGTTGAAGCGCACCTCTGTGCGATTTGCCTCAAGTATCTGCGAAAGCTGGCTGGTGTATGTGGCAGCATTGGCCTGTATCTCCTGCGCAGAAAGCATGGGCCGGGTGGCTGAACGCCCCGATGGGTCGCCAATCAGCGCGGTGTAGTCTCCAATAATAATCACTACCTGGTGCCCCAGGTTTTGAAACTGGCGCAGCTTGCGCAGCACTACTGCAAACCCCAGATGAATGTCGGGGGCAGTGGGGTCGAGGCCGAGTTTGATGCGCAGCGGGCGGTTTCTGCTTTCTGCAAGGGCAAGCTTGGCTGCAATGCCATGTTCGGGAACAACTGCCTGCGCTCCGCGCTCCAGGGCTTTGGCCAGCTCTTTGTGGGCGTCGCTGGGTTCAGCCGGGCTAGATGTCATTAAACTATTCTCCTTGTAAAAAATGATAATGATGATACCTTGCTTCCGTTTTACCCTATCTTTGCCCTCTGACCAATTTTTGCCGAATATTTGCCTGCAGGCGGCGTTGCAGCGCCACCGCAGAGCAGGTGAATTTACCGGTTTTGCGCTTACTGTACGCTGATTTGTGCAAAAAAAACAAATCAGGCACAAAAAATTAATGCTGCTCAAAATATTTAACGTTTTTTTAACGCTAGTTTATTACAATACCTTCAGTTTGGTTTTTCGATCTCTGGAGGAAAAGTGCATGCCAGTCTCATCTCTGGAAAAACCGGCACACACAGAATCAGACAGGCTTTTGTGGCGGTTTCTCAACGCCTCGCAGCCGCAACAGATCAAACGCGAATTGGAGTATCTGCTTGAAAAAGAGGTGCAGCCTCTGCTGCGCGCACAGCTGTGGAAGAGAATGCGAGGTGGAACAGGAGATACAGACCGCGATGTAGAAGACCTGGTATGCGATGCACAGGCTGCCGTGCTTGAAAAATTGTATGCACTGCATGCAAGAGAATGCCTGCCCATACGAAGCCTGCGCGGGTATGTGCGGCAGGTGGCCCAAAACAGCTGGCACAGGCTTCTGCGAGACCGCTATCCGCGCCGCGCTGCTCTCAGCGACCGCGTGCTCTACCTGATAGGAAAGGGCATTGGCTTCGCACGCTGGGAAGGTGCCGAAGGAGAAACCCTTGCCGGATTTGAAGCATGGGCGCGGGAAGGCAAAAATGCCCTGGTCTCTCGTCCTCTCTCGCTGCTCACCCAGTCTCCCCTGCAGGCATGGGAGGCCGCTGCACCTATGTATGGCTCAGATACCCGTCAGCTGCCTGAAATAATGGCTGCCCTGTTCAACTGGCTGGGGCACCCTATAGAAATCGATTTGCTAATCAACTCGCTGGCAGTAATACTGCATGTGCAGGATGCCCCTGCCGCCTCGCTGGATGATGAGCAGCAAAGCCTTTTTCAGCCTGCAGACTCTGTTTCTACCGAGCGTGAAGCCGAAAGCCGGCTTTTTCTGCAAAGCGTGTGGCGCGAGATGGGCAGCCTGAGCCTGGCAGAAAGAATGGCTCTGCTGCTCAATTTAAGAGACACCGAGGGCAGAGGCATCATTGCGCTTTTTCCTATCACAGGCATCGCTGCACTGACAGACATTGCTGCGCTGCTGGAAATGCCGCCGGCAAAACTGGCGGCACTCTGGGAGAAGCTGCCGCTGGATGATAACAGCATTGCCCAGATGCAGGGGGTAACACGGCAGTTTGTAATCAACCGGCGCAAGGAAGCGCACAGAAAACTGGCGCGAAAAATTTGTTTCGCAGAATAATATCCAGGCAAATTACCTGTCCATAATAAAATGGAAGGAGAACATCAGATGGACTTTTGCAATTACGAAAGAGAGCATCTTTTAAGCCGGGGCGGAATGGGTGAGGTTTACAGTGCAGTGCACCTGCCCACCAGGCAGATGGTAGCCTTGAAGGTGATGAAGCCTGAGATAGCAGAGAAGCTGGAATTCAATGAACGCTTCAGGCGGGAATCAGACATGCTGGCTGGCATGAACCACGCAAACATTGTGCGCATTTACGAATATGGCGAGTGCAATGGAGTTCCTTTTATGGCAATGGAACTGCTGCGCGGAGAAACCCTTCGTTCAAACCTGGAGGCAGACCCCTTCCCCCCCCTGCCCGATGTATGCCGCATTGGCTGCGAGGTGCTGGCAGCGCTGGGGCATGTGCACCGCATTCCGATTATTCACCGAGACCTTTCTCCCAGCAACATTTTTCTCTGCACTACCGGGGTGGTAAAAATACTGGATTTTGGCATTGCCCGCAACAGCAGCAACGAAAAAACCCTTACTCAGCAGGGCGCCGTTATGGGCAAACCAGAATACATGAGTCCAGAACAGGCACAGGGGTTTTCACTTGGTACAGACAACCCTCTGGCCGTTCGCTCTGACCTGTACAGCCTGGGCATCGTGCTATATCAAATGGTATGCGGCCATCTGCCGTTTACAGGTGAAACCACCATGCAGGTTCTGTATCAGCAGGTGCACAAACCCCTGCCGCCCATACCCGCAAAAATACCGGCAGATATACGCCGAATTATAGAAAAAGCGCTGCAGAAAAAACCCGAAAACCGGTACAGGTCATCGGTAGAGATGCGCACAGAACTTGAAAAAGCCTGGCAGCGCCTGCTGCAGCCGGCTGAGCCTGGCCTGCTTGATAAAGCCAAACGAAAAGTGGAGGGCATTATCTCCGGCAGTTCATTTCTATCTCCTGCGCCCCCCAAAGCAGCTTCTGCCCACGGCGTACAGCCGCCCCCGGTTCTGACCCCCGCACCGCAAAAAGAGGAAGAAGATACCAGAATGCGCGATAATTACAGCGATCGCACCTAACCACTCTGCGCGCCGCACTGCAGCAGGCTCGCATTTATGCCCTATCTTGAATTGAATATAGACTGAAACATGGGCTTGAAATGGTTTTTTTGCAGGCTTTTTTCGCTTATGCTGCATGCTCCGGGGGGAGGAGTAAACGCCTTCGGTTTTGCCGACAGCCTGACAAACTGACTTCTGAAAATGAGTGTGGTGAAATGCCCGGCACTACCGGGAACCGATGGCAGTATCAGCTTGATTTCTTCGTTCAGCCCGGTTCGCCGGTTAATGATCTGCACAATCTGCATTTTTTGAAACATGACAGCCATCTGCTGCACTATTTTCTTCATCTCCTGTTGCGATGCCTGTGTTAAGCCGTGTGCAGAATGCAGATTCTGCGCGCCTTTCTTTATAGAAGCCAGCATATTTTTGAAATCGGGATGCATACAGATAATGTAGTGCGCGGGGGTAGTTTGAAGCGAATAACGAATATGCAGATCATTTGCTAGAGAGTGTATTGCATTGAGGCCGAAATTGGGCATAAATATCTGTGAAAGAAGCTGACTGTAGTCGTTTTTACTCTCGGAGAGTAACCTGGATACAGCTTCTGTAAGAGTTTCGCCGCGTCTTAGCACAGTAAGATTAAAGCGCTGCGGGTCTGAAGCAAAATAACTATACAGATTTCTGTCCGATCCTGCTGTGCAAAACTCTTTTCCATCAGCATCCAGCTTGGCAAACAAACTGCTGTTGTAATACTTGTACACACGTATGCGCAGTACCAGCCTGCCGTTTACTTTCATGGTGCTGTTCACGGCATAGGCAGGCAGGCGGCTGATTGCATGCACTGACTGCAGTTGAATCTGTTCTATTCTTGCCTTACGAACGGCAGAGGTGTGCGCAAGAGCAGAACCGGGCAGGACTGAAAGAGTGGAAGCAGCAATCGCAGCGCTTACCAGCAGAGGATGCAGGCGGCAAATTGTATTCATAAAAAGTTCTCCCTCGTATTCAGTAATGTGTGCAAAGCAAAACAGCAGGCCGCAGGCGGCACCACACTCAAAGCTTCTGAAATCTGACGCAAACTGTTTTACAATACGGTATATTGCATGCAGTGTTGCCTTGTACCTGCAAATGCTTGTGCCGCCTCTGTGAGGCTCACCTGCCTGCAAAAAGAGAGGACCCCCATGTTTACAGGTTTGGTAGAAGAAGTTGGACAAATTGAAGCGCTGCAGATAACACAAAACACAGCGCTGCTTGCTGTGCATGCCCCGCATGTGCACCAGCAGGCGGAAATTGGAGACAGCATCGCCATCAATGGCTGCTGCCTCACCGTTGTCAAATGCGAAAAAGACCTGCTCTACTTTGATGCGGTGCCCGAAACCATGCGCTGCACCAATCTGGGTCTGCTGCAGGCAGGAAGCCAGGTGAACCTGGAACGGCCGCTGCAGGCAGGCGCCAGGCTGGGCGGCCACTTTGTACAGGGCCATGTAGATGGCGTTGGAACCATTCTAAAAACATATGCCGAAGAAAACGCAATGGTGTTTGAAATTGAGGCGCCGCCCGCACTGCAGCGGTACCTCATTGCAAAAGGCTCGGTAGCAGTAGACGGCGTTAGCCTCACTGTAGCCCGCCTGCTGCCCAACGGGTTTGCAGTTTGGATTATTCCGCATACTGCCGAGGCAACCACCTTTGGCCAACGCAGGCCCGGCGATGTGGTGAACCTGGAATGCGATGTACTGGGCAAATATGTAGAAAGGCTCTTGCAGCAAAGAGAGTAAAAAGCAGAGGCAGACGAAGGGCAAAGGCGCCCTGAAACTGAAAGGAGAAGGACAAAGATGTCCCAAAATTACAGCCCCGGGCTCGAAGGGGTAACGGCAGGTATTTCGGCAGTTTCCGAGGTAGATGCAGAGCGCAATGCTCTCTGCTACCGCGGACTGGATATTCATGACCTGGTGGAGCACTGCACCTTTGATGAAACAGCATTTCTGCTTTTGCACGGCCGGCTGCCTTCACCAGGGGAATATGGCGACTTTTTGCAGCGCATTGCCGGGCAGCGCAATCCGCCCCCAGAAGTATGGGAGGTTTTTGCACGCATGCCGGCTTCTACACATCCAATGGACGCTCTGCGCACGGCAGTCTCTCTTCTCGGCACATTCGACCAGAGCGGCAGCTCTCCCCAGGCGCTGCTGGCCCAGGCAGAGCGTCTGTATGCCCAGGTTCCCTCGCTGGTGGTAAACGGCTACCGCATTCTGCAGGGGCAGCCCATTGTGGAACCGGATACCCAGCTCACTCATTCCAGCCTCTTTTTTCAGCTTTTACGCAATGCCCGCCCTGCCCCGCATGAAGAGAAGGCACTGCGCACCACCCAGATTCTCTATGCAGAACATGGCTTCAACGCCTCTACTTTTGCGGCCAGGGTAACGGTTTCCACTTTATCTGACCTCTATTCAGGGGTGGTTTCAGCGCTGGGCACGCTGAAAGGCCCGCTGCACGGCGGTGCGAATGAGGCAGCAATCGCCATGCTGCTGGAGATAGGTTCTGCCGACAACGCAGTGCCCTGGCTGGAAAAAGCGCTGGCAGAAAAGCGCAAAATAATGGGGTTTGGGCACCGTGAATACAAGCAGGGAGACGAGAGGGCGCGCATTGCCAAAAAGTCAGCGCTGGAGATAGCTCAGCGCAACGGATTTGAAAAATGGAGCGAGATTGCAGAAAAAGTTGAAACAGAAATGTGGAAGCGCAAGGGGCTCTATCCCAACCTCGATTTTCCGGTAGCGCTGCTCTACTATGCACTGGATATTCCCATCCCGCTTTATACCCCTATTTTTGTTATGAGCAGAATCACAGGCTGGTGCGCACACATTATAGAACAGCTGGGCAGCAACCGCCTCATTCGCCCGCAGTGCCAGTACAATGGCCCGCGCAATGTATCGTTTGTCCCAATGGAAGAGAGGAAAGCGCCCCATGCTGAATGAACAGAGCTTACAGGGCACTGCGGTTGTTGCAGGGGCGGGAGTAATGGGCAGTGCAATAGCAGCTCTGCTTGCATCTGCCGGATGGCAGGTACATCTGCTCGATATGCCCGGCCCGCCGCATGCCCCTAGCCTGCCTGCAGAAACCGGGCTGCAGCGCATGCTGCAGCGCAGACCGCCCCTGCTCACCCTGCCGTCACTGGCAGCAAACATTCACTGCGGAAACATGGATGAGCACCTGGAGAGGGCTGCCGATGCCGACTGGGTGATTGAGGCTGTTGCTGAAGAGGCCGAGCTGAAACAGCGCGTGCTGCAGCGTATTGCAGAGGCCGCAGGGCCACATACGCTGGTTAGCAGCAACACGAGTGCCCTCAGCCTGCAGCAGATGTGCCAAAACTGCCCGCAGCATTTTCGCCGCAGGTTTTTTGGCGCCCACTTTCTCAACCCGCCCCGCTACCTTCGCCTGCTGGAAATTGCCCCCGTTGCCGAAACCGCCATGGAACTGCTGGCAGGGCTGCGAAGCTTTGCAGAAGAACGTTTGGGGCTTGCCACGGTTCTGGTGCGCGATACTCCCGGCTTTATCTCTACGCGCTTATGGATTGCACACCTGATGCACACACTGCACGAGGCTGAAAAACAGGGCTTTACAGTCGAGGAAGTAGATGCGCTTACCGGGCCGGCGCTGGGCAGGCCGCGCAGTGCAACCTTTCGCATGGCTGATCTGGTGGGCCTGGATGTTGTGGCGGCAGTAGCCCGCAGCCAGCAGGCCGCGCTGCACGAGCCGGAACCGTTTGGCTCAGCCCTCGCTCTGCCGCAGGGCATGCAGAAACTGCTGCAGGCAGGGCATTTGGGAGACAAAACCGGGGGAGGCTACACACGCAGGGAAAACGGACAGCTGCAAACCCTTGATCTGCAAACAGGTGCATACCGTCCCTACAGCGAACCTGCTCTGGAAGGATACCGCGAATGGCTTGAGATGCCCCTTGCAAAACGGCTGCAGATGCTTGCCCCCGATACCGGGCGATGGCAGGCTTTTTTGCACCGCCTTTTGTTTGAACTGGGCAGCTACATCCGCACCACAGGCGCACAAATGGCGGAAAGCGCCGCTCAGATCGATTATGTAATGCAGCGAGCGTTCGGCTGGGAAATTGGCCCGTGCCAGGCTGCAACGCTGCTTCCGCACACAGCAAATCTGCCCCCCCTCATAACAGAGCAGAACGGCAAATGCTTCAGTATTCACTTCAAAAGCGTTCAGCTAGAACAAGAGGCTGAAAACCCGCAGCACATCAGCCTGCAAAGCCTGCGGACCGGTGGGCGTATTGTACTGCAAACCCCTGCCGCTGCTTTGTACGATATGGGCATGGAAACTGCCTGCCTGGTTTTTCAAACCAGAATGGGCGCATGGAACCCGGAACTGTGCGATGCGGTAGACAGCATGCGCGAACGTGCTGAACAAAGCTTTGCCGCACTGGTAATCGCAGGCGGTTCACCGCATTTCTCGGCGGGATACAACCTCAAACTCTTGCTGGAATACGCTCAGGCCGACCGCTTCGGAGAAATAGATGGCTTGATGCAGCAGATTCAGAACACCTTTCTGCAGCTTATGCAGGCAGACATTCCCATAGTATCTGCCACTGCCGGCTACATACTGGGCGGCGGATGTGAATGCACGCTTCATACACGGCACGTACAGGCGCAGCAGGAAAGCTTTTTTGGCCTGCCTGAAAGTCTGGCAGGGCTTGTGCCGTGCGGAGGAGCAACGGCCAGACTGCTGCAGCGCCTGGCCATAGATACCCTGCCCGCCCCGCTGCCTGTACTAGAACGCCTTCTCTGGCTGCTTCTTAAGGGCAGCCGATCTACCTCGGCGGAAGAGGCGAGAGAATGGGGCCTGATGAGCCAGGATGACTGCATTACGCCAAACCCGGAGAGGCTGTTGTTTGACGCCCGGCGAAAGGCAAGGGAACTGGCCGACAATAAAACGCCTCCGGCTGTGCCTCAGCAAATATGGGCAGCCGGCAGCGGCGCCCTGGCCATGCTGCGCCTGAGCATTCACGAATGGTATCTGGCAGGCAGGCTTACTGCCTGGCAAAAGCAGAGAGCCGAGGCGCTGGCGCTGCTGGTATGCGGCGGCGAACTGCCAGCGCCGCGCTTTGTGCCGGAAACTCATTTCAGTGCGCTGGAGAGAGAGCTGCTCACAGATGCACTGCGCCAGCCCATGGTGCGCCAGGCTGTAGAGCATATTCTGAATACAGGCAAACCCTTGCAGCCCTGAACCAACAGAAAATATACGCTTGTCTGAAAGGATACAACCATGCACGAGGTGGTCATTATAGCGGCGACCCGTACCGCTATTGGCAGAGCGCCCAAAGGAACGCTGCGCCTTACCCGGCCAGACGATCTGGCAGCAGCAGTGATAGAGTCTCTCATGCAGCGCGCTCACATAGAGACCGATCTGGTGGAAGATGTGATACTGGGCTGCGCCAGCCCGGAAGCAGAGCAGGGGATGAATGTTGCACGGGTGGCAGCGCTGCGTGCCGGCCTGCCCGCAAGCGTGCCGGGGCTTACTCTCAACCGGTTCTGCGCCTCAGGGCTGGAGGCAATTGCCACCGCGGCGGCAAAAATTGCTGCCGGCCAGGCGGAAATCATTGTAGCCGGCGGCACAGAATCCATGTCAATGGTCCCTTTTATGGGGCCGTCGCTCCGCCCAAACCCTTTTCTTGTAAAAACACGCCCCGATACCTATCTCTCTATGGGGCTGTCGGTGGAAGAGGTGGCAAAAGAATTCGGCATTACTCGTGAAGAAGCAGACGCCTTCTCGCTGCAAAGCCATCAACGCGCCCTGCAGGCACAGGATGCGGGCAGGTTTGATGCCGAAATCACCCCCGTGTGCGCAGTGGCTGAACAAGAAATTGAAGGGAAAATTGAGGTTTCTGCCATTGACTTTCGCAAAGATGAAGGCCCGCGCCGTGAAACATCCCTTCAAGCGCTGGCTGCCCTGAAGCCGGCATTTCTTCCCGATGGCATACTGACTGCAGGCAACAGCTCGCAGCGCAGCGACGGGGCGGCAGCGGTGCTGCTTACTACGCTGAAGCGGGCTGAACAGCTGGGTGTTCGGCCAATGGCAAGGTTTGCAGGCTACACGGTTGCGGCAGTTGCACCGCAGCGCTTCGGCATTGCCCCGGCCTATGCCATCCCTCAGCTGCTCACCAAAACCGGGATGCAGCTTTCACAAATAGACCTGATCGAGTTCAATGAGGCTTTTGCCGCACAGGCGCTTGCCGTACAAAAAATTTACCCGCTCAACTGGGAGAAGGTGAACGTGAATGGAGGGGCGGTTGCACTGGGGCACCCTCTGGGAGCCACAGGCGCACGGCAAACAGTTACCCTGCTTTACGAGGGGCAGCGCCGCGGGGCGAAGTATGGCGTAGTCACCATGTGCGCCGCTCTTGGAATGGGGGCGGCCGGTTTGTTTGAAATACTGCCTGCCTGAAAACAACTGCCTCTGTAAAATGAGACTTCGTGCAGCACAAACTCCTGGGCTGCACGTGCGGACATTTCTGCCCAGGGCGTCGGGGTGGTACACATAGCTCACCCCGCCCCGCTCCTCGCTCAAGCCGGGGGTGTATGTCGCACTCCCGTCCTCCAGCAGGGGGCTGCCGGCGCTGATGCCCTCGTACAACTCATTCTGCAGCGAGCCGCCATTGTCCTCCTCTACTCGCTGCCAGTTCCCGTTGTACTGGTAACTGTTCAAGGTGCCGTTCGGAAGAGTAATGCCGGTGACGCGGTTCAAAACATCGTAGCGAAGGGTGGTCACGGTACTGGCACACTTGCCTCACCTCTATATCCAAAGGAGTTCTGTGTTCATTTTATCGTAACCAGGCATCTTCACATGGTGTGTGATACCCAAAGATGATAGGTGCATATTTCATAATACTGGTCAGGAAACTCACCACTTCTTATAACTCGTGAAACTGGTTCATAGTCATGTATGCTCTTAATCAACTTAAAGTTGATCGTACTCCAATAGCCACTGGCAGCATCGCCGCCAGCAATGTGAATTGCAAACTGTTTAACCATGCGTGACCGTGTGATGCTCACGGTATCAATATTGGAAAAAGGCATGTAAACATCATCATTCACATCAAGTTTTTGCTTTCCCACTGTGATATCCAAAGCAACACAACGGTAATTTACTGCATCAAAATATTCTTTTGTGTTCGCCAGCCCCCAGCTTAGGTCACTTTCCTCAGTGGAGTATCGCTGTTTATCCAGCTTCATTCGAAAGGTGCATGTAATGTTGCCTAAATGTGCTTTGATATTCTGATATTTTGCAGGTGGTTTTGTTTGTGCACATATTGGCTTGAAAAAACTGCCTGCGAATAGGAAGATGACACTTGTTGCAACCAGTACTGCATGTTTGGATATTGTATTCATACCATCACCTTTCAGGAGTTTGGAGCAGGGCACAAGATTACCCTATATCTACAAGAAGTTTCAGCAGCTAACCAATCAGAAAGAGGTGCGCCCCGCTCTCGAAGAAATGACAGGCTCCTGCCTCTCAGAAATATAAGCTATACCACCCCCATTGTCTAGACAGGCTGCCGGCGCTGTCTGACGAGAGAGCGATGTCTCAGGAGTGGCTCAGTGAGGGCCGATTTCGGAGGTGGAGGAAGACTGGCTGTTGTTGTAGAGAGTGCGGGCTGCCGTGAGACCGCCGGGGGTGGTGAAAGAGGTGATGGGCACGCGCAGCAGGTGGTTGTCCGTGCCTCTGTTGCAGCCCCCTGAACTGCCTGCCAGAGCTGGGCTGTGAAGGGCAGAGCAACGCCTGCCTTACAGCAGTAAAATGGTGTGGGTAAGGAGCAGAAAACAGGCAAAAATGGCAATGAAGATGCTTGGAGTTAAGAATGCAGTGATCCCATTGCGCACAATACCCGTGTGTCGATAAGCGAATAGTAAACAACCTGACACGTCGTGCCGCTGGGTTAGCGCCAATGCCTTGTGTTTCAGGTGCAGTGAGCCGGGAACTGATTTCCCGGCTCTTTTTTTCCTGGTAGTGTGATCTAATCGGCGGCTGTGTAAGCAGCATCGTTCCAACGATAAAACAGCCCGCCAGTCACCTTAATTGAACAGCTGTTTGCAGTTATCTGGATCGTTGGACCCATCGTAGTCTCGTATGTACTCACACGGATCTGGCACAACCGCAGGCTCACCTCCCGCCCCTGGTCCCGTTACTGTGCTGTTGAAATGCAGCCATTTTACGTGACCATCGGCAAAGAGGAAAGTATTTCCGCCCAGATGACGCGGGGAATTTGCTCGTACAACCATTTCACAAGGCGAGTCTACAAACCCAGGGAAGTTGAGTGGCCGAAGAGCATCTAACTGAATGCTGCTGGTTGGTGGTTCATTCGTATCGGCTTCCATAAACATCATGGCAGGCGCTGCCAGTGCTGCCTGAGATATTCCCACCTGCAGTGATGGCCGTACCTGCGTCATCACTGTTTTGCCGCCAATCGAGATCGGCACCATGGCATTCGGATTAATATTGTTGGGTTCGGAGTTTACAAGGCCCGTGTTATTATTCCAGTTGTATCCATTGTTAAAACCGTATCCCCACAAGTAAGTTTCACCGGTAGGATTGTCTCTGGCGCCCGGCGCAAGATACCATGTGCCATACGAGTCGTTAGGGTTGCCGCAAGGCCCAGCCGCAGCAGCCGTTGACACTGTTTTGCTGGGGCACAGCAGCACATTAAAGTTCTTAAGATATGGCTGAATGTACCAATTGAAGTCGCCGGGAAATCCCTTAGCCCAGGAAGTCGGAAACTGTTCGTCGTAATCCTGAACGTACATCATTTGTGCAAGACCGATCTGGTCTAGGTTAGAGAGACAGGTTGCTTGCCGTGCTTTTTCCCTAGCCTGAGCGAAAACAGGAAAGAGAATCGCTGCCAGAATAGCAATTATGGCAATAACTACCAGAAGTTCAATGAGCGTAAATGCCCTGCCATGTGTTTTCATCTGCTGTATTTTCCTTTCAAATTAGAAGCTGCTGCGCTAAATTCCAACCCATCTCTCCCCATGCAGAATGAGTGAAAAACCATCCATGCTCATGCTAGTGCAGCAGCACCTGGATCAGCATATTTAAGTCTACCTTAGCGGCTCCAGCTATCAACAGCACCAACCACTGAGCAATGTTATATTTCTTTTAACGTTTGATTAACTTTGTGTGAATGCGTTATTTCATTCCACACAGCGCCGTTAAGACAGACCGTGCACAATGATGTAATGGCTCACCAGGTGCGCTGCTAGAGCGGGCGGCTCAATAGGGTAAACTGTGCTGATACTATAAATCCCTGTTTCCTTTCGACACGGGGTATGCTGAATAACTGTAAAATCTTTCAAAGGAGAGAGCTTTGAAACGTCAGTTTATTTCTGTGGCCATACTGGCAGCATTTTGCGGGCTGGCAGGCTGCTCTGGCCAGGGCAGCCAGAACAGCGCAACCTCCACTCCGCCGCCTGCTTCCGGGGCGCCGCCCAGTTCGCCGCCCGTTACGGCAACTCAATCTCCTGCACCAACCATGGGAAACGCCCCTGCAAATAAAATGACGGCGCCTCCCCCAAATAAAAAGAAAACCATGACCAACAATGCACACCATGCAGCCGCACAGGCTGCTTCCAAAACAATAACAACACCAGACGGCCTGCAATACACCGATGAAACTGTGGGAACCGGAACAGAAGCGAAAACTGGTGATACCGTGACGGTAAACTACACAGGCTCACTGCAAAACGGCAAGGTATTTGACAGCAACATCGACCCTAAATTCGGGCACACCCAGCCCTTTCAATTCACTGTTGGCGCAGGCCAGGTAATAAAAGGATGGGACGAAGGAGTAGCCGGAATGAAAGTGGGCGGCACCAGAAAGCTGGTTATTCCCGGTGATCTGGCATATGGCCCCAACCCGCCTCCGGGCGCTCCCATACCCCCCAATGCCACACTCATTTTTACAGTACAGCTCAAAGGCGTGCAGTAGTAGTCTGCCTCTGCAGCCATTCTGTTTTCCTAACGACCCAGGATGTTCTGCCGAAAGCAGGCATCCTGGCTATCGGGCAGCGCTGCATCATAGCAAAGGAACTCTCCCTGCCCGACAACGTACAGGGAGATAACTGCTTTTGCAGAAAGCCGCCTGCAGTGAGAAAGGAAGAATACAATGAGACATTTTATTTCTTTTGTACTTGCTCTTTTTTTGGGCTGGATACTGTTTAAATTTGTGCTGGGAATAGCCTTTGGGCTTTTTCACATACTCATGCTGATCGCCATGGCCCTGTTGTTTGTTGGAATAGTGCACTGGATTTACACAGCCCTCAACCGCGACAAGCTTACCTAATCACAATAGGCTGCAGTTACGCCGCGCCAGTCTGACGCAGAGGCGCGCATTCGCCCACCGTATAAAATGACCCGCTCACCAGCACCATATCCTGCGGGCCAGCCATAGCAAGCGCTTTCTGCACAGCCTCCTGCACATCAGAAACCACGTTCACCCTTGCACAGTAGCATCTGGCAGCCTCTGCAACTGCCTCAGCTTCCTGAGCGCGCTTCCACCCGGGGCGGCAGCAGATTACTTCTTCGGCCAGCGGTGCAAGCTGCTTCATAACGCCATTCGGGTCATGCCCGCCCACCATGCCGGCCACCAGGAATATGCGGTGCCTTTGCTGCTGAATACGCATTGCCTGCACTGCCTCGCCCAGCGCTTCTGCAGCCATTTCGTTGTGCGCCCCGTCCAGCACCAGCAGAGTTCCACTGGGCATCAGTCTGCATTCCATACGGCCAGGCAGAGCGGTTTCAGACAATGCCCTGCGGCAGGTTTCCAGCAGAAGGTTCTTTCTCTCTTCTGCCAGCAGGCACTCGGCTGCTGCCAGAGCGCAGGCAGCGTTCTCCCGCTGGTATCTGCCCGTAAGCAAAACAGGCAGGGCAGGGTAAAAACCGTTTGCGGTCGCCACTGTAAGCGGCCCGGTATGCTCCTGGTTATCCACCCGCCACTCAACCTGCCGGGCATTGCGGGTTGGCCCCTGCGCCCTGCCTGGCAGCACATGAGCCAGCGGTACGCTGCGCTGCTGAGCAATCAAGCTGATCACCTGCCATGCATCGGGGTGATGCGCCGCGGTGAAACAGGGAATGCCCTGCTTGAGAATGCCCGCTTTTTCTGCTGCAATGAGGGCATGAGTATCGCCCAGTATCTCGGTATGATCCAGGCCAATGTTGGTAATCACCGTAACTTGAGGCGCTACGATATTGGTAGCATCCAGCCGCCCGCCCAGGCCCACCTCAATACAGGCGCAATCTACATTCTGCTCGGCAAAATAGAGAAACCCTAAAGCGGTTTTGAGTTCAAACTCGGTAGTCTGGCCCAGTTCCGTCTGGGCCAGCGCCTCTATGTGAGGCCGAATGCACGTTACCAGCCGCGCAAACTCCTCCTGCGGCATGGGTATTCCATTTACCTGCACCCGTTCGCATACATGGTAAACATAAGGCGAAAAGTAGGCGCCTGTACGTAAACCATGCGCATGCAGCAGGGACGCAGCTAGCGCAGTAGTAGAACCTTTTCCCTTGGTGCCGGCAATGTGCACTACCCTGTACTGCAACTGAGGGTTTCCCAAACGTTCACACAAGGCGGCAATGCGGCTGTTGCCCGGCTTCCAGCCAAAACGGAGAAGGCTGCTCATGTAAGACAACGCCTCGTCAAAATTCATTCAACACATCCTGTTATGATCTATTTCACACCATCAGAGCAGTCAATCTCTCAGCCGCTGGCAAAGGTTGTGCCCTATACTATAGGCGTAGTCTGCAATACACGATCTTATTACTGCATTGAGTGTATTCAGATTATAGAGAGAGGAATGGACTGGCCCTCCGCCGGAACGGAGGGCCATTTTTTACTGGTTTTCTGCAACAGGGCGCACATTTTGTATCATGGTGACCATATCCTGATTATCGTCATTGGTAGAGTATTCCCACCCTATCAGGTAGGTGTTGGGCACAACGCGTCCGTTTTTCACAGCAACGTATACATGCGCCTTGTGCCTGTCTGAACCAAAGCGCGCCACAAAATGCTGCAGCACGTTTTCGCTGAACACCGTCTCATTTTTGAAGCCTTCGCTTGATACCCAAACACCGAATGGTCTGCTGCCCGGCTGAAAACTTATGCGGCTGCCCTTCATGCGCGGCGGATACGGCTGTTTATTATTGTATGGTGCAACCTGCCAGAGCATATGCTTTTGGGGGTACTTCGACTGCAGGGTGGCAGACAGAGCAGCAGGGTACCAGCCCCCGCTGCAGATATCCGGCAGTCCGTAGGCAGCAATGGGCTTGGTAATCACCGGCCCAGGCCCAGCCTTTACAAACCTCTGTGCGCTCACTTCCCCATGCAGTTCGTCTATGGTATAGCCCTGTCTGGCCAGAATGATCTGCAGCGGAGGCTCTCCACAGGCAATGGCCGCTTTTGCCATTGCATCATGAGGCACCGGATAATGAGGCACTGGAATGTTGATTCCATCCTGCTGCATGATCAGCATGGAAACGAGGGCCGGCAGTATCAGACCGGCGGTTGC
This sequence comes from Chthonomonadaceae bacterium, assembly GCA_027459665.1. GTDB lineage: Bacteria > Armatimonadota > Chthonomonadetes > Chthonomonadales > Chthonomonadaceae > DAIDHN01. The sequence continues at coordinate 36,782 of DAIDHN010000025.1, read as the reverse complement.
AAAAGAAAACAGACTGCGCATGGTAGTCTCCTTTACAGCAAAGAATCGAGCAGGGCTTTCTGCTGCTGGGTGAGCGGTGTATGCGGCACCCTGGTCGTGCCCATGTTGAATCCCTGCTTGTGTGCAAGATGTTTCAACGCAGCAATAGAACCTACCTGCTTGAGTACAGTGCGCACATGGCTTACTTTGGGCTGCAGTTCCAGTTCGCCATGCCACAGGCGGGTAAACAGATCGGGCAGCACATTGGCCAGAGCAGAAATGAATCCGTCGGCTCCCAGCGCACGCCCCTCTGCTGCAAATCCGTCTGAGGCAGCAAATACCGTGCCTTTACCGCTGCAGTCCTGCAGTCTCTGGCGCAGGGTTTCGGCGCTGGCGCTCGAGTCTTTAATGCCTGCTACTATGCCCTCATTCAGAAGGCGCTGCAGGCAGGCAGAAGATATTGAGTTGGCAGCATACTGGGGAATGTTGTAGGCAAAAATGGGAAGGGGCGACGCAGCATGAATTGTGCGGTACCACTGGTAAATGGTTTCGTCGTCAGCAGGATAGTAGATTGGGGTGGGAAGAAACAGGGCATCGGCCCCCGCATCCGCCGCAAAAGTGGCCAGTTCAATGCGCTCCTGTTGGTGCAGCGCCCACACGCCTGCAATCACAGGCGCCCTGCCCTGTGCGGCCGCAGCGGCTGCGCGAATCAGTTCCAGCTTTTCACGCTGCTCCAGATAGAGAAACTCGCCTGTGGTGCCGACAGGACAAAGACCCTGCACGCCATGCTCCAGCAGCCACTGTACATGCTCACCTGCTGTATCGACATCAATGCGCCCCGCATCATTGTAAGGGGTAAGGGTTGCTGTGTAGCAGCCCTGAAAGCGATTGTTCATGCCTGCCGCCTGTTAAAAAAACAAACGGTCGCTTTTCTGCCGAAAAGCGACCGTTTGGTAAGTTACTGCGCCCTGCGGCCAGTGCCGGTACGCCTCAGTTCAAGCAGGCGAATGGCTGTTTCGCGATCGGTACACAGATCATGCACTACCGGCTGCTTCCAGCCCATTGCCTGCCATTCAAGTACAGAATGAATGGCGTCTATTTTTGTGGCTCCGCCTGCTACAATAAGCACCTTGGGCACCATGTAGAGCTGTTCAAAGTGAATGGAAAGCAGCCTTTCATTGATGAAATCTACATAGCCTTCCAGTTCTGCAAGTGCAGAGGCCGGCAGATGCTTTCTGGCAGCAAGGGTGATGAACAGGCGGTTGCACAAGTCTCCTACAGCGCATGAGAAAGGCGCTTTGCTTCCGGTGTACTTGTCGAGCAGTTCAATCATTTTTCCAAGTTCAGGCTGCAAATTGCCCATCATGGGTTCCTGCTCGCCCACAATAAAACGGTGCCCCGATTTGGGCCGCACCCCTCCGACGCCTACCAGGGCCAGAGTGGGTACGTACACCTCTCCATCTTCTGCAGTGGGGGTATTGCCTGCTACCATGCCCAGGTTGGCACGCTCTTCCCATATTTTTGGTGAAATCCAGCGTCCCGGCCCTTCGGTAAGCCAGTCATGAATCATCTCTGGCGACTTTACTGCAACCGGCAGACTGAGGCGAATAAGCTGCGCATCGGGGAAAGCGCGTGCCAGCCACGAACCGCTTACATCGGCGTCCATGGCTCTTCGTGCATCCGGGCTTTCCATCGACCATACCTCGGCGGCGATGTTGCCGTTGAGTGAAACCACCTTTACGCCTCGCACATTGCGCTTGTCAAAAATATGGCGATTGAAAAGGCTTTCACACGAATAGAAAACAGCACGCCCCGAAGAGAGAGCAACAATTTCATTCTGTCTTACAATAGTATCCAGGTAATCGGCGCATACCGCCCCCAGCGCCTGATGCAGACGGTCATCAAGCAAGCTGCTTTCAAGCGCTTCTTCATGGCCTGTGGTATCGGCAACCAGAGCAGACTGCAGCCCGTAGGCCGCCATAAGTTCCCGTTCAAGATGCTCAAGACGGGAGGGCTTGTAAGGCGCATTTTCGTCGATATGTACCCGCACTATACCGCTGTCAAGTGCGAATCGGTACAGCCGTGAAACAGTGCTGGCATCTATATGAACCAGATTAGGTTCGGAACTTTGCAATTTTTGCAGAATTTCTTTCTGCTCCAGTCGGTCTACCAGCACCATTTTTGCGATGCGGGCAGCGAGGCGGCGGCGTTCTGATGGTTCAAGGGCCGGTCTTCTGCCTCTCCGTTTTGCTTCGGTGGGCACTCTTGGTCTCATATGACTTTATTTTCTCTTTCGTGTGGCGTAATATTCACACATTTCCTAACGAAGCAAATGTTAGTTACTTCGTTACACGATGAAAATTCTACCACTTTTTGTTATTTTTTTGCATATTACGCACCTAATTGCATATCTACCGCCCTATTCTACCCCAATACTCATCAAGTATCAATGCAATTCGACAAAATAAACAATAATTTCAGAAATAATAGAAAAAATTGGCACAATAATATTGACTTATCTGCTAAATGCATGATACAATAATTGTCGAAGGTATCCTTCTTTCTCGTCCTCATTTGCAATGTGCCCGGACGTAATAACAACGACCGTGGACAGCCCGGTCTCAATGGAGAGACCGGGTTTCTTTTTTTCAGGCACGCCCGCCCTCACCGCTCTTCTCTGCATGCTGCACGCCCTCTGCACGCTGCAAGCGAGCCGCCGCAAGTGCGCGCAGTTCGGGAACTGCAGCACGCGTCAGATACTCCAGCTCCCACACCTGGGCGGCAGAAAGAGGCGCTTCCGTTTCAAGCAGCGCTTTTTCGGCAGCATAGGGCAGCTGCCAGAAAATAACCACCGCCTCATACAAGGCAGAATGCGCCTGCAGGGGATGCTTCTCCATATTCTGTGCTGCCTTGCGCAGCAGCCTGTTCTCTCTTGTATGCCCCGTTGCGGCAGCGCCTAGAAAAAGCGCTGCATTCTGTAAATTAAAAACATCTTCTTGCTGCTGCAGGGTAGGCAGGTACTGCGGAAAGTTTGCGTAAAAGGCCGCCCAGCGCTGCAGCGCGCTCCATACGGCGGCGCGCCTGAAACCGCGGCGGTCTGCACGCGAAACCTGCACTACAAAAGGGGAAAGCATCTGCACTTCTTCCAGCTGCACAGCCTGCGTTTCAGCCCCCTCGCCATGCATCTGCCAGCCGCTTTTAGTGCGCGCCAGCACTGCCTGCCTGCTCAAGGCGCCAAAGCCTTCCGCCTCATTATGCCCAAGGGTTTGCGGTTCAAACCAGAGCAGGGCAAAAGAATGCCGCTGCCGAAAACCGGGCTGCCGAAGCAGGCCGGGGGTGAATGGAATCAGTTCGGCATGAAAACCGGGGTACTTCAAACCGGGGAGAAACCAGCTGCAAACATCTGAATAACAGAGAGAAGAGTTGACCGTGCGTGCAATGCTGCCAGTCAGCCCTTGCAAAAACCAGAGCGGCAGAGCAGAAGGCGGCAGAATTTGCCACACTGCCCACAAGTCGCTATTGCTTCGGCGGGCCTGCCTGCCGCTCACATGGATGGCTCCTGATTTTCCAGCAGTTCCAGCGTGCAGCGGGCTGCGCTTTGTTCCGCTTCTTTTTTGCTGCGGCCCTCGCCTCTGCCCAGGCTTTCGCCTTCCAGTACTACTTCCACTACAAAGGTTTTGTTGTGTTCCTGCCCTGTTTCCTGCACAATGCGGTAGCTCGGCAGCGGTCTGCGCTCTGCCTGCAGCATTTCCTGCAGGGCCGTTTTGTAGTCTTCCAGCCGTGTATCTGCCACTGCCTCTTCCATCGCACTACTCAGCAGAGTCAGCACTAAACCGCGTGCTGCTTCCAGCCCGCTGTCTAGGTACAGCGCGGCCACCAGCGCTTCCAGTGCGTCTGAAAGAATAGAGGGGCGGGTTCTGCCACCGGCGCGATCTTCTCCCGTGCTCATCTCAAGGTATTCAGGCAGCCCCATGGCAAGCGCGGCCTGTGCCAGCCGTTTTTCACTCACCACGTAAGCGCGGGCGCGGGCCAGCCTGCCTTCATGGTAATGCGGATGCTGGCGGTACAGTTTCTCGCCTACCACCAGCCCCACCACGGCATCGCCCAGAAATTCCAGCCGTTCGTTGGAACCCTGGCTCTGCTCGGTTCCCGCAGAACGGTGCGTAAGGGCCTGTTCCAAAAGCGCGCGGTTCTGAAAAAACACTCCCATTCTCTCTTGCAGGGTTTCCAGCGAATCGGGCATGCCCTACTCCAGTTTTCGCAGGGCAGCGGCCATGCGCTCCAGGCCCATTTCAATCTGGCTTTCAGACGCAGCATACGAAAGCCGCATGTATTCATCGGCGCCAAACCCGCTTCCAGGCACCACTGCCACCCGTGCTTCTTCCAGCAGGTAATCGGCAAGCTGATCGCTGGTTTGCACTATGCGCTCGCCAATGCGCCTGCCCAGCAGGTCTGCTATACGCGGAAAGGCATAAAACGCCCCTCCGGGCAGCAGGCACTGCAGGCCGGGGATGTTGTTGAGCCCCGCTACCATCAGGTTGCGCCGTTTCTCAAAAGCCGTGCGCATCTGTTCCAGCACTTCGGGCGGGCCGGTGAGCGCAGCAACTGCAGCCTTCTGGGCAATAGAGGTGGGGTTTGAGGTAGACTGATCCTGAATGCGGCCCATGGCGGCTATCAGCTCTTCATCGGCGGCAGCGGCGTACCCAATGCGCCAGCCGGTCATGGCATAGGCTTTTGAGCAGCCGTTTACAGTAACAGTTCGCTGAAATATTTCCGGCCCCAGCGAGGCAGGGCTTACATGCTCGCGTCCGTCATAAATCAGCTTCTCGTACAGTTCATCGCTTACCAGCAAAATGTTATGTTCCACGCAAAAAGCTGCAATTTCCTCCATCTGCTTCCTGTCGGCCATGCCGCCGGTCGGATTGGAGGGGGAATTGAGAATGAGTGCGCGGGTGCGGCTGGTGCAGGCGTTTTTCAGCGCTGCAGGCGCGGGCATAAAGTTATCTTCTGGCTTTGTCTCTACCACCACCGGCGTGCCGTCTGCCAGTTTCACCTGTTCTGGGTAAGATACCCAGTAGGGTGCAGGCACAATCACTTCATCGCCTGTATTAAGCAGAGCCTGAAACAGATTGTACAGCGAATGCTTGCCTCCGCAGGAAACTATGGTTTGCGAGGGTTTGTAGTGCAGGCCGTTGTCTTTTGCAAGCTTTTCCACTATCGCCTGCTTCAGGTCGGCGTCGCCTGTGCTGGGGGTATATTTGGTATATCCCTGTTCAAGCGCGGCTACCGCTGCCGCCTTGATGTGAGCAGGGGTGTCAAAATCAGGTTCCCCTGCACCAAACCCTATTACGTCCACTCCCTGCAGTTTGAGGGCGCGCACGCGCGCTGTTATAGCGAGAGTGGGCGAGGGAGCCGCGTTTCTGGCTCGCGTGGATATGCTCATGTAAAATGGTATTCCTTTCCTTCTCAATGCGTACCGTTGCAGGTATCTTCTAATGGGCTGGCATCTGCGTCAGCGCGCAAATCAATGTTACCAGCAATGCTGCACACTGCAGCAGGGTGAGCAGCGCTCCGGCCCAGGCTTTATCAGACCATATTTTCTGTGCAGCCAGGGCTTCCTCCAGGCTGCGGTAGCGCCTCGAAATCCAGGCGAGCCTGCCGCCGTTTTTGCCTAGCCAAATGCAGCGCGCTATTGTAAACGCCAGCGTGCCTGCTAGCCCCAGCGCGTACCAGATCAGCCCGGGCAGCCAGCCTGGGTTGGAGAGCCACAACAGCCCCAGCAGGAAATCTGCCGCCGCAAGCGCCCATGTCAGCAGCGGATAAATCCATATGCCATGCGCCGCACACCAGTAAAGTGAACTGTAAGCCGCCCCCCGGTTCCAGCTTCGCAGCGCCTGCGGGGTAGTGCGCTCTTCTGTTTTCAGGTCTTTGCTCACCTGCGCCTGTGCTGTGTCGGCTGGTATCAGCGTAGCAGCCGTGCTGTCGCGCATATCCACCACCATCCCCGAAGGGACCCCGCAGCGCGGGCAGCGGCCTGCGCTGTACAGGGTAACGCCGCATACCCTGCAAAGAACTGCAGCCGGTGCAGGCAGTGCATGCTCGCAGTACTGGCAAACAGCAGCGCCTGGTTGATTGTATTTGCCGCAGAAAGGGCACTGCATCTGCCCAGCCCTCCTTTACGCTGCAAAAAGTATACCCTTCCCTGCCCTGCACATGCCTGCCTAGAAGTCTGCACTGCCGGGGGTGCGCGGAAAGGGAATGACATCGCGAATGTTTTTCATGCCGGTGAGGTATAGCATAAGCCGCTCAAACCCCAGGCCAAACCCTGCGTGAGGCACGCTGCCGTAACGCCGCAGGTCGAGGTACCACCAGTATGCACTCTCTTCAAGGTGGTTTTCGGCAATGCGCTGGCACAGCACATCGTAACGCTCTTCGCGCTGGCTGCCGCCGATAATCTCGCCAATGCGAGGCGCCAGAACGTCCATTGCACGCACTGTGCGCCCATCATCGTTGGCGCGCATATAAAACGCCTTGATCTCTTTGGGGTAGTCTGTAACTATCACAGGCTTTTTAAACACCTGCTCGGTAAGATACCGCTCATGCTCGCTTTGCAGATCGCTGCCCCAGTGCACAGGAAATTCCCAGTTGTTTCCGCTTTTCTCAAGCAGCGCTACCGCCTCTGTGTAGGTGACGTGTTCAAAGCTTGACTGCACCACGTTTTCCAGCGTAGCAAGTACAGTGCTGTCGATGCGCTTCTGAAAAAACTCCAGGTCTTCGGCGCACGTTTCCATTACTTCAGCAATTACTTCTCTCAAAAACTTTTCAGCCAGCTGCATATCGCCCTGCAAGTCGCAGAAGGCCATTTCAGGTTCAATCATCCAAAATTCGGCCAGATGCCTGGGGGTATTTGAGTTTTCAGCGCGAAAGGTTGGCCCAAATGTGTATACATTGGTGAAGGCAAGCGCGAATATTTCGGCGTTCAGCTGCCCGCTTACGGTAAGAAAGGCTGGTTTTCCAAAAAAATCCTGCCCATAATCTATGCTCCCTGCCTTTGGCCCCTCAGGCTTGCGGGGCAGGTTTTGCAGGTCGAGCGTAGTAACCCCAAACATTGCGCCGGCCCCCTCGCAGTCTGAGGCAGTAAGTATGGGGGTATGCACATAGAGAAAGCCCTGCCGCTGAAAAAAGCTGTGTATGGCCCGCGCCAGGGCATTGCGCACCCGAAACACGGCTCCAAAGGTGTTGGAGCGGGAGCGCAAATGGCCTATTTCGCGCAGAAATTCCATAGTGTGCCCCTTTTTTTGCAGGGGGTAGCTGGCAGGGTCAGAGGGGCCGTATACATGCAGGTCGCTGGCATGCAGTTCTACACGCTGCCCCCCGCCAGGCGACTCTACAAGGCTGCCTTCTACACGCACGCTTGCTCCGGTGGTTACATGGTGCAGCGCCTCTTCTGAAAAGGCATCTGCATCGAGCACTACCTGCAAATCTGCGAAGCACGAGCCGTCGTTGATCTGCACAAACCGCACGCCTTTGCTGTCGCGGCGCGTTTTCACCCAGCCATGCGCAACAGCCCTGCCGCCCGGTTCCTGCTGCAGAATGTCACTAATGTATCCACCTTTTTCTATCATGCTGGTTCTTCTCCGGCGTTGTTCAGGGCGGGCTGCCGCCCGCCGCTGGTTGTTGTTATGCTCTTGCCATTTCCTGCAGCAGCAGAACGGCCTCTGCCCATGTTTTTGCTCCCAGGTCGCCTTCGCCTCTTCTGCGCACGCTCACAGTTTGCGCCTCCACGTCCCTGTCTCCGCAAATGAGCATCACGGGCACCTTCTGCACTTCGGCCTCACGTATGCGCCTGCCCATTTTTTCATTGCGGCCGTCTACTTCAGCCCGAAAACCATTCTCTCGCAGGTGGTCGCGCAGCACGCCGGCGTACTCTGCATGCCGGTCGGCAATGGGCACTATCACAATCTGGCGCGGCGCCAGCCAAAATGGGAAGGCGCCGGCATAGTGTTCTACCAGCAGCCCTATCATGCGGTCGAGCGAGCCAAAAGGAGCGCGGTGTATCATAATGGGCCGGTGTCTTGCCCCATCCTCGCCCACATATTCCAGTTCAAAGCGTTCGGGCAGATTGTAGTCTACCTGCACCGTACCCATCTGCCATTCGCGCCGCAGTGCATCGCGCACCATCAGGTCGAGCTTTGGCCCATAGAAAGCGGCGTCTCCCTGCGATACCTCGTATTCCATTCCCATTTCCTGCACCGCCGCCAAAATGGCTTCTTCTGCCGCCTGCCAGTTCTCTTCAGCGCCAATGTACTTGTCGTCTGCAGGGTCGCGCACCCCTATTCTCACCCTGTAGTCTGTGAGGCCCAGGCGGTTGAGGGTAAACAGCATCAGGTCTACCACTCCCTTGAACTCAGCTTTCAACTGATCGGGGGTAACAAAAAGGTGGCTGTCGTCTTGTGTAAAACCGCGCACGCGCAGCATGCCCGTCAGTTCGCCGCTCTGTTCATAGCGGTACACGGTTCCAAATTCCGCCAGGCGCACGGGCAGTTCGCGGTATGAACGAAGTTCGCTGGCGTAAATCATAATGTGGTGCGGGCAGTTCATGGGTTTCAGCACATAGGTTTCGTTCTCATCTGCATCGTGCATCAGCGGGAACATTTTAGAGTTGTAGTTGCGCAGGTGCCCGCTTTTTTCATACAGTTTTGCGTTGGCTATGTTGGGGGTCACAACGCCCTGATAGCCGCGGCGCAGCTGTTCGGCCTTCATAAACTCCATCAGCGTTTCGCGCAGGGTTGCGCCGTTGGGCAGCCAGAGCGGCAGACCGGGGCCGACCTCAGGAGAAAACATAAACAGCCCCAGCTCTCTGCCCAGTACACGGTGGTCGCGCTTTTTTGCCTCTTCCATGCGGTACAGATAGTCATCCAGTTCTTCTTTGGTTGGCCATGCCGTGCCATACACGCGGGTGAGCATTTTGTTTTTTTCGCTTCCGCGCCAGTACGCGCCGGCAATGTGCAGCAAATGAAAATGCTTCAGCTCTCCGGTAGCTGCCACATGCGGTCCGCGGCAAAGGTCGCTCCAGTCTCCCTGATGATAGAATGATATTTCCTCGCCTGCAGGCAAGTCATCTATCAGTGCAACCTTGTAGGGCTGGTTTCGGGCTTCTTCTCTGGCTCTTGCCTCTTCACGCGGCAGCACTGCGCGCTGAATGGGAAGATTGCGCAGGGCAATTTCATGCATCTTCTCTTCAATGCGCGGCAGGTCTTCTTCGCGAAGCGGCGCGGCAAATTCAAAGTCATAGTAGAAGCCATCTTCGATAGGCGGGCCAATGGCGTATTTTACGCCGGGAAACAGTTCCCCAATGGCCTGCGCCATCAGATGCGCTGTGCTGTGGCGAAGCGTATAGAGCGGGTCTTTTACGTTGACATCCATGATAACAGTTGTCTCCTGAATAAAAACGCCGCCTTCCAGCAATAGAAGGCGGCGCGAAAGCGAAGAGGTTGCCAGGCAAGCAGGAAAAACGCTATGCCGGGCGACGCTCGCAAGCGCCGCCCTGCTTAGTGCCTGTTTTACAGAAGCATTGAAAAGCCCTGAATTGCATAAAACCTTCTCGCAAAATTTTTGTAGTGTGCAATTATTATGGCAGGCGGACGGGCCAATGTCAAGAGCGAAAAAACAAACCAAAACAATGTTTATTCAGCATAGCATTTGGCGGTTTGCGCCATGCAGCGCCGCCTGCACCGGCAGGTATGCGCGTTTACGGCCTGAAGTGCGCGGGCATGCAGATGAGACATGCTCAAAGTTTGAGCAAAAAATTTCTGCTATTTTTGCCCCTGCGCACCGCAAAAAAGCGAATTTCAGCAGGAAACCGGCCACTCGCCGCCGAAACAAACTGCACGCAGGCGCCTGCTATGCTGAGGCGCACACTACCCGGAAACACAGGGGCAATGTATGGCCACCCCCATGCTCACAACACCAGTTACCAGGCGACAGATGCTGAAGACCTTTGTATTCGCAGGCGGAGCGCTGCTTTCAGGCTGCGCCCGCTCCGATTACATCGATGGCAAGCTGGTGCTTACACAATGGTATCACCAGTACGGAGAAAAAGGCACTTTTCAGGCCGTTCACCGCTATGCACGCGAATACACCAGGGTGAACCCCCATATTATTGTGAAGGTGGTGTGGATACCCGGCGATTACGGCACAAAGCTGGCTACCGCACTGCTCACTCCTGACGGCCCGGATGTGTTTGAAAGCACACTCACGCAGGCAATGGTAGAGGCAGGCCAGACAGCGCCCCTCAACGACCTGTTTACCTCTCAGGACCTGGCCGACTTCAACCCGCGGGACATCGCCCTCAATTCGGTGAACGGCAAAATTTACGGCGTGAAAATGATTGACGACCTCGGCCTGCTCTACTATCGAAAAAGCATGCTGCAGTCTGCGGGGATGCAGCCCCCGGCCACCCTGGATGAACTGATGACACTTGCCGCAAAGCTTACCACCCCGCAGCGCAAAGGGCTGTTTCTTGGCAACGATGGCGGCATAACCGCCATGCTCAACGTGCTGCCCTGGTCGGCTGGAGCAGATTTTCTGGTGAACAGCCAGATTGTATTCAACACGCCGCGCACAGTGCTGGCCTACCAGAAACTGCAGCAGCTCAACCAAGGCGGGTCGCTGCTGATGGGCGCCGCCTCTGACTGGTGGGACCCATCCGCCTTCACCAGCGGCCAGGCGGCCATGCAGTGGTGCGGCATGTGGGCCTACCCGGCCATTGCCCGCGCAGTTGGCAGCGACCTGGGGGCAGTGATCTGGCCGCCGCTGGATGCGCAGGGCGTGCCTGTCACCTTTCTGGGCGGCTGGACTGCCATGGTGAATGCAAACCGGCCGCACGTAGAAGAAGCCAAAAAGTTTCTGCAGTGGCAGTGGATACAAAACAGGGCCATTCAGACTGACTGGTGCGTGGGCTATGGTTTTCATGTGCCGCCGCGCCTCAGCCTGGCGCGCACCACCCCAAAACTGCAGCAGCCTGTGCCTGCCTACGCAGTGAACATGCTGGGCAAATACGGCAAGGCAACGCCGCCGCTCTGGAATGCCGCCATGGGGTCTGACCTCACCAATGCAGTGACCAATATTGTAAAGCTGGGCCAGCCTGCCGCACAGCAGGTGGCAGCCGCTGCAGATATGTGCAACCGCGAGCTGCAGCGGGAGCTGGAATAATGCTTTTGCCTAAGGAAACACGCGCATGAATGCCCCCGCTACTGCCACAGCCCAGCGCAAAACGCAGGCGATGCACAAAAACCTGCAGGCAGGCATCTGCTTCTGGAGCTTTTTGATGCCTGCTCTGGCCGGCCTGGTGCTGTTTATGGCCATCCCCATGGTATGGGGGTTTCTGCTTAGCCTCTCGCACGCGCAGAATACTATTCACCCAGGCCACTTTATTGGCGCACGCAACTACACCGACCTGCTTACCGACCCTGAATTTCTCAACTCGCTCTGGACCATACTGGTATTCACCCTATTCATTGTGCCTGCCACATTCGCCTTCTCGCTCTGGCTGGCGCTGGCGGTACACTCTATACCAAAAGGCAAGGCATTTTTTCGCACCGTCTTCTTCATTCCAACAGCGGTCTCCTATGCTGCCGCCTCGCTCATTGCCCGCATGAGCTTCTTCAGCGGTACGGCATCCGGGTTTGCCAATCATCTGGTTGGTCTGTTCGGAATGCAGCCCGTTCAGTGGATAGGCACGGCTTCGCCGCCCTGGTACTGGCTGGTGCTGGTAAGCGTGCGGCTCTGGCTGCAGGTAGGGTTTTACATGATTATCTTTCTGGCAGCCCTGCAGGAAATACCGCGGTCGCTTTACGAGGCAGCCGCACTGGATGGCGCTACCGGAGGCTGGACAGTGCTGCGTTTCATCACCCTGCCCCAGCTGCGCAATGCCTCTGTGTCTATTCTGCTGCTCAACCTGATTGCCGCGTTTCAGGCATTTGATGAATTCTACAACATACTGGGCGGTTCCGGCTCATCCGGCGGCAACATCGGCCTCGCCCGCCCCCCGCTGGTATACATCTACAATGTAGCGCTGAGCAGCCAGGATTTCGGGCGAGGCGCGGCAGGCGGTTTCATTATCACCGCTCTTATTGTCCTCTTCACCCTGGTGCAGGGCAGACTGCTCGGTTTTGGCTCAAAGGAGGGTCGCTAAACATGATGCGCGCACACTCCCCTGCAGAAAAAGCGCTGCTTGCGCTCCGCTACCTCGCGCTGAGCGTGCTGGCGGTAATTTTTCTCATTCCGTTCTATCTCATTCTGCGCAACTCGCTCATGACCGACGCACAGATCAATGCAGCACAGTGGCAGTGGTTTCCCCTGCATCCGCACTGGAGTAACTTTCGGCAGCTGTTTGCCGACAACACCGCATTTGTGTGGACAGGTTTGCGCAACTCGGCTCTTATTGCGGCAGTAACGCTGGTATTGCAAATGCTCATTTCTTCTATGGCAGGCTACGCACTGGCGCGCATTCCGGCACGCGGAAGCCGCACCGTCTTCCAGGTCATTCTGCTCACGCTCATGATTCCTGGTGCAGTTACATTTGTGCCTACCTTTGCCCTTATGGCGTACATAGGCGGCGTAAACACGCTCTGGGGCATTCTGGCCCCCGGCCTTTTCAGTGCGTTCTCTATCTTTCTCTTCCGGCAGTTCTATCTCAACTTCCCCACAGAAATAGAAGAAGCAGGCATGCTGGACGGTTTGGGCTATGGCGGCATTTACTGGCGCCTGGTGCTGCCCAATTCTCGCAGCGTAATGATGTCGCTGGGGGTGCTTGCCTTTGTGGGTACCTGGAACACCTTTCTCTGGCCGCTGGTAGTTGGCCAGAACCCTTCTTCGTGGACAATTCAGATTGTACTCTCTACCTTCCTCACCGCTCAAACAGTGAACCTGCACGAGCTTTTCGCCGCAGCCCTGGTAGCTGTGCTGCCTCTGGTAGTAGTATTTCTGGTAATGCAAAAGTATATTGTAGAGGGCATTACCTTTTCGGGCGGAAAAGAGTAGCAAAAAGCAGACTGATGAAAGGACACCGGGATGTTTACAAAACTGCGGCTTGTCAATTTCAAGTCATGGTACGAGCTGCAGATGCAAAAGGACACTGCACTCTACTTTTGCAACAATACCGGCAGTCAATCACATATCACCCGCATGGAACTGGATTTGCTTGGAAACATACAGAATTGGCCAGAAGATTTTTTTGGCGAACCTTTACAAGAGCAAATTGCAATGCAGAGGGCACAGCTAAGCCAGCAGAAACGACATGCATCATGACCAGTAACATGAGAATTATAGATACCAACGTGCTTATGGCTGCTGAGGGCATGGCAGAGCAGGCTTCTAATGCCTGTGTTGAAAACTGTTTGAACGAACTGAAGCAGATACAGTCTAAAGGTATCTGTCTGCTGGATGCGCAGGGGGAAATTCTGCACGAATACAGTTCCAGACTCTCCCGGTAAAGACAGCCAAATGCCGGAGCTTATTTTCTCAGATGGCTGTTTAGCAACCAGGGTAATCCAAAGTACTGTAAAACGGTAAACATTACCCCGCAGGCGGGTGAAAACAGTTATGCCGAGTTTCCAGAAGACCCGCATTTGAACAGTTTTGATCCCTCAGAAAGAAAATTTGTGGCAGCGTGCATGGCTGAAAAGAGCAAACCTTTTATTGTATACGCCGTAGATTCTGATTGGGAACTGGCAAGACAGGTATTGCTGCGCCATGGCGTACGAGTAAAACAACTCTGTTCCAGATAGCATGCGTTTTGGTAATCAGCAATTTCAGCCATTCACTCCCTTCCTGCCCTGTAGCAACGCACCATGTTCAGTTTATCGGCAGCAATCGCAGATAAACGGCACTTGCCGCCTTCTGGTACAATACACACATCATGCGTACACAGGAGAAAATCGTGCCAGAGCCTCTGCGTATTATAAAAACCGCCTGCCCGCACGACTGCCCGGATGCCTGTTCCATTTTGGCCCATGTGCAGGGTGACCGCCTGCTGCGGGTAGAGGGCAGCCCGCACAACCCATACACGCGGGGCAGCCTTTGCCGCAAGGTAGCCCACTACGAAGAACGCGTCTACTCTCCCGATCGCGTGCTGTACCCCCTGCGGCGCATCGGCGCTAAAGGCGAGGGCAAATGGGAGCGCATTTCGTGGGACGCTGCCATACAGGAAATAACCACACGCTGGAAAGGCATTATTGCAGAATACGGCCCAGAGGCTGTTCTACCCTATTCCTATGCCGGCACCATGGGCATGGTCAACATGCTGGCCTGCGAAGGCCGGTTATGGAACCGCATGGGCGCCTCGCACCTGCTGCGCACTATCTGCTCTTCGGCCGCAACAGAAGGCTACCGCCTTGTGTACGGGCCAATGGGAGGCATGGACCCCGAAGATTTTGCAAACAGCAGCCTCATCATTGCCTGGGGCATCAACCTTTCCAGCACCAATGTGCACCTCATGCCCTTTGTACGCGAGGCACAGGCAAAAGGCGCCCTGTTTGTTGTAATAGACCCCTTTTGCACCCGCACAGCCTCCGCCGCCGACAGGCACATTGCAGTAAAGCCGGGTACCGATGCAGCGCTGGCGCTGGGTTTGATGCACGTACTGTTTGCAGAAGGTCTGCACGATGAAGCGTTTTTAGAGGCGCACAGCGTGGGCTGGAAAGAGCTGCGCAACCGCTGCCTGCAGTATACGCCTCAAAGAGTAGAGGAGATTACCGGCGTAGAAGCCGAAACCATTGTGTGGCTGGCGCGTGCCTGTGCCGAACGCACCACTGCCATCCGCCTGGGTTACGGGCTTTCGCGCACTGCCAAGGGGGGCGGCATGGTGCGTGCCATTGCCTGCCTGCCTGCTGTGCTGGGCGCATGGGGCAAACCCGGCAGCGGCATTCTGCTTTCTGCCAGTTCGCACTTCCCCCTGCGCTACGCTGCACTGCTCCGCCCCGACCTGCAGGTAGAACCAGACAGCCAAAGCAGCGTACACTGGGGGCGCAAAAGACCGCGTGCCATCAACATGAACCGCATTGGCGCTGCCCTGCTGCAAGAAAACAACCCGCCCGTCAAAAGCCTCTACGTGTTCAACTGCAACCCAGCCGCCGTAGCCCCCCATTCTGGCAAGGTACGGCAGGGCCTGCTGCGCGAAGACCTCTTCACAGTAGTGCATGAACAAATGATGACAGATACCGCACAGCTTGCCGACATTGTGCTGCCCGCCACTACGCAAATGGAATGCCTCGATCTGCTTACCTCGTATGGGCATCTCTACCTCAACCTCTGCACACCGGCCATCCCTCCACTGGGAGAGGCGCGCGCCAATATCGATGTAATGAATCAGCTGGCGCATGCCATGGGCTACACAGAAGATGCTTTTCAGCAGGATGCCGAAGCCATTATACGCGCTGCACTGCAGAGCAGTTCGCCGATTATGCAAGGGGTTACCTATGAGGCGCTGCAGCAGCATGGCTTTATGCGCCTCAATGTGCCCAGCCCTTACCGCCCCGGTGCAGATGGTCATTTTCCTACCCCTTCAGGCAAGGTGGAATTCTACTCAGAACGCGCAGCACACAAGGGCTACGACCCGCTGCCAAACTACGAACCACCCGAAGAAAGCGCCGCGGCAAACCCTGCACTGGCCGCGCAGTATCCAGTCAACCTGCTCTCACCGGCAGCGCACCACTTTCTCAACTCTTCTTTTGCCAACATCCCTTCGCTGCAAAAGGGGGAAAAAGAACCGCGCATATGGATTCACCCTCAGGATGCGGAAGAGCGGGGCATTGAAGAGGGCGACTGGCTGCGCGTATGGAACCAGCGCGGGGAGGTGAGGCTGCGGGCTGTGCTCTCGCGCAAGGTGCAGCCCGGCGTAGCATGGTCGCCCAGCCTCTGGTGGCAAAAACACAGCCCGCAGGGGAGCAATGTAAACGCACTCACCTCAGACAGCCTTACCGACATGGGGGGCGGTTCCACCTTTCATACCAACCTGGTGCAGTTTGAACGACTGGATGCCTCATGATGCTGCGGCAGCTTACCCCGCAAGAACAACAGCAGAAACAGGTGCAGAAAAGCCTTCGCAATCTGCTCAGCCTTTCAAAAGAAAAGCAGCAGCAGGCAGCAGAAGCCCTGCAGCAAAACAGCGCGGCTGCCATAGAGCCTCTGCTTACCTGTCTCGAAAAAGAAAGTCGGCGCTATGCCGCACGGCTGCGGCGTGTGCTTTTGGCAACAGGGGTTGGCGGCATACTGCTCACAGGCTTCAACATCATTGCACTTGCTCTGGCAGCCTCTGCCGGCCACCCCGTTGTGCCTGCTCTGCTTATGTGGGATGCCTGGACCCTCTACCTGGTCTCCACCTCATTTGCCCTGGCCAGCCTGCTGCTTTCAAGCAAGGCCCGCAAACGCCTGCAGAGCACACTGTGCAGCATGGAAGACATACGTGTAGCAGGGCCGCTGGCAGAGATGCTGGAACACCAGGACTATATGCTGCGCGCAACTGCTGCACAGGCGCTGCTGCCGCTGCTGCCCCGCATTACTGCCGCCCATGCCGGCCTGTTTACACCAGAGCAAAAACACGGCCTGTGCAGCATTCTGAACAGCACCCGCAAGGCAGACATTCCTCTCATGCTCGCTGCCTTGCAGGCGCTGGGGCAAATAGGAGATGCAAGCGCACTGAGGCAGGTAGAACGGCTGCTGGAAAACCGCTCGCGAAGGTTTCGCGATGTGCATGATGCCGCAGAGCGTCTGCTGCCTGCCCTGCGCGAACGTGCCGCTCAGGAAGAAATGCGCACCACACTGCTGCGTGCCAACGCAGAACCCTCCAATACGCTGCTGCACCCTGCCCAAAACGTAAATGAAAACAGCCTGCTGCTGCACCCCAGTCTCGGCGAGCAAGAGAACGAATAACCGCGGAAACCGGTTATGCCTGCGTCACCTGCACCACACGGTCTGCCTGCAGCTCGCCCAGTTCCTGCACGCTGCCATCTGGCCAGGTCACTGTTGCCTTCGCAGAAACCGCACTCCCCAGCCCGCAGTGTACACGGGGGTCTGAGGCAGACATATACGAACCGTCGGTATGGCACATGCGCAGCATTTTTCTGCCCTCCGCCTCAAACAGCACCGAAGCGCCCAGTCCGTCGCGGTTGCAGTGTTTGCCCTGCAGTTTCAGCTGCAGCCAGTGACCGACAGAAACGCTTTCATTGTGCAGCAGCAGCGGCGCACCTTCGCTGTTTACAATCAGAATATCCATTTTTCCATCGTTGTCGTAGTCGCCAATGGCCAGACCGCGCCCTACAATGCGCTGCGAGAGTGCAGGCCCGCAAGAGGCGGATATGTCTACAAACTGTTTTCCCTGCCGGTTATGCAGAAGCAGAGAAGGTTCGCGATAGGTAGACGACTGGTCTATCTGATGAATGTTGTCTTGCACGTGCCCGTTGGCCAGCACAATATCGAGCCAGCCGTCGTTGTCTATATCCAGCCACTTTGCTCCAAACGAAACATAGGGCAGCGCAACATTTGAAAGGCCGAGCTGGGCTGAAACTTCCGAAAAAATTCCGCCTCCATCGTTGTGGTATACACACTTGTTTTCATGCTGAAAAGTGGCCACCAGCAGGTCGAGCAGGCCATCGTTGTCATAATCACCCCAATCTGTTCCCATGCCTCCATGCGGGTTGCCATCATGGTCAAAGCCTGTGCCCGCCAGCGCTGCCACATTGTTAAAATGTCCGCCCAGGTTTTGCAGCAGGTCACCCTCCACCTCATCGTTGGCCAGTGCAATCGACTGTCTGCCCGACTGGTTGTAATCTGCACAGGCCACCCCAAGCGCCTTGCCGTGCGTATGCTGCATACCCCACTGCCTCGAAACATCTGTAAACTTGCCAGAGCCGCTGTTGCGATAAAGCCGTGCATGGTGCGGGGTGTAGAAGCGGGGGCCGCAGGCGCTCATTTTGCCCGACACGGGGCAGAGCTGCGGGTGCGTGTGCCCATTGAAAGAAACATAATTGCACACCAGCAAATCAAGCAGAGGGCGGTGCGGGTCAAGCTGCACCCAGGCAGCCGATGTGCCCCAGGGCTGCGCAGGTATACCGGCATCACGGGTAACATTGTGCACCATTCGCCCCTTCTCATTTTTCAGCAGTACTCCGCCCTCATAGGCTGTCAGGTAAATATCAGGGTAGCCGTCATTGTCAAAATCGCCCACGGCACACCCCAGAAAATACCCATGCAGCTTATCCATGCCCACTTCGCGTGTGATGTCGGTGAATGCTCCTGTGCCATCTCCTGCAAACAATGCAGGCTTTGGCCCTATCAGCAAAATGTCTAAAAAACCGTTTCCTGTAAAATCAAGAAAGGCACACCCGCAGCCAATAGTGCCCAAAATGTTGAGAGGCCGGGTTCCCTGCACCTTCCAGAGGTAGTGCAGACCGGCTTGCTGCGCCACATCGCGCAGGCGTATGCTTCCCTGTACAGGAGAAAGATCAGCAGAATGCCTGTTAGAGTGCTGCTGCGGTGCAGAACAGCCTGCCAGAGCGCCTAGCGACGCCAGAAAGAGTTCTCTGCGAGAGAGAAAAGCAGTTTTCATGGCATCATTATATCATAGCCTGCTGCTTCGTGCAGAAGCAAAGGCTGAATGCAGCGGATAGAAAAAAGCTCATGCACATGGCTAGCAGGCTGTGCATGGCGTCATCCATGTATCGGGCTTTTTTGTCTAGGTCAAAATTTTTGTTTTATGGTGTGGCTAAGTAATTGCCGGCAGGCAATCGATGAATGTGAATTGGTACTCTAGATGGTTCTTTTTTTAAGCTGCCCTGTGTTATATGCGTAGGCAAACAGCCAGACAGACTAACACAGCGCCTCAAATTTTTGGCTGAAGCATCGGTTCCGCGATGCAGTCGTGCCAGGTAGTGCCGCAGGTATGCATTGTTTCCTTCTACCGAGTAGATTTAACTTTTGCCTTTGGCTACTCTATGTGTTTCTGTGGTATACACAAGTATCTGATACGTCTGCAGAGCATCGCTGAAGTAGCGCTTTGCTCCTTTTGCCTGATCGAGTATTGCTTACAGCTTACCTTCGGTACTCTCCTCTACTACGCCAAAGCCAAGAAAGCGGCGAGTGGCGCAATCTGCTGATGTGATGATGTACACCCGCTTTTCGAGCCGATAAAAGTGTAGAGTTCATTGAGTTCTACTGTTTCGTTCTGTGTAGGGCGAGTCATCTGCGGGGTTTTCTCCTGCAATTGCTTCTGGCAGGCTGCTACCCTGTTGGCAGCAGTCTGGTGATGACAGCCCCGTTAGCGAGCGATACTGCACAGGCTGCTGCCTTCCAGGAACTGCTTGAGCGCAAGATGGCGGATTTCGTGCGTAGCCATGATGCTGAGAACAGGGCTGTAGGAGTGTTGACAGAAATGGCAATAGTAACGCTGGCTGTCAAAAGCAGTTTTGCCAGACTTGGTTCGACGATGTGTTGACTGGCAGTAAGCACAGGCAGGTGTGAGAGTTTTTATGAAAATAATGATACCAGCTATGTTATCGCCACTCCCTGAAAACATTGCCCCGGCAATACAGGGAATATTTATGCTATAATACTAAAATAGTAGTCGCCTGTACAGCGTTTCTACGCGAATACTTCACTCTTGTCCTCTCAGGGAGCCGTTATGTCTCAGGAAATCCAGAACCTTCCCCTGCATCAGATTCAGGCAGACCCGCATCAGCCGCGCAGACAGCACAGCGAAGAAAGCCTGCAGGGGCTGGCAGACAGCATCCGCCAGCACGGCCTGCTGCATCCCATTCGGGTTAGCCCCTCCCCCGAAGGCGGCTATCTCATACTCACCGGTGAGCGGCGCTGGAGAGCAGCCGCCATGGCCCGCCTGGAAACCATTCCCTCCCTGGTGCAGGAAGTGCCTGCAGATGAGCGCCTCACCATTCAGTTGATCGAAAACCTGCAGCGCGAAGACCTGCAGCCACTGGAAAAGGCACAGGCCATTCAGCAGGTGCGCACCGCCCTGCATCTCACCAACCGGGAAATAGCCCGCAGGCTGGGGCTTTCAGAGCGGTCTGTTGGCTATTTGCTCGACCTGCTCGACCTGCCCGAAGAAATCGGCGAGGCAGTGGTATCCAGCCCCAACCGCCCATCAGAAGGCAAAATCACCGAAAAACACGCGCGCTTCCTCAAACAACTCAACAGTGAGCCTGAGCTGCAGACAGCAGTGGTAGAACGCGTGAAAAATGAGAGGCTTACCAGCGAAAACACTGGCAAACTAGTGCGTGCACTAAAAAAACAGCCGCAGGATACAGAGGAAATTCTGCATGCGCCAGCCGATCACCTCGACCGCTTTTTCGAATCGCATGCAGCTCCCCCCGCTCCTGCACGTCCTCTGCCTGTATCACCGGCAAAACGGGCGCTCGACCTGCTGCCAGTTTTTGCCGAGTTGAACCCCGATAAGCTGCCAGCCGCAGAAATCAGCGAACTGGAAGAGGCGCTGCAGGCAGTGCACATCGCAGTAGAAAGCCTGCTGCAGCAGTGCAGAAATAGAAAGGAACAAAACTGATGGCCTCTGAATATTCCTTCGATGTGGTCTCTGCCGTAGACATCACTGAGGTGAAAAACGCAATAGACCAGACTGAAAAAGAGATAGTAACGCGCTTCGACTTTCGAGGTTCGGTAAGCGAACTGCAGCTGGAAGAAAACAGCATCAAAATACACAGCGATGATGAGTACAAACTGGAGCAGCTGCTGGAAATACTGCGCACCCGCCTCGCAAAACGGGGGGTTTCGCTCAAGTCAATCGAATATGGAAAACTGGAATCGGCCACGAAGGGCACCGTACGCCAGACCATTACGCTCAGACAGGGCATTCCTACAGACGAGGCGAAAAAACTTGTGAAAGAGATCAAGGCAAGCGGCCTGAAAGTGAATGCACAGATACAGGGAGACCAGGTGCGCGTAACCAGTAAGGACAAGGATGCGCTGCAGGCGGTGCAAAAACTGATTCGATCGCTGCAGGATTTGCCTTATGATGTAGAATTTACCAATTATAGATAGTTACTGCTCTATTTGTGATAAAAAAGAGACGGTCGGGAAAAGGAGAGAAACCCGACCGTCCCCAGGAAGGAAGGTGAACTCGAATCACTTATATTGTTGGTAGTTCATACGTATTTCTGCAGGGTATTTCTGCTTCCTTCTGATTTTTTGCAGATATTTGCATCCAGCCGCCCAATATTCTCTATTCGGAGAACTGTTTTATGTTAAAACCCAGCCAAACCACACCTACCCTCATACTGGTAGACGCCTACAGTCTGCTTTTTCGCGCATTTTTTGCAGGGCAGGATTTGCGCACCCGCGACGGCCGTTCTACCGGCGCGCTCTACGGGTTTGCCAATATGCTTTTCTCTATTGTCTCATCTGAAAAGCCGTTTGCCATGGTAGTTTGCTGGGATGCCCATGCCCCTACCCTGCGGCACCAGGAATTTGAGGCGTACAAGGCGCACCGCCCCAACGCAGACCCGCGTCTGGTAGAGCAAATGCCCACTGCACGCGAGCTGGTAACCGCTATGGGCATACAGTCGGCAGAAGCAGCGGGCTATGAGGCAGACGACCTGATTGGCACCCTGGCATTTCGCGGCAGAGAACAGGGCTATGAGGTAACCATCTACACAGGCGACTCAGATCAGCTACAGCTGGTGGGCGGGCCAGTGCGCGTTCGCATGACCCGCCGGGGAGTAAGCGAGGTAACCGACTACGATGCTGAAGCGGTTCGGGCACGATATGGCGTCGGCCCCGACCAGATAGCCGACTTCAAAGCCCTCACCGGAGACACAAGCGACAACATACCGGGTGTGCCGGGCATTGGCGAAAAAACTGCTGCGGCCTTGCTGCAGAAATTTGATACCCTTGAAAACCTTTTAACCCGCCTGGAGGAGGTCACCCCTCCACGCATTCGCGAGCTGCTGCTGCTGCACTCCGAGCAGGCGCGCGCCTCTCGCAGCCTAACCTCTATTGTCTGCAATGCAGATTTCTCGCTTGCCCTTCAGCCCTACCTGTTCACCGATGAAAACAGGCAGAACCTGCTGGAATTGTTTGAGAACCTGGAATTCCGCTCGCTGCAAGGCAAAATCCGACTGTTGCAGCAAGAGAGAGAAAGCGTTATACAAGATGCGGCCTCATCTCCCCAGCAGAATATAGTGGCATGTACCACGGTGCAGGGCAGCGCAGAATTGCAGCAGGCCGCCGATGCACTCGAACAGGCCAAACGCATTGCACTGGTTGCCCATCTGCAGCAGGGAACCAGCGGCCGCACCTCTCTGCTGCAGGGCATTGCCTTTGCCTTTCATCCCGACAGGGCCTGGTACCTGCCCTGTGCAAACAGCCTGGCGGCCACTGCGCAGCAAAGTCTTTTCGCCGAAGAAAACAGCGTATCGGCAGAAACCGCCGCACTTCTGCACGCACTGCTGCAAACGCCCGGCAAACGCCGCATTGTCTGGAATGCCGCGGCGCTCTACCCTGCTTTCTGGAATGCAAACCTGCACCTTCAGCCTGTGCAGTTTGATGTCCTGCTTGCCGCCTACCTGCTAGATGCCGGCAAGAGCGGCTATTCTGTGGCACGGCAGGCCGAGATACAGCTTGGAGGTATGTTTATACCTTCCGACCCGAACCTGGAGGGCGCTTCCGCCATGGCGGAAGCTGCCTGTCTGCTCGCACTGGATGAGCCGCTGCACTCACAGCTGCAGCAGCAGGGAATGATGCCGCTTCTGGAAGATATTGAAATGCCCCTCTCGCCCATACTGGCAGAAATTCAGCGCCAGGGTCTGCTGGTAGACCTGCCTTACCTGCAGAACCTGGGGGAGAAAATGGGCAGCCTAATAGAGCAGCTTACTGCAGACATCTACAGCCTAGCCGGAACAGAGTTCAACATTGGCTCTCCAAAACAACTGCAGGAAGTGCTTTTTGAGAAACTGCAGCTTCCGCACGGCAGAAAAACCAAAACGGGCTATTCTACCGATGCCGATGTGCTGGAACAGCTTGCGGCAAAACACGAGATATGCCGCAAAATTCTGGATTACAGGGAACAGGCAAAACTCAAGGCCACCTACACCGATGCGCTTGCCCGCCTTGCAGACCCTGTTACTCACAGGGTACACACTACGCTGCATCAAACTGTGGCCAGCACCGGCCGCCTCAGTTCCTCAGACCCAAACCTGCAAAATATACCTGTGCGCAGCGAGGCCGGGCGCGAAATTAGACGGGCTTTCATTGCTCCTCCCGGCCGTCTGCTACTCTCCTGCGACTACAGCCAGGTTGAGCTGCGCGTACTTGCGCACATGAGCGGAGATGAGACATTGCGTGAAGCGTTTCGACATGACGAGGACATTCACGCAGCCACCGCCTCCACCGTTTTTGGCGTGCCCGTGAGCGAAGTTACCTCAGATCAGCGAAGACAGGCCAAAACAATCAATTTTGCTGTAATTTACGGGCAGAGCGCCTTCTCGCTGGCGGCTACCCTGGGAGTGGAAAACAGCGTGGCTGCAGGATGGATTGAAGAATACTTCTCCAGGCTGCCCGGCGTACGCCAGTTTGTAGAAGAAACCAAAACTATGGCGCGCAATCACGGCTATGTAGAGACACTGCTGGGGCGAAGGCGCTACGTTCCCGATCTTTCCAGCCCAAATCACACACTGCGACAGGCAGCAGAACGTGCAGCTGTAAACATGCCGGTGCAGGGCACTGCAGCAGATATTATGAAGCTGGCCATGAAAAATGTACACCTCTGGCTAAAAGACCAGCCCGAATGCACGCTGCTGCTGCAAGTGCACGATGAATTGCTTTTTGAAGTAGATGAGTCAGAGCTTGCACGATTCACGAAACCACTGCAGTCTCTAATGGAAAATGCGTTTCAGCTGAATGTGCCACTGCGTGTAGATGCCAAATCTGGTCCCAACTGGGCGGTTATGCATTCCTAGGGGCTTCCCAGTGCATCATGCACCCGCTCAATAAACGTAGTCATCTTGAAAGGTTTTGAAAGTATGTTGCTTTCATCAATCTTTACATTCTGTTCTTCAAATGCGCGGTAAGTATAACCTGTTATGTAAAGCACTTTTATGTCTGGCAGGGTTCTCTTCACATTCTCGGCCAGTTCTACCCCGCTCATTCCTGGCATAATCACATCGGTTACCAGCAAAGAAGGAGTGGCATTCATATCGGCAAGCAGAGTAAGTGCATCCTTGCCCGATACAGCCGTATACACCTGATAGCCCTGGTTTTGCAATATCTCGCAGAGCATGTTCCTCACAGTATCTTCGTCTTCTACCAAAAGTATGCTTGTATTTTTAAGCGCTGGTTTAGCGATCTCATGTACTGCTGCCGCACTATCGCGGGCTGGCTCATGTTTATGAAAACAAGGCAGTTTTACCTTGATGCAAACGCCCTCCTCCGGGTCTGTAACCCAGTCTAGAGAACCCCCATGCTGCTTGGCAATACAGTAGCAAAGCAACAGGTCCAAATGCACTGCTTCAGATTCGCTGCGAAAACCAAACGGCTCTTGCAGCAACTGCTGCTCTCGTATATTTTGTGTTGTTCTGGTGTCTTTTATACGCAGCTCTGCCCATTCCCCGGTTTCATCTTTTGTACATCCTGCATTGAGGCTTAGTTTCCCCCCTTTTGGCACAGCGGCGGCTGTATACTGAATCAGAGAGGTAAGAAGCTGTTTTATATACTCTGCATCTGCATTCAGGTGACAGGTCGCCTGATCCCATACAAGCTCCAGTGAAATATTTTCGGGCAGCATCTCGATTATTTCATTCAGCTTCTGCTCCAGATAGACATTCCACTGAATCAGCTGATAAACCAGATTTTTCTGCCCAGACAGTATATGCAAATTCTCTGTAAGCAGCGCTGCCCTCTCCAGGGCAGTTTCTATCTGTTTCAGAGCCGGGGAGATGGAGGAGGGAATGTCCTCTTCCTGCAGTATAATGTCTAGGTTTCCTTCCAGCACGGTGAGCAAATTTTTGTACTGGTATGCAATTCTTCCAGAAAGCCTGACAATTGTTTCAAAACGGCTGTTTTTAATTTTCTGCAGCTGCATGTAGTATTCTTTAGTTCTGTCTTGTACCAGAAACACAAGATACTCTACATTCCCTGCCTCATCTTTTACAAGCGAGCCATTGTAGCTGGCAACTATAGAACGGCTGTTGTGTACATTGGTTACTTTAAGTAGATAATTTTCAAATGTTTCCCCCCTCATCAGTCTGCAAACCGGCCATTGGTCCTGCTTGATTGCCACGTCATCCATATCATTTACTGAAAGGCACTTCAACAGTTCAGAAACTGACGATATTGCTGAATTGTTCTCGAACCCCAGCATTTTTTGATAAGCCAGATTCATGAGGAGAATATCACCCTGCAATGTCAGAATCACCACTCCCTGATCTACCTGCTGCAATATTGTCTTCAATTGGCTGCTCAGTTCACCCGTAGTCATGCTGGCTGCATCCCTGCTTGCTGTGTATAGTAAACATTCTCTGTTATGCAATCTATATAAACACTCTTCAGTATATTATTATACAATAAACTTTGTTATTGTGCGATTACAATGTATTCAAAAAAAGAGTGGAGGGAGGATCGTACGATCCCGCCTCCACTTGGTTTGACCTTATATGCCGTTAGGGAAGGAGGCCGCCCGACGAACTGCCTGCAGCCTGGGTGCCGCCGCCGGCCTCGCCAAGCGCCGGCTTGTCTGGCAGTACCTGTGCAGTGATAAACACCAGCAGGTTGGAACTGGCGGTTGTGACGTTGCGAGAGCGGAACAGTGTTCCGATCAGCGGCAGGTCTCCCAGCAGGGGCACCTTGTTTTCAGACACCGAATCTTGTGTAGAGGTAAGGCCGTTTACCACCAGCGTATCCCCATCATTCACAATTCGGTTTACAAAGGCAGTCTGCCCGGATATAATCGGGATGCTGCCGCCAGCCGGGTTAGTTACGTTGCCTGCAATGGCCTGCGTAACAAGCTGCCCAGTAAGATAGAGCGAGCCGTCGCCGTTGATGTAGGGCGTGATCGCCAGGTTGGTAAGTACAGGGAAGAGTGTGATTGTTGTAGAAACAAACACGTTTCCATTGATACCAACAATAGGCTGCTGAATAAGCACCGGTTCAAGAGTCTGGTTTACAAAGATTGCCGGCACGCCGTTTGTTGTAACAGCCTCAGGCGAGGTAATCAGCTTGCCGTTGCCTGTAGTGAGAATCCAGCTCAGCTGTGTTTGCAGGTTCCCAGCGGCATACTGTATAAACGCTGTATTTGTGGGGCTGAACCCTGCATTGGCTGCTGCCACCAGGTTCACTCTGCTGAAGTTCCAGGTAATACCAAACGAGTTCACCTTGTTGGATGAAACCGTTACAAACTGAGCCTTGATCATTATCTGCTTCGGCTTCACATCAAGCAGTTTTACAAGCTGCTTGAATTGCTCCAGCTCTTGCGGAGTGGTATAGCGCAGCAACAGACTGCCATCAGAATCGAGCGCAGAAACATCGCCCGGGTTGATGCCCGGCGGCAGTAAACCTGCCGCAGTTGCATTTTGTGCCCCGCCGACCCCGCCTGCGCCTCCAGCACCCGGCGCACCGGCTCCGCCGGCACCCTGGCCTCCAAAACCACCACCGCCTCCAAAACCACCACCGCCGCCGAAACCACCGCCGCCGCCGCCCGGTCTGCCAAAGCCCTGGCCTCTGCCAAAAGAATCGAGGCCGGCAGCATCACGGTGTGCGGCCTGCAGCAGCGGTACAGCATCACTTGCAGTAGCAGCGGTGCCCGTAGAGGCTGATGACGACTGCGGCGCTACCTGCTGAAACGTAGGAGAATTGTTTGCATAACCTGCGGAAGGTGCTGAAGGCGCATACTGAAGCGCCCCACCGTTTGCTGTAAGAAAAACCGGGGGGCGATTCATCTGCGGTGCAATACTGCCTGTCATCGACTCTTGCACAGCCTTCAGTGAATCTTCCCTCATCCAGTCTTCCATAGAAAGATGTCTGGTAATTCCCATGAGAGTAAGCATGCGGTGCGCAGGCATATAGTTGATACGAATTTTTGCCACATGCCAATTGGGAGTTTGTGGAACAGGCAGGCTCACCGGCAGCAAAGGCTGAGGCGCTTCCTGTTTTCTGGGTGCACTCCCTTTGGGGCCAATGTAGTACACGCCGTCGCGCTGCCACATTTCAGCATCTGCCGAAGCAGCAACTTCGCGAAGCGACTGGCTGATGGTTCTGTTGCGCAGCGAAACATTCACCTTGCCATAAGGCTGATCTGCATCGGGCGGCAGTATTACAACCTGTATGCCTGTTTTCTGCTCAATCAAATTCACTGCTGTGGTGAGGTCAGCATTCATCAGAGTCAGTCTATTGAGAGTTTGAACCGCGCTTCCTGCCGGCAGCCCTTGCTGACCGGCGCCAGAATTTTGTGAGTCACCTTCGGCGCGTGCTGCATGACTGCCTCCTGCAAGCAGCGCGGCGCTCAGCGCCACTGCCGAAAGAGCGTATGAGGCACGACCGCCTTGCCATTTCAAGCCCATACCAATTGTCCCCCTTGACGCGTCAGCTGGATCGCTGCGCGGGTTGAGTAAGTATTTGCAGAATTCCGATAAAAGAAAACAGAAGTTCAGATACCAGCGGGATCATGCAGGTTTTTTACCGAGGCTGGTGCAGAGCCGCTCATTGCCGGCTCTGCACAGGGTGATGAAAATGCAGTCAGTCTTAACCGATTCCGCCAAAACCACCGCCGCCGCCCATGCCGCCGCCCATGCCGCCGCCCATCATACCCCCGCCCATCATGCCGCCACCCATGCCACCCATGCCGCCGCCCATCATACCACCCATGCCGCCGCCCATGCCACCCATGCCGCCGCCCATCATACCACCCATACCGCCGCCCATACCGCCCATGCCAAAGCCGCCGGTACTCGTGCCGCTTTGGCTTTGAAGAAGACGTATGGGGTTGAGCAGTTTTCCGCCAAGCATAAGCGTTACCGCCTCAGCATTGAAGTTGAACGAACCTACTGTGAAGTGATAGGGTTTCGTCCAGGAAGGAGGGGTAGGTTCGGAACTGTTGTTGGTTGTGGAAGTAGAAGTATCTGTCGTCTCAATCTTTGGCACAATGCTGTAGAAGCCATCCTGCACTGTATAGGTGAGAGGCAAACCTTCTGCTGTGGCGCGTGCCAGAAGAGCTTCTAGCACAAGCCGGAAGGGTTCTGCGTTTCGCAGATGTATAGATACCCTGTAATTACGCAGACTGGGATCGAGGGTATAGTTCACTTTTGCCTGTGTAAACAGCAATGTGAAAGCGGTGTAGAGGTCTACGTTTTCCAGATCGAGGTGACTGATTGTAGGGCCATTGCCATTGTCAGTCAGTCCGCTCCCCCCCTGGGAACTGGTATCCTGTGCGCGTGCCGAACTGGGCAGTGCGACAATCCCCAGGGCTATAAGCCCTATGGCTGCCCCAGTGAGGGCTTTGAATTTGGCTGCCATTTATAACTCCTCTCAAAGCAAGGTCTGCAGATTTGCGCTGCAGTAGATGTCTGTTACTGTGCGCCGTTGGCGCCGTTTCCACCGGTCACTCCACCCCCTGCTGCTGCACCGGGGCCAAAACCTCCGGGTGCAAAACCAGCTGCCTGGGTGGAGGTCTGCTGATCTGTGAGTGGTACGTTTTGGGTAAGGATAATGTTACCTTCCCGTTTTCGCAATTTCACCCCAGTAGGAGAAATATCCACTACTGTATAGCCATCGGATGTAACGCCACCGGGCTTTACTATTTCACTGGTGCCATTTTGTTCAAGAATAGCATATACTCCCTGGCCGCTCAGTATGCCTGCCACGCGCCGATCGGGAACTTGTCTCACTGTGATGGGCTTGGCAGGTGGAGCTGCTGCATTGGTGCTGGCTACTTGCAGAGGCTGCACTTCCTCAAACGGGTCAGGCGGCAGCGGTTTTCGCTTCCAGCTTACGTAAAATGGGTCCTGGGTGTAATGAAGGTTTTCGGGGGTCACCTTGGAAGGAGTTCCAGCACTAGCCCCTGCCGAGGCCGATGTGCCGCCCCCGGCCCCAAAGCCTGCCATAGACGGCCCCATAGCCATGCTGGAACCTGGCCCCATGGCATTTGAGGAAGAGGTGCTGGAGGAAGAGGAAGAGCTGTTGTCGCTGTTTCCGCCGCAGCCTGCAAGCCCTGCAATCACCAGGGAAGCCAAGGCAAGAGCCGATATTTTTTGTATGCGCACCCTGTTTGTGTATTTCATCGTTTCAGAAAACTCCCTGCTCTTATTTTGCAGCGCCCATTCCGCCGCCGCCGGCATGCGGAGCTTTCCCCCGCGGACCGCCTCCACCCATCATACTTGGAGGTCCCATAGCGCCCGGCCCCATCGCCCCGTACATACCCATACCGCCAGGCATACCCATGGCACCCCCTCCACCGCCAGTTCCTACGCTCAGACGGCTGTCTGGCGGGGGCGGCTTGAGACCAGGAGAAGGAAGCACATAAACCTGAAGGGTATAGGTCATCTGCAGGTTCGGGCTGTGTCCGCTGAGAGAGACATGGCTGATAACAGGAATACCGTGTCCTGTCATTTTATTGAATCGCTCCAGATGATCCACTGCATCCCGAAAGTTTGCACAGTTCACTGTAACCGTCCAGGGAGAATTATCGCTGGGGAAGGCCAGATACTTCACAGTGCTGATATAGTTGGGGTCGGAAGGAAAGGCAGGGATAGGAAACTCTGTACCTTCCGCACGGTCTACGCCTTCTTTGTGCTGTGCATCGTACCAGTTGGTAATCCAGGTGCCCCACACCGTGGGTATGTCCTTAAAGCCCGCTTTGCCATACACATTGCGAAATTCGTAGATATTGATCAGATCGGCGTTGGTATCGTGCGAATTGAAGGGGAGCGGCGGCATGTATCTTGCAGAACTCACTGCCCAGTTTTGCCGTGCTGCCTCTGCAGATTTCTCGGCGTTTTTCAGATCGGTTTTATGCTGCATCACTGCAGTGTCTGTACCTCCCTGCTGTTCTACGCCGGCAGCGCTGCTGTTTGTGTCGCTTGCGTTGTCCATTGTTGGCTTTACCCATGCAAAGATCAGGATAAGCGAAACAATCAGCGATACAAGGCCAAAGGTAGCCCAGATTCCCCACAAGGGTATTTTTTTCAGCATAACGCTAGTCTCCTCCCTTTGCACCCATGGTAGAGGGCATTCCGCCCATGGCTCCCGGCGGCATTCCGGGGGGCACCCCCATACCGCCCCCCATTCCGCCCATGCCTGCAAATCCGCTCCCGGCTCCCCCGGAGGCAGATGCTGCCGGCCAGGTTGGCGCCACGGCTGGCGGTGCAAGCTTGTCTGTCAGCATGAGTGTCGCTGTAAAATCGAAGCCTGTTTTACCTGCTACCTGGTCGGGTGTAGCGGAAGCGGTATTGCTGTTTCTGGCCCCAAACCCGCCTCCGCCAAATCCTCCGGCCATACCCGGCATGCCAGGATAGCCTCCCGGCCCTCCCATAGAAGGCGGCCCCATAGCACCAAAGCGCCCTTTGCCCCCTCCGCCAAAACCGGGCCTGCCGTAGCCGCCCATCATGCCTCCGAACCCTCCGCCTGCAGCGGCAGTATTACCGCCTCCGGGCGAGTATGGGTGGGAAGGCAGGCTGATAACAGCATTGGTGTAGCGGGAAGTATCGTTGCGCAGCTGCAGCCACCAGCGGGCGAGGTTCATTTCGCTCTGAGAAAAGCCTGTCAGGTTCACTTCATGAGGATCGGCCTGGGCAAACTGCAGGCTGTTCAGAAGAATAAAGGGCGGTACAGAAGCGCCTACTGCAGCAATAGCCTGCGGCCAGGCAGTATTGTTTGATTGTGCTGAAGCAACAAAATCCTGCCTTGCCTTGATCTTCGAAACTTTTGTCTTCACGTCGCCAATCTGCGTGTCTATGGCAGTATACTGCTGCTGGTACTGGTTTGCGGTGTCCAGCCTCTGTTTTGCGACAGCCAGCATTCCCTGCGCCGTGAAGCCCCAGAACAGAAGCCCAATCAGCAGCACTGAGAAAAGCACAGCGGCGAGCGCCATGTGCATCAGTTTTATTTTTCCAACATTGATGTGTTGCGGTAACAGGTTGATGCGAAGCATCGGATTTCTCTCCTGCAGAGCAAGGTGCTCTGGGTGTGAACTATTTTTTGCGTTTGCGTGCGGCGGCAGGTGCGCCAATCAGGTCGTAGGCTGCCAGCCCCAGGCTCACCGGAAAAAGGGGAGCAATTTCCATCAGGTAATCGTGAGAATAGTTTTTTGAGCTAACCTGCACATTCTGCAATGGGTTGGCGATGCGGGTGGGGATGCCCATTTCAGCCTGTATGAATTCGTCGAGGCGCTTCAATTTTGAGCCGCCCCCTATCAGAAGCATCTCATGCACAGGAGCATCTCCAATACGAGATCGGTAGTATTCCACAGAGCGGCGAATTTCCTGCAGCAGCTCAGAGACCATGGGTGCGATTGCATTGAACACCTGAACTCGCAACTGTTCATTCTGGGCATCGGCAGGCTGGGGAACATGCACTGGCAGGTTTTGTGCGCCTTCAGAGTGGGCAGGAAGAGCGGCCTCCTGTGTATCTGCCGGTGGAGTCTCCTGACTGCCCCCTGCGGAAAAGTCGAAAGGCGTTGCAGGCGGCGTTTCGGGCGTTTCAGCGGAGCCTGGGGGTGTTGGGTTGGAGAAATCGAATGGCATTCTGCCTGAGGGCGTTCCCATTGGGCCAGACATTGGGCCAGAGGGCGAGGTTGATCCCGAAGGTGATGTCGGACCGGAAGGCGAGCTGCCAAAATCCATGAACCCGCCGCTGCTAAAATCGGCAAATCCAGCCTGATCGCCGCTGGTGTGCATTGCGGCCTGGTCAAACATTACTTCGCCCAGATCGCACTTGTACTTTTCCGCGGTTTCCATATCTACCTGCATGGCATCTGCGATGGCGCGGGTCATATTTTCGCCCCCCATCGCTACGCTGCGCGGATAGGCAATCAGCTTGTCTCTAAAAATTCCTATTTCTGTGCTGGCGGCTCCGATATTCACCACCACCACGGTATGACCAGCGGGCTGCGATGATTCAGGGCCAATATCCAGCAGGGCGCGCCCTGCAGCAAGCGGAACTACATCGATGTACTTGGGCTTGAGTCCGGCGGCCTGCAACACTTCCACATGCTGATCGATAAACTCCTGCTGAGCTACAGCCAGAAGCACTTCGATATTTTGTCCGCCTCCATCCCCTTCGGGGCGCTCAATTTTCTGATAGTCCATCACCACGTCCGACATCGGAAATGGCACTTGTCGTTCTGTTTCCCAGCGAATCTGCTCTGCCAGTTCACTATCATTTACGGGAGGCATATCCACCACTCGCACTACCACAGAGGCCGTGCTGGCGGCAGCGCTCACCGTCTGGCTGCTGCTTATCCCTGCTTTTTTCATCAGCTGCTTCACAGTTTGGCCAAGCAGTTTCGCATCCAGAATCACTCCGTTGTCAAAGGCTTCCCGCGGTGTGTTTTCCACACCCAGGGCGGTGACTTCCAACCGGCCGTTGCCGCCGCGCGCTTCCAGCACTTTGATGAGGTTGGAGCCAATATCCAGCCCAACGTAAGAACCTGCCATGCTTTTTGACCTCGAGGCGGGACCTGTTACTTATAACAGAAGAATCCCGGAGATTTGGTGTATTTGTTTCCGATGCATGTGGAGAGAGGCACACCGTTTCGCAACGGAACCGAGACTTCAACGGGCATACCGAAGGTTTCCCGCCCGTCGCAGTGCATTGTAACAGGTTTGCTCTCTTCTGTCAACACCTTCTGAACTTTCCTGCAAAATATTGTTGTCCGTCTGCTCTTCACAAAGAACATTTCGGCACATTTTTTGTTGTTTGCCAGTGGAAAAAGGTTCATAGTGCAGGAGCCAAAACTGTGTGTATTGATTATCACGACGGTACTGACTCCTGCAATAGTTCATTTCTCAGCGGTCTCCGGTTCGTTTCGCCAGAGAGAGTGTATGCATTACCTGAGGAACCGGTACATTTGCCCCTTTCACCGAATGCCAGATAATAGCATTCAGCACCTGCGGCGGCGCCATATCGGCATGGCTGAAGTTGAGCGTACTGCTCACTTTCGCACCATACGAGGCAGGCGTATTCACCTGGGCAATAATGCTGCGCGATGCCGGCACTGCCCTGTAGGGGGCACTGTTGGCAGGCGTTCTGCTGAAATCTTGTATCAGGGGGGCGTGGGCATCGTAGCGGCACATGGGGCGCAGATGCAGCACTGCCTCAATGGTATGCAGCATGCTGTCTGTGTTGTAGAAGTGGTGGTCTACGCTGTTCTTACGAATCCAGGGGCTGATCAGGTACGCCGTAGAGCGATGGCAGTCTACATGGTCGTACCCATCCTGGGCATCATCTTCCAGCACGCAAATAAGGGTCGATTTCCAGTAGGGGCTTCTGCTCACTGCCTGTACCAGCGTGCCTACCGCATAATCGTTGTCGGCCACCATAGCTACAGGCGTGGAAAGCCCTGGCTCTGTGCCCGATGTATGGTCGCGCATGAGGCGCACCATTTCGAGTGCAGGCAGGTCGTGATGCTTCACATAATTGTGAAACTCGCGCAGCCATTCCTGCATGCGGCAGCCGGCATTGTCTGCACCGAAACTGAGTACCTGCTTGGGCGAAGCGCAGTGGTAAATCTGATATGCGCTGCTGTCGGCATAGTTCAGGGCGAAGCGGCGGAAGTTTACATCGGTGTGCCCCGCCAGCGCAGGTTCTACAGGCTGATTGCCCGCCAGCACGGTTTTACCGGTGAGCGGATTGACTGCATTGCCAAAGCTCACAAAAAAGCCGTAATTGCGATAGCTGATACCGCTGCGGGCAGCATCATCCCACAAATAGGAGCCGGGAGGCATGGCTACATCAGGCATGCCCATGCGACGATCGGGCGCGCCGTTAGTCTCCCCCTCAAAATCGTAAGATCGACCTCTTCCACTGTAATTGTATGGAACATTGCGCTCGGTGTACTCGTTGGCCATGCCGGCAGTAGACCAGTTCCAGCCATCCGGCGATACCTCGCCACTGCAGTAAAAGTTGTCCAGCAATACAAAGCGTTTTGCCAGGGCGTGCAGATTCGGCGTTACCTTGCGGCCAAACAGACAGAGCGCCGGGTCTCCGTTTCCTTCCGGCATGTCTCCCAGCACCTGATCGTAGGTACGGTTTTCCTTGATAATGTAGATTACATGCTTGATTCCGGCTGCCGGAAGCGCACGCATGGCCATGCTGCGGTTGTTGCGGTTTACCTGTGCGGTAAGCCGGGCAAGCTGGCGGTTTTTCGGTACGGGCATTACCTGTACTGCGCCCTGCAAAATGTTGAGAATATACTGGCCCCATCTTCCATCGGGACCGACTTTTTTGCCATTGGGGTTGTGTGCTGCAGCGCCTTTTGCGTTGGCCACCATCAGCCTGCCCGCAGGCGCAGCAACCGCATCGGGATACCAGCCGGCGGGCACATACCCCTGCAGTATCAGCCTGTCTCCTGCGGTTTTCATCACTGCCACGGCATTTTTATCGGCGAGGGCTGCATAGAGACGCGTGCCGGCAGGGTTCAGCGCAAGACCAAGGGGCGTTACTCCCGGCAAACCGCTTTTACCTCGCAGAGAATAGGTGTGCAGTACCCTGTCGGTGCGCACGCTGATTACGCTGATGCTGTCGGACGAGGCGTTTGCCACATAGAGCAGGGTTTGCCTGCGGTTGAGCAACAGCGCTGCAGGGTGGTCGCCCGTATGGATGTTTCGCACCAGATGCGCCCGTGCGGGGCTGGCCACGCTGATGTCTGAAACAACCCCGTACTGTTCGCTAGCTACGTATACTTTTCGATTCGATTCCGGCCCGGCGGTCACAGCCGTTACAGCATAGGGAAACCCTGGGGTAATTACTTTCGCCACCACCTTGCGGCTGCGCACACTGAGAACAGAAACCGATCCCTTGAAATGGGTGTATACACTGCTTTCATTGTTGGCGGCATACAGGTAGCGCCCGTTGCGACTCAGCGCAATACCAGCCACAAAGTTGGGCTGCGCAGAGCGCGCCGCTTCAGGATTTGCCGATGGATCGGCCAGAAATTTGCCTGTATCGGTCAGTCTTCCCATGCTGCTGAGGGTGTACAGCTCTATTTTGTCGAGCGAACCGCAGGATACATAGAGTGTGCGGGCATTGGTGAGCGGGTTTGTGTAGGGAGCGAAAGCCAGCCCGTAGTAGAGGTTGAGCCGGTTTGTTTTGTCGGCATTCGCCCCCACCCGGCTGACGGTTCTGCCGGTTCGGGTACTGATGACGGTAAGAATCTGCCTGAAGCCTGTGTCTGTCACTACCGCCCATTTCCCGCCAGGGCTAAGCGCAATGTTTACCGGAAAGCTGCCTGCAGGCAGTTCTGCGCCATGCGGAGAGATGCGCTCTCCGGTGGGCAGCAGGGAGGGACGGGTGTTTTGCGCTGCTGCAGGCATGCTGCACGATGCAAGCAGCAGAAACAGGGAGGCTCTGTGTCGTAGAGTTTTCATTGCGATACTCCGCTGGTGGCGCAAGGCCACAGATTCGCATTGCCGGGCGACGATTAGTTACGGATTCTTTATCTTCGCATACAGGGCGGGATAGCGCAGCAGTATCCACTGGCGCAAACCCAGCCCCTGCGAGTTTTTGCGGTACAAATCGAAGAATTGATTCATGGCTCCGGTTGAGGTAAACCCAAAATGTCCGTAGCGCATGGTGAGCTGACTCTCTTCCGCCTGTTCCAGCGGAACGTTTCGGCAGATCGCCAGATAGAGGGCGCCTACCAGTCCGGAGCGGTCTGACCCACCCTGACAGTGAAAAATCATGGGGTATGGGTCACGGTCGAAGGTATGAATGAGCTTTTTCAGTTCATCGGGCGGAGGCAGGTGGCGCGCACTCATGGGGATGTCTACATGCACATCACCCATTGCACGGGTTTCATCTACCTCATCACGGTAGTAATCGTTGCTCATATTGCCGCCGCGCAGGTTGATGACTGTACGTATATGGTACTTGCGCAGCGTTTGCCGAAAGCCATGCCCCAGCCATCGCGCAGTATCTGCGGTATAGTTGTTGCCCGTAAGCTGCGCGCTTCTGTACATCAAACCGGGTGCAACGCACCGCACATTGCCGCCCAGCACGCCGATGTACCAGAGCAAAAACACCAATGCGGCGAATATGCCGCCAGACCAGGCAAGACGGCGGGGCCATTTGCGGCGGGGTGCAGAGGCGACTGCAGAGGTTTTTCCCGGCGGCTGCGGTGTTTCCAGATTGCTCATAACTATATCATACCCCACAAATGCCCCCGCGGGGTTCCCGCAGCAGCTCTACTGCAGGTTGGAGACCCGCGTTCTAACACGCCATGCCCTGCTGCTCACTGTTCAACCTCACCTCCTTGACCTACTGTTGCACGGGGTTGAAACCCCGTTCTGAACACGCCAAGCCCTCTGCGAGGGCTGCAGAGTTATGCTGCCAGGCTGCACCAGCCCTCCGCGCCCCTCTTTCAGCGCCGTAAGGCCGGGGTGAGGTGGCATCACGCGCTGGCGGCTGTGGGCTTGCTGAGCAACGTGGTGCATCGTGCATTTAGTCCATGACAGTGGACTTTTGCCTGTCAGCACGGGGTTTCAACCCCGTGGCAAAGGGCCGGGTGAAGTATGCTGCCCAAAGGGGTGCCCACCCTTCTTCCTCCCTGCTGCACAGCCGCTGAAAAAAAAGTCTTG
>DAIDHN010000024.1 GCA_027459665.1 Chthonomonadaceae bacterium | reverse complement strand
CGCATCGAAGGCGTAGCTGGCAACCGCCGCACCAGTTGCCGCATCCAGTTGCTGGCTCACGTTGCCGCTCGCATCCGCTTGACATGCCTACTTTAATCTACGGTAGTCATCTGTGCTGTGCAACAGGTCATTATCCTGAGCAGGTGAGGGAATATGAAGAAGCTCGCCATTAGCTCCAGCCATGCGAGATTTTACCTGTTCAATTGCCTGTTTAGCCTCACCCTGCAGCGCCGGGTACCGTTTATCACGAGCCAGGGTGTGCAGTACGCCTACCGAACGGGCACTACCGTAGCAGCCAAGGTACCGCACAAATTGTGTCTGAATTTTCTCGTAGTCACCATCCGGCATGGTTTTTCTCTCTCTGCGTTCATTTCCGGTCTTCGTTCTGAGAATCCAAAGATCATGTACGATTGACTCTATTTTGGCTGTACTACAGAGCAATGAATTCGTTAAAATTCCTATGCGCAGCAAATCACCCAGTGCCCTTAAAATAGTAAGGTCAGGTTCAAACACACCTAGAAACTCTGCACCATAGCGAGTCACTCTCCGCTCGGTTACTGGAAATGCTATACTCTTTTCAACCCGGCATACGGAGAGACTACGCAACGCATAGGCAACGAATGTTTCTGTTGCCATCGCGCGGTCAGCACTGCTGACCAATTCAAAGTCGATAGAATTTAAAAAATTTCTATCCTTGTTGATAACAGCTTCAAACGTACATAGTTCATTCTCAAAGGCACCTTGCTGTTTTATGTTATTTGCTGCTCTTGACGCTAATACATTCAAACACAAGATGAAATTAATTATAAGCAGGGAACACAGAACCTCTTCAATTTCTCCCTCTAAATGGGTAAGTACCCAAAAAACGCTCAAATATGAGAATAGCATCAGGGCAACCATCGCACACTTAATAATTCGAATATAGCGCGCAATTGATGTGATTTCTATGCCGCCACGGTTTGCCTCAGTAAGTTCACTGCAAAATTTTCGAAGTTCCAGGTGCGCGGTTTCTTTGTTTGACTGTGAAAGCACTCCATCCTGTATCGGTTTCGAAGATGAATGTGTATCCATCAAAATAACCACGTACCATTGCCACCCGACAAGTAATTACATATCAATGAACCAACTCCAGATGCCACTCGCCCCAATATGCTGCCGAAATCTGGCACACCACCGCTTATACACCCGGAAATTGCCGACGACAGCATGTTACATAACATTTTCGGCACGTTTTCATGTCCGGGGCAATCTGTGAACAGGGTGCAAAAATCTGTGAGAATATTTGCCGAAACCGAGCATACTGCCCCAACAAAGCAGCCAGTCCACAACCCGCCCAAGTCGGAGAGGTTTCCCAGTGCAGTGCACATCGCTCCCGCACCACAGTTCATTATTACGCTACAGATAGCAGCACATAGTGCATTCCAGTCGAACCCATTATGAAACCCTCCACTTGAACCAATAAGCGAAAGCAATGCCTTGATGCCACAGCTCATACCAACACCTTGACTTGGAGGCTTAGGAATTAACCCGCTTGCGTCGCTGGCTCCCAGCGCCCCGTTGCCGCAGTAGCCGTAGAGGTTCATGCCCCCCGTGTACGAAATGGGGTCGCGGTTCAGCCACCTGCCAGCCCCGCTGTCGTAGTAACGCAGGCCGCACAACTGCAGCCCTGTCTCAGGGTCGATGTAGTACCCGTGCATGCCGCCGTACCCCGCATACGGGTCGAGCGCTGCTGTCGGGTCACTGGTGACTGCCGAACGGCCGCCCCACGCATCGAAGGCGTAGCTGGCAACCGCCGCACCAGTTGCCGCATCCAGTTGCTGGCTCACGTTGCCGCTCGCATCCGGCGTGTAGAGCAGCGTGCGGCCGCCGCTCGTGCGGGCCAGTGGGCCGCCAGGGCCGAACGTGGTCACAGTCGCTGCAAATATAGGCAACTCCTTGTGCATTCACATTTGTAACCGCAACAAAATGATCGTGCTCTACAAAAGCTATGCAGGGAAGAGGCAGGCTTCGCACGTTTTTGAGAGATTGCAGCGAGAATTCTGCCGGCACAAGCCCAAAAGTGCGCGCCCCCTTTTTCAGGTCAGCCAGAGTGCTGCCTTCCCCGGTGTGCGGCACGCGGCAGGCTACGTAGCTGCGGGCATACTTTTCGTGCAGAGAGCGCAGGCACACAGCCAGAGCAGCTGCCCCGCAGAGCGGGTCGAGCGATGAGGGTTCAGGAATGCCAAGCCGCCGGTGCGCGTGATGATACCCGGAGCAGGTCTGTGCATGCCGTTCCATAAGAGCGGCATTTCTAAAGTCGAAGCCGCACAGGTGCGTTCCCGGTTTCAGAAGACGCTGCCAGGCACGTGCCGCAGCGCCATACTCTCCGCTTCGGTACCTGGCGAGCGCCAGGTCAAATGCCGCACGGCCATAAAACGGGGATGTATGGGGCATGATGCGCTCTACTGCCCTAAAAT
This sequence comes from Chthonomonadaceae bacterium, assembly GCA_027459665.1. Lineage (GTDB taxonomy): Bacteria > Armatimonadota > Chthonomonadetes > Chthonomonadales > Chthonomonadaceae > DAIDHN01. The sequence continues at coordinate 56,208 of DAIDHN010000024.1, read as the reverse complement.
GCCAGTTGGCTGCCTCCGGGTACTTTGCTCCGATAAGCTGCTCACCCAGCAAAAGATGCAGCCGTGCCTGCATATGCCCCGAAAGGCCGCCCTCATGCAGCTTCTGCTTCCATTGCTGCACAGTGCCTGCATGCAGTGAATGGGTGAAATGACCGGTGGCATCTACCAGCGGAAACGGCCAGTCGCGGTAAGCTCGCTGCACAGAAGCTGAAAGGTACCGAGGCACAGCTTTCTGGGGAGCATAGTAATTTACTGTATGCCAGGATGGATGCGGACGGGCAACGATGGGTTTTACGGCAGACGGGTTCTGCAGCGGTTTTTTGACGGGGTGGCCCATTGCATAAGCCATGGGGAAAAGACTAAAATTCCAGAGAAACAGAAATATTACTGCCCATGCCGCAACTCGCATGGAGCGGGAAAACCGTGAGGGGAGGACAAATGTATACCTAAACTGTGTGCGAAAAACGAATTTCGCTCACCGCTGTGCCTCAGGAACTTCATGACGCCTGCCTCCAGATGCTAAACAAAATGCGAGTGAATGTACCTAAAAGAACTTTTAGCAACTCTTATCTATGCAATTATAACAGCATTGCATTCTGATGTCAATACGTTTATGAAAAAATATTTTGCACTGCCTGTTTCAGTTTATTTATGCCGTTCAGCACCAAAAGCATGGCTCGCACGCTGTATAAAAAAACAGCGCCACAGGGCAATGCCCGCAGCGGCAAATACTACCGCTGCGCACAACCTGTCTGCATTTCATATTCAAAAAAACGCTTGACTTGAGGGCGCTCTGTTGTACAAAATACTCGCAGGCAGCCGATTTCACTCAAATGCCCCGTTTTTATCGCACGCCAAAAGCGCACACAAACATCACAGGAGAGCATGCAGGCATGAAGCAGAGAAAAATGGTGAAAACCCTGGTCTGGATCGCAGTACTGGGCATTGCTGCCTTTATGGCCTTTCATGCAGTCAGCGGTGCGGTTACAGGCACACCCATCACTCTGCAGCAGGCATTTCCACAAGCTCCGGGCGTGCCCCCCTCCTCATCTGCTGCCTCATCCGCCAACTCTTCACAAACGCCTGTCTCTCAAACCGCCGCCCCTCCCTCGCCAGCTTCCACAACAACCGCGCCGCCTGCTGCCCCTGCCGGAGAAATAGTCGATGTAGCCGGCGCGGTGAAGCATCCGGGTGTATATCATCTGCAGCCCGGTGCGCGCAACATAGATGCCCTGAATGCAGCAGGCGGCCCCACCCCGCAGGCCAATACCGATGCCATCAACCTGGCGGCGCCTGCCCAGGATGGCAGCCAGCTCTACTTCCCCACCCGCGCAGAACATCCTTCCGGCGGCGCAGCGCCCGGTACAGATGTCTCTGCCTCGCAGCCGTCAGCAGATTCTGCAGGCACCGCCGCCGCCCCGGCCTCGCCTGCCGCACGCAAAAGCCGCCACTCTGGCAGCCGCGCCAATAAACTGCGTTCGCCTTCACAGGGCCAGGTGAATATCAACACGGCATCGGAGGCAGAGCTTGAACGCGTGCCAGACATTGGCCCAGCCATGGCGGCGCGCATTCTGGCATTTCGGCAGCAAAACCACGGCTTTCAGACTCTCGATGACCTGCGGCAGGTGCGAGGCATCGGCCCCAAAAAGTTTGCAAAAATGGAGCCGTTTCTCACCCTGCACTAAGCCTCATTGCAGCCGCCTGCACAACACCGTTTTGCAGTCATGGCTTTTGTGCACAGCCAGCCGTTTGCTGCCTGCCTGCCTACTCAGGGTCGCGGCGTTCCAGGTCGCTCATCGCCTGGGCAAAGCGAAGAATGGCCGGATAGCGGTGTATTTCGTATAGGCTGGGTGAGGAGCCGGCATTGCCCCACTCCTCGGTGAAAGCCATTTTGTAGCCTGCGCGATATACATCACGTGCAACCCGGTCGTCAAATTTGTCGCACGGGTACACAAATGCATACACCGGCGTGCCCAGGTGGTACTCTATGGAATGGCGCGATACATTCAGCTCATGGGCTATGCGGGCATTGCTGAGCAGCAAAATATCCTCAGGGTGACTGGCGGTGAGACTTTGCACTGTAGCCAGGCCGCTCTGCTGCATGGCCTTCAGTTCTGCCCATGAGTTATGGCGCTTGTCTGTTGTCACTCCCACATAGGCGGTATGTACAAAAAGAGTGAAATGGTAGCCGTACTGCTTCAAAATCGGAAATGCGTTGCGGTAAATGCCTTCGTTGTTATCGTCAAAAGTAATCAGCACCGGCCGGGAGGGCACCGGTGAACCCTGCAGCAAATGCGCCTCCAGTTCGCGCAGGGTAATAATATGACATCCCGCCCGGTGAATGGCTGCAAGCTGGGCGCGAAAAGTTGAAATCAGCGTATCAAACCACACGGTTTTGCGCGCAACCACATCATGCCAGTCGAGAATAACCAGGTACGGCCTGCGCGCCGCAGAAACCGGGCGGGGCAGCGGTCTGCCCATCCCTCCGGCAGAAACCGGCAGTACGCAGCAAAGCAGTAATGCAAAAGCGGGCGGCAGGCGGTGTATGCGCATTACTTTTTGACCTGTTTTGGCGCAAATTTGCGCACTGTGCCGCTCAAACCGGTCCAGTGCGGGTTGAAGCCATACTTGCGCATTTCAGCAAAAGCGCGTGCATAGCTCCAGCCCTGAAACTTTTCGCGGTAAATTCCCACCATGCACCCTGTTCGGTCGGCCCCATGCTGGCAGTGTACATACACGCGCTGCGCGCCAGGGCTTTGGGTAAGCCGCAAAAAGGTGGCTATCTGTCGGGCAGTAGGGGGGTTGCCGCTCATGGCAAGGTTCACCGAATGCATGCCCAGCTTCTCTACCTGCAAGCGCTCGGCATGCACATGTTTGGGGGCAATGCGCAGGTCTACCACGGTTTTTACCCCCGCGGCTTTCAGCTCCTCCAGCCCTTTCCAGTCGGGCGCACCGCCGCGCAGCAGCGTTTGAGTTACCATATGAAAGTTGGGCACATCTTTGGCGGTAATGTGCAGAGCCGGCCAGTGGAATCCGCGGGCGATGGTGGGCCGGTGAAGCACCGGATGACTGGCTGGCGAGACGGAAACTGCTGGCGCATTGGAAGAATGGCAGCCTGCCAGCAAGCTGCAAAGCGCGGCCGCGCTAAGGGTTGGCCGCAGGCGGGTAAACAGAGGGTACATTTTGACTCCTGTGGCGCCGGTGCATTGTGCGTCGGCGAATGTGGTAGCGCGAGTAGTAGGTGGCGGCGCCGGCGGTGCTGTCGGCCGAAAGCGCCTGCTGCAGGGTGGCTGCCCCAGTACCTGCGGCGGGCACGGCATCTGCAGGCGGCGGCGGGGCATTGGCCGCTGTGCTGCCCAGCAAAAACAGGGCGTGCGGCACGGGGCGGCTAGGAATGCCGGGCTGCGAATGGCCCGATACCAGCACCCTGTTTTGCCAGATAAGCGATGTGCTGAAGCCGCTGTCAAGCAGCCAGGCCTCCTGCACATGCATTTGTACCAGCAGGCGGGCAAGCTCTCCGCAGCTGATGCTGTCCTGGGTAGCGCCCAGCATATACCTTCCCTGAGCGTCTATGCCCACAAACGAGCGGTGCCGGGGGTCTTTGAAGTCAGAGGAAGACCAGAGCGCCATCTGCTCGCGTGAAACAGCCTTGCCGTAATGCACAATCCAGCCGCCCGCTACAAAGGCATCCTGCACATCGGGCATCATCTGCTGCAGCACGCGTTCAGAACCGCCGAGGTGAGCGGTATACGGAAATACAATGCACTCTTTGTCGCCAAATAAAATAAGGGGCCTGCCTTCAATGCGCGCATTGTCGCCGGGGTCTACTTTGGCGTAGTAATGGTTTACGCGGCTCAGGCACGGCCCAATCATGGCGCCGCTGTTGCTCTGCACGCGGGCATCGGCAAAAAAAGTGCCGTTCAGCGCAGCCTGTGCGCCTGCCTGCTGCGCCATGTTGCCCACTGTGTCTCTGTGATCAAGGGTTTCTGTGGCAAGCGAACCGCCGGCAAGCCACTCTACCGGAAAGCGCCCCCCGGTGTACACTCCCATGGTGACAGGAGCAGGGTTGACTGCAATCATCCTGGCCGGCGGCGGTGCCATCTCCATGCGCCCTTCCCAAACGGCAATCACTTCTTCCACACGCTTTGGGGTGAAGCGGGGCAGAAAATAGCTCTGGGCAGGGCTGACCGTCCAGCCCCTGTCCATGGTGAATGCAGCCAGATAGCCCGCCTCTTTGGCGGCATGGGCTACTGCCGCATCGCAGGTGCCGCTGGGGTAGGCAAGAAATTGAATGGGATGATGCAGATGCGCTTCCAGTGCTGCCTTGCTTTGCTGCATCTCGGCATCCAGCCTGTCTGGCGTGAGAATGGTCATATCTTCCGGGTGCGTAACAGTGTGGCTTTCTACTGTGATCAGGCCGGTTGCCTCTGCCTGGCGCAGCTGCTCCCAGTCCATGTGCTGCTTCACTGTGGTCACGCCTACACTGGCAGTTTGCACAAAAAACACTGCCGGAAAGTGATACTGCTCAAGAATAGGCAGGGCCTGTGTGTACTGCCCCAGCGTGCAGTCGTCAAATGTAAGCAGAATGGGGCGGCTGGGCAGCGGCTTTCCCTGCGCAAAATGGTCGTAATACTGCTGTATCGTAACAGGGTGTGCGTGCGCCTGAGCAAGGTCTGCCATTTCAGCGGCAAATTCACTGGTAGTAAGGTCGAACCATACCTGCTTGCTGGGCAGCACATCGTGGTACATAATCACCGGCACAGCCATGGTTCCCTGCACCAGCAGATTGGGCGCACCTTCTGAAACGGCATTTGACACCGGCGGCAGCACAGAATGAATGGTGCGGGTAACAGATGCCGCAATGCCGGCGGCAGATTTTGCTGCCGCGCCGGGGGTTTTGAGGCGAAGCAGTATGCCCAGCGCCCCAAAGCCAACTATGGCGACTACCCAGCCTATTACCTGCAGAGCAAATTGGGCGTTCTGCTGCCTGCGCCTCATGGTTTGCGCCACCTTTCTTATGTCACTCATGCACTGCCTCCATGCTGCATTACAGTCAGAATACCTCAAATCTGCGCCAGTTTCAGAAAGCGGTGCGCCAGTGGGGGCGCCTGTATGCATTCGGTGTGATTATATATTGCACCAGCGTTCTGCGCCGAATGGCCGGGTGCTGCTGCCGGCTAGCAGTGCATGGCCTAGTTGGCAGCTACAGGGGTCTGCGGCCCAATGCTGCGCATGGGAGGCAGATTCAGGGCGCTGAAACCGGGCAGGAAACCGAGGGAAAGGTGATTATCCAATTCTCCAGTGGTATATGCATGGTTGTTTTGTAAAGTAACAGAACCTGCCGGAATACTCTGCTTTTGCAGCCAGGGCTGTGGAGAATTGACAATCAGGTTGCCTGCAACAACGTTGTAGTCGGGTGCAGCAATGTTCTCATGCAAAATGTTGGCCAGGTGCGGATACTGGGTGCTGTAGGGAGGGCGGTTGTACGGCATTGCCAGCAGGCGGCGCATTATTGTACCGCCGGGCTGAAACCAGTTTGCTGCCCAGCTCAGCCCGCGGGCATCTATCGAAACAGCAAGGCTGCAATGCACAAACAAATTGTCAGACACGGTGTTGTCGCGCCCGCCACCGATCAAAATAGAGTGAGAGGTGTTTACAAAATAGTTGCGCTCTATTGTAGTGCCGCTCAGGCAGTCATCCAGATACACGCACACCACGTCATCGTAGTTGCCGGGCGTATGCAGGGTAGTCAGAATGTTGTGAAAGTAGTTGCAGCGCACTATGGCGCCGCGCTGCGTGGTATCGCGCCCGTTGTAAATCGCGCCTGCATCGCCTGTTTGCAGGCAGACGTTGTGTATGTTGTTGTACTCTATCTGCTGGTTGTTGCCGCTAAACGCAATGGCCTGATGCGGTGCGTTGTATATCTCGTTGTGGTCTACCCTGTTTCCCACCCCTCCCACTGCAACACCCGCATGGTAGGTATAGTCTATCTGGGCATAATCGTGAATGCGGCAGCTGCTCACAAAGTCGTGGCCGGGCGTGAGGGTTGTGCGGTCGCCGCACTGCATCACCACCCCGCCATCGCCCGTATCGTGAATGGCGCAGCCTTCCAGGCCGCTGTGCGGGCTGTTTAGCAGCACTGCACCGTTCAGCCCTATTCCGCGCAGGGTGCACTGCTGCAGCAGGTTGTAGCCGCCTCCCTGCACCAAAACGCCATCTGCCCTGCCGCACTGAAGCACTAGCCCCTGCAGGGTTACATGCGAACTGTTTAGTATGGTAATCAGGGGCGTTTTTAACAGAGAGAGGCGCACGGCAGCCGCCTCAAACCCGGCAGGAGGCCAGAAGTAGAGCATTCCTGCCGCCTTGTCGAGGTAATATTCTCCCGGCCCCAGCAGGCCCTGCGGCGCATTGAGAAAGAAAAATCTTCTTTGCGGCTTATAGCCGTAATTATTCGCTTCTTTTTTTATTGTCAGCGTATGGGCGGCGGCATCCAGGTGCGCCACAGGGTCGGTAGTGTCTGCCCAGTCAAAATTCCAATAGCCGTGTACCCACAAATCGGGGTCTTTTTCCATGTTGGCGGGCAGGTCTGCTGTAAACCCGGTCTCATTTGCCGAGACTGGGTTTGCAGTCAGCAAAAAGCCTTTTTCCGGCCAGCGCGCCAGCTGCATTCTCTGCCCGTAATAAAACAGCTCTGCGGGGCAAACGGGCGTAGGGCCGCCAAAGCCGCGATCGTGCAGCGCCCCTGTTTGCTGTATATTTTGGGCAGACAGGCTGCAGCCAATTATATGCGGCAGAGCTTGCGAGTCAAACAATGCGGCGGCAGATGCCGGCAGACTGCGCGTCCAGCTATGCAGCGCTGGCCCTCCCGAAAGCAGCGCTGTACCGGTTTTGAGGGCGCGTATGCGCAGCTGCACGCAGTTTTTGGCAAGCTCTATCTGCAGCCCTGTGCGCAGGGTGTACGCGCCGGGCGCAATGTCTATCTCCAGCGAGCATTGTCGGCTGGCGTGGCCCGCCAGGTAGCCCTGCACTGCCCGCAGCGCTGCCGCAGGCGTACGCAGCGGCCCGGCCCCGTCTTTTCCAGCATGCAGGGTTCTCCCTGTCCAGCGGTTGCTGCCAGCGGGCGATACATAAAAATGCACTGTACGTGCGGTAGCGGTTCTGCAGCACACAAGCACAAGGCACATCACTGTGAGCAGTTTCATAGCGGTTTCCTTTCCATTCCTGGCAGCGCTTACTGCGTTTTCATGCACAAACCATGCAAATTCCTTCTTTAACGTATCCGGTCTTTATAGATAAGGCGCTCACAGCGCTGCCGGCTGGCGTTTTGGCGTATTTGGTTTGCAGGCAGGCCCTGCTGCAATGGGCGCAGCAGGGCAACCGATGATAAAGGCTGCGTGAATAAAATTACACCCGGTTCACACGGGCGCTCCCCCCTATCGCGACATACAGACAATCAGATAGTGCATGGTATAATCTTCTGCACCAAATTCTTTGCAATTGAGAATATGGCGTTTTTGCTCAAATAAGCAGCCACCATCACGTACCTCGCTGCACCGTTATGAATGGCAGCTTAGGCCGCATATGCCTGTACGAATGCTTTGCAGCCAGAGTGGAAATTACTCCATGAAGGAGCTGCCAAACCGTAGACTACAGTTACCAATACCCAGATGAGGAAGTGCAGATTATTATGAACCGAATAGTGCGACTGTACCTATCTATCTTTACCATGGCTGCCTCACTTGTGCTGGCAGCAGCTGCGATTGCGCAACAGCTTCCGCCACGCCGTATAGTCGCCAATATTGGCCAACCGTCGGGCCCTGTCAATCGATTCTTTGACCTGTCTGTAGGGTCCGATTATCCCGGCACACTCCTTCACGCCGACAATCAGACACAGCTGCAGATGGTTACAGATGAGCTGGGCTTTCGTTACCTTCGGTTTCACGCCATTTTTCATGATGTGCTGGGCACGGTGCAAATAGTAAACGGCAAAACCGTTTACAACTGGACAGGAATAGACAAACTGTATGACGATTTGCTGGCAAGGCATATCAAGCCCTTTGTAGAACTGGGTTTTACACCGCATGCGCTGGCAACCTCAAACAACAGCATCTTCTATTGGCAGGGCAACACATCCCACCCAAACCCGCAGGGCTGGCGAGACCTCATAGATGCCTTTGTACGGCACATAGAGTCACGGTATGGCGTGGCTGAAGTGCGCACCTGGTATTTTGAGGTATGGAACGAACCAAATCTTTCCGGGTTTTGGGAGGGTGCCGATGAGAAGGCGTATTTCGCGCTGTACCGCTTGACTGCAACAACCATTAAGTCAGTTGATTCCAAACTGCGAGTTGGCGGTCCTGCAACAGCAGGCGCAGCCTGGGTTCCGCAGTTTCTTGACTACTGCAAAAAGAGTGGTGCGCCCGTTGATTTTGTCACCACCCACACATATGGAGTGTTGGGCGGCTTTCTTGACGAGAATGGGAAAAGCGATACAAAACTGGATCCATCCCCAAACGCAATCGTTGGTGATGTCCGCCGGGTTCGTGCCCAGATATCCACTTCGCCATTTCCCTCGCTGCCGCTCTACATCACAGAATGGAGCACCAGCTATACTCCCCGCGACTCTATCCATGATTCCTACATAAGTGCACCCTACATTCTCACTAAACTGAAGGCGTGCGAGGGATATGCACAGGGTATGAGTTACTGGACGTATACGGATTTATTTGAAGAACCAGGCCCTCCCACACGCCCCTTTCAGGGTGGATTCGGATTGTTGAACCCGCAAGGCATTCGCAAGCCGGCTTTCTTCGCGTATAAATACCTCCATGCACTTCACGGCGAAAACGTCGCCACAAGTGACCAGCAGGCGTGGTTGTCTACAGCAGGCGGCAATTTTACAGGTGTAATTTGGGACTTCGAACAGCCATTACAAACAGTGAGCAATCGCTCCTTCTACACAAAGGTGCTGCCCAGCCACCCGGCAGCGCCCGTTGAACTAAAGGTTACTCACCTGGTTCCAAACACTTCCTACCGTTTGCAGGTGTACCGAACTGGGTTTCAGGCTAACGATGCGTACACGGCTTACATCAAGATGGGCGCTCCAAAGCAGTTGACTTCTGAGCAGGTGGCGCACTTAAACTTTATCACTCGCGATGCGCCCGTTTCTGATAAGATTGTGAAAAGCGGTTCGCATGGCGTAATCACTATAACTATACCCATGAACAGTAACGATATTGTTCTTGTAAAGTTGCTGCGCACATTGCACTAAACTGCTTCAGAAGTGTAAAATGGTTGTGTTTGCATATGCCTTGCTATATTTTGTGTAAGCACAACCCTCTGCCCGCACCAATGCTGCTCGCAAATCTTGCCTTTGGCATTTTTGCCTTATTTGTTTTGTCGGCAGGCGCTTCTAGCTGCTTTCGGGCGGCAGGGCAGTCTGTGCTGATCACTGCGGCGGTTGCGCCCTGTACAGAAACAGACCGGGCTGTTTTTGTGCTATAATTTATCCTGAATATTTACCCCGTACGGAAAGCCATTCGCATACTACTATTCATTACTGTTGCGGTTTTCGGCTTCACAATTTTAAGGATGTACATGGATACTATCAAGATTCGAGGCGGCAGGCCCCTGCATGGTTCTGTAAAGGTAGGCGGCAGCAAAAATGATGCCCTCGCAATCATACCTGCAGCGCTGCTGGTGCCCGGAATTACAAAACTGCGCAATGTGCCGCGCATCAGCGATGTAGAGCGCCTGCTCAATATTTTGCGTTACCTGGGAGCAGATACAAGGTTTCTGCCCGATGGAGCGCTGGAAATAGATGCCTCCGCTATTCACCGCTTCGATACCCCGCAAGACCAGGTACAGCAAATGCGCGCCTCATTCAACCTGCTGGGGGTGCTGCTGGCGCGGTTTGGCAAGGCTTCTGTGGCCATGCCAGGCGGATGCAATATAGGGGCACGGCCGGTAAATTTTCACGTAAAAGGGCTTGAGCAGCTAGGTGCGCATCTTATGCTGGAACATGGAGTGTACGAGGGCACTGCTCCCCGCCTGAATGGAACTGAAGTCTATCTTGAATTCCCATCAGCAGGGGCTACCCAGCACCTCATGTGCGCAGCTGCCTGTGCAGAAGGCGTTACCACTATAGAAAACTGCGCGCAAGAACCGGAAGTGGTCAACCTGGCAGGCTTTTTGAATGCCTGCGGCGCCAAAATCTCAGGCATGGGAACACCCAACATCAGCATAGAAGGTGTTTCTTCACTGCACCCCGCAGAATACTCTATTCTGCCCGACAGGCTGCAGGCCAGCACTTTTGCCATTGCGGCAGCCATCACTGGCGGCAATGTAACTATTTGCAACATTCAGGCAGAACACTGCCGGCCCGTTTTGAGCAAACTGGCAGAAACCGGCGTGGAGGTAATTGCCCGCGCAGACGAAATTCATGTGAGGCGTAATGGCAGGTTGATGCCCACAGACATCAAAACCCTGCCGCATCCGGGCTTTCCTACCGATGTACAACAGCCGTTTGCAGCACTGCTTACCCTGGCGGACGGCACTTCGGTGGTAACCGAAACAGTGTACGAAAGCCGCTTCAGGTACACCACCGAGCTGCAGCGCATGGGAGCGGATGTGCGGGTGGAAGGCCGCTCGGCTATTATTACAGGGGTGCCCATGCTCACCGGAGCGCCTGTCTCATGCACCGACCTGCGCGCAGGGGCAGCACTGGTGTGCGCCGGGCTGGCGGCTCAGGGAGTTACCATTCTCTCTGAACTGGAACACCTCGACCGAGGGTACGAAAACCTGGTGGAAAACCTCCAGAACCTTGGGGCAGACATCCGCAGATCAAATTCTCCAAACACTACAGGAAAACTACAGAGTGCTTAACATTATTCCAACACTGGGGGTAGACCTCGGCACCGCCAACATTCTTGTGTATGTACATGGCAAGGGCATTGTACTGCGCGAGCCTTCGGTGGTGGCGGTTTCTACACAAACCAGGCGGGTTCTGGCAGTAGGCGAAGAAGCGCGCCTCATGCTGGGCCGCACCCCCGGAAACATTGTGGCCATACGGCCCATGAGCGATGGGGTGATTGCAGACTATACCACTACCCGCAAAATGCTGGAATACCTGTTTCGAAAAGTGGTGGGGCGCAACCGCCTGCCATTTATGAAACCCAGAGTGCTGCTTTGCGTGCCTTCACAGGTAACCAGCGTAGAGCGGCGAGCGGTTGAGCAGGCCGCCATTGCCGCAGGAGCAGGAGATGCACGCACCATAGAAGAACCTATGGCCGCCGCAATTGGGGCGGGCATGCCCATCAATAGGCCGGGAGGCAACATGGTGGTGGATATTGGCGGAGGCACTACAGATGTCGCCGTCATTTCGCTGGGAGGCATTGTCACCAGCGAAAGCCTGCGCGTGGCGGGCAACCGAATGGATGAGGTAATCATTCGCCATGTGCGCACCAGCCACAACCTGATGATTGGCGAGAGGACTGCCGAAGAAATAAAGGTAAAGATCGGTTCTGCATACCCTCTTGAGCAAGAATCGCGCTTCGATGTAAAAGGGCGGGACATGGTGGAAGGGCTGCCAAAAACCGTGCAGATCACCTCAGAAGAAGTGAGAGAAGCGCTTACTGAACCCGTAAACAGCATTGTAGAAAAAGTGAAGAGGGTGCTGGAACAAACTCCCCCCGAACTGGCTGCCGATATTATCGGCTCTGGCATCGTACTTACAGGAGGGGGAGCGCTGCTGCAGGGCCTCGATCGTTTACTGGCCGCAGCTACCGGCATTCCTGTTTACGTGGCAGAAGACCCGCTTTCCTGTGTGGCCATAGGAACCGGGCGTGCGCTCGAAGAGATGAATGCCATTCGTAAATCCGACAAAAACTAGCAGACCGCAAACCAGTGCTGCAAAGGATTACACTATGTCAATTTCATACAAAACCTCTCTCTCTGTTCTAGCAGCAGTTCTCCTCTCCTGCCGTGCAATGGCACTGCCGCCCGATGTGCCGGCAAACTTCTGGGCAGCCAGAGCGATAAAACAGACCACCGCAAACGGCATTCTGCACCCTCTTTCCGACGGGCTTTTTCATGGGAAGCAGACTGTGCACAGCCAGGAACTGGCCATCGCACTGGCTAGGCTTGCGCAAAGCCTCAAAAACGGCTCATGGGCCGCCGAAGCCAGCCAGCCCCTGCCAGACAGCATAATGCACGAACAAAAACTGGGCGACTGGCAGGCGAAGCCGGTTACCCGCTATATGCTGGCCGAAGTGCTTGCACGCATGGGCAACTACTGCTGGCATGGCATTACCCGCGCCCCAAAAACAGCAAAAGATACCGGTAAATCTATTGTGGTGCCTCCCACCCCGCGTATCTCTGTGCCGCACGCAAGCCCAGCATGGGCGGCGCTGCACTACCTGGCAAATGCACATATGATTGCACCTGGCTCCTGCCTGCTGCTGCAAGGCAACCCCGTTATAAATGGAGCGCAAATGAGCAGGGCACTGGCAGATATGGTAAACGGCCTGAATAACCAGATTACTTCGCTTGGGCTGGATGCCAACGGAAATACGCCCGACGCAAGCTTTCACAAAAAGAAGCACTGAATATCTTCTACAGGAATACCCATGGCTGAAACAGAAAACCTGCCCCGCTGCAATTGCCGTCGCCATGCCCCTACCCGACTGGGATGCGGCAGATGCAATGCCCCCATCTGCCCCGCATGCATGGTGCAGACCCCAACCGGCATGATTTGCAGAGCCTGTTCAAGCATCAACCTGCAGCCGCTTTTTCAGGTGGAACCCGCCCGGTTTGCCGCTGCACTGGGAGCCTGCACGCTGCTGGGCGTAGGGCTTGGGTGGCTGCTTATACAGCTCGAAAACATCATAGGCATCTTTGCCTATTTCGCAGCGATCATACTGGGAGGGCTTCTGGCGCAAACTGCACTCGTTATTACCAGCCGAAAACGAGGCCCAAAAGTAGAAGCGGCGGCAGGGGGCGGAACTGCTGCCGGCATGGCGGCCGCTGTTTTTATCGCGGGGGTGCAAACAAGTCTGCTTGTATGGGGTATGCTGGTGCTTGCGGCGGTGGTGGCAGTAAAACGCATTCGCTACCTTGAATAAAAACACTGGGGGTTTTATGAAACAGGCCGTAAGCGTAAGCCTGGGCGCGTGCAGCGGAGATTTTGAACGCACAGTACACTGGAACCATGCAGAACTGCTTTTGAGGCGCGAAGGCGCAGAAGGTGATATGCAGCGTGCCGAAAAACGCATTCGGGAACTGGATGGCAGGGTAGACGCTATCGGACTGGGGGGAATAGACATTGCCCTGGAAGTGCAGGGAGAACGCTTTTATATTGGCGATGGCAAACGACTTTCGCAAGCAGCAGTAAAAACACCCGTCGTAGATGGCAGCGGACTCAAGCACACCCTCGAAAGAGAAGCGGTGCGCAAGCTTGCAGAAAATGGCAAAATCGGACACGGCACAAAAGCGCTTATGGTAAGCGCACTCGACAGGGCAGGAATGGCAGAGGCGCTGCTGGAGGCAGGCTGCCAGTGCATTTTTGGAGACCTTATCTTCAACATGGCCATCGACTACCCTCTGGCTACCCTGAACGAACTGGCCGAACTGGCGGCAAAATACAGAACCCGTCTGCTCACCATGCCTTTCTCTATGCTCTACCCAACCGGAGCCAGACAAACAGAACGAAGGCCCGATGCGCGTTTTGCACACTACTACCTAGAAGCAGACCTCATTGCAGGCGACAGGCACCTTATCTGGAAACATATGCCCGACGGACTGCAGGGGCAGACCATACTCACCAACACCACCCGCCCCGAAACGCTGCAGCAGTTCAAACAGGCCGGGGCAGGAAGGGTGATCACCACCACCCCCGACCTGGAAGGGGTAACCGGCGGCACCAACCTGATGGAGGCAGCGCTCTGCGCATTGGCAGGCAAAGGATTGGAACCACTTGCCCCGCATGAGTATGCAGAGTGGGTGAACAGACTGGGGTGGCATGGATCGGAACACACCCTGCAGTAAATAATATAAAAACATGATTTTGTATTACAAACTGCCATCTGTAATGAAAATATTTGCATAAACATCTTTCAAAACGCTTGACAGCCACATTGCAAAGTGATACAATGCCCGTGTGTCAATGTACACCCGATTCCTTCCAAAAGAAGCGCCCGAAAGATACTGCGATCCCCCGCAGATAAAGAAAAGGCGCTCAAAGTGGTGATTTGACCTCTTATGTCCTCATGAAACATGGCGGTCGGCATACGCCGACCGCTCTGTTTTTGTCTATAATATCTCCAGACAGATTGCATAATGGGAGAGAGAGGGTGATCGCACAACCGTTGTATTGCGACTGCATACTGCCGACAGGGGGCGGCACAGGGAAGGAACTGGCCAAAACTGCCCGCACCGCCTTCAAAGCCCTTATACAAAGCAATGGGGCTACTCTGCTTTGCCGTACGCTTCATTCTGTACTGCAGTGGGAGCATGCGCGCAACATAGTGGTGGCAGGGCCGCCCGAAACGCTGCACGAGGCTGCGCAGTGCGGGCGCTGCCTGCTGGCAGAGTGCAGCGGCACTGGCCCCCAAAACATGCTGCATGGGCTTGACCTGCTTGAGAAACAGCCCGGAGGCGCCGCCCCGCTTCTGCTGATGCTGGCTACCGATCTGCCGGCCGTCTGCCCGGAGGCGCTCTCGCTGCTCCTGGCCGGTTTCCCTTCCAGCGCCGATTTTCTGCTTCCCCTGGTGCCGCGCAGGGTGTTTGAACAACGCTACCCCTGCACCAAAAGCACCTGGCTGCACCTGCAGGAAGGAGAATTCACACTGGCTTGCGCCTATCTGATTCGCACCAGCATGCTGCGGGAACTGCGCCCCAGGCTCGAACCCCTCTTTGCGGCGCGCAAAAGCCAGTGGAAAACCGCCAGGCTTGCCGGCCCGGGCATTGCACTGCGTCTGCTTGCAGGGCAGCTCAGCGTAGAGCATGCCGCACACAGGCTGCAGAATATTTTGCAATGCACGCCTGCCGCGCTTTTGCATGCGCCGCCCGAACTGGCGCTGGATATTGATACTGTAGAAGATTACCAATGGATGCTGCAAAACGCTGAAAAACTGCCGCGCGGAGGGTGCAGGTGAATACCCAGCGCAAACTTCCTCTCTCTACCATACTCTGGTACAGCTCTGCCAACCTGGGATATGGCATGTTCTTTGCATTCAACAATGCTGTCATTGGCCCGTTTCTAAAAAAATACACGGCCAATGCTATTCTGCTTGGCCTGATGTCGAGCAGCCATTCTTTTGAAGGCATCATTATTCAGCCCGTCACAGGGGCGTTGAGCGACCGCCTCAAAACTTCACTGGGCAGAAGAAGGCCGTACCTCATTGTATTCATTCCTCTCAGCGTACTGTTTCTTCTACTCATGCCGGCAGCCGAGCATCTGACGCACGCATGGAGACTGGCAGCACTCATTGCCGATATTTTCCTGTTTACCATGCTTTTCAACATTGCTTTCGACCCGTATCAGGCGCTTATGCCAGACATTACCCCCGAAAATCAGAGGGGGAATGTTACTGCAATCTGGGCTTTTCTGGGGCTGATCGGGCAGGCGGCTCTGCTGCTGCTTCCGCTGAAAACAGATGCCAAAATTTATCTCACCGCTGTGGTTATGATCATCACAACAGCAGCTGTCTGCCTGGCAGTGCACGAGCCGCCCCCGCCCGAAATGCAGCAGACACACAGGCTGCTGCAGGAATGCAGGGAAGGGCTTAGGGGATTGAATGTGCTTATACAGGCAAAAAACGGGCTGTGGGTATTCTTTTTTTCGGGGGTGGCTATCGGTTCGGTGCTCCCCTACCTCACGCTCTACATAGAGTCGGTCACACACTGCTCTCACACTACAGCAGAACACATGTTTTTTGTGATTGTGGCGTTTACCGCCCTGTTTGTACTTCCAGCTGGCCGCCTTACAGACCGTCTGGGGGCGCAGAGGGTGCTGGCCGCAGGTCTCTACCTGGTGCTGCTTGCCTCGCTGGCCGGGCTGATTGTGCATACCCTGCAGCAAATAGAGGTGGTACTGGCCGTTGCAGGGCTGGGAAATGCAGCGCTGAGCGCAGCTACCTACCCCATGCTTACCCTGCTGGTGCCGCAGGAAGAACAGGGCTTTTATTCTGGCCTGCAAACCGCTGCAGCATCGCTCGCACAGCCTGCTACACTCGTTGTTACTGGCATGCTGATCAATCATGGCTCGTACAGATATATCTTTGTGGTATGCGCAGCAGGGCTGGCTGCCGCCCTGGTGTTTCTTGGCAGACTCAAGCCGGAACGCGCTCCCGATGAAATTGAAGCGCGCAGATTCCAGTTACGGGAGAGCGGCGTATGATGCGGCGAATTATCAGCAGCCTGGCGGGTATTGGCGTATTTCTGCTTATCTGTTTTGGAGGGCACTGGTTCTGGCCAGTTGGGGTGACTATGTTCACACTGCTTTGCGCCAGAGAATGGATTGCAGTGTATCAAAACTGCAACGGCCCCGCCGGGCGCATTCTCAACCCGCTGCTCACTGTAGCAGGCGCATGCTATCCGCTGGCGCTGGCTGTCGCACTGGGTGAGGCAGGCCGCCCGCAGTATCCGGATGCGCTGCTGGCTGCTGCGCCCATTGCGCTTTTTCTTCTTCTGCTTGCACGGTATGCACGAGGCGGCCCGGCATTGGGCGGGCTGCGGGGCAAAAACGGAGCAATCGCCTTTATTTACATCGGCATCCCTCTCTCCAGCCTCATTCTGCTGCACAAACTGGGCAAGCCGGGCGAAGGCCCCTGGCTTACTCTGGGCGTGCTGGCATGCGTATGGGCGGCCGATACCACTGCTTTTCTGATTGGGCGCAAATGGGGCAAAAACCACTTTGCCCCCCGCCTCTCGCCCGGCAAAACCACCGAAGGGCTAATTGCAGGCATTTTGGGCGCACTGGCAGCCGGCCTGCTCTTTGGTGTACTCATTGGCAGCCCACTGGCGGGTATGGCGGCAGGAGCCATTGCCGGAGGCATGGCGCCGCTGGGAGACCTGTGGGAATCTGCCCTGAAACGAGAACAGAACTGCAAGGATTTTGGCACGCTTATGCCCGGACACGGCGGCATGATGGACCGCCTCGACAGCCTTATCTTTGTGGCGCCGCTGGCAACCCTGGCGCTCATGGCGCTGCTGGCGCATTAAACAGCGCTGCAGCGTATAACAGACATACCATACAGCACGGAGAACACTATGCGGGCAGACATTCTTTTGCAGGGCGGCATTCTACTGGATGGAACAGGCGCAGAACCGATTCAGGCAGACATTGCCATTCTCAATAACCGCATACTCAGCATAGGCAGCCAGCTGCAGATGGAGGCGAACCGCTGCGTGCAGCTGAACGGCATGCATATTGCGCCAGGGTTTATAGACATACACACCCATTCAGACATATCAATTACCTTTCATCCCGGCCAAAACAGTGCGCTGGGCATGGGGGTCACTACGCAGGTAGTGGGCAACTGCGGTCTCTCGCCAGGGTTCGCAGTCGACTCTGATGTATTTGAGTTTGAAAAAAGGTGGCTGGCCCCTCACAAGGCGCGCATACGCTGGCACAGTTTTGCAGAACATTTGCAGCAGGTGGAAGAAGGGGGCGTGGGCACCAACTATGTGCCTCTGGCCGGGCACGGCACCCTGCGCAAGCGCGTGATGGGAAATGCTGCCCGGCTGGCAGACCAGAACGAAATGCTGCAGATGCAGCAGCTGCTGCAAGGAGCCATGGAAGCAGGCGCATGGGGATTGTCTTCCGGCCTGGAATACACGCCCTCCGGCTATGCAGATGTTGCAGAACTTACCGAGCTGTGCCGGGTAATTGCCCCGCACAAGGGGCTGTATGCCACTCATCTGCGCAATGAGGGCGATACGCTGATAGAATCTGTGCAAGAGGCCATGCAAGTGGCGCGCGCAGCAGGGGTTGCTCTGCAGCTTTCTCATCACAAGGCAGAAGGCAGGCAAAACTGGGGCAAAACTAAAACCACGCTGCATATGGTCGAAGAAGCGCGCAAGGCAGGCATGGATGTGCAGATGGACCAGTACCCCTATACCGCCTTTATGACCAGCCTGGCTGTGCAAACCCTGCCCATGCACTTGATGAATACGCCGCTCGCAACGCTTGCAGACCCACAGCAGAAAAGCAGCATGCGTGAAGCGGTGCTGCAGGCCCACCCCGAATTTGAAGACAACAGCCCTCATTCGCACTGGAAACGCATACAGATCGGCGTATGCCGCGGACACCCGGAGCTGCAGGGACGCGTTGTGGCAGAACTCGCACAAGAGGCAGGTCTGCACCCGCTCGACTATGTACTCGGCCTGCTGCAGCAAACAGAAGGGTTTGTAAGCGCTGTAAACTTTGCCATTGGTGAAGAAGACATTGCCCGCGTACTGCAGTACCACAACACGTCTATAGGCTCTGATGGAGTGGGCACCCATCCGGGAGGGGTGAACGGAGCAGACCAGATTCACCCGCGTACCTACGGCACTTTTCCGCGAGTGCTGGGGCACTACGTACGAGAGCTTGGCATTTTGAGCGAAACAGAGGCAGTGCGCCGCATGACATCGCTGCCTGCAGCCAGAATGGGCCTGCATGACCGCGGAGTGCTGCGCCCAGGAGCTTATGCCGATCTGGTGGTCTATAACCCGAATACCATCTCCGATCTGGCAACATTCAACAGCCCGCATCAGTATGCGCAGGGCATTGAAATGGTAATTGTAAACGGAAACACTGCCCTGGAGCGAGGTACATTCTCAACGTCGCCTGCTGGCAGGGTTCTGCGCAAAAGCGCCTAAACGCTTTTTTTGCAGCCTAATGCAGGAAGGGAAAAAAAAGCCCGCTGACGAACTTTATCTCAATTTTTCTGATAAGGTTCACTGCTCATGCTGCAAAACCCGCCTCCCGTTTCCCTGCATGCCGGTATGGTTATTACCCGCAGCGCCAACATTCGCCCCGGCCTCTACCGCCTGCATTCCGGCGGAGAAGCCCTGCTGCAGGTATCTGGCAGCGGCATGTCGCTGCATTTCAAGGGGGTGCGGCTGCAGGGTGATGGCAAAAGCATTGGCATGTACATTCACGATGCAAGCAATATTACAATAAGCGGGCTTAACGTGAGCGGGTGTACCTGGGGCATTGTGCTGAAACGCTGCAGCAGGGTGCATCTGCTTTACTGCACTTCTTCTCGCAACGCAAACCTGCCGGCAGGCACGGTCATAGATGAAAGCGGCAGGCTTCCGCAAAGCGACCATGGCGGCGGCATACTTTTGCAAAGCTGCCAGCACTGCACCGTTGAATACAGCAGTGCGCAAAGAGAATGGGATGGCATAGACCTGGTGAACAGCAGCAGATGCAGCATTACCCGAAGCAATTTTTCATACAACAGCAACTGGGGCCTGCATTTATGGAACTCATCGCACAATCTGTTTGCACACAACCGGGCTGTCTGGTGTACCACAGGGGCAGGCAGCCTTTACCAGGGACTGGGCGGCTGGCAAACCTACGATGCGGAAGCAGTGTGCATAGAACACAACAGCAACCGAAACACCATTGCATACAACGACCTGCGGTTTGGCGGCGACGGCATATTTATTCGCGCAAACGAAGGCCCTCAAATGCCTGGCAAACCAGTGCCCCCGCTCAACAGTTCAGACGGCAGCCAGCTGCTCTACAACAACTGCGCGTTCAGCCCCAACAACGCCATTGAGGTAGACCTGGTGGCCAATACCGTTATTGCGGGCAACAACTGTTCTCTCTCCAACTATGGCATGTGGCTTGGATACTCGCGGCACAGCAGAGTAACGGGCAACCTTTGCATACAAGACACTACCCGTGCCATAGAAATAGAAAACGGGCAGGACGGCCTCTTCACCCGCAACCTGTTTGGCTACGACGCTTCGCATGCCGCAGACCCCCTGGTACTGCTGCGGCAGAACGGGCGCGATGCCACCCCCTCCGGCCCATACCGCTTTTACAACAACCTGTTTTATGGGGCGCAAACCTGCCTGCAGCTCATAAAAACAGGCAAAACAACTTTTCAACACAATATTGCCCTGGCAGCTGCCCAGCCCGAATGGATAAAAGCCGTCAGTGCATCGCAGTATCTGCTGCAGAAAAACAGGTTTGAGAAAATGCACTCTGTTCATATCAGCACGCACAGCCTGGCGCTTCGGGCAGGCGGGCGCATTGCTCTGCCTTCAGCAGATTTCTTTTCTGGCCTGCCTCATCTGGTCGAAATCAATCACATACCGCTCATGCCAGGCTCTGCATCTGGCCAATACCTGCTGCCCGCCGACGCTCTGCAGGGCCTGCAGCCCGCACATGCCCAGGTGCGCGAGCTGGCAGCCTCTGGCTGGCGCGCCGCACTGCAATGCACGCTGCTCTGGCCGGCGGGGGCGCGCATAGAGCAGGTAACGCCAGCCGGGGTGCTTACACGCGGCGCCTCCGTTACGCTCACTGGCGCCGGGCTTGCACAGGGTGTACTGCTGCTGAATGGCAAGCCCGCCGTGCTGCTGCGCCAAGCCGACACGCTGCTGCAGTTTCTCTACCCGGCGCATGGCCTGCAGGGAGGGTGCAGCGTAGAGTTTGAGCCGGCACACGGCAAACCCCTTCCGCCTCTGCTGCTGAAAGCCGCCCCGTGAACAAGGTGCTGTTTCTACCAGACCACACGGCAGCGCCCTATCTGCCAGGCGATACGCTGCTGGATGCCGCGTTGCAAAACGGAATTGAACTGGCGCATGAATGCGGAGGCAGCTGCGCCTGCACTACCTGCCGGGTGCGCATATGGCAGGGCATGGAATGCCTGTCGGCGCAGCAGGAACCCGAACAGGACAGACTGCAGCTCACCGGAATCTGGCAGCCCGATGTTCGTCTCTCGTGCCAGGCAATTCTACTGGGCGGCAAGGTGACTGCAGAACCGCTGGAAGAGCCGCAGCATTGGAACGCGCCTCACAATGACTTCTAACACTTGTTTGCAGCTGCAGCGAACAAAACCTTTTTAGAAACTGGAGTTTGTTTTATGAAACGCCTGCTTTTACTGCTTTTCGCGTACATTTTACTCTTGCCCACAGGCGCGCGGGCGAATGACGATATGTTTCCGCCCGCGCCTGCTGCCGCGCCCTACATTCACTTTGACGGGCGAGGGTTTGTTATACGGGGCAAACGCACTTTTATTGTGTCAGGAAGCCTTCACTATGCCCGTGTGCCGCGGGCGCTGTGGAGCAATATTCTGCTCAAGATGAAAAGAGCCGGATTCAATACCGTGCAAACCTACGTGTTCTGGAACTACCATGAACCGGAGCCGGGCGTCTTCGATTTTCATGGCCGCCACAATCTGGATGCGTTTTTGAAGCTGGTGCATAAAATGGGCATGTACGCTACCCTGCGCGTTGGCCCGTACTACTGCGCCGAATGGGACAGCGGCGGCTACCCAGTATGGCTGCGGTTTATAAAAGGCTTGAAGGTTCGGGAAGCAGATGCGCCTTTTGAAACTGCTGTGCAGCAGTACTTTCGTAAATTGCTGCCTATTGTAGCCCGCAACCAGATCAACCACGGCGGCCCGGTGATTCTGGTTCAGCTGGAAAATGAAGACCCGCAGGGCTGGGGCACTGATATGCCAAACCAGTACTTCAGGTTTCTGAAAAACCTGGCTGTAAAGTACGGCATACAAACCCCGTTTTTCTTCAGCGGTCTGCACCATGGTTCAGACCCTGCCGGCAGCCAGCCATGGTCGAGCAAAAACCGCACCACCCCCTGGTACACCACCGAGTTCTGGCCCGGCTGGTACAACCTGTATGGCCCGCTTGACCCGGCAAGGCTCCGCTTTTTTACACGCGGCACCTGGAAGATCATTGCCTATGGCGGCTGCGGCTACAACTACTACATGCTGCACGGCGGTACCAATTTTGGGTACACCAACGACGATGAGGTAGCCGCCTGCTATGACTACGGCGGCGCCATTGGGCAGGCAGGCGATTTGCGCCCTATTTATTACCGCTTCAAAAAAGCGGCGCTGTTTGCCCGCAGCATGCAGCAGATACTCGAAACCAGCGACAATGCTACCGCAGAATATGCCAATGCTGCAGCCAACAGCGCCTTGCAGGTTACCGCCCGCTCTTCTGCCTACGGAACCATTTTGTTTCTAGACAACAATACCGGCAAGCCGCAGGCTACTGTTCTGCACACTCAGGCAGGCAGCGGCACTCTCACCGTACAGCCCGGCGAAATTCGCCCCGTAATAATGCAGTATGCCATGCTGCCTGGCATTCAGATGCATTTCTGCACGTATCATCTGCTCTCTATTGTGCCGCAGGGACGCATTACCACCCTGGTACTGTACAACCCGGCAGGCGAAAAGGGGGAAATAGATTTTCAAGCGCCAAACGCACACGGTTTTCGCGGAACTGCCGGTAAGTGGAACATGCTGCACGGCCTCGTATCGCTGCATGCAGCGCCGCATGCTGCACCGCAGCTGTTTTCGTTTGCCTCACAGGGGAAAATTGTGCGCATTCTGCTTGAAAACAGCAGTGAGGCGAGCAGAACCTGGCCGGTAGAGGCAAACGGAAAGCATTTTATAGTGGCCGGCCCCTACTCGGTAGGGGCTGTGTGGCAGAAGGGCAGCGTGCTGCACGTGCAAACCAGCACACCCGCCGGCAAAACCCAGCCGGCGGCGTTTGTACTTGCAAACAACTTTTTCCCATCTCCCCTGCACTCTCCCCGCCCTGCCAGCCTGCCTGCAGCCCCTGTTCTATATGCATGGCAGCAGCGTTCGGGGCACCTGCGGGCTGCCCGACACTATGCAGCCAGTTTCTGGCTTACATCAAATACACCCCGGCAAATGGGGGCAGATGGCTACAATGGAGCCTATGCCTGGTACCGCTCTACTGTAAATGTACCCAAGGCAGGCAAATACATTATTCACTTCAGCGATGCAGGAGACTGGTTCTCGGTTTGGATCAACGGGGTGCATGCGGCAAACGGGCAGCTAAAACGCCGCTACGAAGCGCCTGTTGCTCAGGATGTAACCGTTGCACTGCCAGCCGGAACTTCTACCCTGGCAGTACTTACGGCTCACTACGGAAGGCCAAAACTGTACTCATACCTGGGGCCTATGCGCCGCATTATGTGCAAGGGGCTGGCGGGGCCGGTAACCTGGGAAAATACACGTACCGTCACCGCTTCAGAATACCAGCTTACTCGCTGGCAAGGCCGCCCGGCCCCGCACAAGGGTGCAAACGGCCCGCAGAGATCAGATGCCTGGCAGCCTGTACAGGTAGGCAAAGACCTGTTTGCGCATCAGCCAGGCTGGCTCTGGGTGCGCACCTTTCTGCCGACAGTTGCAGGCAAACATCATACAGTTGCCTTTCAGGGGGTAGACGACAATGGTACGGTGTATCTGAACGGGGTAAAGCTGCTGGTTCATCAGGGTTGGAACGACCCGTTTCGCGTCAGCCTCGACAGCGCATGGAACCCGCACGGCCCCAATGAGCTTGAAGTGCTGATTCATAATACAGATGGCACTGGCGGACTGATTGGCCCCATCACCCTTTCCAATCAGCCTGCTCTGCCCGGCACTCCCATAGAGGGCTGGCAGATGCGCGGGGGCATCGGCCCTGTAAACGTGCCTTCTGCACTCTGGCAGCCTCTTGCCGCCTTACCGCAGCAAGGCGGGGCAGAATGGTACCGCGCACAGTTCACCATTCCGCATGGCAATCCCGGCGCCTGCCCGGTACTAAGACTGCAAACCACGGGCATGTCTGGCGGGTTTGTATGGCTGAACGGGCACAATCTGGGGCGCTATCCCGAACTTACTCCTGCTCCCGGCCTCTATCTGCCTCCCTGCTGGCTCAAAAACGGCAAAAATTCAATTGTCATTTTTGACGAACAGGGTTTGCCGCCCTTGCAGGCGCACCTCATAGTAGAAAAGCCTGCCAGCCGTCTACGAAGCATGGGTACTGCACACCTGCACTAAAAATGAGCGGGGTCTGTTTTGCAAAACAGACCCCGCTCACATAACCTGCAGCAAACCGTTTTATGCTATGCTGTCTTCTTTTATTTTTCGCTCCCGTCGGGCCACATCCGCATCCACCATCATGTGCACCAGTTCCCTAAAACTCACCGTTGGCTTCCAGCCCAGCTTCTCAGTGGCTTTGGCCGGGTTGCCTACCAGCAGGTCTACTTCTGCAGGGCGGTAGAACTGCGGGTCTTGCACCACATACTTCTGCCACTCAAGCCCTGCCCTGTCAAAAGCCGTTTCCACCAGTTCCTGCACGGTGTGCGTTTCATTGGTAGCTATCACATAATCATCCGGCTCATTCTGCTGCAGCATGCGCCACATGGCTTCCACATAATCCCCGGCAAACCCCCAGTCTCTTCTGGCGTCCAGGTTTCCCATGCGCAGTTCGCCGGCCAGCCCCAGCTTGATGCGGGCCACAGCATTGGTTACTTTTCGGGTAACAAATTCCAGCCCTCTGCGGGGTGACTCGTGGTTGAACAAAATACCAGAGCATGTATACAGGTCGTAGCTTTCGCGGTAGTTTACGGTAATGTAATGGCCGTAAACCTTGGCTACCCCATATGGGCTGCGCGGGTAAAAGGGCGTAAGCTCTGTTTGCGGGGTTTCACGCACTTTTCCAAACATTTCAGAAGAAGATGCCTGATAAAACCGAATGTTGCGGTTCACAATGCGAATTGCTTCCATAAGGCGCACCACACCCATGGCAGTAAATTCACCGGTAAGCACCGGCTGGTTCCAGCTGGTAGGCACAAAAGACTGTGCTGCCAAATTGTATACCTCATCAGGCTGCACTGTTTGCAGCGCCTCAATCAGTGAGTACTGATCGAGCAGATCAGCCTGCACCAGCTCAATCTTTTCGGTGATATGTGCAATTCGTTCAAAATTTTCTGTGCTGGAACGTCTTACAGTTCCCGCCACTCTATACCCCTTTCCCAGCAGCAGTTCTGCCAGGTAAGACCCATCCTGCCCGGTGATTCCTGTTATAAGGGCTGTTTTGGGAGTAGTCATTGCAATCCTTTCATGTTTCAAGCGTGCACCTGCACAGTATTGTGAATAGCAAGTGCCTGTTGCAGCAGCGTTTCCAGCTGTGCAAGAGGCAGCATGGTGGCAGCATCCGACAAACCTTTTTCCGGCTCAGGGTGTATCTCCAGAAACAGCGCATCCACTCCTGCCGCACAGGCAGCATTCGTGAGGCAGGGAATAAATTCCCGCATGCCTCCCGATGAGGCACCGCCAGGGCCTCCGCCAGGGCGCTGTACGCTGTGCGTGCCGTCAAACACCACAGGGTATCCCAGTGCGCGCATCTGAGGCAGACTGGTCATATCCACCAGCAGCGTATTGTAACCGAAACTCGTGCCGCGTTCTGTAAGCAGTATATTATTATTGCCGGTTTCTTCTATCTTCTGAACCACATTTTTCATATCCCATGGGGCAAGAAACTGTCCTTTTTTCACATTGACAGCGCGGCCGGTATTTGCTGCAGCAAGCAGCAAATCGGTTTGCCTGCACAAAAAAGCAGGAATCTGCAGCACATCGCATACCTGTGCTACAGGCTCGCACTGCCAGGTTTCATGCACATCTGTAAGCACGGGAATGCCCAGAGCGCTTTTTACATGCTGCAGTATCTCCAGCCCCTGTTCCATGCCTGCCCCTCTGAATGAGTGTATAGAAGTGCGGTTTGCCTTGTCAAAACTCGCCTTGAACACATAGCTGATGCCAAGTTTGCGGGTAATGCGCAATGCTTCGGCGGCAACCTCCATGCAGAGTGCATCGCTTTCTGCAACGCAAGGTCCGCCAATAAGCAGCAGTGGATTCTGCGGCGCACCGGTATGCAGCGCGCCAATGCGCACGTCTGCGATTTTTATACTCATGCACAACACTCCTTTTCTATGCTAGACAGCGCAAATACCGGCTATTCTCTGCAGCGCGGCCTCTACAGCCGGTGCGACCTGTTCAACGGCAAAATTCTGCAGTGCAGTCTGGCGAGCTGTCTCCCTGCGCAGGGCGCTCATCTGCGGGTTTTGAAGCAGTGCAAGCACTGCTTCTGCCAATGCTGCAGGGTTTGCAGGAGGCACCAGAGAAAGCGCATCCGGGTTCAGGGCGCATTCAGGAGTTCCGCCTACAGCTGTAGCAACACATGCGCATCCGGCAGACATTGCCTCAAGCACCGCAACCGGAAACATTTCATCCAGAGAGGGCAGCACATATACATCCAGTGCAGCAAGCAGACGGTCTACATCAGAGCGGTAACCTGCCCAAATAATATGGCTGTCTACGTTCAAATGCTTTGCTTCCTGCTGAATACGCGCGTAGTATTCCGGCTTTCGCACCGTTCCCGCCAGTATCAGGCGTGCCTCTGGCACGGCTTTCAATATGGCTGGCATGGCCCGCACCAGATAAAGCTGCCCTTTTCTTGGCAGAAAATCGCCTATTGCTCCCAGCAGCGGTGTGTCTGGCGGCAGGCCGAGTTCGCTGCGCAAGGCAGGTGCTGCATCGGGGATGGCAGCCGCAAAACGGTGAGCATCTACAAAGCCGGGAATATGCTCTATGCGGTCAGCCGGAATAAGGTGGTGCCTGCGATGGTACCTGCGGGTTACCTCAGACACCGCAATGATGTGGCTTTCAAGCATCCAGTGCGGATGCAGACGGTGTGAATGAGCGGTAGCCACAGAAGGAACCCCGGTGATACGGCACAGAAATACGCCGAAGTTGTGTGCCCTAGTCATGTGCGTATGCATCACCTGAATGCGCTTTTCTTTCAGCACATCCTTCATGGCGCGCAGATCGGTAAACGGCCAGCGGTTCATATTGCTTTCCAGCACGCTCACCCCGGTTCCCTCCAGCTGCTTTCCTATCCAGGCTCCGGGGCGGCAGACAAGCGTTACCTCGTGCCCGTGCAAGTCCATTTGTCTCGACAGCATGAGAGCATGCATCACTGCGCCGTTTACCCCTACCCCAGATACAATCTCCATCACTCTCATCTGCTCACCTCTTCAAACAGATCAAGCAGTCTGCGGCAGCAGCGTTCCAGCGTAAATTCACTCAGCGCTCTGGCTCTTCCTGCCATGCCCATGCTTTCGCGCATTTGCACATTCTGCTGCAGCTGCTTCAGGTTCTGCGCCATTGCTGCTGTATCTGAAAAGGAAGAAAGCAAGCCGGTTTCATTTTCTACCACAATTTCAGGCACTCCCCCTTCACGAAAGGCAACTACCGGCTTTGCTGCGGCCATGGCTTCCAGCACAACCAGCCCGAAAGGCTCTTTGTGCGAAGGCAGGCAGAACACATCAAAACGCTTCATAAGGGCCGGAATATTCTCCTGAAATCCCATCAAATGCAGTCTTCCCTGCAGCGTTCCTGCTGCTGCCTGCTCTAGTTCCTTTCTCAGCGGCCCCTCGCCCACCAGCACAAAATGAGCATGCGGGGTCATCTGCGCCACCTGTACCAGTTCCCGGTAGCCTTTTTTCACCGATAAATGCGCCACGGTCCCTACGCAAAAAGCAGCGGCAGGCAGCGGCAGGCAGGCAGGCTCTGCACAAAGGTAGGGGCGGGGGTCTATGCCGTTGTGTATTACCTCTATTTTTTCGTGCGGTATGCCCTGCTGCAGTATAAACTCGCCTACCGCCTGCGAAACACACACCAGGCGCGTGGCAAACCTGTACGCAGAAGCGGAGTTGAATCCGTGTACCAATGCAACGCAGGGCACCTTGCACATTCTTGCCGCCAGTGAACCCCAGAGCGTTGCGCTGGAAAGGTGCGTACACACCACATCGGGGCGAAAGCTGCGTATCTGCTGAGCAATTGCCGATACCGCCCGCAGGTTCAGTTTGCCGCCTATGGGCGCGGTCACTACGTCCAGACCCTGCCTCTTCGCATACAGTTCCATATGGGGATGATGACGCAGCAGCAGGCGCGAAGTCACACCCATCTCTTTCTGGGTCTGCATCATGCGCAGGGCAAGAAGCTCTGCTCCCCCCACATGCCTGGGAGTAATCAGATGCAGCACTCTCATATGCTGCTTTTTCTCAGCTGCATTCTGCAGGCATTCAGCACGCGCAGGGCATCTATGCTGCTCATACAGGTATACGCTCCGCCGCAGGTAGGGTGACGGTAGCAGGGGCTGCAAGGCAGGTGCAGTGAGATAATATGGTGCTGCTCGCCAAACGGGCCTACGCGAAGCGGGTCGGTAGCCCCCATCAGCCCAACTATCGGGGTATGCACCAGCGACGCAATGTGCGTAGCTCCGGTATCTCCGCCCAAAAAAACATTGCACTGTGCGATGGCGGCGGCCAGTTCTCGCGGAGTGGTACGCCCTACCAGCGAGCGAAGACCGGCTCGTTCTCCTGTTTGCTGCAAAATTTCTTTTTCCGCTTCCTTTTCTGCGTTTGCGCCAAACAGCACGCACGAAATACCCTCTTGCAAAAGAAGCTCTATCAATTCGGCCCAGCGCTGCGGGGGCCACGTTTTATTTGCCGTAGAGGCCCCTATGTGCATGCCGGCCAGCGGGCGGGGCAGCCCATGCAGCAAAGCCTCGGCGCGGGCGCAGAGTTCGGGGGCCTGCGTAAGGTAGGCGGGCGGCTGGTCTGGCAGTTTCTCGACCCCCAGCAGGCGCGCGAAATTGAAAAGGCATTCCACAGCGTTTTTGTCTTCCGGGGCGGGCACAACTGCTTTACACAACAGCCCGCTCAGTTCGCGGTTGGTAGCCCAGGTATAGCGAAGAGGCGCACCTGAAAGTGCCGCCAGGCTCGAGCTTACAAGCAGCCCCTGCATGTCAAGCGCAATATCCGGGCGAAACCGCCTCAGCGCCGGAGCGGTCTCACGCAGTGCTGCAAGGCCGCGGGGAGCTGCAAACAGCCTGTCTATGGCGGGGCAGCCTTCCAGCAGGTCATGCAGGCCGCGGCGCACTACCCAGGCTATTTCCGCCTGTGGGAAAGCAGAGCGCAGGGCTTCTACAGTGGGAATGGTTTTGGCAATATCCCCCAGCGCACTCATTTTCAAAACCAGAATGCGCCGAATGCCGGCGCGTTCTGCATCAGAAAGCATTGTCATTTATTGTGCAGAGTCCATTTTATTTTGAAAAACATGCGGCGAAGCGCGCCATCTGTCATGCAGCCAGAGCCACTGAGAGGGCTGGCGGCGTATCTGCGCTTCCAGCCGGCGGTTGATCTCGGTCATCA
The DNA here is from genome assembly GCA_027459665.1 of Chthonomonadaceae bacterium. GTDB lineage: Bacteria > Armatimonadota > Chthonomonadetes > Chthonomonadales > Chthonomonadaceae > DAIDHN01. The sequence continues at coordinate 26,957 of DAIDHN010000024.1, read as the reverse complement.
CAGCAAGCACATCCTGCTCGCGGTCGGGGCCGGGCACAGCCTCCAGCGGCTCCTCAAAGAGAATGTGAAAACTTCCATCCGGCTTTCGGGTACACCATGTGCACACCAGAGGGGCGCCGGTGCGCAGGTGCAGCACTGCAGGGCCGTTGGTTGTGCCGGTAGAAAGCCCAAAGAAAGGCACAAACACATCCGCTGCGTTCTGATCGGGAAGAATACCCACCAGTTCACCCTTTTTCAAACATTGTAGCACAGCGCGTGCCGAATTGCCCCGATTGTATACCTGTGCGCCGCCTTCTGTACGCGTACCCTGCAAAATGCGGTCTGCTTCCGGGTCATTTGCCTTGCGGGCAATTACGTTGAGTGAATAACCGTGCAGAGTGAGCCAGCGCGCCAGAAACTCCCAGTTTCCAAAATGCCCCGTTACAATAAAAGCTCCCCTGCCCTTTTGCAGAGCCTGCTGCAAACGCTCTTCCCCTTCTACTGTAGAAAGAGCATCCACCTCATCTTTCGACAGTGCAGGCAGCTTGAGAAACTCTGTGGCCACCTGCCCAAAATGCACAAACACGGCTTTTGCCATGCGGCGGCGGTCTTGCTCACTCCATTCCCTGCCGTACACCAGTTCCAGGTTTTTGTGCGCCACACGCCTGTAGCGGCGCAGCAAAAGGTAGAGAGCATACCCTATGCCCCGCCCGGTTTTTCGCGCCATGCCCAGCGGCATGCTGCGCACCGGGCCAACTACCAGCCTCAGCCCAGCGCGCCCTGCAGCACGCTCTATACGCTTGCGAAAAGGCAGCGGGGGTTTGGATAGATTATCTGTTTCCATCTGCCTAACAGAATACCCCACACAGATGCATATCCCGCCCAAACCATAAGAGCATGCAGACAGGCATATTCTGGCATGAAGCCTGCGCAGACGCATTGGCCTGTCCGTCTCAGCCGCACGCGCTGCCTGCTTTGCTACTCTACTATGTTGACGCCGGGTATGCTGCCGTTGGTGGTGCGGGCATAGAGGGCGGCATACCGTGGATCGTTGGGAAACAGCGGGAGTTGAAAATTACCCTGTGACCCGCCTGTCGAGTGCAGAGTTGGCTTCTGGACCTGATATGAAGGCGCCCAGTGCACCTGCCAGGCTGGAATGTGCAGCACGCTGCGCGTTTTTGAGTCGTATACCAGCCAGAAACCGCGGGTAATGCTTACTTGCCTGCCATCGTGGTAATACCGGTTGATGTGCTGCTCAAACTCGTTGCAGGTTAAAATGTAGCGGCTGGGATAACGCATGCCATAGTAGTATTCTGTTACAGTGGGAAATATGTGCAATTGCTCAGTCATGCGAAATGCAAGAGCATCCTTGAGATAGTAAACTCCCAGGGTGGTAGCCGAAAGCTGGGCGGCTGTTGGCTTGTACCGCAGCCAGGCGTCGCCTATGCGCTTCATTGCCTGCTCTATCTGCTTTTCTTTGGCGGCAGAGGGAACCTTGCTGATTTCAACCCGATAGGGCACATAGCGTTCGTACACCCACCGCCCCGCACCCAGCAGCACAGCAAGCACAAGGGCAAGGCACACCCCAGCCAGCGCTCTGCGGCGAAGGCTGCGGCGTTTGCTCTCTTCCTCCATGGCATCCTCCCTCAAAACAGCAACCCATACAGTTCAGTTGCCTATGATGCAGTGGCCGAGCACTGGGTTTATTCCCTTACACTGGGTGATGGCTGTGCAGCTGCTCCCATTAGGATAGATGTAAATGTAGGCTGGGTAAGTCTCGCAGGAGGTCTGATCTGCATTGCAGGCAATAGCAGAGCTGGAATTGGCACGCACATATCCTGCAGGGCATGCTCCCACTGCACAGGGGTGGCAGGGTGGTTCAAGCGAGTTTTGCAGAGTGCGGCAGAAAGGCGCTGCACCCCAGGGGGCGGGAAACCGAAGCGCTGCTGCGCCAGCTATGGCAAGTAGACTTATGAGTATGCAGACTGCTACAAAAGAAACATCCTCCCCGCGGGTGCGGGGAGGGGGGGGTGATTGATGTCATGATCTTGACCTCCCGGCAGAGTGTACTGCCCATGTTTGCGCATTGCTTTTGGCAGTATAACACGACTTACAATATTTGTCAAAACAATGAAGCAGCAGGCGTAAAAAAAGACCCCGGCGCCATTGCCGGGGCCAAGGAGGATGCAACCCGCCAGTGCGGATCGCTCATCGAACTGCTCATTTACAAGTATACCAAAAGCCATATTAAGGCGATGTTAAATTTTCGGCAAGTGCAGTTTCTCTCTCTGGCATGATTTCAGGTGAGGCAAAGTTTTGCAAATGCCCTGCCAGATAACGGGTAACGCAGGCGGTTACTTCAATGCCATACTCGCCGTATTCCACCTTTTCCACCCTTCCGTACTCATGGCACTGCGCCAGCAGATCGGTGCGCTGGTAAGGCAGCAGCACATTTACCTGCACCAGCAGCCCCTGCAGTGCAGCAGAGATATGGCGCATCAATTCAGGCACGCCCTCACCAGTAAGCGCCGATATGGCCACCGAATTTTCCGTGTCTGCAATTTTTTCCTGCAGCGCATACCTGTCTGAAACCAGGTCGCATTTGTTGAACACGGTAATCATAGGCTTCTCGCCTGCATCCAGCTGATCCAGCACCTCATGCACTGCTTGCATCTGCAGCAGGCAGTGCGGGTGCGAGGCATCTGCAACATGCAAAAGTATGTCGGCTTCCACCGTTTCTTCCAGGGTAGCGCGAAATGCAGCCACAAGGTGAGTGGGCAGATTGCGAATAAAGCCTACGGTATCGGTGAGCAGCACCGCCCAGCCATCGGGCAGGGAAACCCGCCGCGTGGTGGGGTCGAGGGTGGCAAACAGGCGCGGGTCTACCAGAGCCTCGCTGCCAGACAGCCTGTTCAAAATGCTCGACTTGCCTGCGCTGGTGTAACCTACCAGGGCAATGGTGGGAAAAGGCAGGCGTTTGCGGTACACCCTTTGCGTCTGGCGAATAGAGCGCACCTCGGCTATCTGGGCCTCAAGATCGCGAATGGTATCACGCACCTTGCGGCGATCGGTTTCCAGCTTGGTTTCTCCCTGCCCTCCGCGTACGCCAATTCCTCCCTGCTGGCGTTCAAATCTGGTATACAGGTTAGAGAGGCGAGGCAGCAGGTAGGTAAGCTGTGCAAGGCTTACCTGCAGCTTGCCCTCGCGGGTTTGGGCGCGCTGGGCGAAAATATCCAGAATAAGCTGGGTGCGGTCTATGACGCGGCACTTTACGGCCTCTTCCAGGTTGCGCGCCTGCACAGGGTTGAGTTCGCTGTCTACCACCACAAGGTTGGCAGCAGTATCCTGTACGCCTGCATATAACTCACTGGTTTTGCCCGTGCCAATGTAGTAGGCAACATCAGGCTTGTTGCGCCTCTGGTGAAATTCTCCCACCACTTCCGCTCCTGCAGTTTCCAGAAGCGCAATCAGTTCTTCGCGGGCATAGGGAAGCAGCTCTTCATCTCGTTCTACCGAGACAATAAGCGCCCGCTCTTTCTCATCAGTTTGCAGCATTGATTTTTTAGACATAAAACATTTTCCTGCATAATTCATATTTCTGTCAAGAACACAACTATCGCCAAACAATTTGATGCGTTTTCAAGCCCCGCATGCACTGTGCATGAAAAGTTATCGTTTTCACCTGCACGCATGCTCAATACACCTGCATATTTTTGCCGTTGGCAATCGCTGGTTCACCTGCTCTGCCTGCCCTGCCTCTGTTATGCGCTCTCTCTCAAAGGCAGACACTGCCTCTTCTCTACTTTTGTACGTTTGCATGCCTGTTTACTATACAGACAGGCAGCATATTGGCCGATAATGCCTCTGCGTAAGGGCGTAACTGCCCAATACCTATTTTTTAGTAAGGATGCAGCCATGTGGATGGACTGGGAAGAAAATACTAACAGCGCCTCGAAAAAACCGGAAAATGCCCCTGAGCAAAAACCTGCAAGCCACTCTCAGCGCCTTGATATGCTGCTTCCTGCAGACAAAGGCACAGGGGCCGTAAGTGAAGAAGCTTTTCTCACTTACCTGCGCGCCATCATAGAGATGACTTCACGGCATGGTCAGACCCTGACGCTTCTTGCCATCGCGCCTGATGATCTGCATCTGCTGGAATTTTTGGGAGAAGAGGGCGCCAGACTGATTGGGCGCGCCATAGTGCGCTGCGTTCGCCAGGAAACACGCGACTACGACGTCGTCGGCTGTGTAGAAACCACTGCTTTTCCGCTTTCTTTTCTGGTGATTTGCCCGCTGGTTACAGAAAGCCAGATACAAACCATGTCTGAAAGGCTGCTTTCAGCCATGGCCACTCCTGCTGCTTCAGGGAAAAATGCCTGGCTCAGCATCAGCATAGGCACAGCCTCACTCTCTATAGATACTTCCACCCCCGATACCCTGATAGCCCGCGCACTCGATGGTTTGCGCAGAGCGCGCAGGGCAGGAGGAGGATGCGTCTGGAGCCATGCACAAACAGTTTCACAGTTGAAACAGGATGCGGAATAACTCTGCCGGCATTCAAAACGGAACAGAAACATGTATCAACCACGTCAGCGTATTATTCATCCTCCCAGCAGCCTGATCCCCCCTGAAGAGGTCGGCAGAGAAGAACCCAACCTGCCTTTGCATGAAGCTGCCTGCAACAAGGAAAAAGGTATTCTTGCGCTTGTGATAGATGATGATGTACTGGTGCTGGAAACCTTTGCCTCTATACTGGAGCATGAAGGATACCGTGTGGAGTGTGCAGTTTCTGCAGAAGCAGCCTGGGAAAAACTGCAGCAGACCAGATTCGACATCGTTCTGAGCGACTTTTACATGCCAGGCACCAACGGAATGGATTTGCTGCACAAGGTGCGCGCACATTACCCTGATTTGCCTGTAGTAATGATCACAGCCTATGGCAACACAAGCATGGCGCGTGAGGCTCTGGCAAGCGGGGCATCTGATTTTGTTACAAAACCCTGCAGCCCAGGCGAACTGCCTATTGTAATGCAGCGCAACCTTACCCGCCAGGCCGTGCAGAGCCGCCATACCAGGGTATACCGTGATGCCATTCTTTCCAGCCAGGAAAGCATACTGGATGCGCTACTCACCGCGCTGGATACGCGCGACACAGAAACACAGGGGCACTCTGAACGGGTAACTGCCTACACCATAGAACTGGCAGAACGGTGGGGCCTGAACGAGGAAGAACTGTACCATGTGGAACGCGGGGCTTTGCTGCACGACATAGGAAAAATAGGCGTGCCAGACCGCATACTGCTCAAACCTGGAAAACTCACAGAAGAAGAATGGGAAGAAATGCGGCGGCACCCGGTGATTGGCTACCAGATGTGCTGCCGCATTCCCAGCCTGCAGGAAGCTGCGCGCATTGTACTGCATCACCACGAAGCGTGGGATGGAAGCGGTTACCCCGATAGTCTGCACGGTGAGCAGATACCGCTTGGAGCGCGCCTGTTTGCCATAGCCGACACCCTCGATGCTATGACCAGCAACCGCCCGTACCGTACCGCACGCACTTTTTCAGAAGCGCGTGCAGAGATAGTCAGATACAGTTCCCGCCAGTTTGATCCAACTGTTGTAGATTTGTTTGAGCGCGTGCCCGAAACCAGATGGAAGCAGCTGCGCGCCAGAGCTTCAGAATAACCGCTTCTTACCCCAGCTGCTCGGTGGGCCTGATAAGAATTTCATTCACGTTGACGTGCCAGGGCTGCGTTACCGCATACACCACAGAAGCAGCTATGTCTTCGCTGGTAAGCTGCGTAAGCGACTCTGCCCAGGCGTTTATGCTCTGTTTTGATTCTTGATGGGTAATATGATCGCGCAGTTCGGTAGCCACCAGCCCCGGTTCGATGATGGTTACTCGAATTTTATGCGCAAGCGCCTCCTGGCGCAGGGCTTCAGAAAATGCCCCCACCCCCCATTTGGTGGCGTTGTACACTGCAGCACCGGCACGGGCTGTACGCCCTGCCACCGAAGAAATGTTCACAATGTGACCGCTTTTTGCCTCTGCCATGTGAGGCAGTGCGGCATGTGTGCAGTAGAGCAGGCCAAGCACATTGGTGTTTACCATGCGCCGCCAGTCTTCGGTATCTGCGTGCAAAATCGGCCCCAGCAGCATAACCCCCGCATTGTTCACCAGAATGTCTATTCGACCTGCCGATGCAGTCAGCGCTTCCACCATGCGCCTTGCATCCTCTTCAATGCAAACATCGCCCACCAGCGGCAGAGCTTTGCCGCCCAGGGTCTCAATGCGTGCAGCAAGTGCCTCCAAACGATCGGCCCGGCGTGCTGCAATGGCTACCAGTGCGCCCTCTGCTGCCAGCTGCAGGGCAGTGGCCTCCCCTATTCCCGAAGAGGCGCCGGTAACCAGCGCGGTTTTTCCACTTAGCTTTCCAAGCATGTTTTCCTCCTTCACCCATATAACTACACAGTTTTATACGAATGTGGGCGGTGAGCTACTCCACTCTGGCGGCTGCAGCACGCATTCAGAAACTGGTACTTCCACTGATAAAATGGGGCAGAGAGCATTCCGATAATTCTCTCCGACGGAACGATGGTTCCCAGCAGGAGGGTAGAAAAATTGACACTGAATGAAGCGAAAGCATATATTGGAAAACAATGTGAAGTGTGTTGGTCAGACCGGTGCGGCCGGGAACAACACTCTGTTTCACATATTTATGATGTGACTTATGTACCCTTGTACGGTGGATATGTGGTAACGAATGAAGATGATATTCGCCTAGACAGAGTGGTTAGCATTATTGTGTGCGGTGAAACGCCTGCTGCAACACCCGCCCAGTTTTCAGAATCTAAAGTGGCCGCCTGAGCCATTCTTCGGGAAGGAAGGAAGAAAGCCTCTCGCACATTGTTCGCGAGAGGCTCTCTTGATTTTCAGGCAGCATTTCTTGCCTGCAGCCTGCAGCTTCTCTGTATCAGTGCCCGCTCTGCTTTTATAACAAGCAATTCAAATACATCTACATCGGGTATATTTTTTTCTACGTAATCGCTTGCGCCTTTTTGCATACATTCCACGGCATTGCGCACATTGCCATAGGCAGTAAGAACAATTACCTGTATATCAGGGTCTCGTTCAAGCGCAGCGCACAGCATCTGCATGCCCGATTCGCCTTCTTCCATCGACATGTCTGTAATAACCAGATCGTAACTGGCTTCACCACTCTGTATTTTTTCCATGCCTGCCGCTGCAGCCGAGGCCGTGTGTACCGTATGCCCCTCCCGCTCCAGCCTTCTCTGCAAAGAATGCCGTATTGCATCCTCGTCATCTACCACCAAAATCCGTCCCATGCTTTATTTCCTTTCCAGGCAGCTGTGCGCCTGTTCCCTGCGCTCCTCTGGGAACAGGGAGATAAATTTCAAAGCGCGCCCCCTCACCTGCTGTTCCAGTTTCTGCAATGATGCCGTAATGGGCCTCTACAATACCGCGCACAATAGAAAGCCCCAGCCCCATGCCGCGTACGCGAGAGGTGAAAAAAGGAGTGAATATCTGCTCCTTTCGGTCTTTTGGCACCCCTGGCCCCCCATCTTCAAAAGTGATTTTCAGATACGTTTGCAGCGGGTTCAAACGCACCTGGCTTTCCATCTCCTCCCGCCCGGTCAGGCACGAGGCTACTTTCAGCCAGCCAGTTTCGGGCTGAAAACTGATTGCGTTTTCAATCAGTTCGGCAAAAGCCCTGCGCAGCCTGGTAGCATCCAGATGCAGGGCAGGCAGATTCGGCTCAAAATCGGTACACACCTTCACAGGGCAAAGCGCCGGTACTGTTTCAGACAGCGCTTCGGCCAGCAAATCGTTGATGCTGCAGCAGGAAACCGCAATGCGCGTAGCCACCACAAAATCGCGAAACTCGCGCAGTATGTCTTCCAGCCTGTACAACCCCTGTTCCAGCCCATTCACCAGAACAGTGACCTGTTCTGAACAAGCCGGCGATTCTGCCAGCTGGTATTTAAGCTCATTCAAATCGCCTTTTATCGCAAAAACCCTGTTGCCAATCATGTGCGCCGATCTTGCTGAAAGCTCTCCCCATGCGGCCATGCGCTCATTGTGCAGCTGCTGTTCCAGTGCGCTGCGGTTTTCCAGCGCTGCACCCAGCTGCGCCCCAATGGCACGCAGCATCTGCTCATCGCTCTCGGTAAAACGAGCCTGAAACCAGGTAGGGCCTGTGCGCGGACGCGAGGCGCGCAAAACACCCGCAATGCCGCGGTGCCCGCTAATGGGCGCTGCCAAAAACGCCCCCATGGCATCAGGCACAAATTCTGGGTGCCTGCCCTTCCAGCGAGGGTCTGTGCGCGGGTCTTCCAGGCGAATTGTCTCCCCGGTCAGCACAACCGAACCGGTAAGCCCCTCGCCAGGAGTGTAAACCACCTCACCCTCTTTGCCTGCCAGACTGCTGGAAGAGGCGCGCAGCACTAATTGCTGTGTGCCCTCGTCTAATAAAAAAAGGGAGCAGGCTTCGCAGCGCAGGGCGCGCTGCACAGCCCCTACAACGCTTTGCAGAAAAGCGCCTTTCTGCTGTGTCACAGAAAGCTGCAAGCCGATTTCCACCAGGTTGCGCTCGCGTTCCCGGTACTCTTGCAGGGCGAGGGCAAGCGCCGCCGCCGCCGCCAGGGTTTTGAGGCGTGCACAGTGGCGCGGTGCAAAGGCTGCAGGCCGCTGGCTCTGAACATTCAGCACTCCGCACACTCTGGCTTCTGTATCGAAACAGGGCACAGCCACTTCGCTCTGCACATCTGAAAAATGCTCTACGTAGTAAGGATCGGAATGCACATCTGGGCAGACCCAGAGCTGCCCGCTGCGCGCAGCATGGGCGGTGATGCCGCCTTCGGTGCGGTTGTGAGCATATAAACGGTTCAGGCGGGCGCTTTCGGTCCAGCCTGGCCCAGCGGCATACAGTACGTGCATGGCACCCGTTGCAGGGTCTATGCCTGCCAAAAACGCACGCAGGCCGCCTGTCGCTTCCAGAGCCTGCTGCAAGGTATCCTGAAAAAATGCACCCAAATCATGCGCAGTCAGGGCGCGGTTGAGCAGACTTTCGGTTCTTTCTACAAAACAGGCGCACATTCAGGCATCCTCCCTGAAATCAGTATATGTTTTTCGGTAAAAACACTGGGAAACATGAGGGAAAAAGCACGCATTAAAAAAATACTGCACAATATGAAGGCAGAAAAGGAGTAGCCATCGTGAAAGCTCTAATTGAGGGAATGCGGCCCGGAGAGCCGATACTTACCGATAATGAAGGCAGACGCATTGCCCTGGTGCTGCGTCTGGTGCCTGAAACAACCGAGGAGGTAGCAGAACTGAAACGATTCTGCCGCATGACAGATGCCTTCACATTCATCATAGATGAAGATTACCGCATCAGTCAGAAGCATGCAGCGCCCGTGTATGGCGAACGCACATTTGCACTGGCGCACCGTGCAGAATCGCTGGAGAAGCCTTTTTAGCTGGAAACCTTTTGACCGGCAAAAAGCGTACTAGGGGTGATAACACGCCGCATAAAAGCGGTGCAAAAGCAGTTCTATAACATACCGCAGATTATTCTGCAGGGCGGCTTTGTGCAAAAGCCGCTGCATTGGAATGTTTTTTAGGAGAATTGAACTTATGAAAAGAGGTGTCAGCCTCACCACTCTCGTGCTGATGGCAGTTTTGATTGGGGGCCTGTACCTGGTCTCCATACGAGTAAACCCGCCGCCGCCCGGCCCTCCAAAACCGCCTGCCCCGGCCCCCTCGCTCTCGGCCACACGTGAAAATGTACAAAAAATGCGAGCACAGATGCAGGCAAAAATGCATGAAATGCAGGAAGAGCAGAAAAGACGCCCTGTAGTTTCGAAGGGCAAGGGAGGCTACAAACCACCGCCCAACCCATACTCCATCGTGACGACAGATGCCTACTGGCATCAGGGGCAAATGGGGGTGAACGGCATTCAGAAAGAGCAGCAGCTGGTTGCAAAATGGAAACAGGAACTGAAAGACCACCCGGCGCCGCCGCCTACTCCACCTTCCATGCCCATCCCCAGTTCCGGCGGACCAGCTGCCATTCCGGCCAAAGTTCGTTAACTGTTTGCGTTCTGACTCTGCACGGTACACTTCTGACTGAACATCGTGCTTGCTGTCAAAGCCGTTTGCCCTCCTATACGGGCAAACGGCTTTGCTGTTCTTCTGCCCATGCAATACCATCTGTGCTGTTTTTATGCAAATTCTGCAATTGGTGGTAACATGCAATACATCAAATTACTGCACATAAATTCTTGCAGCCCGGTGCAGAAGGAGAAACGATACATGAGAAGACTGTCTGCTGCCATGATCTGCACCCCTCTACTGCTGGCAGGCATCGCAGCCTGCATGCCTGTTCGCGGCAGCACCGCACAGCATTCCTGGAACAGGGCCAGCGCAGCTAGGTACCTTGCTGCCCGCACGCAGGCATGGCTGCACTGGGGCGGTTCTGCCCGCGGCGGCGGAACGGCCTGCATCTCCTGCCATACCGGGCTGCCTCTGGCCATGTCTCTTGCCTCCCTGTACAATGCGCCGCACCACACAGAAGCCGTTCACGCCGAAAACCTGCTGGTAGGCAATGTAGTCAGGCGGGTAGAGAGCTGGCATGCTATTTGCGCACAGGGCGCTCAGCCAGGCAATGCCGCACAGTGCTTTTATGCCGATAAGCAGCCCTCTTCGCTGGGTACCGAGTCGGTAATGAACGCGCTTGTGCTAACAAATTATGACCGCGCACGCAAGGCGGGCTTGTCTTTGCCAGCCAGAGAGGCGCTGAGCTATCTGTGGCAGCAGCAGCAGCCCAACGGTTCATGGCTCTGGCTGGAATTTGGCTTAAGCCCCTGGGAGCATGACGGCGGCTATTATGGCAGCGCGCTTGCCGCACTTGCTGTAGGCATGGCTGGCAGGGCCTACTATACAAACCCGGCTATATCCCCTCATCTGCATTTACTGCGCACTTACCTTGCACAGGGTTTTTTACAGGCAAGGCTGCACGATGAAACGGTGTGTCTGCTTGCCTCTACCTGGCTGCCGGGCATACTCTCGAACAATACGAAAAAAGCTCTCATTCAAAGTTTGCTTCACCTGCAACATGCCGATGGCGGCTGGAGCCTTGCTTCTCTGGGAAGCGCAGGCGGGCAGGCGAGCATTTGGTCAAGCCCGGGCGCGTTTCCGTCAGGTTCAGCAAGCGATGGCTATGCCACCGGGCTGATAGTGCTGACGCTGAAACGGGCCGGTATGCCCGCAGCTGCCCCGGCAGTAAGGCGCGGCGTAACCTGGCTGACAACCCATGAGCAAAACGGCACATGGCCTGCAGACTACATAAACGGGCTGCGCAACCCCCACAGCATGACCGGCAGGTTTATGCGTGATGCCGCCTCCAGTTACGCCATTCTCGCCCTGCAGCAAAAGTAACTGCCGCAGCATATCGCAGAGCCGTTTTTGCAGTAAAGCGCGCCTGTTTTCAAAAAACAGGCAATGCTTAAAAAAATATGCTTGACATATGCATTGGAATGTGTTACAGTACGTCGTAATATCAGGGCATCCTGCTCGTGCGGCACAATTCCCGTTATAGCCAGGCAAATTTGGCTGCTGTGTGTCTGCCGCCCGCTAAGCAGGTTTTCTCTGCACACTTTGAAATTTTGCGTATGCAGCGCCGGCGGGTAATTGCATTTGTGCGGGGGCATTTGCTGCGCAGTCCATTTCTCAAAAGGAGGGTAACACTGCATGAAAAAGATGGCCTTTGTGCTGGCGCTGGCTGCCGGCGCAGGGTTTGGTATTACTGCAGTAAATAAACCGGCTCTGGCCGACAACCATACTGTAGCGCAAACAGGCGGCCTGCAGCTTTCTATCACTTCTGCAAGCACCGAAAACGGAAACTATGTGCCCGTTACCGTGCATTTTCACCATGGCAATATCGGCTTCATCAAGCTCTTTATTGATGGAGCTATGGTAAGCCACAAACCACTGTATACCCGTTCGGGCGATGGAGAGATTGAATTCAAGGTGCCTGTTTCCCTGCTGCCGCCCGGAGTTCACCTCATCACAGTAGAAGCTTCTGATCTGCAAGGCAATTCATCTGCCGCACACCTCAGCGTTCGCAGCAGCCAGCCAGCTCCAGCCGGCCCCGTTGCAATGGTGTACCCGCAGGCCAATGCCACGGTGCAGGGCGTTGTGCCGCTTCAGGTAAAAGTAGACCCCACCATCTCGCAGCCTTTTGTAAGCTTCTTCATAGACAACCACTTTCTTGAGCTGAGCAACTATGCTCCCTTTACCTTCAACTGGAACAGCGCACACATCTCCAACGGCCCCCACACCATTACAGTAGAGGTAATAGACGGTGCTACCCAGGTGCGTGTGCAAACTCTGCACATTCCCATTCTGGTAAATAACCCGGGTGGTTTCACTGTGCGGCAAACGCTTACTCCGCAGCACGCCAATATTCACTCGCCTGCGCTTCTCTCACCCGTTACAGCGCTTAAGTCGCATGTAGAAGGGGCGCTCAGCGCACCAGAAACACCAGCAATTGCAGCGCCTTCCCTGCTTTCTCCGGCAACGGTCTCTCCTGTTGCGCAAACCGCTCCCGCCCGATTCTCCAGCCATACGCTGGCGCCGGCGCTCGCCAGTGCGCAGCACGCTCTTTCCAGCGTACCCAGCTACGCTCCTGTTATGCAGACCCCGCAGCCGCACATGGCAGGCATTCTGGCCAACCCGGCCCCGGCCTTCCGATTCAACAGGCCTGCTACCCGCCTGGCAGCTCCCACTCTCTTTGCACCCATTCGTTCGGGCAATTTCGCTGCAGTGCCACCCGCGTTTGCAGTGGCCTCTTCCGGCTTCCGCAGCAAAACAGAAACAGCCCGGGTCGAACCGCTGATAGTGGGCCACGGCCCGCTCACCAACGGAGCAAAAAGCATTCAGGTGGCTTTCAACAACACACGCATTGTGTTTGATGTGCCGCCCCGCGTACTCAATGGCATCCCCATTGCACCATTCCGTCAGATATTTGAACATACCGGCGGGCAGATACACTGGTACAACCACTCCAAAACAGTGCGCGCAATCAACAGCACCAGCGAAATCATATTCCGCATTGGGCACAAACATGCCACCATCAATAACAAAAAGGTGGATATTCAGGTAACTCCCTTCCTGGATCATGGACGCTCTATGGTGCCGATCTCGTTTGTGAAAGAAGCGCTCAACGTGAAAGTGCATTTCAATGCACGCACGGGCCACCTGCGCATAGAAAGCAAATAGCTCTCCACGCTTTCTGCAAAAGGGTTGGCTGCTGCTGTGCAGCCAACCCTTTTCTCCTGCCCCTCTCCTGCAAATTATGCTACACTAATGCAGCATTATTCTTATGCCCTGCATACAGGGTTATTTTCGATTTGTAAGGAGAATTCAGGATGGCCATGTCCGTCCGGAGCGCCGCAGCGCTGGCAGCGCTCCTCACAGCAAGCCTGCTGCTTCCGCACTGTGCAGCATCGCAAACTGCTCTTCAAGTTCCCTCTCAGCAGTCAGATCATGTCAAGGTCTATTCTGCCTGGAACAACCGCTATCTCTATTTAGCGGCCGTAGTCAACAAACCTACCCTGCATGGAACCAACAGCACAGCATTCTCCGATCCGCTGCAAGACGATGCCGTTGTTTTTGCACTGCAAACCAACCTGAAACACATTGCCAACAAGCCAAACAGCTATACCGCTGTTCTGGCAGCCAGTGCCGAAGGAGGCGTGCAGCTTTACCGCGGTTCCAAACTTGCACCGCTTTTTCAGGGCATGGAAGGCTTTACTGCAGAAATGCAGCAAGTGCAAAAAATTACTAATCCAGCAGAGCGCGAGACCCGCCGCCTGGCCCTTATGCAGCGCATTTTGAGGTTTCAGGTTACGCAACACGGCATTCAGCGCGCTACTGGCGCATTTATGCCGGGCTACACCGTAGAAATCGCCATTCCCTGGGTTGACCTGGGAAGCATTCCCACGCCAGGCATGAAAATCGGTTTCAACGTCGCAGCCCTCTCCATCTCTTCAGACAGCCCCGCCGTGATCAGCTGGAGCAGTAAAGCCACCTCCAGACAAGACGTTTTCAACCCATCGCTCTGGAACCAGATGGAGTTTGAGACCACACCCGCCAAAGGCTCTGCGGCAATGGCGGTATGCCTGCATACCGAAAAAACCTCGCCTGTTATAGACGGTCGCATCAGCCAGGGAGAGTGGCCAGAGCAGACATCTCTGCAGTTTGGCGTAAGCATCTCCGAACTTACCGGCCTAAACGCCACCAGAACAGATATTGCGCGCATAAGAGCGCCTTTTGCCTCAGAACCGCCGCGACCTGTTATTGCCCTGCCAGCCGCCGTGCTGCCTGCACCGGCGCCGCATGCGCCCCAGCCGCTTCCGCCGCTCACTCTGGCCATTCTGAACGAGGGCTTTCAGGGCAATCCCCGCCTCAATGCACCCACGCAAAATGTGACGCTGCAAAGCGGAGCCTCTGCTTTGGCGCACCACCCTTACAACGGAACCGGCCCCTGGCTTTCGTATCGCAGTGCCAACTGGCAGCTGTCACAGCTTACCAATGCTTCGCTGGCAGGAATAGAGGCGCTGCTGCCCGAATTTCAACTTACCGCACACGGCCTGCAGCCTGCCGGCGCACTTTCTGCACTGGCCCGGGCGCTGCAGTACGCTGCGCAAAACAACCTGCCCGCGCCTCAAATTGGATTGATGCTCAATCTGAAAAACCTGCCGGCAGGCTCTCTTACCCCGCAGCGTCTCTGGCAGGCTGTAGCAGTTTTTTACAGCTCGCTGCCTCCTGCAGACAGGCTGGCCGTTCCGCTCAGCGCAAACAATGGCGGAGGCATGGCCTGCCCGCTCTTTTTGCAAGGGGGAGAAGCACTGAAAAACCAGCCGGGCTGGCCAGACTATCTGCGCGCCAGATTTGCTGCGCGGTTTCATAAAACCGACCTGCTGCTGCTGGGCACCCCCGATTTCACCTCGAAACTCGACGGACGGTTCACGCCGGCAGGAGCCTCTGGAGGGCTAACCAGCCTCACAGGCGGCTGGATGAAGCTGGTCTCTATTTCGCCAGGGTACGACCCTGTAATCGCACACCCCAATGCTCTCAGCAAGTACCAGCCCCGGCTTGAGGGCGCTGCCTATCGTGCGCACTGGGAACAGGCGCTGCAAACCCAGGCTCCCTGGGTGCTGCTGAATGGCTGGAACCAGTTTTCTACCGCTTCTGAAATAGCCCCCTCGCTGGAACAGGGCTACGCCACAGCCGATATTACCGTGGAAATGGAACGGCGGCTGCTGGGGCTGTCGCAGCAGTCGGCGCAGATGCTTTGGAGCGATGCCCCTTTGCAAATGCAGGCAGGAGAAATATGCACCATTCATGTGCTGGCGCGAAACACAGGTACGCAGGCCTGGGGCAGTGAAACGCCTTCTCTGCCAGTGGCATGGGCGGTGCGCTGGCTGCGCAATGGCAGGGTAGTTGGCTACAGCCCGCCTACCCCGCTCATAAGCAGCGTAATGCCCCTGCACAACACCGAAGCCGGTTTTCCGGTTGCCGCGCTGGGCACAGACGGCAAACCACTGCCTCCCGGAGACTACACCTTGCAAATCGGGCTGGCCACCCTGCAGTCCGCGGCTTCCAGCAACCCGTTTCTGGGCGAAAACAGCCCCGGAAACAGCCTTCTGCTGCCAGTAACCATTCTGCCTGCAGCCTCCCCTGCTTTTATGCAGGCAAGGGTGATATACAGCAGCATGCATTCTGAACTGGAAACCGCCAGCGAATATATGGTTCGTCTTGTGCTGCGCAACGATGGCTCTTTTAGCTGGAAGCCTGGCTATAGAATTACCTTGCGGCTCTATTCGCGCGGCGAGGAAAACAGCCTGCAGCCTGTACAGTCGGCAGATGCTACTGTGCTGCTCAAAACATCTGCAGCGCCCGGCGCTGTTGTATCGGTCGATGTGCCGCTGCCGCTTACCCGTCCAGATGGAGCGCCGCTGCCGCTGGCAAACTATGGCGCCGACATGGTACAGGTAGAAATTGCCACACCTCACAACCGGGGGGTATCTATACCGCTTGCGCCTATTGCAGTAAGGCGCTACGATTTTGGCGTAGATTTCACAGGCAGCCTCACCCCTGCACAGCTTCCTGCAGGCAAGCGCATGCCTGTTTTGCTCAGCCTGAAAAACAGAGGGGTGCAAACCTGGAAAAAAGAAGCCGTGGCGCTGGGCTATCACTGGTATTACATGGATGGCACCGAAGTAGTATTCAACGATGAAATCACACCCCTCACCGCCAACATTGCTCCGGGCGCTTCTGCCTCAAACCTGCTGGCATGGGTAAATGTGCCGCCTTATAATGGGCTGTACTACCTGGTGTGGGATGTGAAGGTGGGCGATACATGGGCAAGCACTCGCGGCGCCGCCAGCCCGAATGAAACCCTGGTGCTGCCAATTCGGGTAATCAATGGAAAACTGCATTTTGTAGACATGAGCCAGCTGCGCACGCTGCCCTCCAAAAAACGGGCGCACCGCGTGGAAGCGGAGGCCGGGTTTGACGGCAAAGGTGAAAACTTCCCGGCCAGCATGCTGCCTCCCTACGCGCTCACCGATACCGTACCCTCTGGTCTCTGGCAGGCAAACGGCGGCAAGGGCATCACCTCTCCCCGGCATATTTCATTCCGCTGGCTGCCGCAAAACCAGGCAGCAAGCCAGTTTATAGCCTGCCGCGGGCAGCTCATTGATTTGGGAAAACAGGCAGGAACCTACAAATCGGTACACCTGCTGCTTGCATCTGCTGCAGAGGGAACCACCTGCCGCCTGGAGCTGAAATTTCAGGAAGCCAACGGCGTCTCGGCAAATCTGTACGCCATTGCAGTGCCCAGTTGGAGTAACCCGGCGCTGCATCCCGGTCAGATTGGCTTTTTCTCGCCTGTTCACACCGTTCAGCACAACACGGTGCCGGGTGCAAGGGCGCTTTATGCCATCACCATACCTGTGAGCAGCATGCACAAGCTGATTGCCATCCGTTTGCCCAATGCGCCTCAAGTGCGCATTGCGGCAATTACGCTGGAGACGCACTAAACCGGCAGAACATGCTGACTTGTGTGGCAAATAAAGAACAGGTGCTGCCGCCTTAAGGCGGCAGGCGGCCTGTGCTAGCGTTTGTTGCTTCTTTCTTCGGGGTCATTTTTGGTGAAAGAGCGTTTGAGCAGAGCTTTCAGTTTACGGCGTTCCTGCCATGCCTTGTAGCGCTGCATGGGGGCCAGACCTTTTGGCCCCATTGGTTCCAGTTCTACATCGTGCAGCCGCAGTTTGGGTTTGTGCTTTTGCACAGGTGCATACCCCTGAAAGGCATATCTGCCTCGCGATGCATACCACCAGGCGGCAGCGCAGCCCGAAAGCGCAAACAGCCCCAGCACAGGCGGCCCAACCGAATACCAAAGCAGCACCAGCGTTATTGCTGCCAGCAGAGGGGCGGAAACTGGCACTATGCCAAAAAAGGAGATAGATTCGCGGCGGTTGATGGTACACCACGCTATGGTTGGCGCTGCCAGCCCGGCCCACAAACCAGAGAGCAAAAGAAAGTGCGCATTCAGCAGCGAAGCGCCTACCCATACGGTAAGAGCGGTGATGATATTCACTGCAAAATAAAAGCCAAGAAATTGTTTTGTGCCCCAGCTTCTTTCCAGGCTGCTGCAGCACCACATTGCCCATAGCGCTGAAAACAGCAGGCTGATGGGGTCATGCGTAACCAGCGACCAGGTAACAAGCGTCCAGGGCCGAGTCAACCAGAAAGCAGGAGCAAACACAAAGTAGCTCAGGAGTTTGGCAGAAAAAGCGCCTATAAAAAACGCTGCGACATTTGCTGCAATAATTCCCAGTGTGCCCGGGCTGCGGGAGGAATTGAAGTACTGCCCGGCCCCGCGCTGCATATTAGTCATTAGACCAGCTCCTTCACACATGCACGCCCATTTTGCGTGCAACTTTGATACTGCATTCTTATATCAATTATACACTGCTCATCAAAAAGAATAGAGGGTGAAATTTACGGGCCGCTGGCTTCAGGGGCATTTTGTCTCTCGCCATAAAGGTATCGCCCCCGCACCTTGCGGTAAAACGAACTGATTTCTGGCGCCATGAGGCGGGTAATGTATTCAGACCGGCGTATCATTACACGGTCTTCCCACCGAATGGTCACTGCCTCCTGCCCATCCATCTTAAACAGCGCCTCTTCTTCTTCCTCCTCCAGATGCACTTCCACACTGTGCGTACACGGAACCACCATGGGGCGGGCGCTGAGAGTATGCGGGCAAATGGGAGTTATGACCAGCGCCTGCACCGTCGGCTCTACAATGGGGCCGCCCGCAGAAAGCGAGTAGCCGGTAGAACCTGTAGGGGTGGCAATAATTACCCCATCTGCAGGGTAGGTAGCAAAAGAACCGCCCGCCAGCACCAGATGCAGATGAAGCAGGCTGGAGGAAGCGCTTTTCACCACGGCATCGTTCAGACCTATGCCTGCGTAGATACGCTCGCCATGCCGCAAAATCTCGGTATGCAGCATCAGCCGTTCTTCCAGGCGCACATGCCCCTGCAAGGCGCGCTGCAAATGCGCAAGCAGCCCCACAGGGTGAGCTTCGGCAATAAAGCCAAACCGGCCCAGATGCACCCCTAAAATGGGCACGCCGGCCGGGGCCGCCATACGCGCTGCCGAAAGTATGGTTCCGTCTCCCCCCAGCGAAACAATAAACTCTGTGCCGCCCCATCCTGCTTCGGGCATCGAAAGCTCTACACAGTGCAGGCGCCGGGCAGAAGCCTCATCCAGCCATACTTCTATGCCCTGGCTATGCAGCCAGTCTATTACCAGGTGCGCCTGTTCCCATGCCTGAGGGTTGCTGCGATGCACCACCATACCAATCGTTCTGGCCATAAAATATGCTGCCTTTGCCTCAGCGGCGGTGTTTCAAGAAAGGAAAGTTGTACAGATGCCCTGCAGAATTGGGAATTCCGGCAGAACCTAAAGTAAGCACATGCGAGCCATTGATGGGCGTGTACCTCTGCGCATTTTTGGGTATTACAAAGAAAAAGGTATCTGAGCCAAAATACTGCGGCTGCCGAATACGGTTGTCGAGTGTAATGCGCATCACCGGTCTGGGAACAGCAGGGGTTTTATTCGCATGCGGGCTGCTGTTTTCCACTAGCGCATCAAAGCGGTCTCCTACCAGCGCCGGGTTTGCAGCAGCAGGAAGCTGCCGTTCCTGAACGATCATTCGGTAAAGCAGGTGGTCTGTTTTGCCGATACAAAAAGCAATGCGCACCGACTGGCCGTTTGCCTGCGAGTGCAGTTCTACAATACTGGTTACAACGCCTGCTATTGTTTTTTCACCCTCATAGCGAATGCTTTGCACCATTGCAGCCAGCCGGGCAAACGGGTCAAGCCCTTCCATCATCATCAGTTCGAGCGAGCCGGGCGGCATATCTTTCATGCGTGCCAGTTCCGACAGGTTTGCCGGAGCATGTGAGCGGGTATAAAAATTGCCGTGCGCGCTGCCTATGGTGGTGTTGGGCAGATACGACCAGAGGCGGCGGCCGTCGCACACCCACATCGAGGCGTCTCCATCGTCTTTGTTTCGCACCGCGAACACCAGCTTATTGGGTCTTTCCACCTTCAGCCTCAATTCCCTGCCGGTAGCTTTGCCCTGCAGCTGTGAGGTAATCAGCGCAGGCAGCGGAGTGGTTTTTGAAGGCTGTGGAAGCTCTATGGCGTAAGTGCGCGTGGTAAGGTCTAGCGTGTTCAGCTGCCTGTAGGCATCGGCCATTTCATGCAGCAGACGAAGCGCATGTGCGGTTGAACGATTTTGCGCCCAGCCTGGTAAAACCGGGGCGGCAAGGGCACAACAGATCAGGGCGGGGGTGAGGCTGTGAGAAAGCTTCATTATTCTTCTGCCGGTTCTGAAGTCCATGGAATATCCAAAACTTCCAGGCGTTTATTGGCGGCGCGTGCAAGCACAAACAGCAGGTCTGCCAGCCTGTTCAGGTACCGCATGCTTTCAGGGTTTACATCGGGTTCTGCCAGCTGCTCATGGGCATGCAGCAGTGCCGCAGTCTGCCTTTCAGCCCGCCGGCACACTACGCGCGCCCAGTGCAGGGCAGCAGCCAGAGCAGACCCGCCGGGTAAAATGAAGCAGCGCAGAGGCTCCAGCTCGGCCTCATAGCGGTCTATCTCTTCTTCCAGATGCAGTACATGTTCAGCGCGAATACGCTTCACAAAAGCTTTGCCTCTTTTTTCTGCATGCAGGCCTGGGGCGGCAAGGTCTGCGCCCAGCTCAAACAATTCACTTTGCAGGCGGGTAATCAGCTGCTGCATATCGGGCTGACAAGGGTGCACAGCAGCCAGCCCCAGCGCAGCATTGAGTTCATCTACTGCCCCGTATGCCTCTACACGCAGGTCGTATTTTGGTACGCGCACCCCGCCAAACAGGCCGGTATGACCGTTGTCTCCGGTGCGAGTGTATATCTTTAATGACATGGCTCAGGGTAGAAAAAGTGCGGGGCAGTCAATAAAACCGCCCCGCTGGTGTGGGCGAGGTTATTTGCGGTAAAAATTAGCGTTCAGTTGAATGTACGATTCCCACTGTTTGGGCACATCGCTGTCGGCATATATTGCCGTCACCGGGCATTCAGGTTCGCACAGACCGCAGTCTATGCATTCATCTGGATTGATGAAAAGCATATCGTACACTTTGCCATCTTCAGAAATCGAACCTTCGTGAATGCAGTCTACCGGGCAGACTGTCACGCAAGACTTGTCTTTTACGCCAATACAAGGCTCTGCAATTACGTACGCCATAACGAGTCTATCTCCTTGCGCCGGCTCATACTGCTGGTGATGAGGGCGGCGATTTGTTTTCAGCACTTTAATATACCCTACATCCTCTCCTGCAGGAGTGTGCGGGGGGTCTTACACAACGAGCAGGCTGGAAGGCGGGTCTGCATTGAGCGACACCGTTCCTGCTGCGGTAACGGCAGCAATTACCTCCAGGCGCACGCCAAATCGTTCGGGCAGATAGATGCCCGGTTCAACCGAAAAGCAGAATCCTGGTTCAAGCAGGGTGGCATTGCCTCTCACAATGTAGGGCGGTTCATGGCATGAAAGGCCAATTCCGTGGCCTGTGCGGTGCAGAAACTGTTTGCCGTATCCCCTGGCCTCTATGCAGGCGCGTGCAGCGGCATCTACCTCCTCGCAAGATACTCCGGGCCGCGCTGCGCTGCGTGCTGCATGGTGCGCCTGCAGCACGATATCGTACACTTTTTCTGCGTCTGCATCGGCTGGTTTTCCAAACGAGAGGGTGCGTGTAATATCAGAGCAGTATCCGCCTGCCATGCAGCCTATGTCTAAAATCACCATATCACCGGCTTGCAGGCAGGTTTCGCCGCTGGCATGGTGGGGCATGGCTCCATTGGCTCCAAAGCATACCAGCGGCGTAAAAGCCGGCGGCATTCCCCTTACAGCACAGGCATCCAGCACAGACCGCTGCACTGCTTTTTCTGTAACACCTGCCCTCAGCGACCCTATCACTTCATCGGCGACCGAATCAATTGCAGAAGCAGCCTGCTGCATTGCCGCCAGTTCCACCTCCGATTTCACCCGCCGCAAGCTGGAAAGCAGTTCGCCGGCCGGCAGGCAGATTATGCCGGGCATCAGCGCCTGCATCTGCATAAGGTGTACGCTGGGCAGCTCGTCATCTATCAGCAGCGTATCGCTTCGATGTACGTTCATATCTGCCAGCAGGCTGGTAAACCCCATCTGCCAGCCATCCTGGTCTTCCCAGGCAACAATGTGTTTTATGTGCGCAGGGTTGCCGCGCGCCGCCTGCTCGCTAAGAGAAGGCACCAAAAAAACCGGTTTGCCCTCTGCAGGCACCAGCAGGGCAAGCAAACGTTCGTGCCCATGTTCGGCATATCCGCTCAAGTAGCGCATCTGGTCGGAAAAAGAAAGAATAGCGAGCGCTATTTTGCGTTTTTGCAAAAGCGCCTGCAAACGCTCTACTCTCAATTGAAAATCGTTCACTGCCTGCTCTCCTGTCGGTTAAATAACCTTTTTGCGTACAGCAGCCCCCTCTGGCCCGTCTGCCACTTCATACCCCTGGCTAATGAGCAGATCGCGCAGGCGGTCTGCCTCTGCCCACTGTTTTGCTGCGCGGGCAGCGCTGCGCTCAGAAATCAGCGCCTGCACCTGGGCCGGAATCGGTTCTTCTTCACGATGCACATGTTCGGCTATTTGCAAGCCCAGTACCGAATCAAATGCGAGCCAGAGCCGCAGGCTGTTGTAGAAATTGAGCATGCCTACCGCCTGCGGCACTCCCAAATCATCATTCAGCACTGCCAGCACCTTGCTTTTCGCTGCTGCAAAGCCCTCTTCATTTTGTGCCAGCGAGTCGTTTTCCGTAGAGAGCGAGTATATTTTGCGCAGCCCGGCCGTGGCAGCGGCAAGCGCCTCCTGCGAGAAATTGAGTTCGGTGCGATAGTGCGCCTGCAGGCAGAAGTAGCGATATGCCATGGGGTCGAAACCGGCATCTATCAGCGATTGCAGAGTATTGATGCTGCCCCCCTTTGACTTGGATATTTTTTCTTTGCCCATCAGCAAAAACTCACCGTGCATCCAGTAGCGCACAAACGGCCGGCTGGTAGCCCCCTCGCTCTGCGCAATCTCGTTTGTGTGGTGTACCGGAATGTGGTCTACCCCGCCGCAGTGTATGTCAAAAGTCTCTTCGAGGTACTTCATAGACATTGCCGAGCACTCTATGTGCCACCCTGGGTAGCCTGGCCCCCATGGGCTGGTCCACTGCATAATGTGAGTAGGCTTGTTGAGAAACCAGAGCATAAAATCAGAAGGGTTGCGCTTGCTGTCATCCGCCACCACTTCTTCACGTTCTGTACGCTGGCCGGTAAGGTTGAGGCGCGCCATTTTGCCATAGTCGGCAAAAAGGGCTGTATCAAAGTAGATGCCCTCTGCAGTGCGATAGGTAAGGCCGCCCTTCTCCAGCTTTTCTATCAGCGCGATCATCTCTTTCACATGTTCTGTGGCGCGCGGCGTAATATGCGGGCGCAGAATGTTGAGGCGGGCGGTGTCATGAAAAAACGCCTCCTCATAAAAACGCGCTATCTCCCAGGGCGACCGGTTTTCGCGCCGGGCAGCAACCTCCATCTTGTCATCGCCCGCATCCTCATCGGTAGTCATATGGCCAACATCGGTAACATTCATCACATGAGTCACCTCATACCCGTTGAATTCGAGTATGCGGCGCAGCAGGTCTTCAAAAATATAGGTGCGCAAATTGCCAATATGCGCGTAATTGTACACCGTTGGCCCACAGCAGTACAAACGTACCTTGCCCGGTTCCAGAGAAACAAATTCCTGTTTGCTGCGCGAGGCTGTATTGTAAAGCGAGACCAACATGTGCTATCTCCATTTCTGACAAGCGTTTGTACTATCAGTTTATTATACCTGTACAGAGAAGGCGCTTACTTCCAGTTCGTGCTGCAAACAACCGGCCAGGGCATACAGGAAAAACCGTATCGGCAGTGGAAACGTATGAGAAGGAGTGGAGGAGAATCATGCCATGACAACCAATTCTCAATCTGTGCAGGCGGCTTTGGCCCGGCGCAGACTTCTGCTGGCGACTTTGGTAACGGCGGTGCTGCTTTTTGTGCCTTACAGCCAATACCTGCTCTATCCGGTGCGACTGTTTGTTACCCTCATTCATGAAAGCGGGCATGCACTGGCGGCCACCCTCACCGGCAGCGTGGTTCGGGGCATTGCCCTGTCTCCCAATACCAGCGGCGTCACCCTTACCCAGGGGCCGTATTGGGCGCAGTGGGTAATAGACCCTGCTGGTTACCTGGGCGCCGCGCTGTTTGGGGCAGTTATGCTGCAAACAGGCAGGCTGGGCGGCCGCAATGCCGGCCGCATGGTGCTGGGCGCAATGGCGGCAGCGGTGCTGGCGGCCACGCTGGTATGGTGCCATAACCCGCTGGTATCGGGCTTGTTCACCCCTGCTGCGGGGCTGACAGTGTTTGTGCTGCTGGGTTTGGCGGCGTTTTACACCCGCGCCGAAACCGCTCTGTTTCTGGCAGTGTTTCTGGCAGTGCAGTGCTGCCTCGATGCCCTCAATGACCTGGGAACTCTGCTGCTTATAACGGCCAATAACCTGGGCGACAACGATGCCTCAAACATGGCGCACGTCAGCCACATTCCTGCGACTTTCTGGGCAGTGTCATGGGCGCTGCTAGCCATGCTGATACTGGGGGTTTCGCTGCGTGGATACTGGCGGGCCACCTCGCACAGCGTTCGGAGAGAAGAGAGTTGAACGCAGAGAAGCGCATGAAGCGGCTTAGGCCAGATGAAGCAAGCGCCTGCCAGCATTGCGGCGCACTGGTGTTTGGAGACAGCACCCGGTGCGCACAGTGTGGGCGCTTTCCGGTAAAAATACATTTGTGCCCGCGCTGCAAAAGCATTTCTGCGGCAGAGGCGGCGGTATGCTGGCGCTGCAAGAGACCGTTTGAAGCCAACGGAGATTATCTTTAGCCCAGCAGAAAGCGCAGCTCACGAAACAGGGCCAGGCGCTCTGCCCCCCAGCGATCGGCGCGTGCGCTGCTGCTGATGGTCACAAAAACGCGCGTGCCCTCTGCCGGTACAGCAGTCTGCTCGCCCCATCTCTCGCACTCGCTCCCAAGCGCCATGCGGTACACGTCTCTGCCATTGTAGCAGACCCAGCGGGGGCTGGCTTGCGCCAGTTTGCGCTGCAGGGTGCGCCGCTGCTGCAGCGTAGGCGGAGGCAGCAGGTGGTTGGCGCTGCTCGCGCTCTGTTTCATCAACCCGGTCAGCCCTATTCCATACTGCAGCGCTTCTGCATCTTCTTCAGGGCGCAGCTGCCTGGGCGTAAACCCTGCCTGATGCAGCAGCGGCCAAAACCGGTTGCTTGGGCCGGCGTAATAATGCCCTGCTTCTGCCGACCAGAGGCTGGCGGCAGCGCCGACAAACACCACATTCAGCCCAGTTTGCAGCAAATCGGGCAGCAGGCTATGCTCTGTCACGGGCAGCTACTCCAGCAGTTTTTCAAGCCCCAGAGTCAGGCCGGGCGGCAGGCTGGCCACGCGCCGGGCAGCAAGCACTACGCCGGGCATAAACGAGCTTCTGTCAATTGAATCGTGGCGCAGGGTAAGCGTTTGCCCAGTGCCGCCAAAAATCACCTCCTGGTGCGCCACAAAGCCCGGCAGCCTCACGCTGTGTACCGGTACGCCGCCGGTAATTTCATGGCGCGCTCCACGTGCCCCCGGCGCTTTTTCTACACAGTTTTCAGGCAGGGCAAGCGCTGTTCTGCCTGCTTCTCTGCGCGCGGCCTCTATGCGCTGCGCTGTCAGCAGGGCTGTACCCGAAGGAGAGTCAAGTTTACGGTCGTGGTGCAGCTCTATAATTTCTACATCAGGCAAAAAGCGCGCGGCCTGCTCTGCAAACCTCATCATAAGCACTGCGCCTATGGCAAAATTGGGTGCAACAAACACCGGCAGGCCCAGTTCCCTGCCCATGCTGTCCAGCTGTTTCAGTTCATCGGGGCCAAGGCCGGTAGCGCCTATCACGGGGCGCGTACCGCACTCCAGTGCAGTGATTGCATTGCCCAGCACAGCATCTGGCACAGAAAAATCTACTACTACCTCCGGGCGGGTGCGCTCCAGAACCTGCCGCAAATCGGCTTCTACCAAAACCCCGCAGGCCAACTTTCCTGCCAGCACAGCTGCATCCTCGCCGCAGTGCTGACGGTCTATCGCCGCCCTCAAATCTATATCGCCCGCCTCAAGCAGCGCGCCGATCACTTCGCGCCCCATGCGCCCTGCCGCACCACACACTGCCGCACTCGTTCTCTGGCTCATCCCTGCGATTCTCCCTTTTATTTGCACTTGCAATACCGGGTAATTGTATCATAATTGTCGCAAGGTGCGAAAACAGCAGGCTGGCGGCAGGGTTCACTGCTGCAGTGCGAGTGCGCAAGCCTGCTCCAGCCTATGTCACGGGGTTGAAACCACGTTCTAACAGGCAAAAGTCCACTCCGTGGACTAAATGCACAATGCACTATACCGCTCTGCATGCCCACTGCCGTCCGCCAGGACGATGATTGAACATCTTCGACAATTTCCCATTGTTCTTGAATAGTATGCGCAGCATGATGTTCTTTCTGATTCATGATGTAATTGGAGACAACATACACCCGGTCTCTATCAACGCTAAATGCCCCATAAGCCCCTTGCCATTGGAATTCGGTTTGCCCAAGGGAGTGAGTTATGAAGTGACTGGAACTGCCTTTGATATCTTTAACGACATTGGAAATTGAAAGTGAGGAAGGCATTCTTATGAGAAGATGGATGTGATCTGGCATACCGCCAATGGCAACAAAGTGTGCCTGCATTTTTTGGCATCGTGAACGAATAAAGCTGTACAAATGCTCTTCGTATTCTATGGTAATTATGGGCTGCCTATTTTGGGTTGCCCAAACAAAATGGATGTATACCTCTGTATGTGAATTTGGCATAAGTCATCTTCTTCTCTGCTGTCTTAGAACCTTAAAGCGCTAATGTACCATGATTGCGTTGATACCAGGTGTTATTCGATGCTTTGTGCAATATACTGCCTTGCAGCACATGACAAGGGGTGAAAGAGGGGCGCTGAGGGCTGTTTCAACCCGGCAGCATAACTCTGCAGCCCTCGAAGAGGGCTTGGTGTGTCAGCACGGGGTTTCAACCCCGTGGCAAAGGCCAGGGTTCACTGCTGCAGAGCGAGTTCGCAAGCCTGCTCCAGCGTGAGCGCGCTGCCCTCCTGCAAACAGAGGGCGTGCTGCTCAGCCCCCAGCGCTGTCTCGCAGGCATCGCGCCACGGC
>DAIDHN010000023.1 GCA_027459665.1 Chthonomonadaceae bacterium | reverse complement strand
GGCAGCAACTTTGCTGTGATTGAAAACGAGAGCAGTGCGCTCATCACTGGTTCCTCTGGTTCTGCAAAAGGCACCAATGCTGTGGTAAGCGTTTCTGCCTATGCTCTGGTAAACGGCACATCGGTGCTCACCTCCGCCCTGTTTACAGGCGGTGTTGGCACAGGCGACAGTGGCTTGAAGGTAACAGATGCCAATGGCAACAGCCTTCTGCTTACCGAGGCCGCACTCAACGATGCGTCGGGCAGCAGCATTGCAGTAGGCCAGATAACCTCTGGCAGCCTGCAGTTTCAGGTAGGTGCGAATGCAGGGCAGACAGTATTTGCCAGCCTGGGCAACATACGAACAACTCAGCTGGGCAACACGGTGATTTCTGGTCAGAACCTGGCCATGGTCGATGTGACAACTGCTCAGGGCGCCAACAACGCCATACAGATCACAGACAATGCCATACAGCAGGTGTCTCAGCTTCGCGCAAATCTGGGCGCCTTTGAAGCAGAGACTCTCAACCCCACCATTCAGTACCTTGGGGTAGGGGCAGAGAACCTTTCGGCATCCAACAGCCAGATTGCTGACACCAACGTGGCAGCTGAAGTAGTGAACCTGACGAAGAATCAGATCATCGAGCAGGCAGCCACCTCTGTACTGGCACAAGCCAACACTGAACCGCAGAACGTACTCAAACTCATTCCGTAACAGGAACAGGTTTGGCTTAAGGCGGTTAGCTCACAATATAGAGTTAACCGCCTTTTTGCTTTATTTACTGCAGCAGCATGCCAATTCAGTTGTTTACCAGCGTATTTCCCATTTGCATAGTGAGGTGCAGCGGGGTAATGCTGTGTTTTGAACGAATGTAGACAATAACAGAACTGAGGGAAGACGTTCGGATAATAATGCCCTGCGGCATTGCAAGATCGGTATCGTATACAGTATTCATGGTGCCATGCATTTCATCCTGCTGATTTTTGTTTTTGGATGAGGCAGGCAGCTGCACCTTGATAGGGGCAGTGAGTACGGCATGAATATGCAGTGTATGATACAACCCAACTTTTTCCCAGCCAATCAGTTTCGATTTTACAATAGCGCTCTTTTTTCCCGTAATACCATTGATATGTACCTTGCGAACCCAAGCCTGCCCAATAGAAACCTTGTGACGGGGCAGGAAAACACCGTAAAAACTAAATGCGCCAGAGTGAAGAACATTGCCGAGCAGGGGGGCATTTGCATCTGCACGTGGCAAATGCTCAAATGAAATCATGTCTCCATTGGGTGCAAAAGTGAGAATAGCAGGTTTCGCAGTGGTATTCGCTTTGAAGACCTGCCCATTGTTTAGCCCTCTGCCTTCATTTGTGTGTATAGATAAAACAGCATTGTGGTTTGGCAGTATGCGCAGCACCTTTTGCGCCATCACCATGTCTTCGCTGGCGTTATAGACAGCAATTTTTTCATTGGTCTTGCTCCCTGGCACCCAGGCTGTCATGCTCATATCCAGGCGGTACAAGTAGGTGAGACCGGGATGAAAAATGAGTTTGAGGCTATAGCCTTTTTGACTCGGCAGAGCCAGAGCAGAGGATACAAGAGCAGCCAGTAGCAATAATATGCAAAAAGCTTTGAGTGTTTGTCTGAGCATGATTGGATACCAGGTTCTCTTAATTGTTGGGTTTGATGAGCAATCTTATGGCGACTTGTATCGGGCCGGTTTGCATGTCTGAATCGGGTGTAACTTTACCAATGGCTTTTCTATTCAGATTTGCATTGAGGCGAAATAAAGCGCTTGACAGAGAAGCCTTGTCGTAATTTACAGCATTTTGCAGTTCGAATGACATGTTACCCTGCAGTGCAATGCTTCCCTTAAGACTAGTAACTGCTTTGGCAGGGGATGAGGTATGCTCGCCAGACTGATTCAATTCATCTGAAATCATGTTGAGAGCCGTTTGCTGCAGTTGCATGGAATTTGAGTTTGCATTGAAAGCCGTGATTCTGGCATTGTATGCTTTTTGCGGCAAATGAGACCCTATTAACCCCGAACGGCTGTACCATTGTGCCCGATCAGACAGCGGGCGTGTGGGGAAAATAACCGGGAATGCAAGCATATATAATGACCTGAGATCGAAGCCAATATTGATGCGAATCAGTTTTGAAGGGGCAGTGTCAATGTGAATTACCTGCCCGTGCGGGTCTACCAGCACATTGGTATCTAGAGCAGACTGTACTGTATAGAGATCAATAGGGTAGGGAATAAGAGAGTTGGCATCTGGTATAACGCCAGTTTTCAATCTGTTTTGTACCAGCCCCAGGTCAGCTTTTTGTACCTGGAAAGAAATTTTTGCATCTCCATTTTTCAATTTCCGCGCAGTGACTTTAGCGGTAATAGAAGCAAGCAGATGCACTTCAGGGTTGCCTGGCTGGTCAAAAGGGGGGAAATGCCCATCAACATAGGCGGTGATGTGATAGAGGCGGGGCGTGGCTGAAAATGCATAGACGATAGAATGAGCAGCGTTTTGTGGTTTTGCACTTGCTGTATGAGGTTGTAGCAGCAAGGGCACCAACAGCAGGCAGAGAATGTTTTTCATTTGATGATGGAAGGCTCCTGTTCGGACTGAGATGCAAGAGTGGGTGTATTTTCTGAGGGAAACAGAATCAGCGAGAGTGAAAACAGGGTGCCTATGCACCAGCGTATGCCATCGATTGCCTGTTCTCTTTGAAAAGGTTTTTTTGAGAGAAAATCTGCAAAGTAGGGGTTTTGATCGAGATGTTCTCCCAATTCTGATAGAATCTGGAAAGTAGGAGGCAGGGGTATGCCAAGCGCAGTGAGAGTTCTGGCGAGATAATCAAGCAGATTCACAATTTTCTGATTATGATCCTGATTCTCTTGATTGAGCAGATAGAGTGCGCCGGCTATATCAAGCAAATAGAGGTTTCGTTCATCTGAAAAGCTTTTCAGTTTTGTATGAATACCTGCCTTTGCCAGCGCTTCTTCAGCCTGCATACTGTTGCAGAAGAGAATTACCCTTCCATTTGAGATGAGAGGTCGCAGTTTGTTTTGCTGCTCTATGAGAAACGTATAGAATTCTGGAGTAGATCGCTGACTGTTGACTCGAATTCCCATCAGATAAAAGGCATCAATATTTGCCTCAGTACTTGCTGACATGTTGCATATCCCCATGCTTGGTCAGGCACAAATGCATTTTGCCTGTATTTCACTCTATCAGTGTACCCGATAGGCGAGGGGAGAGAGGCCGGCTAATTTGCATTACGCATTTCAGCTGAGAGCAGGCGGCTCTACAGTCTTTGTACAGCTGCAGAAAGTTTATTTGGAAGCTAGCAGCTGTGAGTGTACTGCCTGCATAAAAATTATTGAAACGATGTCAGCTTGAATGACGTATTAATCAAGTGATTGATTGATAAGGAGTTCTATGGAAGAATCAGACAGTAAAACCAGAGATGAGACTCAAGCCTGTACAAGGAGAGAGCAGTTAATGAGGGCAGCATTCGATGTAGTAGCAGAAGAGGGGTTTGAAGGCTTGAGAACCCGAACTGTGGCAATACGCGCAGGGGTAAACATTGCTACTCTTCACTACTACTTTTCAGGTAAGGAGAACCTGATTGATGCACTGGCTGACTATGTTTCAATGCAGTTTATTTCCAGGCATGCACCCCCTGTGCCACCTTCAGGATCAAGAGCATTGGACAAACTGCGGCAAGAGTTTGCAGACACAGAGTTTTATGTTCGCGAATGCCCTGATTTGTTGAAGGTAATGAGAGAATTTGCCAATCGTTCTGAACGAGACACAACTGTTGCGCGAATTTTTTCAACTCTGACAGCACATTGGAAATTGAGTTTGCTAGACACTCTGCTACTGGCGAGAGACGAACATCTTATTGATGCGAGTACAAATTTGACAGCAGCAGCCGATGCACTCATTGCATTGTTGAGAGGGCTTGCGACAGCATCTCCAGACACCATTCAGCCAGTTTGTGAAATTATATTGAACTGGATGACTATTTTGAAACCAGCCCAGACCGAGAGTTTGGGAGAGGTGAAACAGTGAGACAGAAGACATCGCTTAACGTAATTATAGCAGGAGGGGGACTGGGAGGTTTGTGCCTTGCACAGGGGCTGAGCAAACAGGGTATAAACTGTGAGGTTTATGAGAGAGATACCGCTGCTTTTTCTCGCCCACAAGGTTATCGCATACATATCTCTCCTGCGGGCAGTGTTGCATTGAGAGACAGTTTGCCTTCTTCCCTGTTTAGTGTGTTTGATGAAACGTGCGGAGAGTTTGGTCAGGGTTTTTCTATGATGACCCAGGACCTAGGTGAACTGCTTTCCTTTCAGGATGTTGGTGAGCCGCCAATTGATCCAGTCGCGCTTCACAGGTCTGTGAGTCGAGTAACCCTTCGCAGGCTTCTTTTAACCGGGCTAGAAGACCGTGTTCATTTTGGCAGGAAATGCACCGGATTTGAGTTGAATGGAGAGTCAGTTACCGCACTGTTTGCAGACGGCACTTCTGCTACAGGGGATGTGCTGGTGGGAGCGGATGGGGTGAATTCCGCCATTCGCAGGCAGTTTCTTCCCAATGCCGAACCCTATGATACTGGTGTAACTACGATAGGCGGCAGCATCCCGCTCACTGCCGGGGTTGTTGCGCTGCTACCGGTTCAGATGCTTCAGGGGCCAGTGCTTATTGCCGCCAATCAGCCTGCGAGCTTGTTTATGGGGCTTTGGAAACGAGACCGAAGCAAGGATGCAATGCTTGACAAGCTATATGGTGGGGAGTGGCGGGGTGCTGATGAACAGGCGGAAACAGATTACGTTATTTTTGGCTACGCAGCCCGTCATACTCATTTTGAAGTGCCCGTGCCTCTCAGCCAGCTCTCCCAGGATGAAATGCATAATCTTCTTCGCAAGTTAACAGCCGACTGGCACCCAAATGTGAGAAAACTTGTGGAACTGCTCGACACGAAATCGCTTGGATGTACAGTACTGAAGAGTTCTAGAAAAGTGGAAGCATGGCAGACTAATCGGGTTACCCTGCTTGGGGATGCGATTCACAGCATGACCCCGTTTCGGGGGATAGGAGCGAATATCGCATTGAAAGATGCTGCGCAGTTATCCAGGTTTCTTGCAGCAGCAGAGTCTGGAGAGATGAATACACTTGAGGCGATTGCAGAATATGAGGCATGTATGCGGCAATATGCATTTGCTGCAGTTCATTCCTCCCTGCAGGCAATGGAACATGCAACAGGCGAAAAAGGGTTGGGATTTACGGTAGTCAAAACAGCCATGCGAGTGGTGAATACCCTGCCCGCTGTAAAAAGAAAAATCGCAGCCCGTGTCTCTGCCGATTGATACCACGCAGCAGGCAGGCAGTTATGTTTTATTTTTCAGCTTCCAGTTTACGGCAATACGATGCACAACCTCGCGAATAGTCTGAATGTCGGTGGCACCTTCGTGCAGGGAATCGCCTGGCTGCTCTGTATGAGATGAATCTACGCCGTATAATGTACGAAGCAGCTGCCAGCCTGCAGTAGCTGAAAGCAGAAGCTCTGCCTCGCGGCAGGTATTGTTCGATATTATTTGCGCGTCAAGGTATTCTGCGAGGGTGGTAACAGCCTGGCCAAACAGTATATGGTAGAAGTTACAAACCGCTTCAGGCATCTGATTTAGTATTTTTAGCATGAAGCGCTGGTATGCTACTGCCTCCTGCCAACTTGAAAGCTCTATTACACGTGCGCAATAGAGTGTGACAGCCTCAACAGGCTCATCTGAATATTTGGCTGGACTGCTGAGTAATCCCCGAAAGCCTTCCCGGGTTAAATCAAGCATGGCGGTAAACAACTCATCCTTCGATTTGAAATGGGCATACACCGTGGGCTTAGTGGTGCCGGCAGATAGTGCAATATCCTCCATGCTAGCCTCTTCAATGCCTTTATTCAGAAAGACTTTTTTTGCAGCCCATATGATGCGTGTTCTTCTATCTTCTTTTGAGAGCGAACGGAATGGTACATTATCAGAAAACATTTCCTCAATACCTTTACTTTACGGTAAAGTAAAGGTATACTTTACACGTAGAATTGTTTGAAGGTGAGTATACCTTTACTGAATAGATATGTCTGAAGAAGACGCTGCTGGTGAATACAAAATTCACTGAGGCATGAGGAGAAAAAAATGAGAATATTTGTTACTGGCGCCACTGGTTTTGTAGGTTCTGCAGTGGTATCTGAGCTGATTCAGTCTGGACACAGTGTACTTGGACTTGCCAGGTCAGATGCATCTGCTTCTATGCTGGCTGCACAGGGCGTTGATGTACTGAGGGGATCATTGGAAGATACTGAAGCACTGCGCAGAGGGGTTGAAAGTACAGACGGGGTGATTCATACTGCATTCAATCATAATTTTTCGAAAATGGTTGAAAATGGAGAAGTCGAGCGCAAGGCTATTGCAGCGATGGGTGAGGTACTGCAGGGCACTGCACGCCCTATTATGATCACATCGGGACTGGCTATGGTTTCACAGGGCGAATTGGCAGTAGAACAAACCACCACCAACTCTGCTCTCGCATTGCCAAGAACACCCGAAATATCTGCTGCTCTTCTAAGTGAACTGGGGGTGTACACCATGGTTTTGCGACTGCCTCCCACAGTTCACGGGCAGGGGGACCATGGTTTTGTGCCGATTTTGATACAGCTGGCCAGAGAGAAAGGGGTGGCAGCTTTTATAGAAAATGGCAACAATCGATGGCCTGCGGTGCATCGTCTGGATGCAGCACACCTCTATAGGCTGGCGCTTGAGAAAGGAACGCCTGGTGCGATCTACCATGCAGTGGGTGAGGAAGGAATACCCTTTAGAGAAATTGCCGGCATGATTGGCAGGCATTTGAATTTGCCGGTTCGAAGTCTGCAGGGCGAAGCAGTTTCTGAGTATTTTGGCTGGTTCTCGCTATTTGCCGGCATAGATTCGCCTGCAAGCAGCGTATGGACCCAGAGAGAACTGGGTTGGAATGCGAAACAGATTGGTTTGCTTGCTGACATGGAACAGTCTGGCTATTTTTCGGCAAAGTAGCAAAATTGCTTCTTAGTTTGGGGCAGTTATCTAAGAAGAATGCCTGTCATATACTGAGCAGTGTGGCGGGCATTCTTTTATGCACAGCATCTGCGAGGCAGCGCCTTGCTGTGCTGCGAGATGAAATCAATGTGTTAGCAGTGCGGTGTTTGATAGAAAAGAGGTTTGCATTTGGCGCTTTTCAGGCCTTCATCTGGAAGGGCGACTGCGGTGAGCGGCCCGCCAAAGACAGCTGCTGTATCTATGCCGATTTTGTTGTGTTCAACCAGCGGTTTCCCTGAAAGCTGAGGGGTATGGCCAAATACAACCGTTCTCCCTTTGAACAGTGGGCGGTAAGAAAGAAAAGGTTCTCTAATCCATAGTCTGGGGTCTAATCCATCTTCTTCACCGCTCCAGGATGCACCTGGCGGCAGCAATCCGGCATGAACAAAGTGAAAGTAGCGTGTTTCGTATTCAAAAGCAGTTTCTTTGAGAAAAGAGAGGTGGTGTAAAGGGATAAGGCGCGGCAGTCTGTCTATATTTTCTATGCTGTATGACTTCAGAGTATCAAGCCCGCCGTTTTGCAGCCAGTGCATCAGTTCTATATTCAACTGAATGTCGCCGTTGTCTGCAATGCACTCCATAGCATCCAGCATAAGCTGTTCATGGTTACCTCGCAGGAATATAGTTTCCGGTCGATTCTGCTGCAGCTCAATCAGGCACTCCAGCACCTGAGCAGTTTCCCCCCCGCGGTCGATATAGTCTCCCAGGAAGATCAACTGGTCTTCCGGCTTGATTTTTTTGAGCAGGGTTGCAAGCAGCACTCTCAGCTGGTTATACTGTCCGTGAATATCACCGATTGCGTAAAGAAGAGGACCGTTGTAGTTCATATCAGAGATAGCGGACATATTTATTGTTTTCATCCACAAGAATAGATTGAGGTGTCACAGGTTGATCTGTCAGGCAGAAGGCGGTTATGATTACAATGTCGCCAGTGCTTACCTTGCGTGCAGCTGCTCCATTCACTACAACCTGCCCTGAATCTGGGGCACCTTCGAGTATATAGGTTTCAAATCTCTCTCCATTATTAACATTCCAGACGTGTACAAGTTCCCCAGGCAGCAGGTCTGCTTTTTCCAGCAGAAGTGCATCTATGGAAATACTGCCTACATAATTTACATTTGCATCTGTAATAGTAGCCCTGTGTATTTTGCTTTTCATCATGGTTCTGAGCATCATAAGACGAGTACATCCTTTTCATTATTATCAGAGTTACAGGTTGGCAAACTCATTCAGCAGGATATGTGCCAGATGTGCGATGGCAAGTTCTCCAGCGTTTTCAGGCGTCCAGAGTATCTCCTTGATGTCCTGGGTGAATACCGCCAATGCATAATTGACGCCTTCTGGGCTAGTCACTATTGCCACATCATTGCGTACGCTGTCTAGCGCGCCTGTTTTCCCTGCGTAGCCCCATGTATCAGACAGAAAGCGCGGGATAGAATCTCGACACTGTTGTCTTTTTAGAAATTCAACCACAGACATTGCGGCTGCTGCAGGGATATGGTCGCTGCTGTGCAGCAGGGTGAGTAATCGTATCATCTCATCTGGTGTAGTTACGCCGAGACCGAAAAGTTTGCTTTCCTCGTTGTCAGGACTGTAAGCCTTTCTGAAGAGAGTAGTTTTTTGCAGTCCCAGCTTTCTCATGCGCTGGTTGACAACGGATTTACCCAGCAGTTCAATCAGCATATTCGTAGCAGTATTGTCTGAAACGATCGTCATCAGCATGCAGACATCTTTCAGTGTAAGTTCGAGGCCGGCGCAAAGTTGAGAAAGAACTCCAGACCCCGCTACTTTTTCAGCTTCATTGAGCAGAATAGGCTGATACCAGTTCAGTTCCCCTTCATATACCGCCATAGCGATGTGAACGAGTATGGGAAGTTTGATGATGCTGGCAGATTTACAAGGTTCATGCGGATTGTGTTGAAGCACGGTTCCAGTTTGCAGATTTTTCATAGCAAAGCAGAGAGTTAAGCAAAACTGTTGTTCCAATTCACTGACGATAGAAGAGATTGTTTTTGCAGCGTTGTTGTGTTGTGGTATTAGGTTCATGGTTTTAGCCTAAAAGCCTGAAAGTCAGACGGTCGATCCAGATCAGTTGCAATTTCAGGGTGTGCAGAAAGTAATGCAGATGAGTTTGCGCCAATGAGCCTGGAAACTGCCTTTTCAAGCGAGATTATACTCATTATGCGAGGGGCAAGACACTGGCTGAGGATAAGCTGCAGTACAGTTTTGCCCCCGAGCATAGAAGCGAGTCGCAGAGGGCTTTTACGCGCCTGGTAAGCCTGTGTTACTATGCTTCGACACTGCAACATCTCGCTTGTTTTTATCAGCGCCAGGTTACCTCCCGTAAATCTGCCTTCTTTTAGCTTGAGTGAAGTGCGCCTTATGCCTGGGAAACGCTGTTGACAGAGTTCTACCGGTACAATTGGCCAAACTAGCGCAGCATTATTTGCCTGGGCGAGCGCAAGGCTGTCATGCAGAAACTGCTGTACCATTTCTTGCTGCAGAAATGGCAGATCGGCGGTTGCAATAATGCAATAAGGTGCTTCTTGCGCTGCAAGCAACCCCTCGAATAGATTTTCGGTAAAGCTGCCGAGGTCTGGAAGCATTGTACACCCTGGCATGTCTGGCAGGCTGCCTATGACGAATATATTGCTGAAATAAGGCTGCAATGCATCCAGCACAGCCTGAATGAGGGTTTTGCCCTGAAATTGAGCAAGCGCCCTGACAGGCACGCCTATAACCTGCTGCAGTTCGGGCTTGGCTGTACCTCCTGCTAGAACTATGACCGGAATATTGCAAGTTTGCGTCATACAGATGCCTGTTCACGTGTGAGCGTATGTGCGGTGTACACCTGAGCATATCGTTTCTGCAGCAGAGCGGCGCTTTTTTCTGCCGCTGCCTGGTCTGCAGCTATTCCAAACAAGGCGCTGCCGCTGCCGCAAAGATGTACAGGCTGCAGCCCGGCCATTCTCATATCATCCTGTACAATGGCAAGCGCCGGCATGTGGGTGAAAACAGGTTGTTCGAAATCATTGCTCATACACTGAAGCAGGCGTATTATGTTCTGCTCATTGATTGCTTTTTCGGCACGTGCTGTTGCTCTGTGTGAGTATCGCTGCGGCACGGCATCCAGCTGCTGATAGGCCCATGCCGTAGGCACATTGTTATCTGGCTTAACAACTACCAGATTGAGTACAGGCAGATCTGGCAGGGGAGTAAGTTTCTCACCTCTGCCCTGCGCCAGTACAGTACCCGACAATAGAAAAAAAGGTACATCTGAACCGAGCAATGCAGCAGTTTGCAGCAGGTCTGTCTGGGGCATTTGCAGATGAAGCAGAGAATTTACTGCAGCAATTGCGGCAGCGGCATCGCTGCTTCCTCCCCCCAGACCCGCCTGTGAAGGGATGTTTTTATGCAGCATTATGTCTATCCCCCCCTGAATGTGTATGTGTCTGTTTTGCGCCCACTCTAATACGAGCAGAGCTGCTTTCACTGCCAGGTTATCTTCACCGGATGGTACGTTTGGCTGGTTTGGCGCTTCGCACTTGAAATGAATGCCTGGTTTCTCTGCAAGACACACCTGCAGTATGTCATGCAGTGAGATGCTTTGCATGATGCTGGAAAGTGAGTGGTATCCGTCTTCTCTTTTGCTATACACATCAAGAGTAAGGTTTATTTTGGCACAGGCTTTTGCAGTTATATTCATTCAGGGTATTTGAAGGGCGAGAATATCTTGCAGGGGCAAAGCTGCAGGGCGTGTGATGATATGAAAAGCCAATGTAATACGAGAACCTTTTGGAAAAAACTGTGTGCCCGGCAGTGCATTCCATCGCACACCGGCTCTTTGTTGCTGCAGAGATGGTATGCGCTTCCACTGCCAGCCACTTGCAGGAGGCGTTGCACCCCATGCAAGTGCCTGCCAGGTTGAATTACAGGTAGAAACCGCCATGCGTGCACTGGCTGGGAAGCTGATGACTTTTTTCTGTTTCACCTGAAGAGTACCGTTTGATGGAGGCAGTGACGTGCTGGCAGCATCATTCCATAGTACCGGCAGTTCGATAGAACTGCACTGAACGTTTTTGAGTGTTTCAAGCAATATTTTGCAGCGCAGTACAGAACTGTTCTGAATTACCTTAAAAACGATGTGTGCTTTCCACAGGCGTCCAATTTTGCCATTCAATACAAGGTCTGCCTCACTGGCGGAGTGTTGAACTTTTGTGCTGTGCCAAACAAACAAATGCCACCATGTTATCTGCCCTCTTCTTGCCGTTTTCATTCGCAGCAAAGGGGCGAGATGTGCAGATGTCTGCCATAGTGCTGCAGGTTTTAACGCGATTAGGGCGAATGGCGTATTGTTGGTACAGGGTGATATATGTAGGGCAATCAGATTGTCTGCGATAATCGCTGAATGCTGCAGTATGTTTGCATCTGGATTTTTTGAAGTATCTGGTATAGAGGTGCCAAAGTGAGGAGCTGAGTTGAGCAGCAGCGGCGCTGAGATAAGCGCAGGAGTAAGAATGTTTACTGGAGGCTGTTTCGAGAGCGGTTTAAGCAAAAGAGCAGCATTGGGATAACCTCCGCCAGAGATAGGTGGAAATGACCACATGCTTACAGCCTCCTGCCCCGGCTGTAGTGCGGGTAAGACAGGCAGAGTATTGCCGCTGGCATAGGCAAGGCCGGTTAATGGAATGCATTGCAGCTGAATGGCAGAAGCGTTGAGCGGTGTGCTGCCATTGTTTTCCAATACGCAGAGTAACTGAAGTGCCTGGTTGACAACAGAGTATCCACCCGGCGGCCCAAAGTAGAGTACTTTAAGAGAGGGAGGAGACTGTGTTTGAGCGCTGCACTGTACTGCCAACCCGACGAGCAGGGCTGCGATGAATGCATAGGCAGCTCTCAATGAAGGTTCCCCAGTTTTTTGATATTGATGGCTGCCTGCTGATTGCCTTTGTTGAGTGCCAATGCTTTTTTGTAGGCAACTCTGGCAAGGTGATAGTCTCCTCTTGCCTCATAGACCACGCCCAGGTTGTTGTAGAAATCTGAGTTTCTTGGGCTAAGAGCGGTAGCCCTCAGAAATGAAGTAAGCGCAGCATTGAGCATTCCCAGTTTTTTTTGCACCAGTCCGATTGTGTTGTATGCTGAGGCGTTGTTTGGAGATTGTACAATTGCATTTTGCAGATTATCGAGTGCGAGCTTGAGGGATGCGTTGTCGCCTTTGTTCAGATAGAGTGTGGCAGCTGCCAGGTAGAGTGATGCGATGCTGGCGCCTTTTATATCATGCTGTTTTGCAGCTTGCAACACAGAAAGCACTGTAGCAAGGTCTCCATTTTCCTGCAGGGCGGCGCCCAGGTTGATCCATGCTGCGGTGTTGTCTGGTGCGAGAGTTATCAGTTTGTCGTACGTTTTAACAGCTTGTGAATAGCGGTGGAGTGAATACTGCAGGTAGCCTGCAAGCTGAAGAGCATTGATGTCGGTAGGACGTATCAACAGCGCATTCTGAATGGTAGAGGAGGCAGTTTGCATCTGCCCCATGCGTGCCTGCAGAAGTGCGGTGCGGTAAACAGGCTCAAACAGGGTGGGTTCTAGAGCATGTGTGTGCTGATATTGTGCGAGTGCCATTGAGAATGCCCCCGAATTTTCGAGTGCTTCTGCATATATTTCAGAGATGCGGTAATCTGAAGGAGCGTATTCAACAGCCTGGTGCAGCGCTGTGAGTGAATTTTTTTGATAGGCCATGTATTGTCTTGTCTGCCCCAGGCTTTTCTTTTTCAGAGCCAGCTGTTGCAAG
Organism: Chthonomonadaceae bacterium; assembly: GCA_027459665.1. Taxonomy (GTDB): domain Bacteria; phylum Armatimonadota; class Chthonomonadetes; order Chthonomonadales; family Chthonomonadaceae; genus DAIDHN01. The sequence continues at coordinate 45,874 of DAIDHN010000023.1, read as the reverse complement.
GCAAGCGCAAGGTTGATTTGATATGAGCTGTTGCGGGGCGCCAGTGCAGCCGCTTTTGCATAGGCCCGTTCTGCACCTGTGAGGTTGCCTGCCGCCTGCAGGGCTACCCCCAGATTGTTTTGAATATCGGGGTCTTTTGGTGACTGCGCTGCGACTTTTCTATACTGTGCAACTGCCTTGTGGTATTGTTTTGTTTGAAAATATACGCTGGCAAGATCATACCCGGCACTCACAGAATTGGGTTGAATATGCAGAGCCAGTTCGAATTGGTGTTCTGCATCAGAGTATCTTTTCAGCCCCTGGTATGCGTTGCCCAAATTGATATGAGAGGAGACTAGATTTGGTTTAGCCTGTACTATTTGCTCAAGCGGAGAAACAGCGTCGGCATATCTGGTTTGTCGCAGTGCAATCAGCCCCAGATAAGAGAGTGTGGATAAATCGTGCGGGTTTTTCGCAAGGAGCTTGAGAAATACTGTTCTTGCCGCATCTAACCTGTCTTGATTGAACAGCCTTACTCCTCTGTTGTAGAGTGATGTTTTACCTGTTTGCCCTGACTGTGCATGCTGTGCGTTTGAGCACAAAGAGGATGCTGCCACAAAAAACAACGCCAGGGCAGACAGCATCGAATTTACACGTAACCTCACCATATGCTCCCCATCATATCTACTAATTGACTAATTGAGTGTACCTGATTGCATGCAGTTTCTTGAAAAAAAGTGTGCGCAAAATATGAATTTACCACAGTTACTACCCGATAATGGTGCAACACCTGGAATTGTTGTTCAATGCCCTCCTGTATAGAGGAGGAAAAAGATTGAGAGGCTTGTGATGTTCTCTTGTGGAGAGCAGGTTCAGATCAGTATAGAAAAGCACGTCTCCTATTTTTTTGGAGTGATTCTACACAGCGATGCGCAGCGCATAATGCTTCAGCTGCCAGAGAGTGATGAATCTCTGTTTGAGCCTGGAAGTAAAATCTCACTTTGCTGTTATACTCCTGACAAAAAATATGAGATGCATACAGAGGTTATTTCCAGAAAAGAGAGAGTGGTTTTGATTAGGGCGGCACCAGTTTGCGTTATACAGCGCCGCCGATCGGTTCGCATTAGTATAGACTTGCAGGTTTTATATGTTCCCGGCATATCACTTGAAGAAGCCCCGCAAAAAATACCAGTGTTAGGAGAATGCGGTCGAACACTAGACATTAGCCTGGGAGGGATGCGTATGCTCTCAGACCATTTGCTGCTGAGCAGCGTTCCTCTGATAGTTCAATTTCAACTTTCAGAACCGGGTAAGGCGATTCTGGCTGAATGCATGATGCTGCGATGCACTCTGCAGCCCAAACATGATCAGTCGCAATCTTTTCTCTATGTAAGTGCATTGCGGTTTGAACATATGGCACGTACCGACCAGATGCTGCTGTCTCGTTTCATTCAGGAACAGCAGGCATCCATCCAGGAGAATAGGCTGGACAGATGAAAGAAACCATACTCTCGATCTTGAGAAAGAGCATGTCAGCTTCGTTTGCAAAGACAGATAGCAGAGAGAACGATTCTCTCTACTTCGCAACCCTGGAGGCGCTTTGCTTTGCGCTTGATGCAGCTGACCCGTATGGTGGCGGGCATCTGGAAATGGTTCTTCTTTTGTCGCTGGCGCTGGGCAGGGAATCTGGTTTGGATAATATGAGCATGAATGCCTTGCGAGCAGCGGCTCTGCTGCATAACATTGGGAGGCTTGGAGTACCCGAGCATTTGTATACCCGGTCTGATACCCTGAGTACTGATGAGTATGATAAACTTCGATCGCACCCTGAACTTGGTGCACGCATACTAGAATCGATTCCATTTCCCTGGCCGGTGACGGAAATAGTAAAACACCATTCGGAGAACTGGAATGGAAGCGGCTACCCGGATGGTCTGCGCGGCGAGGCCATTCCTATAGGCGCGCGCATATTGAATATAGCGATTACCTACAGCGCTTTGCGGCGAAAGCGCCCCTACAGGGATGCCTACTCTCTGGAGGAGGCAGTTCATACAATTGAGGCTGGCAAGGGAGTGCAGTTTGACCCTGTGCTGGTAGAGAAGTTTGCAGAGGCTTTGTGCAAGTCTGGTGGATCGGCACATGAAGCAGACAATGATACACCACTGGCCGAGGGGCATGAAAACAGTGTATTGCATGCCATCTCTGTTGCCCGCCGGGAATCGCAAATATTGTATGAATTTACCCGTGCTCTTTCTGGCAGCCTGCATTTGGAGAAAGTGGTAGAAAATATTTTGCATTACACACAGCTGCTGAGCAGCTGCGATACCTGCGTTTTGTATTTACCAGAGGGAAGCAGCGAGTATTTGTGCGCTCATGGAGCCTTAGGGCTGAATGAGCGTTTTTTTTATGGCAGTCTGGCACGTATAGGCTGTTATATTACCGGCAGGGTTTACGAACGCGGTGAGGCAGCGCATGCCTCTTTTCTACCGGCTGATATTCAGCTATGGACAGTGAGCGATGAATGGACGCCTCTCCGTTCGACTCTCTCGGTGCCGCTGCCTGGAGGCGCGGGCACATGCGGAGTATTGAATATCTATTCAAGCCAGCCCGATGCTTTTAGCGGTGAAACCTGTCGAATGCTGCGCAGCATTGCCTCGCACGCCGGAAAAGCGCTGGAAATGGCTAACTGCTTCAGAGAGTATGAGCAGTCTGCTTACACAGATGCACTTACCGAGTTAAAGAATGGGCGTTACCTGCGGGAATTTCTGGAGAAAGAAATAAGCAGAGCAGTACGTGACAGCCAGAGTTTTGTGTTGATGAATTTGGATGTAGACTGTTTTAAGCAGGTGAATGATACCTATGGTCACAGCAAAGGCGATGAATTGCTGCGTGATATAGCAGATGTGCTTCGTACGCATGTAAGAAACTATGATTTGGTAGCCAGGCATGGTGGCGATGAATTTGTAATAGTTCTCTGCCATTCCAGCCGGTCTGCTGCTGAGGGAGCGGCAGAAAAAATAAAACTGGGAATAGACAGCCTGGTGGCAAGGCACAGGCAGCAGTACGAAGATTTTCCCAAGGTAGGCTTGAGCGTAGGAATTGCTGTGTACCCGGAAAACGGTACTGATTTGAACCTGCTGCTGCGTTACTCTGATGCCGCCATGTACCACGACAAACGGAGCAGAAAAAATCATCGTCGTGCCGCATGAAACTGGTGTGGCATGCATGCTTATCTGCATGAGAATGAAGAAGCATGCATGCCAGGACGAAGATTTAGGAGCAGCCGAACACAGATCCGCAGTTGAGACATTTATAGCATGCTCCATTGCGTACCATAAGGCTTCCACAGTCTGTACAGATAGGCGCATCAGACTGATTTTGAAATGTACTCAGGTTGTCTTCCAGACTGGTTTCCTGTGCGCCTGCAGAGGTTGTTTCGTTTACGGGCACCTTTGACAGTGTGGGCGGCTCTGGCGAAAGTTCACGGTTGAGAAATTTTATACCCAGCCATCTGAATATGTAATCTGAGAGTGAGCGTGCAATGCGCACATCTGGATTGTTTGTAAAGCCAGATGGCTCATAGCGTGTATGGGCAAATTTATCAACCAGGGTTTGCAGCGGCACACCGTATTGAAGAGCCAGCGAAATGGCAGTGGCGAAAGAATCCATCAGACCAGAGATAGTAGAACCTTCCTTGCTCATGGTAAGGAATATCTCTCCGGGCTGCCCGTCAGGATAGAGGCCCACTGTGATGTATCCTTCATGGCCTGCAATACTGAATTTATGGGTTACCGCCTGTCTTTCATCCGGCAGTTTTTTGCGCAGAGGCTGGCGGTTATCGGAGGCTGCTTCCTGAGAAGCAGGCTGCTGTAATGCTGCAGCCTCTGCAGGTGAATCACTTCGCTTTGTAGTGAGCGGCTGAGTGCGTTTTGAGCCATCGCGATAGATTGCAATCGCTTTGAGACCCAGCCTCCAGCCTTCCTGGTATACACTCATTATTTCCTGTGAGGTGGCTTCGTGCGGCATGTTGACTGTTTTGGAAATTGCGCCGGAAATAAAGGGTTGTGCTGCCGCCATCATACGCACATGGCCCATATAGTGAATAGAGCGGCTGCCGTTTGCAGGCTTGAATGCGCAGTCAAATACCTCCAGGTGTTCTGGTTTCAGATGAAGTGCGCCCTCTATAGTATCCTGTTCGTCGATGTAAGCGACTATTTCGGTGATTTGTTCGCCGGTATATTTCAGTCTGAGCAGGGCTTCTGAGATGGTATTGTTTACAATTTTCATCACCCCGCCGCCAACAAGGTTTTTGTACTTTACAATGGCAATATCTGGTTCTATGCCAGTGGTATCGCAGTCCATCAGAAACCCTATAGTGCCAGTAGGGGCGAGTACGGTAGCCTGTGCGTTTCTATAGCCGTGCAGTTCGCCAGATGCAATCGCTTCATCCCAGCACTGCCTGGCCGCTTTCAGCATATAGGCAGGGGTAAGGTCTTGAGCAATGTCTTCTACGGCTGTACGATGCATTCGCATTACTTCAAGGAAAGATTCTCTGTTTTTAGCATAGCCGTTGAAAGTCCAGCCGTGGTCTCTGGCAATAATGCTCGACTGGTCATAGGCAGTGCCAGTCATTATGGCAGTAATGGCTGCACAGTAAGCTCTGCCAGCTGGGCTGTCGTAGGGAAGCCCTCGCGCCATCAGCAGCGCTCCCAGGTTGGCATATCCCAGACCGAGTGGTCTGTAGTCGTGACTGTTTTCCCCTATACGTTCTGTTGGGTAAGAGGCATTGTCTACAATGATTTCCTGTGCAGTGATGAGTATTCTGCATGCGTGCTGAAAGCTCTCTATATCGAATTCTCCATCTGGAGTTCGAAATTTCATCAGGTTGAGAGAAGCCAGGTTGCATGCACTGTCATTGAGGAACATGTATTCAGAACAGGGATTGGAAGCATGTATGCGGTCTGTGGTTTTGCAGGTGTGCCATCTGTTGATGGTTGTGTCATACTGCATGCCTGGGTCGCCGCATACCCATGCTGCCTCGGCAATGCTGTGCATCAAGCTGCGGGCTTTGTAATCATGTGCGGTTTTGCCTGTCAGAACATTGCGTGTTTTCCAGTGTGAGTCTTCCTCTACCGCTCTCATGAAAGCGTCGCTTACGCGCACAGAATGGTTTGCGTTTTGAAAATTAACGCTGTCGTATGCGCCTCCTGGCACATTGAACATGCCGCTGTATCCTGCTTCAATGAGCGCCCATGCCTTTTTTTCTTCCTGGCTTTTGCACACAATAAAATCTTCTACATCTGGGTGGTCTATGTTGAGAATTACCATTTTTGCAGCACGGCGCGTTTTACCACCGCTTTTGATGGCGCCTGCAAACTGATCGAACCCTCTCATAAACGAAATTGGGCCAGATGCAGTGCCGCCTCCCTGCAGGGGTTCGCGGGAAGAACGTATAGTAGACAGGTTTGTGCCTGTGCCCGAGCCAAATTTGAACAGCATTCCTTCTGTTTTCGCGAGAGTGAGTATCGACTCCATGGTGTCTTCGACGCTGTTTATGAAGCATGCAGAGCATTGTGGGCTGGGCTGGTCGGGCAGGCCTACATTGAACCAGACCGGTGAGTTGAAAGCCGCCATCTGGTTCAGCAGAATGTATGAAAGTTCATCCTGAAAGGCTTGTGCATCTTCCGGGGTGGCAAAGTAGTCCATATTGCGTCCCCAATCAGCCATGGTATCGGCTACCCGGTGTATGAGCTGGCGAACGCTTGTTTCTCTTTCGGGTGTACCAACATGCCCTCTGAAGTACTTGGAGACGACTACATTGGTGGCAAGCTGCGACCACGATTTGGGGATTTCACAGTTGTGCTGTTCGAATACTTTTTCTCCCCTCTCGTTGCTGATCACTGCATCCCGAAGTTCCCATTCCACGGTGCCATAGATGTCTTCTCCAGGTTTTGTGTAGCGGCGTATTACAGTGAGACCAGGCGCGCCTTCGCCTCGGGCACTTTTCTTTTTAGCGGGTACGATTTTGGTTCTGACTGCAACTTTGGGTTGTTCGGCAGTATTGTTTTCAGTTTGCTGCAGTACGGTATCTAGGTTGATTTGGTTTGGAGTGGGTTCCTGGCTCACTACTAATCCCTCCTGGATGAAATGATGAAGATGTGTAAACCTTCAGACTTTTCTAGAGTCTTTGCGCCGAAGAAGGTTTACAATCTCTCTGAACTGTGTTGCGTCTTCAAATTGTCGGTAAACAGATGCGAAGCGTACGTAAGCCACCTGATCGAGTGCGCGCAGGCTTTCCATAACCATTTCGCCTACTTCTCTTGAGGAGACTTCTCGCTGCAGGCGATTGTAAAGCATTCTTTCCAATTCCTGCGCTGCCTCGTCCAGAGTTTCCAGGCTGATGCTTCTTCCCTTGCATGCGAGCTGCATGCCGTGGATAATTTTTTTTCGGTCAAAGGGTTCTCGCCTGGAGTCGTTTTTAACGACATAGAGCTGCATCTCTTCGATTTCTTCCAGAGTTGTGAAACGTCGTTTGCACGCTTCGCATTCCCGTCGGCGTTTGATGGCTGCCCCCTCATGGAGGGTGCGGGTTTCAAGTACGCGATCACGGTTTTGCTGACCACAAAACGGACATTTCATTGTTTCAATCTCATTGGAAGATTTACTACATACAGTGACAAGTACAGGATAACATACTACTGATAGATTGTCAATAGATTCAATGGGCAGAGTGCAAATAAGTTTACAACCTGGTATACAGTCAGACTGTTTTGAGCGCTGCGCATGTTTATCATTACAGCCCGAGTTTGCGGGCAGAGATTGGTGCAAGCGGCATATGAGTAGATTTATTGCCTTTGTGTCTGCCTGAAACAGCAGGAGAAACATTTTGCGATGAAGAAACTATACTATGAGTAAAGAGTGATGTAAAAGGAGAAAGCTTATGTCGAGGTTTGATGGGCGTGGCAGTAATCAGATGCGAAGTGCAAAGATAACTGCAGGTTTTATGCCCAATGCTGAGGGGTCATGTTTGATTGAGATGGGAAAGACCCGTGTTATCTGTACTGCATCAGTTGAAGAGAAACTGCCTCCATTTCGCAAGCAGGAGGGGGAGATGGGCTGGCTGACCGCTGAGTACAGCATGCTTCCTCGTTCTACCAACACGCGCACCCCCAGAGAAAACAGGAGCGGACCTGGCGGCCGCACCATGGAGATACAGCGTTTGATTGGCCGGAGCCTGCGCGCCGTACTGGAAATGCCTGTGCTTGGCGAACGTACGATATGGATAGACTGCGATGTGCTGCAGGCGGATGGCGGAACACGCTGTGCTGCCATTACAGGAGCCTATGTAGCCCTTGCTGAATGCTGCCGCCTATTGGTAAAACAGGGTCATATTGCACGCATACCGCTTACTGCGCAAGTTGCTGCCATTAGCGTTGGTGTAGTTGGTTCGGATGAACTGCTTGACCTTTGTTATGAAGAAGATCATCGGTGCGCAGTAGACATGAATGTAGTGGCCACAGATAAGGGGCGTTATGTAGAAGTGCAGGGCACTGCAGAGGGTTCTCCGTATGATAGAAACAGGCTGAACAGGCTGCTGGATATTGCTCAGCTTGGCCTGGATGCGTTGTTCAAACTGCAGCGAAATGCCCTGGAAAAAAACATATGACGCTTTCGGAACTTTTGATTGCAACCACAAACCAGAAAAAAGGCAGGGAGATGATGCAGATATTAAGTGCTGCCCTGCCTGGTATAAAGCTGGTTACACTGGCTGACTTTTCCAACTGGGTTGAGGTTGAGGAAACCGGGGAAACCTTTGAGGAGAATGCACGTTTAAAAGCTCTCGCAGCTCTGAAGCAAACCGGTTTGGCTTCGCTTGCAGATGACGGAGGGCTGGTTGTAGATGCTTTAGGCGGGGCGCCAGGGGTGCATTCGCACAGATTTCTTGGGGCGGAGACTTCGTTTGATGTAAAAATGGATTACATTCTGAAAGAGCTGCATGGTCTAGATGTAAAACAGAGAACCTGCCGGTTTCAATGTGCAGTGGCGCTGGCATACCGTGATGGCAGCTTATTTGAATGCCTGGGCAGCTGTGAGGGAGTAATTGCATCTGAAAAACGCGGGCAGGGTGGTTTTGGCTATGATCCTGTATTCTGGCTGCCAGACCTGCAATGCTGCATGGCAGAACTTAGCCCAGAAGAAAAACATCGCATCAGTCACCGCGGCAAAGCCCTTGCCTGCATTATTGAGAAACTGAGGGACTGAGTTCAAGACCATACAAACCCGGAGATGATCTTAATATTATGGCAAGAGAAAAACACCGGGAATATGTGGAACTGAAGCATGCGAGGAGTTTTCTTGCCCGATTGGTACGGGTTGTGCGAGCTTTTCTGGTTCATCAGGATGCCTTGATGGCGAGCGCCTGTGCATATGGCGTTATTCTATCGTTTGTACCGCTGCTGGTTGCCGGCATATCTCTGCTGGGATATGTTACTGGCGGCACTGAGACAGCACTGAATGGAGTGATGCACTCTATCAGCATGTTTATTCCGCTTCAAACAGGTTTTATGAGAACAAACCTGGAAAGAGTGCTTGCGCACAGCGGTGTGCTGGGAGGAATAGGAGCGGCTGGATTGCTGTACAGCGCCCAGACTACTTTTATGGCTCTGTTTCCTGCCATGAATGGGGTTTGGGAGGTGCCAGAGAGACGAAGGTGGTGGACAAGGCGGCTGAAGGCACTGGAATGCTCACTTGCAGCTATTTTATTGATAGGAGCAAATATATTACTGAGCGCATTTGCCTCCCATCTTTTTCATGCAGGCATGCCGCCGCTGCTGGAAAGTACGCTGCACCTTTTCGCTGAAGTGCTTCTTCCACTGCTGCTGTCGCTTGTTTTGTTCAACTGGCTTTACCGGGTTCTACCCTGTTGTGAAGTGGAGCCGTGGCCAGCGATGTATGGATCGCTGACCGCCTCTGTTTTATGGGAGATATCCAAACGGATGTTTGAGTATTACATTAGCCGCACCAATGCGTATAACTTTCTATATGGTTCGTTAAGCAGTGTGATGGTTTTGTTTGTATGGGTTTACTTCAGCATGGTCGTTTTGCTGTTTGGCGCTGAGTTTAGCGCCGATCTGCAAAAACGAATGAATACAGGAAAGACGTTATGAAGTTCAATAAACTTGCCGCGGCATTGCTGTTTGGCAGCGTTTGCAGCATTGCAAATGCACAGCAAACACCCTCTGTTTACCCTGCAGTTACTGCCTTGCTGGTAGGTGGAGGGCCGCAGCCCAATTACAATCAGGTAGCTATAGAAAGCAATTTGCGGTATCTAAATCATCTGCTGCCTCTCAATGATGTGCGACAGGTGCTGTTTGCCAATGGATCAACCGCAAAGCCCATTGTTTTGTATGATACAGGCGTGAAGGGCATTGGCAAAGGAGAACAGTATCTGAATTTGATTTGGAGCGGAAGCCTTTCGGGCAAGAATGCGAGACGTTTTAGAAAACCCTCTGTAGGGTCTGTGCTGAATGGTCCATCTACCCACAAAAGCATTGCAAACGCGCTTGGCATGCTGGGAGAGCAGTATAGAACCGGCAAACAGACAGGAACTCTGCTTCTTTATTTTACAGGGCATGGCAGCCCCGACAATTCCCGGCAAAACAACAATTACTACGATCTGTGGAAACAGCATGGTGGTTTAAGCGTGCAGCAGTTATCTGCTGACATACAGGCTGTGCCTCGGAGAGTGCCCTTGGTGGTGGTGATGGTTCAATGTTTTTCGGGTGCTTTTGGCAACCTGATTTTTAAGCACGGCGATGCAGGCGCTGAACTTGCCAGCAGAAACCTGGCAGGTTTTTTTGCCACGGTGAATACCATGGAAGCCGCAGGCTGCACCCCTGAAATCAATCAGGCTGATTATCATGATTTTACAAGCTATTTTTTTGCCGCCCTTGGAGGCCGCGACAGACTTGGAAGGAAGGTAACAGGAGCTGATTACGACAACAATGGTGTTGTGAGCATGCACGAAGCTTATTGCTATGCACTTATTCACGATCCATCAATAGATGTTCCCTGCTGTACCAGTGACTTTTTTTTACGCAGATATGTGACAGGGCTGCGAGACAGCGATATTTTTCAGACCGATGAAAAAAAAGTATATGCTTATGCCGATCCGGCCCAGAAAGCAGCACTGAAGGGGCTTGCTGCCAGGCTTGGTTTGCATGGAGAGCGATCAGCTTACTCTCTGTATCAGCAGTTTATTCAGCAGAAAAAAGTTGATACCGATTCTCCCCTGGTTGATGAGAAGTACAGCTTGTTTGAGGCAGCCAGAAAAGTGGCTAAACAGCACTTGCTACAGAAATACCCTTCGCTTAACTCAAACACTACAGCGTATGACGCAGCGGTACAGCAGGCTACAGCGTGGCTGCAAACAAGTACCGGAAAAAAACTGCTTTCACCCTGCCTTCAAAAGTATAAAGATTTACAATCTGCTATTTCGCAAGAAGAAAAGCAAAGAGAGTTAGTGTCTGCCAAGCTTAGATACCTGCGCCTTTTCAAAACTATAGTACTTACCATGCACCTTATGCAGGGGGATGCCCAGTCCATGCAGGAGCGTTTTAAGGCACTGCAAAAAGCAGAGGATGTTCCGCTGCTTCCGCAAGCCCCTGCATGGAACACAGACAACCTTACCAAACTGTAACCGGCGTTCGCCTGCCTGTAGAAGCCGATTCGATGGCAGCAAACACCATGGCAAGGCTTTTGATATTGTCATGGCATTCACCCATTGGCACAGAACCCGTTTGCAGTGCATTGAGAAAGTCATGCAGGGAGCCATTGATGCCGCCTTTTATCTGGATGGGCTGTGCTGTTTCAGCGGCGGTGCTGGAGGTGAATCCATTGCTGGAAGTTACTCTGTCTGCAACAATGTCATCCCCACCATCCCAGAGGGCTGTGCCCGCTGCTCCCACGGCTCTCCATTCAGATTCCCATGAAGTATTTTTGCCTTCGCTGCTCCATGAACCGCAGTAGGTATAACGCAGACCGCCATCCATTTCAAACAGAGCAGTAGCACTTGAATCTTGTTTGTACCAGCTCCAGGCAGGGTTAAACTCTTCGCAATACACATTCAGAGGGTTTCGGTCACATAAAAAACGGGCAGCGTCAAAGGTGTGTATTGCCATATCGAGAACCAGTACATGGGGCATGATGTCTCGAAAACCACCAAAATGTGCGCCGATATAAAAGTCAGACTTCAAAATGCCCAGGTCTCCAATATGATCTACTATAAGTTTCTTATAGGCATGCAGACGTCCATCGTATCTGCGGCTCTGACTCACCATGTACAATTTGCCAGATTTTTCAGATGCCTGCACCATTTCTCTGGCAGCCTGCATGGAATGTGCCATCGGTTTTTCTCCGATTACATGCACTCCTGCATTCAATGCAGTGATAGTAACATCACGATGTGCTTCGGGGATAGTAACATCTACCAAAAAGTCGGGCTGAGTTACTCTCAACGCTTTTTGCAAGTCTGTACCGGTGTACTGTAGCGTCAGTTTCATGGCCTCGGCAGATTCTGCTGCGGCGTTTTCACGAATATCAACCCAGCCAACCATGTTCACCATATCAGAATTTGCCTGAAGGTTTCGTGCCCAGGCGTTTCCCATTCCACCTGCTCCAACCAACAATGCCTTGAACATGAGAATTTAGCTCCCTACTTTTGGTTCATCCAGCCAAGGGGTGAATGGATACATGTGGATGTTGCATATCTAGGACGGGGCGGCTGGCTGGCCCATTGCACAGCGTTTGCGATGATTTGCTGAATTTCAGCCTGATGGTAAACTGGATATGTTTCATGACCTGGTGAGAAGTAGAATATTCTTCCCTGGCCTCTTACAAAACAACAGCCGCTTCTGAATACCTCTCCCCCTTGAAAACTGCTCAGAAAAACCAGTTCATCGGGCTGAGGGATATCGAAGTATTCACCATACATTTCCTGCTGAGGAATAGTGAATACAGGAGGTACATTGTACGCAATTGGATGAGAAGGATTTACGGTGTATACAGTTTCGCAGTCGTCATCTCTCCATCTGAGAGCACAGGTTGTACCCATCAGCCTCACAAAGATTTTAGACCAGTGCCCAGAATGGAGTACAATAAGCCCCATGCCCGACAAAACCCGCTGATGCACCCTTGCTACCACAGCGTCCTCTACCTGATGATGAGCCATGTGCCCCCACCAGGTAAGCACATCAGTATTTTCAAGAATCTCGTCTGTCAGCCCGTGTTCGGGTTGATCTTGTGTTGCTGTTTTAACTACAGCGCCCTCTGGCAGTGTGGCCCGCAGCGCATGAGCGATTGTATTGTGCATGCCTTCAGGGTAGACAGCCTTCACTGCCTCACTGGTTCTGTCGTGCAGGTTTTCTCCCCAAACCGTTACACGTAAAGTAGATGACACTATTGTTTTCCTTTCAAGTGAACTGCTGTATTACTTCTATTGCGGTATGATACGAGATTAGTTTGAGACAATCCTTCTGAAGACTGGGGAATAAGATAGATTTATGAATAAACTGAAGAGCGGAATAGTGCTGGCAGGCGGAAAAAGCAGCAGAATGGGTCAGGACAAGGCCCTGCTGGATATGGGAGGTAAAACGCTGCTTGAGTGGACGGTGCATCTGGCAAGAGAAGTTGCCCGTGACGTGCTGATAGTTACAGATAAATTAGACAGATATACCTGTGCTGGTGTTGATATCGTTGCAGATGTTTACCCTGAGAGCGGCCCTGTATCTGGGATAATCACAGGTATGCGCCTGGCGGGGGAGGGCTGGCATTTAGTTACAGCCTGTGACATGCCCTGGTTAAAGAAAGAGGCAGTAGAGTATATGATGCATCAGATAAGTGGCGATGTTGAGGTGATTCTGCCTGGCAGTGCAGATGAAGGCGAACCCTTGTGTGCCCTGTATTCTCATCATGCCCTGCAGCAGATTGAGAGATATTTTGCTGCGGGCAGGCGTTCTGCCAGGGGAATGGTGAAAGATTTACACACATTGTACATATCGCGTGAAGAGTTGTGCCGCGTATGCCATGAGCCGCGTTTATTTCGGAGTGTGAATGAGTATTCTGATTGGCAAGAATACACGCGTGGTTAACTTTATCGGACACTTTTTTTTATTTCAAATAATAATATTCCTGCAGCTACCGTAACATTCAGTGAAGATGGACCGCAGCTTGACATCGGAATGGCAACAGCACAATCTGCCTGTTGGTATGCCTGCTGGCTCAAACCGCTGCTTTCGTTGCCAACCATAATCGCGACAGGTCTGTGGTGCAGCGGTGCCTGATAAAGCGGCAACTCTGCGTGTGCAGAAGAGGCAATTATCTGAAAGCTGTTTGCATGCATTTTTTGAGCCAGCTCACCCAGATTGCTGCAGATGTGAACAGGCATTCGCAAGATAGAGCCAGTAGATGAACGTACAGCAGCACGTGAAAACAGGTCGGCTGAAGGTTTATCAAGTACGACAGCACTGCAGCCTGCGGCCTCTGCAGTGCGTATAAGCACACCTATGTTGCGAGGGTCTTGTATATGCTCGCCGATCAGGATGAAACCATTGCTGTTTGAGAGTATTTCGGCCTCTGTGAGCAGTTTTTGATGCACCACGGCAAATGAGGTGACTACAGTTTCATAACTTGTGCCGGTAAGACGCTGCAGCAGTCCTTTTCCGAGCGTATAAAGAGGTGTTTCTGATTTTGTGCAGGCGGGCAAAAAAGTTTCTTCCTGTTCCCGGGTGCAGTAGATGCTGTGTACAGCATTTGGCACTTGCAGAGCCTGCAGCACCAGGCGTTCACTCTCCACCAGATACAAACCTGTTTCCTGTCTGACTGAGGGTTTTAGCAAACTTTCTGCATGCAGGTATGCGGTATGCTTTATAGAAGAGATGTATGCCACGGTTTAATGATCCTGTACTTTTGTATATTTCCTGAGGAAAGAGTGCATTTATGATACCATTTGATCCATTGCCGCTGCGGGAAGAATTTCCAGCATTTGTTATGAACCATCGAGGTAATCGCACAGTATTTATGGATGCTCCCGGCGGCACTCAGGTTCCAGTCAGGGTGATAGAAGCGATTGCATCGTACTATCGTGAGCGCAATGCCAATACTGGCGGGGAGTTTGCTGCAAGCAAGAAAACAGATGAGACAATTGGAACCGCCAGGAGACTTGTGGCTGATTTGCTGGGAGCCGGCGACCCTGAAACCATTGTGTTTGGTCAGAATATGACCAGCCTTACTTTTCATCTGGCCCGCTCACTTGGCGAGGAGATACAACCCGGTGATGAGATAGTTGTTACCGAGCTGGATCATGATGCCAATATAGCCCCCTGGAAAGACCTGGAGGAAAGGGGAGCGGTAATACGTTTTGCAAGATTGCGCGAGCAGGATGGAACATTGGATGAGGGGCATTTTGAAAGCCTGTTGAACAGGCGCACTAAATTGGCAGCTTTTACCTGTGCCTCAAATGCTTTGGGGAGCATAACAGATGCAGCACGACTCACCAAGAGTGCACACAGGGCGGGCGCTATGGTTTTTCTGGATGCGGTGCAGTATGTTCCGCATGTTATGGTTGATGTAAGCAAACTCGATTGTGATTTTTTAGTCTGTTCGGCATACAAGTTTTTTGGTCCGCATCAGGGCATGCTCTATGGCAAACGAGAACATTTGGAGCGTCTGCGTCCCCATAAGGTAGCACCTGCAAAAAATCAGGTTCCTTATCGCTGGGAGACCGGCACACAGAGCCATGAGGCTATGGCAGGAACAAGCGCCGCAATAGAGTACCTTGCAGATATTGGCAAAAACTATGGCATCGCATCATCTGCTGCAGAGACAGGTGCAAGCGAGACCCGGATGCACCTTATTGCTGCGATGGACGCGATTGGGCGGTATGAACAGTATTTGAGCAAATATTTTTTGCAGCGAATAAAAGAATTGCCTCAGATACACTTGTACGGACTGACTGACGAAAACACAGCAGGCATGCGAACACCAACCTTTGCCTTTACCATAGAGGGCATATCTCCCCGCAGCATTGCAGCCCATTTGGCAGAAAGAGGCATATACTGCTGGAGCGGAAACTACTACGCTCTTCGCCTGATGCAGCGATTAGGGCTGGAAGAATCGGGGGGTGCAGTACGCATTGGCATGACGCATTTGAACACTATAGAGGAGATTGATTATCTCATGGAGACACTTGCTCATATCTGAGGGGCAGCACCCATGCGAATTGGTATGAGCGATTGCAGCAGGCCATGTTCACAGCACTTTCTCTGGTACAGTTCCGCCGCTTTCAGATGCTTTGCAGTGAGAGTGTAATCCATTACATTGCAGAGATAGTCACTGCACAAATCGAGCGGCAGGTTCATTCTTTGCGACCAGAGCAATGCCAGTTCAGGCAGCCGCTGCATTCCCCAGTTGCGTGCCGCCTGAAGAACTGCCGCGAGTTCTGGTGAGTAGCTTTCTTCTCTGGCAAGCCATGCGGCGTACATAAATGGCATGTCTGTCAGTTCTTTCCATGCCTGCCCCAGATCGTATACGATTGTATTGGCTGGCAGCTGAAAGAGTTTCAGATCACCTATAATAAGGCCGGCGTCGCATATCTGCAGCATCTCTTCTATGTCTGGCTTGTGGTGTATGCACTCAGCCTTTACTTTCAGGTGTTCTTGCAGCAGAATGCGCATAAGCGCCGATGAGGTGAGGGAAGAGGTATCGAGCGCCACCGATTTTATCTCGTTGAGCGGTACGCGAGAGAAGAGACGGACGCTTTTTACCGCTCCGTCTGCCGAGATAGATACGTGAGGCACAATGATGAGAGAAGGGTTTTGCAAGCCCTCAAACAGCGATACATTTGCGACATCCAACTCTCCGCGGCGCAGCATTGCAGCCAGGTGTGAAGGCACATCGTAAATGATTTCAGCTTCTACAGTGCATTCACCAGTGTGAAACCAGTCGACCATAGGTTTTGCATTTAGGTAAGGAACTGAGCCTATTCTAAGTTTTTGTTTCATCTGTTTCCTCTTTCCGTGGTTTATTACGAATTTGCTGCAGAAAGCGTGCTTGAAAAGGCCAGGTTCGCTGTTTTTTTTCGTAATATCTAGTGCGAAAAGGAGAATACCGGAAAAGCACATGTCAAAAAAAGCAATAACTCATGCTCAGGATACAGGAACTGCTGCTGCAGATAAGCCCGTTCGCCGAAAGCGTTCTGCAATTATATGGAGCTGCGGCGGCGTGTTTCTCGTTTTAACATCTGGCTTTATTTTCTGGCTGTATACAGCGCTCATAAAACTGCCATCAGATTTATTAAGAGAACGCTGCATGAGCAATGAACACACTGTAGGTGTGGCAATGCGTTTGTATTCACTGGACTGGGATGAGAAACTGCCTCCGGCAGTGCACTGGATGGATATGGCAGCGGTGTACATTACAGCAGGAAAAAAGGGAAGCAGAATGAATCCGAATGCCTTGCACTGTCCTGCTGCACAGCTGCCTTACAGAAGCGCAATGAAACAGGTATACGGCTATGCCATGAATAAGCATACAAATTCTCTGGCAACCTCAAGCATACTTGTGCCAGAACAGACGCTGCTTTTTTCAGACAGCAAGCAGGTGCAGAGAAATGCTGTAGAAGACAAGAGCGGGATTGCCTGGAATCGCCATCTTGATCGTGCGAACATTGCCTTTGTAGATGGACATGTAGACTGGATGAGCAGAAAACAGGCAAATATTTTGCGTAATTAGCCCTTAGAACCAGGAGACATCAACCATTTTGCCAGTATCTGCAGAATGGGTAGCAGCCAGTGTGAGCGCCAGGGTATGCAAATTGTCTGCACCACTTGTTTCAGGCTCTGTTTTGCTTTGTATGCATGCCTGCCAATGGTATAGATCGTACTGATGACCGGTTGGGCCAATTGGGTCTGCCCACACGGTTTCCCCCCAAACTTCTGGCAGCGGGGTAAAGAAGTGCATTTCCTGGTATTGGGAACGGTCTGCGTTTTGTCTGAATATGCGCACTGGCCCCCATTCATCTCTCTGGTTCCACACAATAGACCCTGTTGTACCAGTGATTACCCATCTTCCATTCCACCCTGTATCGGTTCCTGGCGAAGCAAAGCTGCCTGTATAGTTTACTTTTGCTCCATTTTCAAACTCTATGTATGCGAATGCGCTCATGTCTCCCTTTGTATTAGAGACTGCCGGGTTCCATGTATGCGCCATCACACGCGCTGCATTGCTACCGAGCAGATAGCGCATGAGATCGAAGTGATGAATACCCATGTCCATGAGGAATGGATGACACATTTGCTGTCTCCACCCAAATAAAAGCCCTTGAATTTGAAATTCAGCTACTACATGGTCAATCTCCCCGATGGCGCCTTCTGCAATGAGTTTGCGAATTGCGCGGGGCTGGTCCTGGTATCGGTACTGCTGTGTAACCATGAGAGCCAGTTTTCTTTTGGCAGCTAATTTCACGAGTTCTTTTGCCTGTTTCATGGTATCACTGATAGGTTTTTCAACGAGAACCGGCAGACCTGCGCAAAGCGCGGCGCTGCTGGTTTCAAAGTGACATGGGGCAGGGGAACAGTCTATGAGGCCGTCTGCCTCAACCGATGCGAGCGCATCTTCTATGCATGCAAACCGTCTTTCGGGCGGCACCTGTGCGATTTCTCCAGCATTGCGCAGGGCATCAGGATTAGGGTCTACTAATGCAACGTGTTGAAAACCAGGAGTATCACGTACAGTATAAATCCATGTACTGCCAAATCCGCCTACTCCAGATTGAATGATACGCATCACTGAAACCTCCGTCCGCACAGAGCCGGGCATGAAATATCATACAGCAAATTTTACCACACTTTGATTACCCGCGCAATCTGATTTTGTGACGATATTAGTTCATTTGTACTTTTTTACACATTATTCTCAATTTTTTAGCTAGGATTGTTGTTTTTTTTCGTGCCCAGCGACATTTCCTCTGTAAGAATGATTGCCTCACTGATTGCCTGTAGCGATTTTCCAGTAGAGAGCCTGATCGCCTGCATTCGTCTATCGGCTTCGCGTTCTGTAAGACAATCGCGGTTCATGAGTATTTTTTGTGCCTTTGCAACTATCTGCTCCACTTCTTTTTCCTGCTGCATATATTGCAGTGCCCCTTCGAGTGCAAGCATTTCCTTGTATCTCGCCATTCCGACAGTGATGGCAGGCAGCATTTCAATCTCTCTGAATGGTTTGACAAGAAAACCAACTACGCCTGCCTGAATGGCTTTTTCTATGAGCGGGGTATCTGAATAGGCGGTTAGAAGAATCACTGGGGCTATGCGCTCGCGCGAGATGGCCTGTGCTGCTTGAATACCATCCCATACGGGCATATTAACATCGAGAATGAGCAGGTCTGGTTTGAAAGTCTGTGCCATACGAAACGCTTGCTCACCGTTTTCTGCCTCTCCAATCACTGAGAAACCTATGCTTTTGAGCATAGTTTTCAAGTCCAGCCTTATCAGCGGGTCATCATCGGCTATGAGTATTCGAACTATCTGCATAATATTCAATCTCCTCTGATCGCTGCAGAATGAAGGTATTTCTGTTGGTGAATGCGAATGTGTGTGGGCAGAGTCTAGAAGTATTACGATTTATCTGATAGAAGGGAGTAGTTATGCGCACTCTGGTAGTAGGTGGTGCGGGACACGTTGGGCGTTTGACGCTGCCTTATTTGAGGCCTCATCATATGATGAAGGTATTTGACCTGAATACAGAGAAAGCCTGGATTCGGGAGGCGGGAATCGATAGTTTTACCGGCAGCGCCTGCCAGCCCAATGCAATGGATGAAGCAATTGCGGGGTGTGAAGCGCTTTTGTATATGGCGATGGGCAGGCATAATCAGAACCGGGCAGAACTTGTGAGTGATGCAGTAGATGCGAGTGTAAAAGGTTTGTACATGGCTTTGGAAGCAGCGCACAGAGCAGGAGTGAATCATGCTGTATATACCAGCAGCCTTTCTGTATATGAAGGCAAACTTGTAGACCGCTACTTTAGTGATGAGGACCTTGCACCCGATTCTCGCAGTGTTTATGGTTTCACCAAATGGCTGGGCGAAGAGGTATGCAGACATGCAGTGCGAAGCTGGGGAATGTCGGTGGTTGCTCTTCGATTGTGCTATCCAATTTCGGATGAAATGTGGCTGGAGAAATGCGAGGCAGGCACAAATACATTGGAAACCGGCGCCAGCGATACAGCCAGAGCAATGCACCTTGCCCTGGGGTATGCAGGGGGTGGCTATCAGGTTTGTACCATTTCTGGAGACTACCATGAGCGCATTGTAAATCTTTCCCGGGCTAAGCGTATTTTAGGCTGGGAGCCGCTTCTGAGGTCCGCAGTCAGGGCAGAGTCTCCAGAATAATTCTGTCGTTTGTGTAGATACATATTTCCGAAGCTATTTTCAACGCTTCCTCTGCAATGGCGTCTGCCTCCAGTGCAGAGTGAGCAAGCATTGCTCTTGCAGCTGCCAGCGCGTAAGCCCCCCCCGAACCTATGGCAGCTGCACCATCATCAGGTTCAACTACATTACCATCGCCAGATAAGATGTAGAGCAGGTGTCCATCGGAAACAAGCATCATTGCTTCCAGTTTTCTAAGCACCCTGTCGGTGCGCCATTCACGTGCAAACTCCACGGCTGCCCGTGTTAAATTACCTCCAGAGGCTTCCAGTTTCTGTTCAAATGTATCTGCCAGAGACTGCGCATCTGCAACAGAGCCTGCAAATCCGGCCACGACTTTGCCATGATAGAGTTTGCGTATTTTTCGCGCTCCATGTTTCAGCACTGTAGTTTGCAGAGTAACCTGCCCATCGCCTGCCATTGCGACCCTGCCGTTACGCAAAACGCCTACAATGGTGGTAGAACGTATTTTAATATTATTCATATTTCAGAATATACCCTCACAGTTGCAGAATTGCATTAGTATACCTACACCCTGGTAGCAAAAAAGGGTGAGTTCAGATGAAGTGTCCCAAAGCTGGCTGCTTGCCGAGATAATTACTACAATGCATACGAAAGACTATTTTTGCGCAGAATAAACGTATGAGTATATGGGTTATATCTCAACGCATGTATTGTATGAAAGGTCACAGCACATGGAACATTGCCGTTTTATGAAGCTGTCTGATAGTTGATACTGTACAACATGCATACAGAAATGACAGAAGGGAGATAGGTTCATGAAGAAAGAATTCTTCTATGCAGAGGGGTATAGAATAGTATCTGGAGTGGTGTTGCTTATAGCGCTGCAGGGAGCAGCTTTGGCAAACCAGGTGCGCCTTCCAAGCGGCACAGTGCTTCCCGTACGCATCACCAGTTCGATCAGTTCAAAAACTGCTGCGCGTGGCGATTCATTTATCGCTGAAATCACTAAAAACACGGCAAGCGAATATGGTTTGCCGGCAGGTACTCGCGTAGACGGTTATGTGAGTGCAGTGAGCGCCAAACATGGCAGTCACCCTGGTATGCTTAACCTGGCATTTCGCAGAATACGTTTGCCAGATGGAGAATCCTATCCGATCAATGGTTCGTTGATAGGACTGGATAACAAGAGCGTAATTCGCCAGTCTGACGGGCGATTGATTGCAACCCCGAACAAGAGCAATGAGCGCCTTACTTACATAGGCTATGGAGCAGGTGCAGGATTGCTGATCAGCGCTCTTACCAAGGGGAGCGCACTGCGTGACACCCTGCTGGGCGGCGGGTTAGGATTTTTGTTTGGTTCGCTGCAAAAAGGGCATAAACCAGTTCCCAGAGATGTTGTTTTGAAGACTGGCACACAGATGGGGGTGCGTTTAGATAGAGAAGTAGTGTTTGGCAGCGGCGGAAGCAGCGGGTATAGAGTTTCTCAAAACAACTTCCACCGCAGCACCTCGCTTCAGAACAGTGGGTCTGCTAGTGATGCTGCGGGAATTGGAGTGATGGTGGGCAGCCAGAATGTACAGTTCGGTTCAAATACCCCGCCTGTGCGCATTGGGGGAGCGATACTGGTGCCTGCCGCTGCAGTTATGCGCGACCTGCAGGCATCGTATACCTACCATAAAAACGGTTCCTACATCATGGCCAGAGGGCAGGCAGGCACTGTGCGCCTGGCAGCAAACAGCCGTATTGCAGTGGTAAACAATTCGCGCAGGGTTTTGCTTGATGCTGCTGCACGCGTTTTGCATAACACATTTTACGTGCCAGTACGGTTCTTTGCTCTGCTTACCGGCAGGCGTGTAACTTTTGACAATGGAAGTCAAACGGTGCTGGTGCATTAAACCTGTGCATACATTGACTCACCGGTTTTATGCGTAAGTGTATGGGTATGTTTTTGCACTTGACAGAAGACAGAGAAGCAGTGTACACTTTTATCAGAAGTTATGAAAGTAGTACACTGCTTTCAATTCGGGGCTGTAGCTCAGTTGGGAGAGCACTTCAATGGCATTGAAGGGGTCAGGAGTTCGAGCCTCCTCAGCTCCACTTTACTATCTGCATTATTTTTGTGCTGCTTTTCTTCTCATTTTCAGTATTGCCTGCACAAAGTCGTTTGCTGCTCCCATGCATAAAAGCGCCTCTACATCGGCCACTGGTAAAGTAGATGCAGTTGTGTTTGTTTTTCCTGGTCCAAATGCCGCTCGTATAGTTATCGCCTACAATCGTGTTGAGAGCCATGCTTTGGTTGCACAGGATATATCACGTCTATTTCGGGTAAGCGGCTGGCGCCCGTCAAGCAACATCCGCATAACAGATGCTAGCGCTTCTGCTGGCGACAGCAAGCATTTTCCGATTACTACTGCTGTCGACCTTATGGTGAGCAATGCCCCCCAGTTTATGAATGGAAGACCGTTGGTAATGCCGTTGCTACAGGCTCTGCAGCGTTTGAACCACATTGAAATTGATTATGCAATTGGTTCTGCAAACGGTGCTGCAAACCAGGAATACTACAACAGCAAAGCTTTGTGGGTGCATAGAATAGAAGACAAAGGCAGATGCAGTTTTGATGTTGTAATAAAAGATCACAAGGGTTCACTTCCTGATGTTGACAGCATGGGCACACCTTTGAGCAATGGTTCGCTTCCCGATGTTGTCGGCATGGGCACAACGACTGTACAAATGAATACTGCAAGGCGGAGAAGCCCTTTTGAAGAAACAGGCATTTCCCTGCTGGCCATTGCCCTTCTGGGGTTTTTACTGGCAATTATCTTGTTTATTCGCATTAGAACTGTTAAAAAAACGTAGCGGGGTATCGATTTAGTTTGGGAACCATTTGCAAGAATAAATGGTTTATGAAATAATGCTTCTGTACATATACACATCACTGACCTGATGAGAGGAAAATACCATGTCGCTTACATTGGATGAGATGATATTATGGGCTGCCGAGCGCAACGCTTCTGACTTGTTTGTGAAAGCTGACTCTATTCCATCTGTTCGTATGAATGGATACATTGCTCAAACAGATTTTCCTTCTCTGAGTTCGGATATGGTCAGACAACTCTGTTACAGCAAGATGTCGCCCCGAATGCAGGCACAGTTCGAGCAGCATCATGAGATGGACCTTGCATTTTCTGTAGGAGATGCACTTCGCATTCGAATGAATGTTTACAATCAGAGGGGAGGAGTAGCTACTGTATGCCGCCTTATTCCTACCAATATCAAATCACTGGATGAGTTGGGTATTCCGCCGAAAGTGAAGGAATTTACCCAGCACCGCAATGGGCTTGTACTGGTTACAGGGCCTACCGGATCGGGCAAGACGACAACTCTTGCGGCCATGATAGATTTGATCAATCAGAATCGCCGCGTAAACATCATCACCATAGAAGACCCCATTGAGTTTGTACACAAAGACAAGCTTGCTATTGTAAGCCAGCGTGAAATAGGTATAGACACAGATAACTTTAGCATGGCCTTGAGGCATGTGCTGCGCCAGGCACCAGATGTTATTCTTATTGGTGAAATGCGTGATATTGAAACCATGAACGTTGCACTGCAGGCTGCTGAAACCGGGCACCTTGTGTTTGCAACCGTGCATACCGCAAGTGCAGCAGAAACCCTGGACCGTGTATCCAATATGTTCCAGCCCCATGAACGTCCCATGCTGTGGCTTCGTTTGTCGGTATCTCTTCGCGGCGTGCTTTCACAAAAGCTTCTGCCGAGAGCGGATGGTTCGGGAAGAGTTGCCGGCATCGAAGTGATGGATGTTACCCCAACCATTGTGAAAATGCTTGAAGAAGGCCGATCTGATGACATCTATACTGCTATTCGACAGGCTGGTACAGAAGCATACTGGGGCATGCAGACCATGAATCAGTGCCTTCTGCGCTACTATAAAGCAGGCATTATCACTGAAGATATTGCCATGAGCAATGCAGGGGTATTTACAGAATTGAAACAGATGATACGCATGGCCTACAACAAAGGGGAAGTAAAGCAGCCGCAGTCTGCGCATGTGCATCGCTAAATTTCTGCACTTACAGCAAAAACAGCCTGCAGTTTTGCTGCAGGCTGTTTTTGTTTCTCTTATGAGAAAAAGGTATATAGGGTACAGTAGATATGGGAGGATTATCCATGTGGCTGACAAAGTAATTTTGCTGGATGAAAACACGGCCAATAGAATAGCAGCGGGCGAAGTAGTGGAGCGCCCTTCCAGTGCTTTGAAAGAATTGGTGGAAAATGCCATAGATGCCGGCGCAACCCGAATACAAATTCTACTTGAAGAAGGGGGGAAAAGACTCATCAGCGTGTTTGACAATGGCTGCGGTATGAGCAGGAATGATGCGATACTGGCAATGCAGCGGCATGCTACCAGCAAAATCAACTCGGCAGATGATCTTTTTGCACTGCAAACGCTTGGTTTTCGGGGGGAAGCTCTTCCCTCTATCGCCTCGGTATCAAATTTTACTCTTAGTACCTGCGTGGAGGAGAGCGAGGGAGGAATTGTGCTGGAGGTTGAGGGGGGAGAGATTGTAAACCTATCACAAACCGTAACGCCGCGCGGCACTCGTGTTGAGGTGCGGAATTTATTTTTTAATACCCCTGCACGTTTAAAGTTTCTAAAATCTGATGGAGCAGAGTCTTCCCGCGCACTGGATATAGCAGGCCAGCTGGCCATTGGGTATCCTCACATATCATTCCAGTTGAAACATGGCAGCCAGGAACTGCTTTCTACACCTGGAGATGGGCAATTGCTTTCTGTGCTGGCAGTGGTGTGGGGGAGAGAAGTTGCCCGGCGTTTGGCGCCGGTAAGCCATGACGGAGGAAGTGTGCAGGTGCGCGGGTATATATCTACCCCTGAGGTTACGCGCCCTGGCAGAACTCATGAGCTTTTCTTTGTGAATGGCAGGCCAGTGAAGAGCCGGCTGATTAGCCATGCTTTGGAGGATGCGTTTCGGTCTCTTACGCCAGACATGCGGTATCCGCTGGCCGCGTTGATTATAGATATGCCTGCCGAGTGCGTGGATGTGAACGTGCATCCGACCAAAACCGAGGTGAAATTCACCCGAGACGGCGATGTGCATCATGCAGTGAGTCAGGCAGTAAAGAAAAGCTTGATGGAGGTAGGCATACTGCCTGCCCCCAATCTTACCGTGCCTCACAATGCAGAACCAACTGCAGACAGCACTCTGCGGCAATCGCCCTTGGATGCATTTGCAGATTTTGCACCCTCAGCTGTTGTAGAAAAACCCCTATTTAGCACAGTAGCGGGAAGTGCAGCAGTTGAACCTGCGGTTGTTTCAGGCATGCTAGAATCGCGGATGCCGCTGGCCAGACCGTTTGGCGAGATGCTGAGAGAGTTTCAGGTGCTGGGCCAGATGCGCAACACCTACATAGTGGCTATGACATCGGATGGACTGGCTGTGATAGATCAGCACGTAGCCCATGAACGGGTACTGTATGAACGTCTCACGCTGAAAAGAGCGCAAAACGGTATTGCCTCTCAGCAATTGGCCACACCAGCAACTTTTTCTTTGGAACGCAGAGAAGCACTGGCTCTGGCAGAGAACTGTGCAGAGTTTCAGAAGGCAGGCTGGGAAATAGAACCCTTTGGCGCTGATGCCTTTGTGATTCGTGCCGTGCCTGCCCTGCTGTCACGCAAACCGTATGAACAGATTCTTCGTGATATGATAGATGAGCTTGTGAACCACACAGTATCAAGAAGACTGCTTTTGCAGCAAGATTTGGTGACTGTTACCAATGCCTGCAAAATGGCTGTGAAGGCTGGCGATCCGCTTACCATGCCAGAGATGCAGGGTTTGCTTGAGCAGCTTTCAGAGACAGAAAACCCATATTTGTGTCCGCATGGCAGACCGATAGTAGTTCAGATTACACTGAATGAACTGGACAAACAATTCAAACGAATATGAGAGGAGAACCGACATGTTGATTGAAGGCAAAGTAGTGCTTGTAACAGGAGCAGGCAGGGGCATAGGAGCCTCTATATCGAGGGTGCTGGCCAAAGAGGGAGCAGTGGTTGCAGTGAACTATGCTCACAGCCGTGACAAGGCTGAGAAGGTTGTGGCAGAAATCACAGATTTGGGCGGCAAAGCCGCTGCATTTCAGGCTGATGTGACCAGTGCTGCTGAGGTAAGCAGGATGGTAGAACAGGTACACAGTATGTTTGGCAGAATTGACGGCGTGGTGAATAATGCAATAAACGGCAGGCAGGAAGGCTCTATTGAAAAGTCGAGCGATGAAGATTACCTGAATGCTTTTCAATATGGCTGTATGGGCGTAATTCATATGGTGCGGGCTGTTCGCCCAATCATGCAGAAACAGGGCGGCGGGAGAATTGTGAATATTGTGACCGAGCTTTGGAACCTTGCCCCTGAAAACTGGTCGGTATACATGTCAGGCAAAGGAGCCATGGTGGGTATCAGTCGTTCGCTGGCAAAAGAACTTGGCTCTGATAATATTACTGTGAACATGGTTGCACCCGGCTGGATGGTAGATGAGAAAGTGAATCCAGATTCTGAAGGATCGAAAAATTTTGCGCGTTCAATCCCTCTGGGGGTACACGGCAGTGCTGATGAGATCGGCAACGCTTGTGTTTTTTATATAAGCCGCTTGGCTGGGTACATAACAGGCACCTATCTGCCTGTAACGGGCGGACGCATTACCCAGGCTGGGGTGTAAGGACTGATTGAAAGATGAACAAAGAACTCAGGCAGGAGCTGGAAAAGCGCATACTCGTTCTGGACGGTGCAATGGGCACCATGATACAGCGTTATCATTTTGAAGAGGCAGACTACAGAGGGAAACGCTTTGCTAACCATACCTGTGAGTTGAAGAATAATAATGAAGCCTTGATGCTTGTAAAGCCAGAGGTTATCCGGTCTATTCATGCCGATTATCTGGCAGCCGGGGCAGATATAATTGAGACCAATACCTTCAATGCAAATGCAGTGAGCATGGCAGATTTTGACATGACAGATTTAGTAGTCGAAATGAATACCGCTGCTGCACACCTCGCATTAGAGGCGGCCAGAGATGCCATGCTTAAAACCCCAGGGCGCAAGTGCTGGGTTGCCGGTTCTATCGGCCCATGCACCAGAAGTGCCTCTGTGGTGGCAGATGCAAACCGGCCAGCCTACCGAGCTGTTGTCTGGGATAAGTTGATGTCTGCCTACTACGAGCAGGCGCGGGCACTTGTTGAGGCTGGGGTAGATATTCTGCTGTGTGAGACAACCTTTGATACCCTGAATTTGAAGGCGGCTTTGTTTGCCATTGAGACCTTGTTTGCAGAGATGGGGACAAGTTTACCAGTAATGGTCTCACTGTTTATAGATCAGGCTGGCGGCAACCTGACAGGGCAGAACCTGGAAGCAATCTGGACATCTATCTCACATGTTCCCTTGTTGAGCATTGGCTTGAACTGTTCATTTGGACCAGACTTGATGCGCCCATTTATTGAAGAGCTTTCTTCTCTTGCCTCATGCTATGTGAGCGCCTATCCAAATGCCGGTTTACCCAATCCGCTTTCAGAAACAGGTTATGACCTTACCGCTGAACAGATGAACCCCATGATTTGCGAATGGATGGAGAATGGCTGGCTGAACATTGTTGGCGGCTGCTGCGGCACTACCCCAGAGCATATTGCTGCTATGGCAGAAAGCGTGAAGAAATATACACCGAGGCAAATACCTACCCTGCCGAAAACACTCAGACTAAGCGGTACGCAGCCTTTAGTTTTTCGCAAAGAAACAAATTTTGTAAACATTGGCGAAAGAACCAATGTGACGGGATCGCCCAGGTTTGCAAAACTGATATTAAGCGGCAACTACGAAGAGGCGCTTTCTGTTGCCCAGCAGCAGGTAGAAAACGGCGCCCAGATTATTGATGTGAATATGGATGAAGGTTTGCTGAATGGGGAGGAAGCCATGACTGAGTTTCTCACCCTGATTCAAGGCGAACCGAACATCAATCGAGTTCCCATTATGATTGACAGCTCGAAGTGGAGTGTACTGGAGGCAGGCTTGAAATGTTTGCCTGGTAAGGGTGTTGTTAACTCTATCAGCTTGAAAGAAGGGGAGGAAGCTTTTAGAAAAACAGCCCATCTCATTGCAAGGTACGGTGCAGCAGTAGTCGTGATGGCTTTTGATGAGCAGGGGCAGGCAGACACTCTGCAGCGCAGAGTAGATGTGTGTGTGAGAGCATTCAATATATTGACAAGAGAGGTTGGTTTTTCGGCGGAGGATATAATATTCGACCCCAATATACTTACTGTTGCAACCGGAATAGAGGCCCACAACAATTATGCCGTAGATTTTATAGAGGCTGTTAGACAGATCAAGGAGTTGTGCCCCGGCTGCCGGATATCGGGTGGAGTAAGCAATCTTTCTTTCTCATTTAGAGGCAACAATGTGGTGAGGGAAGCAATGCATGCAGCCTTTCTTTACCATGCGATACGAGCTGGCCTTGATATGGGAATTGTGAATGCAGGGCAGCTGGCGGTATATGAAGACATTCCTGCAGATTTACTGGAGAGGGTGGAAGACGTGCTTCTGAACAGACGCCCAGACAGCACCGAACGTTTGCTGGAGTATGCAGAGGGCGTGAAAGGGCAGAAGGGGGTGCAACTGGCGAAAAACAATGAATGGCGCCAGGCTAGCGTTGAGGAGAGACTGCGGCATGCATTGGTGCAGGGCATCACCGATTACATAGAGGCCGATACAGAAGAAGCACGGCAAAAATATGACCGGCCGCTTCAGGTGATAGAAGGCCCATTGATGGATGGCATGAATGTGGTGGGAGACTTGTTTGGTATGGGCAAGATGTTTCTGCCACAGGTAGTAAAAAGCGCCAGAGTAATGAAAAAAGCAGTGGCAGTATTGCTTCCATATATGGAGCAGGAAAAAGCAGGCGGGCAGTCTGCTGCCGGCAAGATACTGCTGGCCACAGTAAAAGGCGATGTGCATGATATAGGCAAAAACATTGTTGGGGTTGTGCTGTCGTGCAACAATTATGAAATCATAGATCTGGGGGTAATGGTTTCTGCTGAGAAAATTCTGCGTGCTGCCAGAGAGAACGGGGTGGATGTAATAGGTTTGAGCGGCCTGATCACCCCTTCACTGGATGAAATGAGCCATGTAGCGAAAGAGATGGAGCGCGAGGGATTTCAGGTTCCCCTTCTCATTGGAGGCGCTACGACCAGCCGGGCGCATACAGCCATCAAAATAGCTCCCTGTTACTCGGGGCCAGTGGTTCATGTTCTCGATGCCTCGCGTGCAGTGGGGGTGGTGAGCAATTTGCTAAGCGCAGAACATGCCTCTTTTATAGAAGCAGTTAAAAAGGAACAGGAAGAACAAAGAGATATTTACTCGCGCCGCAATCGTGAAACAGCCATGCTGAGTATTGAGGAAGCAAGACGACGCAAATATCCTATTGAATGGAAAGCAGAAGATATTGCCTGCCCCGACCAGTATGGCATACCTGTTGAGCACCATGCTGATTTGAAAATGCTCAGAGACTATATAGACTGGACGCCTTTTTTTCATGTATGGGATTTGCATGGCCGCTTTCCTGCAATTTTGGAAGACCCTGTGGTGGGTGAAAGCGCCTCAAAGGTTTTTGAGGATGCTCAGCAGTTGCTTGACAAGGTAATTGAAGAGAATATACTGCAGCCTGCGGGAGTGTACGGTTTATATCCCGCCAATTCGGCAGGCGAGGATGTAATACTCTATGCGGATACATCCCGGCAGAGAGAACTTAGGCGCTTTCACTTTTTGCGTCAGCAAAAGGAAAAATCAGAAGGTCAGTACAATTACTCGCTGGCAGATTTTATAGCACCTTTGGAATCTGGCCTTACAGACTGGATCGGCATGTTTGCAGTAACCAGCGGGCATGGTCTGAGCAGTGCGCTACAGCGCTTTTATGCTGATCTGGATGATTACAGCGCCATTTTACTGGAGGCGCTTGCCGACAGACTGGCTGAAGCATATGCCGAGGCTTTGCATCGCGAGGTAAGAAAAGTATGGGGTTATGGGAGAGACGAGAACCTTACCCCGCAAGACCTGATACGGGAGAAGTACCGTGGTATACGACCTGCACCGGGGTATCCTGCCTGCCCAGACCACAGCGAAAAACTAGAGATGTTTGAGTTATTGGGAGTAGAGAAAAATGCAGGGATATGCCTCACCGAAAATTTCGCCATGATACCGGGCAGCTCGGTGTGCGGTTTTTACTTTGCACATCCGGCAGCGCGGTATTTTCCGGTTGGCAAGCTGAATAAAGATCAGGTTGCGGATTATGCATCCAGAAGAGGTATTTCACTGGAACAAGCAGAACAATGGCTTGCTGCGTCACTAAACTATTCATAGGGATACAAAGGGGGTGCTATGTCGGTAAACACTGTAGAACGCGCTCGTTTCGGCGGTTTGCCAGATGGCAGAGAGGTGTATGTATATACCCTCACGAATAGAAATGGGATGCAGGCGCGCATTATGAATTATGGCGCTACACTGATCAGTTTGACAGCTCCCGACAGAAATGGGGTGTACCGGGACGTTCTGTTGGGGTTCGACACACTGGAAGGCTACTTGACCGGCCAGCCTTATATGGGAGCAGTCATTGGCAGAGTGGCCAATCGAATTGCAGGGGGGCATTTTACTCTTGCAGGAGACCATTTTGTGTTGGCAGTTAATAATGGCCCAAATCATTTGCATGGTGGCATGAGCGGGTTTGACAAAGCCCTGTGGAGGAGCCGCAAAGTTCAGAGGGTGAAGGGCGTCGCCGTACAATTTTCATACCTTAGTCCAGATGGTGAAGAAGGGTATCCGGGTGATATGGATGTTAGAGTGGTGTACACTCTGACAGATGCAAACTGCCTGCACATCAGTTACAGTGCAGAAGCGAACCGGCCAACCCCTGTGAATCTAACCAATCATGCCTATTTTAACCTGGCTGGCAGCGGCGATATACTGGGGCATGATATTACGTTCTCATCAGACTCATACACTCCATCAGATTCCACCCTGATACCAACCGGAGAAGTGTGCTCTGTTGCCGATAGTCCTATGGATTTTCGTACGGCTATGAAAATAGGCGAGCGTATACATGATGTTCCGGGGGGCTACGACCATAACTTTCTGGTACGAGGATATGGCAGCGGGATAAAACTTGCAGCCAGGGTGTATCATGCCGCCAGTGGAAGAGTAATGGAAATGCGCACCACCGAACCTGGCTTTCAGTTTTACACTGGAAACTTTCTGGATGGCAGCCACACCGGCAAACAGGGGCAGGTATACCATAAGCATTCGGGGTTTTGCCTGGAGGCACAGCATTTCCCTGACTCGGTGCATCACCCTCACTTTCCAAATACCATACTTACGCCAGGCAGGGTTTACAGGCAGCGCACCGTGTACTGTTTTTCAGTGCATTGATCTGCTAAGGAATGATCACAGCCTTTACAACACTCCTCTGCTCTACATCAATCAGCGCCTGACCGGTTTCTTCAAGAGAATATCTGTGGGAAATAAACTTATCCCAACGTATTCTCTCGTTGAATCTGTCTAGGGTTTGCATGGCTCTGAATACATGTGAAAAATCGCAGCCCCAGCAGCCTTGAATAGACAGGTGCTTTTTGTTGATGTGCAGGTGAGGGTTGAGTGAGATGCTGCCGTTGTCGGTATATTGACCAACTACAACGTATCTGCCGCAGTCCCTAATGAGTTCACATCCTTCCTGTATAGCTGCAGTGCTGCCACTGGCTTCTATCACAATGTCTGGTCCGTAACCATTCAGAGCCTCGTAAAGCCTTTCCCTGCGTTCCTGCGGGGTTGTGGCCGTAACATCGATGGTGAAATCGGCTCCCATTCTCTGTGCTTCGGCAAGCCTCTCGGCAGGCGCCCCAATAACACCTACCCAGCCTGCGCCACTAAGCAGAGCAAGAGCGCATGCCGATAATCCAACCGGGCCGCTGCCCTGTATCAGCACTCGGTCTCCTATGCGTATAGATGCAAGTTCTATTGCATGCATGGCGGTTGGCAGTCCGCAGCCGGCTCCTATCCAAATATCCGGTGTAACTTTAGGGGCGAGCGGGAGAATAAGAGTACCTGCCCGAAGTATCATGTACTCTGACCAGCCTCCGCCCAAGCCTGGAGTTTCGTTTGCTCCTACCGTTATGCCATATACCTTTCTGTGAGGGCATCTTGTTGATGTCTTCCAAACGGTACAGTAGAGACAGTGGTGGCATGTATCAAATACATCGAGGAAAGCAACCTGCATACCTGGCAGAATAGCAGTGCCTTCTGGAGAGTAGAGAGGGGAGGAGACAGCTACAATTTCACCAACGCTTACATGACCGGGTATGAGCGGGAATGGCACACCGCTCAGCCTGCCCTCCTTGAGGTGTACATCGGTGCCGCAAACTTCAGAGGCAACGACACGCAGGAGAGCCTCTCCGGGAGCCAGCTGCGGAATGGGGTAGGTTTGAATAACCGGATGGGAATGGGGTTCTGGTATAACGGAGGCACGCGTGTGATGTGGTATGCTCATATTTTCCATTCTTTATCTGTAAGAACTGGTGAGAAACATGGAAGAAACTTCCTATCTCATTTATACGTCAATATTGTCTATATTCCTTCAGAATGCGTAAAATGGAGTTCTAGCATGAATTGGAGAAAAATAGTTACTGTTAGTTTCGCTGTACTGGGCCTTGTTTTCATGTGGGGTAGGTCTCAGGCGAATGCACAGAGTGGAGTGCCAAAGTCTTTAGTGCCGGGGCATGCAGATGTGCCGATTGGCTCGCCGCAACTTATCCCCCTGCCAGAGCTGATGCAGAAGGGAATTGCCTTGCTGCAAAAAAAGCAGACTGCACAGGCATTGCAGGTTTTTCAGAATGCTGCAGCATTGTATCCTTACAGTTTTGAGGCTCAGATCACTTTGGCAGCTGTTTCACTGCAAACCGGTAATTACAAGATGAGCGCCGATGCAGCACAAAGTGCAGCAGCCCTGAACGAAAACTCTGCCAGGGCGTACGAAGTGCTAGCTGCTGCTCAAAATGGGTTGAACAATTACAGCGGAGCTCTTGCAGCTGAAAAGAAAGCCATTGTACTTTCCCCGGATAATGCCCAAATGCAGATGGATGCCGGCCAGTTTGCCATGCAGACAGACCATTATGACGAAGCTGCAAGGTACTTTCAAAACAGTATTGGCCTAGACCAAGCGAATATAGTGGGGCATATGGCGCTGGGCGATGCTTTTACACAACTGAATGAAAACGAAAAAGCGTTGAATGAATATAGTGCTGCTCTGAACCTGCTTGATCAGCTTCCCACTGCTGCCAGTGCAGCTGCCACCCAGATTAGGTACCAGATAGTAACCGATGAGGCTACTGCATACTCAAATGCGAAGCAATACAGCAAAGCCATGCTTGTTTTGCAGAGTTTGCCAACGAGTGTACAGAATACAGCCAACACACTCTCTGCACTCGCGCAAATCAATGACCAGAAAGGAGAACATGCAGCTGCCATTGCACAGTATCAGAAGCTGCTGCAGACCAAGCCGAAAGATGCTATTACCTGGGGAAATCTGGGTTGGTCACAATATGAAGCGGGAGATTTGAAAAGTGCCTTTCAATCGAGCTATAAGGCATTGTCATTCAACAAAACACTTTCTTATGTGAAGTTCAATCTTGGGCTTTTTTATGCAGTACAGGGTAATTGGGGGCAGTCGAGGCAGATTTATTCAGAGGCGGCATCTACCGCTGCCCCGTTTGATATTGCTGCAGGAATACACGATTTGCGCAACGCTCTAAAGCGCCAGCCCGCAAATAGTACTCTGAAAGAGGCACTGAAACTTTTGGTTGCAGCGCACGAACACGCTGTACTGAGCGATTTTAATCACTCATCTGGAATGTAGGCAGCATACCCCTGTTCAACTACCAAATCTAAAAAATCGTCACATGAGTTGGGCAGGGGAAACCCAGTTCTTTTACCAAGATTGATCTGTGCAACAATTTCTTTCACAAAGACTGTTGCGGGCAGTGAGCGTATGAGCATTGATAGAGGCGGCCCAATTTGTACAGCAATGTCATCCTGCAGCTGCTGTACTATTCCCTCAGCATCATCTGCTGTGAAACTTCTGTCTATGGTCAAGCCCTCTTTTTGAATATTGATATGAACTCTCATTGCAGTGTTCTGTTGTTTTGTATGAATACATGGCAGTTCTCCTGCCTTACAGTTATCCGTTTGGAATCAAGAAACTCCAGCGCAATCAGCGCCATTTTTCTGTTTGTATGCAGCTCATCTCTCAATTCAGCTACTGTAATTCCTCCCTTTTTCAAACTGTAGGCTTCTACAGTTTTCTGCAGAGTTTGAAAGGTTTCTGCAGAATAATAACACCCATCTGAAACAGAGATGAATTTACCCAGCTGCACACCTGCCTTGATGAGTGCGAAAAGAGTATCTGGCGGCATTTTCAGTTCTCGGCTCACAATACTGATTTCTGGTATGTTGACCCCGCAAGAAGTATAATAATCTGCTACGGCAGCTATTTGTGCCTGCTGTGTTTCAGAAAGAGACACCCTGAAATCTGGAAGACGAACAAATAACCCGTCCAACTCTACTATTTGGCGGCTGCGCAGGTACTGCAGTATCGACTGTGTTTGTCTGCCAGTTGCTTTTAGCTGCAACAATGTTTTCAATTCATCTCTGGGGATACCCTGCCGGAGTGGAAATCTATGGTGATAGTCATCAAGGATACTCACAACCCTATTGATGAGATTCTGTATTTGTGCAGTGTGAATAACTATTGTGTTATCGAGCAGCGCTACCTCTTCTTTTTCGATCATAGACTGCAGAATACTGTCGGCTTCTTCTGCGCTGCATTTAAGCAGCAGATGCACTGCATCTGCCTCTATAAATAGTCTGGCTTTGAGTTGTTCATTGAATACAGAAACCGTGTCATTTGCCATCAGCCCTTTTAGGAATGCGAGTACGCTGTCCTCTCCCTTTTTGTGCGGCTTTGGCATTGGGTCAAGTACAATGCCGCCAGCAAGGGTGTGAAGGGGACTTAATGAACGAAAAACCACCTTGTCTCCTTTCTGGCAGGCAAATTCTTTATCTGCAATGAACTGGCACAGCACGCCATCTGCCTGGTCGATATTTTTTTCGAGCAGATGCATCCTGCCGATCACTTCAGCAGAACCAATGTACATTCTTAAGCGCTGGTTGTGATTTACTTTTGTATCGGGAAGCAGAGTGATGCAGACATCCGCCCTTGCGGTAACTGACACAGCGCCCGGCAGGGCAAGCTGTTCACCGCGTCGTATTGTCTCAAGGCTTTCACCTGCAATATTTACAGCAACTCTATTGCCAGCCTCTGCAAAGGGCACCTGCTGGCCATGAATTTGCAGGTATCTTACTTTTACTGCCATACTGGAAGGGACAAGCTGTGCCTTGTCACCTTTGTGCAGTGTACCTGAAACCAGTGTGCCAGTGACTACGGTTCCATATCCGCTGCGTACAAATACTCTGTCTATATACATGCGAAAAGGAGTTTGTGCAGCACGTGCGGTGGTTTTACTCACTTCTGTCATGATGGCATGTTTCAATGCATTCAAGCCTCTTCCTGTAACAGCAGAGACCACTACAACCGGGGCTTTTTCCAGAAAAGAACCTGCCAGCTGCTGCACTAAATTTTGCCTGCACACGGCCAGTGTTTCCTTGTCTGCAAGATCGGCCCGGGTAATAGCGACCACTCCTCTTTTCACTTGCAGAAGCTTCAGTATATTCAAATGCTCCCAAGTTTGCGGCATCATACCTTCATCTGCCGCAACCACCAGCAAAGCCACGTCTACTCCGCCAGCACCAGCCAGCATATTCTTCAAAAACTTTTCGTGCCCAGGTACATCGACGACACTCACACGGTTCCCATCCGGCAGCGTCAGACAGGCAAAGCCGAGGTCAATCGACATGCCTCTTTCTTTTTCTTCCTGCAGCCTGTCGGTATCAGTGCCGGTGAGCGCATGGATGAGCGTTGTCTTGCCATGATCAACATGCCCTGCTGTGCCAACCAGGACATGTTTCATGCTTTATCAAGAAGTGAGGTAATAGAACTGTCGGGAGTAATGTAGGGGCCTTCCAGCAGGCGGCCGCCAGGATGCTGCCTGCTGGCGACAGCCCACTGCCAGAGGTGGTTTTGTGAGAAGCCTGAAAGAGTAGCGGCCCCGGCAGTTTCTCCTTGCGTATTCAGTGCAATTACCGCTGCCCCGTACTTATGCTGAGAGGCCGGCCGCTTGCGCAGCAGGTAGCGCAGGGCTGTTTCACATGCCGCTTGTGGAGATGCACCTGCCGCCATGAGAGCTACTACTCTGGAAGAGATGGTAACCTTCATCATTTCATCACCATCGCCAGTTGCCGCCGCCGCACCTACTTCGTTGTCTACATACAACCCAGAACCAATGAGGGGCGAGTCGCCGACTCTGCCTGGCAGCTTCCAGGCCAGCCCGCTGGTGGTACAGCCTGCCGAAAGAGTACCAGAGGCATCCAGTGCGCACAGGCCAATGGTGTCATGGTTTTGGGGTGTAGCAAGGTCTTCAAAGTGGGCAACTTCTGCTTGAGAAATATGTTTTTTCTTCCAGTTAAGCCAGCTTTGAATAGATTCTTCGGTACGCAGTTCTTCTTCCTGAAAGCCGTGTTTCAGTGCAAATCGCAAAGCATTGCTGCCAACAAGCATTACGTGGGGAGTAGTTTCCATGATCTTTCGTGCCACTGAAATAGGGCGAGAGATACCAATAAGACCAGCGACTGAGCCTGCGCTATGGGTTTTACCATCCATTATAGCCGCATCCAGTTCAAGAACGCCTTCCGCATTTGGCATACCGCCTGCTCCCACCGACGTTACCGTACGGTCTAACTCTATGGTATTGGCTGCTTTTTCAATGGCGTCGAGCGAAGATTCATTTTGCTGCAGGCACTGATAGCCTACTCTTGCTGCTTCCAAGCCAAATGGCCAGGTTGCAATAAACACAGGGCTGTTCATTTGAGTTTATAATCTCCCTCAAACACTTCCTCCGCCGGCCCAGTCATTACCACTCTCTGATCACCCAGCCACTCAATTCGCAGATCGCCTCCCGGAAGATGCACTAGAACGTTTCTGGCAGTCTTATTGTTTAATACACCAGCAACCACACAGGCGCAGGCTCCGGTTCCACATGCAAGAGTTTCTCCCGCACCTCTTTCCCAGGTGCGTACAATGATTTCGCTGTTGTTGCATACATGAACGAAATGTACATTGGTTCTTTCTGGAAAGAGGCGGTGGTTTTCTATGAGTGGACCGATTTTTGCTACCGGAAAGCTTTCTAAATGATCTTCAAATATTACAACATGAGGATTCCCCATAGAAACGGCAGTAATTTCCATTCGTTTACCATCGACCTTTATTACCTCTGCAATCACCCTGTTGTTGTCTTCACCCTTCATAGGTATTTCATCTCGAAGCAGACCTGGCATGCCCATATCCACTTTCACCGATTCGACCACGCCTCCGCGCAGGTGAATGCGCAAGTTTTTTGTGCCGGCTTTTGTTTCCACCTTTAGCTGCTGATCTATACTTGGAGTTCTATCGTAAATGTACCTTGCAAAGCAGCGAATGCCATTGCCGCACATTTCAGCCTCGCTGCCATCCGGGTTGAACATGCGCATTTTGTAGTCGGCGGTTTTGGAAGGGAGTACAAGAATCAAGCCATCGCCGCCAACGCCAAATTTTCTATCGTTCATGCGTCTGCTCAATTCTGGCAGAGTGCTTTCCTCCGGTGTATCATCAAGTGCATTCACAACGATGAAATCGTTGCCGATTCCATGCATTTTCGTGAATCTCATAACTCATGCCTCTTTCAATGTAATTAATTGGGTTCGTTTACCTGTCCAGGTCTTGTTTCTCTTGGCTCTCTCACTTCTCTGTCAAAAGTGTTGTCTCTTGGCATTTCCGGGTTGAAGGTTGAAACCGGTCTGGCAGGTACAATAGAAGAAACTGCATGCTTGTAGACAAGTTGAGTTGGCTTGCCTACCGAGTCAAGAAGAATAGTGAAGGCATCGAATCCTCGTACCATCCCTCTCAGTTGTACGCCGCCAATCAGATAGATGGTTACTCCGATATTTTCCTTGCGCACCTGGTTCAGAAAAATATCCTGCAGGTTGAGTTGTGGCTTATTCATGATGTATCCTCCCTGTAAAAATAATCAGGGCAAATGCGCATTGCGCAATGGCACACATCAATGTGTGCACTGAGATATAGTATCCTGGTATTGTTGTGAAATATAATCAGCGGCATGTTCTGCAGATGAAAAGTCTGCCATGTTTAGCCAGCAAATTTTTTGTTCAGCCCTAAACCAGGTCAGCTGTCTTTTGGCATAACGCCTAGTATTTGTTATGATGAGTTTAACTGCTTCGTCTTTTGTTATCTGTCTGTTGAGATGCATGCACATTTCCCTGTAGCCTACACTAGACATGGAATTTAACTGAGGCGAGTATCCTTTTGCCAACAGGTTTCTCACTTCCTCTTCCAGCCCCTGATTAATCATGCGCAGACATCTGTGTTCAATTCTTTGGTACAGCACCTCTCTTTCATGATGCAAACCCCAAAACACTGAATTGACAGTGTGCTTTTGTTGTTTGTCTTCCTCGAAATACTGGCTTTGAGTGATGCCAGTGGTTTGATAAACCTCCAGCGCTCTGATTAATCTCACCAGATCATTGGGGTGTATGCGTGCCGCCGATTCAGGGTCTGACTTCTCCAGCATTTTATGAAGCATGCTGCTGCCCTGAGTGTTGGCGATCTCTTTTAATTGTTTACGAACTTCGCTTTGCTGAGGTGTAGTTGACATCGACCAGTTGTAGAGCAGTGATCGAATATACATCCCAG
The DNA here is from genome assembly GCA_027459665.1 of Chthonomonadaceae bacterium. Taxonomy (GTDB): domain Bacteria; phylum Armatimonadota; class Chthonomonadetes; order Chthonomonadales; family Chthonomonadaceae; genus DAIDHN01. Next base: position 7,470 of record DAIDHN010000023.1, on the reverse strand, counting down.
CTCCACCACACAAAACAGGCGTTTTGTGTTTTTTTTGTATGTCATCAAGAGCTTTCAAGGCTTGCTTCTTCCAAAGAGAGGCATTGTAGGGCTGATCTGGGTCAACCAGATCAATTAAATGAAATTGAACTCGCTGCTGCAGTTCAGCTTCTGGTTTAGCCGTTCCAATATCCATCCCTTTGTATACCTGAAAGGCATCTGCATTCAGAATTTCTCCATTCAACCTTTCGGCAGCCAGAACAGCAAGCTCTGTTTTGCCAGCGGCTGTTGGCCCGGCAAGTACAAGCAGTGGTTTAGTCATACTTTGTACACGCCAAAATTCCTCTTCATAGAGAGAATTTCTGCCCTGGCATCAAGGTATGAACTTTCACGTGACCAAGCTCAGCATTCTTCAGTTCCTGTTCAAAGCTCTCTGGAGTGCCTGAAAGAATTGGAAAGGTTGCGAAGTGGCATGGAATCACACTGTTTATCCCCAATAATTTTACAGCGTGGGCAGCCTGCAGCGGCCCCATGGTAAATCTGTCTCCTATGGGAAGTATTGCCATATCAGGTTGGTAGAGCAGCTTGAGAAGCGCCATATCACCAAAAAGACCAGTATCCCCAGCACAATAGAGGGTGAAGCCGTTGTTGAATTTTAGTATGAAACCTGCAGGTTCACCGCCGTAAACTACAACATCCTCACCATTCACCTGCGAGGGATAGCTACTGCTGTGAATTGCCTCAGTCATGGTGACAGATATTCTGGCTGTGCTTACTGTGCCGCCCTTATTCATTGGCTGAATACTGGATGCACCCATTTCAGCAGCGATACCAGCAATTTCAGCGATACAATAAATAACCACTTCAGGATTTGCTAAAATTATCGCTGTGCATGTGTGTGATGAGCAGAATGTCTATTTTCCCCAGCATTTCTGCAGATTTATACTGGCTAGGACAGGAGGGATTGTTTTTTAGCCAGGGATCAAGCAATATGCGTATTCCATCTGAAGTGTGCATGAGGAAAGTAGAGTGTCCTAAATAGGTAATATCCGGTGGCGCCGCAAAAGACATCGGTAATCCTCCTTATTGTGTAGTAATATTGTGTGGTTAAAATATACCCTATTCCATTGTACGGCTTGGAGGATACCAGATGACTGAGTTTCATTCTCTTTTGAAACAAGTTCGCATGTTTGCCATGGATATAGACGGTGTGCTGACAGACGGCAGCATTATCTACGGAAACAATGGCGATGAGTACAAGCGGTTTCATGTACAGGACGGTCTGGGGATAGCAGCCGCAGCGAGACTTGGGATTACACTTGCCTGGATTACAGGCAGAAGCCATGAGGGGAGCGTGCGGCGCGCCAGGGAATTAAGAGTGAAACACATTGTGCAGGAGGTATCTGACAAGGTATTGGTATTGAAGGAGTTATGCGAAGCCGAAGGGATCCCCCCTTTTGAAGTTCTTTATATGGGGGATGACTGGAATGATATTGCGGCGCTACAGTTTGCAGGTGTCTCTGCCGCCCCTGCAAATGCGGTGCCAGAAGTACGAAAACGAGTTCACTACACCACTGCGTGTTGTGGTGGGCATGGCGCAGTACGAGAGGTATGCGAGGCGCTTTTTACCGCGCAGGGTAAAATGAAAGAAGCTCTTTCTTTTTATGAGAAACTGCCCGAAGGGTGGGGGAGAAATTAGTTTGATACGCACAAAAGAGCTGCTGCCCGGAACATCATACTTTGCAGCAGGGGAAGGTATTCAGCCATTTTTCGGGAAACCTGCTCATGATTGATACTCTCCTCTGCCAAACCAGCCCCTAAATTTGTTACAAGCGCTATGGCTCCATACTCAATGCCAGCTTCTTTGGCTAGAATTCCTTCTGGCAAACCAGTCATTCCTACTACGTCTGCCCCCCATGCACGAAACAATTTAACTTCTGAGGGAGTTTCAAAGCGAGGGCCGTCACAACAGAGATATACTGCATTCATATGCACAGATACATCCATCTCAAGAGCCGCTGAGTGGAGCGCAGTTCTTACCTGATGACTGTATGGGATGCTGAAATCGGTGTGACTCCATTGTTCATCATGAAGGAGTGCAGTACGGTGATGTGTGAAGTCTATGAAGTCTGACAGCAGTACAAAAGCGCCCGGTTTCCAGTCTGTGCGAAGCGAACCAACTGCATTACAGGCGATAATGTGTGTTACATTACATTGTTTCAAGGCAAGAATGTTGGCCCTGTAATTCACCTGGTGCGGTGCCAGCTGGTGGCTGCCTCCATGTCGAGATAGAAAGTAAAGACTGTTCGGCTCTGTATAGTTATCGCTTACAGAGAGCAGTTCAACTTCACCACAGGAAGTTTGCACAATGAGCTTTTCTGCAAATATGTCTGGGGGCAGTTTTTCAAAACCTGTGCCGCCGATGAGGGCGATATTTCCCTGCGGGGGCTTGTTGCTGCCGTTCATGTTGAAGAAGACCTTTCTTGTGCAGTAAACAAAAAAGTGGTACACAATTACTCTAATATGAGGTATTTTACCTTATCTTCATCGGAAGCACTTCGAAACTCCCGGGACTCTTGTTGCCATTGAAAGTAGATCCTGCCGACCTTATGAGCCTGAGCAGCAAAGCAAAGTCAAAAAAAATACTGCGCTCTTGTCTTCCTTTTGCACTGCTGGCAATGTTTGAGCTAGGAATCATCGCTCCGCTGTTTACAGGAAAAAAACTGTACTGGGGCGATCTTATGCTTTATTTTGTCCCTATGTACCATTATGCCCGTGTTCTGCTGGTACGAGGCAGACTGCCTCTGTGGAACCCTTATATGCTGATGGGGCAGCCCTATGCAGGTAATCCGCAAATAGGTCTGTTTTTCCCTGGCTTTTGGCTTCTCCCTTTTTTTTCCAGCTGGAATGCGGTGGTTATACAAAGCGGGTTGATGCTGTATACCGCAGGTGTATTTTTGTACTGCTACTTGAAACGCCATGTACAACACGATTGGGCAGCAGTTGCTGGCGCGATCTGCTGGACGGGCGGCGGTGCAGTTTTGGGACGTATGCAGTTCCCTCCCATGTTTTGCTCGATCGCCTGTATTCCACTGCTTTTGCTAATGCTTGAAAAAGTGCTGGATTTGCCCACACCTGCCAATGCTCTCACGCTCGCCCTGTCTATCACCCTCATGCTGCTGGCTGCGCACCCACAGGTTGCGTATATCAGCTTTCTTTTACTTGCTCCGTATGGGATGTGGTACTGGAATAGAAGCGGCAGGGGAGGGGGAAAATTGAAAGCAGTGATGTTATCACTGCTGCTTGGCATTGGGCTTTCTGCTGTGCAGTTACTGCCGGTGATTGAATTGGCATTGAACAGCTCTCGGCAAACGTTGTCGCCGCTGCAGGCAAACAGATTTCATCTTCGCTGGTACCAGGCAGTTACGCTGCTAATACCCCATTATGTGGGCAGCCCTGTTATGGCAGATTACTGGGGGCAGGGAAATGCCTGGGAACCTGCTCTTTTTATGGGATGGCTGCCCATTATTTTCGTGTTGTATCTTTGGATAAACAGGCAGTTTTCGCCTTATGCCAGAATATGGACTGCGCTCTCACTCTTTTTTTTCTGGATGAGTTTTGGAGTAAAGGGGGGGCTGTATTATATTGCTTTCTACTGCGTACCTGGCATTTCCCGTTTTCATGATGCGGGCAGGTATTTGATACCAGCTACATTGGCATTCGCAATTGTTGCATCATATGGTGTTGAAGCCTGGCTGCTACGAGTGAAACAACATAAAATACTTGCACTGTCGTTACTCTTTGCCGGACTGATCGTTCCGTTGTGGGTGTACAGCCCGGACTGGCTGCCTGCAACCTCGCAAACTCATTTAACACATACTCCCAGCGTTGCACAACTGCTGCAGCATCACCCGTACAGCAGGGTGTATACCCCGGTACACAGCTATTATTCTGATCAGTTTATCTCTGAGGGGTACAGAGATTATGGGTCTTATTCATTGCGCGCGCTGCATGGTGAAGAAGATACGCTCGACCCTAATACCAACCTGATGTATCAAATCAGGTCTGCCTCAGGGTATGAGCCAGTCCCTTTGCTTGGCGCTGCCGTACTGGATGGAATGGTAAGACAGGCTTTGATACGCAACGACCCTGAAATGCCTTCTCTTCTTCGGGTAATGGGGGTGGAATACCTGCTTTATCCACGCCTTTACCATATTTCACAACCAGGCCTGCAGCCCGTTTTGTTGAGAAATAAGAAGCATTTCAAAATGCTCAATGTGTCTCATGCAAGTTCATATTCCGGGTTGGCCTGGGGGGTGAGACGTATAGAGTATGTTCCCAATGATTTGCGTGCGCTTGCCAGTATGACATCTGCCGGTTTTGACACCAACAAGGAGGCAGTTGTGTTTACGAGTACCTTTACAGATGAACTGTCAGCTTCAGACCGGCTGCCAGGGAAGATTCACATATTAGATGACAAGCAGCAAGAGTATAGTACCCAGCGAGTCTTGAACTTGTCGGTTTCCGGCGGCACAGGTTTTCTCGTTCTTTCGCAGTCGGCGTATCCGGGCTGGCATCTCATTGACAATAATCACCGGATAAAACTTTATCGGACAGATATTAATTGTTTAGGTTGTTTTTTATCCAAAGGCTTTCATCATATCTTGCTGATGTACCACCCCATAACGTTTTTGTTTGGTTTATATATAAGCTGCCTGTCGATGAGCGTCACCGCGGGAAGTTATGTATACAACCGTTTTGGAAGGAAGAGAGTAAATTGAATTCAAGGTACTCGCGTATGTGTACTATTCTGATTGTATGCGCCTGCATACTCATGATTGTGCTGAGATTTATTCACATGCGAAGCGATGCATATCCGCGGCTTACATGGTCGAGCGCACTGTTGACCGATGAGGGCTTTTATATGCACAATGCACGCAACGTGGTGCTGTTTGGCAGGGAACATACTGATGGGTTTGACAACAGAATGATCATGCCCTGGCTGAACTATCTGCAAATTGCAGTATTCAAGGTTTATGGAGCAGGGGTGGTGCAGACACGCATTATCTCTATTCTATTCAGTCTGTTTACACTTCCTTTCTTTTATGACGCTATGAAGCGTACTGCCAGCAGGGAGATTGCCTGGATAACCACTATTTTTTTAGGGCTTGGGCACAGCATATTGCTGTATAACAGGCTGGGCTTGATGGATACCCCCGGCGCTTTCATATTGACGGCAGCTTGGTGGGCATGGGTGAGAGCAGAAAAAGATGAATTAAACCGCCTTAAATGGCTTTTTGCCTGCGGCTTCATTTTGGGTATTGTATATGGCGTGAGAGGATTGGGAGCGCTGATTTGGCCTGTGCCGCCAGTTTTGCTGTGGATGAACTCTCACCATGCTAAAAAAGAAAAGCAAGTGAGTATTTTAGTGTATTTCGCTGGTTTGGCAGCGGCACTTGTTCCCTATTTTATTCTCTGGTGGCTGCCGCATCACGCTGAACTTGCACGAGTCGATAAATATTACATTGGCAGTCAGCTGCTGCCTCACAGCCTCGGCGTGTTTTTGCACAATGGTTACAATGCACTGTTTAGCTGGGAACGCGGAGAAGCAGGCTATTTGTTGAAGCATATGCCTGTGGAGATTGTACTTGCACTGGGCTTTATTTATCTAGCATGCCGAAATTGGCGGCGTATGCAATTGGACGCCTCTGCTGGATACCTGACAGGCTGGCTGATTATAATGCTGCTATTTTTCGCGTTTGTAGATTATGCTCCCAGCCGTTACTATGTTTTGTATTACCCTGCTGTTATGGGGTTGGCAGGCTGCATGTTTCATTACCTACTTAAAGTGAGCAATATTCGGCATGCCAGACAGTTTGTACTATTTACTATTGTGTTATGGTGCGGGGTAAATATTTACTGGTATCAGGATTGGATAACACATCTGACATGGAAGCAGTGGAAAGCTGACAAGTGGCTTGCAAAAAACCTGCCTTCCAATTCGGTTTTGCTGGGAGCAGTGGCCCCCGGCTTGTGCATGAACAATCATTTTGAGGCAGTGAATATGATAGACAAGCTTTGCAACTACCATGATCCGGTAAAGAAATTTGCCGGGAAACCTGAATACATTCTGATACTTGACGGCAGATGGAAAGAACGCTGGTGGGTGAAGCATTATCCATTGCTTGTGTCGCGGCAATACAGAATACACACCTTTGATCACATACTGCGCAAATCGTTTTACATTGGCGTTTACCGGGTGCCTGCAAACTGGCAGGAGAAGAGTTCGCTGAGTGAAAACTGACCTAGAGTTTGACAAGGGGGGATAGAAATCTCGCGAGAAAATATGCTATTCTGTACTCTATCATGACGCTTAAAGAAGTGATGGAGTCCCACATTGTTACTGCCTCTCCCGATATGAAATTACTGGAGGTGCTGGATATGATGGATATTTACCATTTGTCGGCACTCGCGGTAACAGACAGGGATAAGCAGCTGCTTGGATGTATAAACCTGCAGCAAATTCGTTTGATATGCGCCCATCTACTTACTGGGCAGGTTGATGTTGAGTGTGAATCGCATCTCACCACTTCCTGTTCCGATTGGATGACCGCTGCTCCATCTGTGAATGAAAACTTAACAGTGGAAGCGGTATTGCAGAGAATGGTATCAGAAAGCCTTGAGTGGGTAGCTGTTACCAATGATTTGAGGCAGCTGGCTGGCATAGTGACCTGTGTTGCGGCAGCACGCTGCGTATTGGAGCGTAAAACAGCATGACGCTAATTGACCCATATCAATTTTGCAGAAACATGCTTTCAGGGTTGCACTATCTGGGAGATGGAGCGTCTGGCTCCCTTCTTGCCGCAGAAACATCTCACAAAGAAAGTTCTACCGCGTGCAATCGTATTTTCCCATCGATGGTGTGTGATATGCACCGCAGGTATTTGGCAGCCGGCGCCATGTTTTTAACTTCCAATACATTTGGCATGCCTGCGGGATCACATTGGGGGAGAGAAATAAAACTTGGGCTGGAGCATTGCATTCACTGCGCCTCTGAGAGCCAGGAGGGGTGCGCAGTACTCTTCTCACTGTATCCTGAAGCGGTGGACTGCTGGTTCAACTCTGAGGAATTTTCAGAATTGAAAGAGACCAGATTTATTCTGCTGCTTGAGACCTGCCTAACCCTGCAGCAAACGCGTGCTGCTTTGCAGAAAGTACACAGATATTGTGACACGCCTGTAGCAGTGACCTGCCATTTCAATGAGCATGTTAGCATGCAGGACGGGGCGGCGCCAGAAGACGCTGCAGAGGCTCTGCAGGCATGGGGCGCAGTGATGATTGGTGCAAACTGCGGCTCTATACCTGCTCAGGCGGTTGAGATTGCCTGCCGTATGAGGAACGTTTCAAAGATTCCATTTTTGTTTCAGCCATCAGCAGGGCTGCCTGCCAATGCTGAACAGGGTATTTTGTGCTATCCTCTTTTACCAGAAG